>JBKPSH010000091.1:0-40883 GCA_046734955.1 Acidobacteriota bacterium
GACCGTGGTATCCAGACTCAACCGCTTGTTTTTGAACCGAAATTTCTTCGACCCCGCCACGGCCTGACAGCGCGCGAGTAGCTGGTAGAACACTGCTTGATACAGCTCCCACGGTCGATGCGCGTTGGCGTAGGCCAGCGACGCGCGCTTCGGCGCGGCGATCCCCAGATGCGCGCGCTTGCCTTCGCAGCTCGCCAGGCCCCCGCAGATCTCGCGCAACGAGGGCGCCCGACCCAGCTGGCAGAACAGCATCGCGACAAACTGTCCCCAGCAGGTAAATCCGCGCGCATGCCGCTCGGCACGGTGCGCGATCACTGCCTGTTGAAACCTCGGTCCGCGGAAAGAGCTGGAGTAATTGATTGAAGATGCTGCAGAATCGACTCATAGGGGTTGGCTCCCGAGTTGATGGGGTTAAGTTTGGTCACTTCGCCACCATCATACGCGGCGCGCTTAACCCCTTTTTTCGTTTCATGGCAGCACGGCTAATTTGGACAAGAGTGATCGCGAATCGCTAATCGTCGAATCCCTGAATCCCTGAATCGCTGAATCGCTGAATCATCCACGCCCTTCAGCGATGCATCGATCGATTCGAGGCTCCAACGAGTCGAGGGTCCAACGAGTCGACGATCCGGCGATTCGAGGATTCGGCGATTCGAGGATTCGGCGATTCGACGATCCGGCGATTCGAGGATTCGGCGATTCGAGGATTCGGCGGTTCGAGGATTCAACGATTCGAGGATTCGGCGATCAGCGATTCACGATCAGTGATCAGTGATTAGCGATTCAAGCCGAACACGTCCCGGAGCGCGCACCGCGCCGCGTGATATCCACACATTCCGTGCACTGCGACGCCGGGCGGTGTTGCGGCCGAGCACAGATACAGTCCTCGCGTCGGCGTGCGATACCAGCGCCAGGTCGGCCGCGCGACTATCTGCCACAGGTCGGTGACACCCATCGCAATGTCTCCGCCGACGAGATTGGGATTGCGCCTCTCGAGGTCTGCCGGCGTCGCGACGTGCCGCGCGAGCACGCGTTCACGGAAACCCGGCGCGAAGCGTTCAATCTGCCGCTCGATGGCCGGCAGCATGTCGGCCGTCGAGCCGTTGGGCACGTGACAATACGCCCAGACGGTGTGCTTCCCGGCCGGTGCCCGGGTATCGTCGAACAACGTGGGCTGCACGAGCAGCACGAATGGTGTCGACGACGGGCGACCTTCCCACGCTTCGCGCTCCGACTGACGAATCTCGGTCAACGTCCCGCCAAGATGCACGGTCGCAGCGCGCGTAACATTCGCGTCTCTCCACGGCACGGGGCCGTCAAGTGCCCAATCGACCTTGAATATGCCGAGGCCGTAGCGGTATTTCGCCAGTTTCTGTTTGTACCAATCTGGAAGATGACGATCTGCGACGCGGGCGAACGGACGCGGCGAAAGATCGCACAGGATTGCCTTCGCCGGCGGCAATTCGTCGATGTCAGCAATCGGCGTGCTGGTGACGATCTCGCCACCCAGTGATCGCAGATACGAGCCAAGCGCATCAGCGAGCGTTTGCGCTCCACCGCGCGGCAAGGGCCATCCCACGACGTGCGCAAGCGCGCCAAGCACCAGTCCGACTGCTCCTGACGGAAACACATCGAGCGGCACCATGCCATGCGCGGCGATTCCCGCGAGCAGCCCGCGTGCGCGCTCAGTTGAGAAATGGCGGCGCGCCAGACGGTCGGCACTCTGCAAACCGTTGATCCCGAAACGCGCGACCGCGAAAGGATGTTGGGGAACTGATGGTGGTCCGAGAACTGCGTTGTCGATCCGCGACCAGAGATCGGCGACCCCTCCCAGGAGACCTCGATAGGGCTCGCGATCCGCGCCGAAACCCTGCGCCGTTTCCGCCACCGCACGCGTCACCAGGGCGGCCGGCACACCATCGTCGAAGGGATGGGCGATCATCACGGGCGGTTGGACCCAGCTCAGCCCATGTTCGTGAAGCGGAAGGCTGCGAAAGAATGGCGACGCCGCACCCATCGGGTGGACCGCCGAGCAGACATCGTGCACGAAGCCAGGCAATGTGAGCGGCGCCGAGCGGCAGCCGCCGCCGATCGTCTCCTGCGCCTCGTAGACGACGACGTGGACACCGGCGCGAGCGAGCGCGATCGCGGCCGCAAGACCATTCGGCCCGGCTCCGATAACAATCGCATCTACAGCGGCCACGTCTTTGCTATAAATCCTGTCTCAAGATGCCTGACGAACTGGCCGGCTGTTGGCACTCGCGGTTCGTCTTCGAGCGAGGGCTCTCGCTCATCTATCTCATCGCCTTCATCGCCGTCGTCAACCAGTTCATTCCTCTGCTTGGCGAGCGCGGACTGCTCCCGGTCCAACGATTCACCGAAGCAGTACCGTTCCGCGTCTCGCCGAGCTTGTTCTATTTTCGACCGACCGATCTCGCCTTTCGCATCGCGGGATGGCTCGGCATCCTGCTCTCGATCACCGCGCTGACCGGTATTGTCCAGCATCGAAGCGCGCTTGCCGGAGCAGTCGTCTGGGCGCTTCTGTGGATGCTGTATCTGTCATTCGTCAATGTCGGCCAAACCTTTTACGGCTTCGGCTGGGAATCACTGCTCCTCGAAGTCGGATTCTTCACAATCTTCGCCGGCGCCAGCACGACCTCGCCGTCGCTCATCCTGAACTGGATTTATCGATGGACGCTCTTTCGGTTGATGTTTGGTGCTGGGCTCATCAAGCTGCGTGGCGATCAATGCTGGCGCGATTTGACCTGCCTCGATTACTACTTCGAAACCCAGCCGATACCAAACGCACTTAGCTGGTACTTTCACTGGCTGCCGCGACCGGTTCTGCACGGCGGCGTGGCGTTCAATCACTTCGCCGAACTGGTCGTGCCGTTCGGCTATTTCCTGCCGCAGCCGTTCGCAGGGATCGCCGGCATCTTCACCATAGTGTTTCAACTCACGCTGATTGTGAGCGGCAACCTCTCGTGGTTGAACTGGCTGACAATCGTGATCGCCGTTACCACTCTTGATCATCGTTTCTTTGCCTGGCTTCCCGCCATTCCGGCGCTGCAACCGATGCCTGCCGTGCAACGCTGGGCGATCTACGCGCTGGCTGCGCTCGTCGCGGTTCTGAGCATCTCGCCGGTCGTGAACATGCTGTCTCCGAACCAGGTGATGAACACGTCGTTTAATCCGCTGCAGATCGTCAATACCTACGGCGCGTTCGGCAGCATTACGCGCGAGCGCTATGAAATCGTCATTGAGGGGACAACGGAAGACGCGTTGACCGACAAAACAACGTGGCGGGAGTACGAGTTCAAAGGAAAGCCGGGCAATCCCGCACGGAGACCCATCCAGATTGCGCCCTATCACCTAAGGATCGACTGGTTGATGTGGTTTGCCGCGATGGGACCGCCTTCCGATCAGGAGTGGTTCTCGCCGCTTATCGCGAAACTCCTTCAGGGGGACAAACCGACGATAAGTCTGCTCGCCGGCAATCCCTTCCCGGATCAACGACCTCGCTGGATTCGTGCACGGTTGTACCGATACACGTTCACGACGCGGGACGAACGCCAGCGTACGGGCCTCTGGTGGAACCGGACGCTCGTCTCGGAATACTTTCCTGCGGTTCAGCTTCGGAATCACTGATCACTAATCACTAATCGTGAATGCACTAATCCCCGAATCTGTGAATCCTCGAATCGTAAATCACGACTGATGATTCAAGCATTCGACGATTCGTCGATTCAACGATTAGCGATTCACGATCAGTGATCAGTGATTAGCGATTGATCGTCTTCATTCCTCCTTCAGGATAACGATTTCCTGCCACGAAGGCGGCGACCGCATCGAGCGACTCGAGTTCATCGGGTGACAGCGTGATCGAAGCCGCAGCGGCATTCTCCTCAACGCGTTCTGAACGTGTCGACCCTGGGATAGGAACGATATCCTGGCCCCGTGAGAGCAACCAGGCGATTGCCAGCTGCGCCGGTGTGCAACCTTTCTTTCTCGCGATCGCTTCAACGCGGGCAACGAGGTCGAGATTCCTCTGAAAGTTCTCGCCCTGGAAGCGCGGATTGTTGCGGCGCCAGTCATTCGGCGCGAGATCGTCCGGCGTTCGGAATCGTCCGGTGAGGAAACCGCGACCAAGCGGACTATAGGCGACGAATCCGATCCCGAGTTCACGGCATGTCGGCAGCGGGCCGTCTTCGGGATCGCGGGTCCACAGCGAGTACTCGGTTTGCAGCGCTGTGATCGGATGTACCGCGTGAGCCCGGCGAATGGTCGGCGGCGCCGCTTCAGACAGTCCCAGGTATCGAACCTTTCCTGCCTTGACGAGTTCCGCCATCGCGCCAACGGTGTCTTCGATTGGTGTGTCGGCATCGACGCGGTGCTGGTAATAAAGATCGATGATATCGACGCCCAGCCGTTTCAGGGATGCGTCGCACGCGCTGCGAACGTACTCCGGACGCCCGTTGACACCGAGAAACTTGCCATCCTCCGTACGGACGTTGCCGAACTTCGTTGCGAGGAACACCTCCGAACGGCGGTCGCGAATCGCGCGACCGACGAGGCGTTCATTTGCGAATGGTCCGTAGATGTCGGCGGTATCGAGGAAATCAATCCCGAGATCGAGCGCGCGATGAATCGTCGCGATGGATCGGCTGTCGTCGGCGCCGCCATAGAAATCCGACATGCCCATGCAACCGAGGCCGATTGCAGAAACAGAAGGCCCGCCGCGGCCGAGCTGGCGGCGGCTGATACGAACGAGATGATGTGACTCCATCGTTCGAGTCTACGCCCCGCGTAGCGCAAATAAAAAGGGCCGCGCAGAATTCTACGCGGCCCTTGAAAATGTGAGCGGCTGAACTTACTCGACTTCCTTTTCCTGTGTCTCGTCCGCCGCAATCCGAAGTGAACGCAGGAAGCGTTTGTCGTTCGCGCTGATCTCGAAGTTTCGGCGATCAGTTGTCCGCGCCGCCTTCTGAGGTGGCGCGCTAATCTTCGCAAGGGCTCCGGGCGTGGTGCGATTCATGAAGCCGATCACCGCCTCGAGAGAGAGCTTCATCTCGAACCCCGCCGCCCGGGCTCGCTCGCGGCAGGCCTCGATCCGCGGATCTTCGGCTACGGCCGCTGCAATGGCATCGGATAGCTCTCGGGCCATCCGGTTCACGACGTCGTCCATACGAGACCTCCTCACCGCCGCCGGAACTGGGCACCCGGGGCGTATCCCGATCCGTCGGTCCGACGTACCCAGGGCTGGCCTGGGCCGAACGGACAGCTGCAACCCGGGCGGGGCGGCAGGGATCGGGCGCCAAATTTGTTCATATGAAGGATTTGCAGCGCGGGGAACGCAGCGCCATTGTAAGCGCGCCCCGGATCGAGTGTCAATGGTCCAAGGGCGAGAAATGCGTCACATTTTGCGGTGATTGCTACAATGAGCCACAGTCCGCCCGCTGCTCATTAGGACGCGCCGCGTGACGCAAAAGATTGGACCATCGACGCCCCTTCGCCACTCCGGCTGACGCTTTCGTCGGCGATCCCGCGGTCGAGATCGGATTTCCGGGCGTTTTTCCCTTCACCCGTGGCATCCAGCCAACCATGTACCGCGGCCGGCTCTGGACCATGCGGCAGTACGCGGGGTTTGGCTCAGCGTCCGAATCCAATCGACGCTACCGGTATCTCCTGTCACACGGGGTCAGCGGACTGAGCGTCGCCTTCGACCTGCCAACTCAGATCGGATACGACTCGGACCACAGCCTGGCAGCCGGTGAGGTCGGCCGCGTCGGCGTCGCGATCGATTCGATCGACGACATGGCCGAGCTGTTTGACGGAATTCCCCTCGACCGGGTGTCGACTTCGATGACCATCAATGCGACCGCGATCATTCTGCTGTCGCTGTACGTCGCGGTCGCGAAACGCCAGGGAGTGATGCCGGCATCGCTCTCCGGCACGGTGCAGAACGACATTCTCAAGGAATACGTCGCTCGCGGAACGTACATCTTTCCACCGCGTGCGTCCTTGCGCATAGTCACCGACATCTTCGCCTTCTGCGATCGCGAACTGCCCAACTGGAACACGATCTCGATCAGCGGCTACCACATCCGGGAGGCCGGATCGACGGCGGTTCAGGAGGTGGCGTTCACACTCGCCCACGCGATCGCTTACGTGCAGGCAGCCATAGACGCCGGACTGGACGTCAATCGATTCGGCCAGCGACTGTCCTTCTTCTTCAACGCGCACAACGATTTCCTCGAGGAGATCGCAAAATTCCGCGCCGCGCGACGGTTGTGGGCGAAACTGATGCACGAACGATTTGCCGCAACCAATCCTCGCGCCCAGCAGCTGCGGTTCCATACGCAAACCGCGGGAAGCACGTTGACTGCGCAGCAGCCGGACAACAATCTTGTCCGCGTCGCGATCCAGGCACTGGCCGCGGTGCTTGGCGGAACCCAGTCGCTTCACTGCAACGCCCGCGATGAAGCGCTGGCGCTTCCAACGGAGGAATCGGCGAAACTGGCGCTGCGCACGCAACAGCTCATCGCGTCCGAGACGGGGGTCGTCAACACTGTCGATCCGTGCGGCGGTGCCTATGCGATCGAAGAGATGACGAATCAAATCGAGCAGGACGCTCGACAGCTGCTCGATCGAATCGATGCGGTGGGTGGCACGCTGGCAGCGATCGAGCAGGGGCTGATCCAGCGCGAGATTCAAGAGTCCGCCTATCGCGCTCAACAGGCCATCGATCGCGGCGAAAGCATCGTCGTCGGCGTCAATCGTTTCGTTGCCGAGGAAATAACCCGGATCGATGTGCTTCAGATCGATCCCGATATCGAACGCCGTCAGATCGAACGGGTACGAGCGGTTCGCGCGTCACGAGATCCTCGAGAGTGGCGCGCGTCACTCGACAACCTCGCGGCCGCTGCCAATGGCACATCAAATCTCGTCCCGTTCGTGATTGCGGCGGTGGAGGCCCGAGCGACGCTGGGCGAAATCTCCGACACCCTGCGCGGCGTATTTGGCGAGCATAAGGAGATTGATGTCTAGTTCTCGCTCCTCGTGGCTCGCTCCTCGCGGCTCGGGACCGTCTGCCAACTCGAACGACTCGTCACGCGGCGAGCAGCGCACAGCGAGTAGCGAGCAGCGCCTTCTTTCAGTCGAGCACCTTACTAGCGGCTTCGACATCAACGGTCGATTCGTCCCGGCTGTCATCGACGTCAGCTTCCATGTCGATGCGGGCGAAACAGTGTGTCTGGTCGGGGAATCAGGCAGCGGAAAGTCGCTGACGGCATTGTCAATCATGCGGCTCGTTCAGCCGCCAGGGAGAATCGAACGTGGCCGGCTGGTGTTCAAGGGGCGCGACCTGCGCGAGCTTGGCGAACGCGAGATGCAGAGAATTCGCGGCGCGGAGATCTCGTTGATCTTTCAGGAGCCGATGACGGCGCTGAATCCGGTCTTCACCATTGGCAGCCAGATCGAAGAGACGCTGCAGGTGCACGGGCGGGCAACGCGTCGCACCGCGCGACAGAAGGCAATTGAACTCCTGGACGCGGTCAGCGTGCCTGAGCCGAACCTCCGGGTCCGAGATTATCCCCACCAATTGTCGGGCGGCCTGAGGCAGCGCGCCCTCATCGCGATGGCGCTGGCGTGCGATCCAACTTTTGTGATTGCGGATGAACCGACGACGGCGCTCGACGTCACGATCCAGGCGGAGATTCTCGATCTGCTCCGTTCGTTGCAGAAGAAGATGGGGCTGGCACTCCTCCTCATTACGCACGATCTCGGCGTCGTTGCGGAGATGGCCGATCGCGTTGCCGTCATGTATGCAGGAAGGATCGTCGAAGAAGCGCCGGTGGCCGCTCTCTTCGCGGCGCCCGCGCATCCTTACACGCAGGGCTTACTGGCATCGATCCCCGGCGGTGCGCCCGGGACAAAACTACAGGCGATTCAAGGAACAGTGCCGCCGCTCGGAGAACTGCCGCCGGGGTGCTCGTTCACGCCGCGCTGTCCGCGACGATTTGAGCCGTGTCCGAAAGCGCATCCAGGCTCGACTTTGATCGCAACCCGAACCCCGGATCCCGGATCGCGGATCCGGGATCCCGGAAATGTCCATTCCGTGAAGTGCTACCTCCACTCCGACGCCGTGGAACCGGAAGTGCGCGACGCGAGAAACTCCTGATGCCACTCCTCGAAGTCACCAACCTCGTCAAACACTTCACCCGCAAGCGCGGTCTTTTCGCCGCGCCATCGATCGTGCGTGCCGTGGACGATGTGAGCTTCGCGATCGACGAAGGTGAAATGTTCGGACTGGTGGGAGAGTCGGGGAGCGGCAAGACCACGACCGGCCGCTGCATTCTGCGGTTGATCGAACCGACCTCGGGGCTAGTACGGTTCAAGGGAGAGGACGTTCTGACGTTCTCGCGCAGCCGTCTGCGTCTCGCGCGGCGTGATATGCAAATCGTCTTTCAGGATCCGTTTTCATCGCTGAACCCGCGCATGCGAGTCGGATCGATCGTTGAAGAACCGCTGATCATCCATCGGATGGGCAGCGGGCAGGTGCGGAAGGCCCGCGTCGCCGAACTCTTCGAATTGGTTGGTCTCGATCCGACACAGCTCAACCGCTATCCGCATCAGTTCAGCGGCGGCCAGCGCCAGCGGATCGGTCTCGCTCGCGCTCTGGCACTCAACCCATCGTTCATTGTTGCGGACGAACCGGTCTCGGCACTCGACGTCTCAGTGCAGGCACAGGTTGTCAACCTGCTGATGGATTTGCAGGCACGGCTGCGGCTGACGTATCTGTTCATCGCTCACGACCTCAGACTCGTGCGTCACATCTGTCGTCGAGTGGCGGTGATGTATCTGGGAAAGATTGTCGAAATGGGAGAGACGGAAGCTATCTTCGCGGCGCCGGCGCACCCCTATACGCGCGCACTGCTCTCAGCTATTCCCGTGCCCGATCCGGCGGCGGCCAAACAACGCGTCGTCCTCGACCCCGCTACTTTTCAACGTGACGCGCCGTTGAGACAGATCGGCGCGGGACATGTTGCGGCGGTCTGAATCGCTAATCACTGATCACTGATCGTGAATCCCTAATCGTCGAATCACTGAATCGTTGAATCTCGTTCGCAGCCACAACGATTCGGCGATTCGAGGATTCAAGGATTCAAGGATTAATGATTCACGATGAATTCACGATCAGTGATCAGTGATGAGTGATTCCGCGGCCGCGACCGCGACGACCGGTCGCACCGGCTCCTGTCGAATGTCTTTTTCGACCTGCCCGTCGCGGATCGAAATAACGCGATGTGCATAGGCCGCGATATCCGCCTCATGGGTCACGAGCACGATGGTGTTGCCGCCCTGATGGAGCCGAGCGAAGACGCCCATGATTTCGTTGCCGGTTTTTGAATCGAGATTCCCCGTCGGTTCGTCAGCAAGCAGGATCGAGGGATTGTTCACCAGCGCACGGGCGATAGCAACGCGCTGACGCTGTCCGCCTGACAGCTCGTTTGGCCTGTGCGAGGCCCGTTGCGTCAACTCGACCTTCTCGAGCGCCGCCCTGGCCTGCTCCTGCCGCGCCTTCGACGGCACACCAGCATACACAAGGGGCAGCTCCACGTTGTGAAGGGCCGTCGCGCGCGGAAGCAGATTGAACGTCTGGAAGACAAAGCCGATCTCCTCGTTCCGGATTCGCGCCAGCTCGTCGTCGTTCATCGACGCGACCTCCTTGTCGTTCAGAAGGTAGCTTCCCTTGGTCGGCGTATCGAGACAGCCGACCAGATTCATCAACGTCGATTTGCCGGATCCTGACGGCCCCATGATGGCGACGTATTCGCCTCGTTCAATGGCGATCGACACGCCCCGCAGCGCGTGGATCTCCTCTTCGCCCATCACGTAGGTTTTCCAGAGATCACGCGTTTCAATCAGAGGCATAGAGTGTCCATGACGGAGAAGCCCGATCGTTTGTTCCTGAAATTGCTGATTGTCGATTGCTGATTGCTGAATGAAGAGCTCAATGGTTTTCAATCAGCATTCAGCAATCAGAAATCAGCAATTCCGGCGGCCACCCTAGTTTCTCATATGACACCGCGGAGCGCGACGCGGCCGGATTATCTGTTCTGATTCTTGAATTCCGCGACGTTGGACCCAGGCAGGTCCACCATTTTGTGGTCGTTCGACTTCTTCTTCTTCTTTTTATTCGCGGTGGCGGCGCAATACGGGCAATAGTCCCACTCCGGCTGCAGACCGCGGCCGCATTTATGGCAGCCGCTAATCAGTCGATGAGCGCAGCGTGGACAGACCTTGAAATCCGTCCCCACTACGGCACCGCACTCGGGGCACACCAGTCGGGCGGTGCGCACTTCGGCGACAACTCGGAGGAGTTCGTCAACCGTCGTGATGCCGGCCTTGACCTTGGCCAACCCATCTTCACCGAGCGGCACCATGCCCGCGTCAATGGCTCCCTGGCGGACGAGATCCTCACTGGCACCCTGGACAATCAACCGGCGCAGTCGGTCGGTGATTCTCATGACTTCGTACAACGCGATGCGACCCTTGTAGCCGGTCTGGTGGCATTCGTCGCAGCCGACGGCATGGTACAACACCATCTCTGCCGCACTCGTCTCCGGGATTCCGAGCGCTCGAAGCGTTTCGGCATCTGGTGTGTACTGCCGACGACAGGCCGTACACAGGCGGCGAACCAGCCGCTGCGCGACCACGCCGATCAGCGCGGAACCAATTGCCGATTCGACCGCTGCCTCTGCGAGACGCGTCACGGCCGACGGTGCGTTGTCGGCGTGAACACCGGCGACGACTACCTGCCGCTTGTCCGCTGCCTGCATCGCAATTCCGACCGTGTCGCGGTGGCTAAGATTGCCGATCAACACAACATCCGGATCGTGCTCGAGGATTGCACTGAGGAGAGCGGCGCTGCTCGTGGTCTCGTTCAAGTGCGTCTGGCTTGCGCCAGGAATCTGATATTCGAATACGTCCTCGATCGTGACGATACTTCGCGAGTCGGCCTCGATCGAACTGACGACGGAGGCGAGCGTGGTGGTCTTGCCGCTCGACGCAGGGCCCGCGACCAGGATCAAGCCGTGCGACTGGCGCAGCAAATCGCGTACGAGTTCCATCGCGCCTGCCGACAGGCCAAGTTCCTCGAGTGGCAACGGAGGTTTTCTGTGGCCGACGAACCGAAGGACGAATTTGTCGCCGAACAGCGTCGGCAGCCTGTATGCCCGGAACTCGACTTCCCTATCTCCACTGGTAAAGCAACCGCGGCCGTTCTGCGGCAGGTGGTTCTCCTCAGCGTTGAGTCCGGCAAGTTGCGCGATGCGCTCAGCGAGCGGCTCGTGTGCCCATTGCGGAAGATCGAGAGGCTCGGTGAGCACTCCGTCGACCCGGTGCCGTACGATCATGCCGTGTTGTCGCGGATCGACGTGGAGATCGGTGGCACCGCTCGCGATCGCTCTGTGAATGATGAGGGTGAGAAGGTCGTCGACAACCACCGAATGCGGCTCGGCGACGGCAAGCACGCGGGCAGGAGCGCCAGTCGGCATGAGAGCTGCGGCTGGGTACCCGCTCGCGATGGAATCAACGATGTCCGAAGACGTGGCGACAACCTGCTTGATTGTGTGGCCGGTCAGCGTCTCCAGGTCGCGGGCGAGAGTGACTGAGAGCGGGTCGGCCGTCGCGACGGTGAGCTGATTCTTCTCGAGCCGCACCGCAACGCACACACGTTCGAGCGCAATCTCTCTCGGAATCAGCACCATCGCCGAGCGTTCGGGCGGGTCGGCCGTCAAGCTGACGTAAGGAAGACCAATCTGATGTGCGAGCGCCTTGATGACCTGTTTTTCAGTGGCGAGATTCAGGCGCACGAGGATCGCACCGATGCGCTCGCCGGTGCGTCGTTGTTCGGCAAGCGCCGCCTGCAGATCCTCCTGCGTAACGAGACCCGCCTGAATCAGGCACTCGCCTAACTTCCGCATAATCACTCCGAGGGCTGCGCCCCTCGGACTCCCCCACACGCTCTCTTCGCTGCGCTCGCTCGCGTCGTCCGTCGCCGCGGCTTGCCTCGTCGGAGCACGGGTCGCGCATCCCGGATCTCGCATCACGGATCCGGCACGCTCGCGAGCAGCGAGCAGTGACAGAACTTACATTCCAACCCGGGGTCTAACGCGCACGATGCGGCCGGACGGCTCGCGCAGGAGGATCGCTTCGCGCGCGATTGCTACGACGATGCGCGATCCGACCGGATCGCCGATGCCCACAACCGCACCATCGAGAATGGCCAGCCGGCGGTCCTGATCGATGAGAACGGTGTCGATTCGCGGCAGCGGCTCGTTGAGCGAAGCGGCCGGCGACGACGCTTGCGGTGGGGCAGTGGTCTTTGTATCGGACGGAACCCTCCGTGACTGTTCAGGCGAGAGACGGCGAGCCGTCTCAGGCGCGGACGCGGTTGCACGATTTGGCTCGCCGCTTCCCCGCGTTGCAACAGGCAGAGGAGTTGGACTGCTGGATGTTTGGGGTGGCTTGGCGGGTGATTGAGGGGACGTCGAACTGAGGCTGTCGGTCGAAGACGGAGACGGCGTGCGCTGCGGCGCGGAGGACTGTCGCGCAGGCGAGGGTTGCGAGCCATGCAAAAACGAATAGCCGGCCCATGCGAGAGCCGCGATGACAGCAGCCGCCGCGGCGAATCGCACACCCTGAGGCAGCATCGAATCCTGGCTTGACGCTGCGCCAGCAGTCAGAGCAGCCGCCGTCGCAAGACGAAGCGCTGGAGCGAGGTCGCTGAATTCTTCCGCCAGACTCCGCCCGGCGAACAGGCTGTCTATGGAATCGAGCGTTTCGACTTCGATGTCGAGTTCTTCGATGAGCGGCAACGTCAGCGATCGAAGCTCCGGCAGGTTGCCGCAGGTCACGATGAGACTGACAGTCGCGCCGTACGTCTCGCGAACGACTTTGAACCCCTGGTCCAGTTCCGGCGCAAGGCGGGAAATAAGGACGTACCGCTGCAGTAATTGCGCCTTGCTCGTCTCGAGATCGTCCTTGTATGTCCAGGGGAACGTGCGTGAAAAGAGTAGCTGGCGGTCACGCATGATCGCGATTGACGCGCCATAAGTATTGAGCGCCAGCCACGCAATCGCATCCGACGGAGCGCCGCGTCCGACTGTTGTCGCCACGCAAGCGAGTGCCTGCGGCGGTGTTATCACCGACGCGATTTCAAATCCTGCCGCCGTCAGGCTGGCGAGTGGATCGAGTTGAACGGCGCCGTCGATTACGTCAGTCGTGTTCCACGTAACCACCGCCGCACGCCGTGGGAATCGATGCTCGCGGCGGATCGATCTGAGGGCGTCAACCAATCGATCGCGATCGGCAGGCCATTCGGATCCAGTGAAGCGGCGGACTGAAAGGATTTCCGCTTCTTCAGCGCGCACTGGCCGTACGTCTGCAAAAAGATATGAATCGGGACCGATTTCAATGCCGGTAGTGCTGGCCATGCTCGCTTGCTTTCCCGTCTTGCGGCCGTTCGAGCCACTATCAACGCCTCATTAGACTCGGAACGCCTGGATTCGGCAAGCTGGGCTGACGCACCGGTCATTAGTGACATCGGTTTTCGGGTACCTACTCCTTCTCCTCGTACTCTGACTTGAGCTTGGCCACCACTGCCGGGTCGGCCAGTGTCGTCGTATCGCCGAGCGCTTTGCCTTCGGCAATGTCGCGTAGCAGGCGGCGCATGATTTTTCCGGATCGTGTTTTCGGCAGATCCGCGGCGAAGAGAATCTGATCGGGGCGCGCGATGGCGCCGATCTTGTGGACGACATGTTCCTTCAGTTGATCCGCAAGCGCCAAGGTGCCCTGCACACCTTCCTTCACCGTGACGAACGCCGCAACCGCCTGTCCCTTGATGTCGTGCGGCTTCCCAACCACCGCCGCTTCGGCAACGAGAGGATGATCGACGAGCGCACTCTCGACTTCCATCGTGCCGAGCCGGTGTCCCGCCACATTCAACACATCGTCGACGCGTCCGAGCAGCCAGTAGAATCCGTCGTCGTCCACCCGCGCGCCGTCGCCGGTGAAATAGGTGCCGTCGGTCCAACGGCTCCAGTACTGTTGGACATAGCGATCCGGATCGCCATAGATCCCTCGCAGCATCGAAGGCCAGGGCTTGGTCAGCGTTAACAGGCCTCCCCCCTTTTCGACACGGCGTCCCTGTCCGTCACGGATCTCGGCAGAAACGCCTGGGAACGGCAGCGTCGCGGATCCAGGCTTTGTGCTGGTCATGCCCGGCAAGGGCGTGATCATGATCATTCCGGTTTCGGTCTGCCACCACGTGTCGACGATCGGACAACGCTCTCGACCGATCGTATTGTGATACCAGATCCACGCTTCAGGGTTGATCGGCTCGCCTACCGAACCCAGCACACGCAGCGAGGTCAAGTCGCGGCGGTTCGGCCATTCTGTGCCCCACCGCATGAACGCCCTGATCGCCGTCGGCGCGGTGTAGAAGATCGTGACGCCGTATCGTTCGATGATTTCCCAGAACCGATCTTTCTGTGGCCAATCAGGTGCGCCTTCGTACATGACGACCGTTGCGCCATTTGCGAGCGGGCCGTAGACAACATAACTGTGGCCGGTAACCCAGCCGATATCGGCGGTGCACCAGTAGACATCGTCTTCTTTCAGATCGAAGACCCACTTCGTCGTCGCATACGTGCCAACGAGATATCCGCCGGTGGTGTGGACGATGCCTTTCGGCTTTCCTGTCGTGCCTGAGGTGTAGAGGATGTACAGCATGTCCTCTGCATCCATCGCCTCGGCGTCACAACGCGGGTCCGCGTTCTGCATGAGTTCGTGGTACCAGCGATCGCGGCCGGTCGTCATCATCTGCGCGGCGGCGGCCGTGCCTGGCTGGCGCTGAACGACAATCACGTTCTTGATCGAGGGGGTTTCACGAAGCGCTTCATCAGCCGTGCGCTTCAACGGCACCATGTTGCCGCGGCGATAGCCGCCGTCGGCGGTCACCAGCAGGACGCACTGCGAATCGTTGATGCGATCGCGCAACGACTCGGCACTGAATCCGCCGAACACGACGCTGTGAATCGCGCCGATGCGCGCGCACGCAAGCATCGCGATCGCGAGCTCGGGAATGAGCGGCAGGTACAGCGCGACGCGATCGCCGCGCTTCACGCCGAGCGACTTGAGCACATTGGCGAAGGCGCCGACCTGGCGATACAGATCCCAGTATGTCAGCGTGCGGCGATCGCCTGGTTCTCCTTCCCAGATGATCGCCGCCTTGTTTCGGCGCGCAGTGCGGATGTGGCGATCGAGGCAGTTGGCGCTGGCGTTGAGCTTTCCGCCGTCGAACCACCGCGCATGCGGTGGCTTCCACTGGAGCACCGTCTTCCACGGTTGGATCCATTCCAGCTCGCGCGCGAATTCGGACCAGAACTTTTCCGGATCGCGGGCAGCGCGCTCGTAGATTTCCGGGTCCGAGATGTTGGCGGACTTCTGAAGAGCCGGCGTCGGTGGAAACCGGCGGTCTTCCTGCAGCAGATTGTCTATCTCTGACATAGTCACTTGGACATTGTATTCAACGCGGCGATTCGGGCTCGAACCAACGCCGCGCGATCCGCGTGGTCGGCGCCGGTGTTATCGAGGAACAGCCGGTAATGCTCCACGGCTCTCGCCCGCTCGTTACTGTCGTCGTACAACTGGGCAAGATTGTAATGCGCGGGCGCATTCTGCGGTGCAACGTTCAGGACACGCAGCAATGTTTCTTTCGCCGTGTCGAGCTGGCCTGTCCTGCGTTGCACCAGGCTCAAGTTAATCAAGGCGTCGATATTCTGTGGTTCGAGCCAGAGAGCCGTCTGGAACTCAGCCGCGGCGTGGTCGGCCTGGCCAAGCATGAGAAGGGTGACGCCATAGTTGTTCCGCGTGCCGGCGTTGCGCGGCTCGAGCACCACAGCGCGCTGCAATTCGCGGGCAGACTCCTGAAGAAGATTTCTTTCCTGATACAGCAAACCGAGATTGTTGTGAGCCTGGGCGTTCAGTTCATTTCGCTCCAGTAACGCGCGATAGCGCTGGAGAGCCTTCTCGTAGTCACCGGTGCGGTGATAGTACAGCGCCAGCTCCAGGTCCGTAGCTGGAGGCGCTGACGCGCGTGTCTTATCGGGATCCGGGATCCGGGATCCGGGATCCGAGCTGCGCGGCTCCGAAGTCTGGCGCGTGCGCGGACGGGCACTACGAGACTCGGTGCGTGGCGATCGTCTTCCGACATCAGACACCTGCGCCGCCTGCGGTGGTGCATCCGCGTTTTCAGACGGCGACTGCGCTCCCGCCGGCAATGTCGGTGGTGTCACCGGCCGAGCGGGCGGCGGCGCCGGTTTCCGCATACCTGGTGAGAGAACGCGGGCAGACGGGGCCGGATCTGCATCGAAGTCAAGATAAGAACGCCACGCAATCCAGCCGGTCACCGCAATGCCGACAATCAGAACAACGATGACGACAACAGGACGATATCGCTTTCGACGAGGCGGCGCATAACCAAGCGTGGTGAGAACAGCATCGCCATGTGCCGTTCGCGACGGGGTCGATCGCGTGTCGGATTTTCGGCTCCGGCGGAGAGAATCAAAAATCTGACTCACTGCGTTATCACGTGCGCATCTGCATAACCGGGCAGCTGCCGCACACGCGTCTCGTCCACGCGCGCCTGCGCGATATCGACGTACGGGCCGACGAATACCTGATGCCAGATGCCGCGGGTACTCGACGTCACTCGCGACGTTCTCGTCCGGTAGCCGAGGCCACCGAGCTGATCGGTCAACGAGGCAGCCTCCGGCTCAAGCCGAAACGATCCCACGAGAATGGAGTAGCTGCGCTGCCCGCGAACAGGATCGTGTGGCTCGGTTGACGCGGAGTCGACCGCAGGCGGCGGCGCGGGACCGGTGGTCCCTTTTACTCCGGTGACCGCTGCGGGTGCGTCGTGGTGCGCCGGCTGACTCGAGAGCGCAACCGGCGTAGCCGGCGTTGTTGCAGCGTTGTCGGATCCTGCCGATGTGTTGCCGGCGCTCGCGCCAGTCAACGAGTAAGCAACTCCGCTCGCCAGCATCGCCGTCACCGCTACGCCGGCGACGAACGCGGCGGCCCGCTGCTGAATCCACTCGAGTGCAGCAACACGGCGCATCTTCAAATCGAGGCCCGCGGCGGCGGTCTTCACCATTTCTGGTTCGATGCGGTTGGACCGCGCGGAGTATCCGCCGAGAAGCGCGCGGTCGCATACGAGGTTAATCAAACGCGGGATGCCATTCGTGTACTTATGTACGAGATCAATCGCATTCGGCACAAAACTGACCGCCGCACCGCCGCCCGCGATCGTCAGTCGATGCGCGATATAGGCGGAGGTCTCTTCACGAGTCAGCGGTTTCAATTCATAGCGGATCGAAACCCGCTGATCGAGCTGACGCAAATCGGATGATCGCAGCAGGTCTTTCAGGTTGAGCTGCCCCACCAGCACGATTTGCAGCAGCTTCTCTTTGTTGGTTTCGAGATTCGACAGCACGCGGATCTGTTCGAGCACCGGCCGCGGAAGATTCTGCGCTTCGTCGATGATGAGAAGCGCGCCAGCGCCGAGCGGAAGCAACGACAGCAGGAACTCGTTCAGCGTGTCGATGAGTTCCTGTTTGCTGACACCAGCCAGCCGTCCACGCTTGATTTCCTCCCGAGAGACGACGCCGAAGTCCTGGAGCACCAGCCGCAGGAGATCCTCTTCAGAGAGGAACGGATTCAGCACCAGCGCGGTGAACGTCTTCCGATCGAGCTGTTCGAGAATGGCTCGACACAGCGTCGTCTTTCCGGTGCCGATGTCGCCGGTGACAACGACAAAGCCCTCGCGTCTCTTTATCGCATATTGCAGCAGGTCGAAAGCGTTGGCGTGTGATTCGCTCTTGTAGAGATATTTCGGATCGGGAGTGAGGCTGAAAGGTTTTTCGCTGAATCCGTAATATTCCTCGTGCATGCACAGCCTCTCTGTCAGTTAGGGGACGCGATAGCAGCTTTGACGATTCGCGGCCTCAGCAGGATGACGACTTCAGATCTCACCGTCGTCCGTGACTCTCCACCGAAAAGCCGTGCCAGCCCGCTTCGAGGGGTAGACCTTTCCGTCGCGCTCAGGAACCCGGCGAGTACGATCGTTTCGCCGTCACGAACACGCATGATCGTGTCGGCATGGCTCACCGAGAGCACAGGCACGGTAATTCCGTCGCGCGCTTTCACTTCACCGCGTTGCGCGGTGTATGCCGGGGACACGTGCAACTGCACGAAGTCATCCGCCGATACCTGGGCGAGCACGTTGAGCGTCAAGCCATCGAGAACGGCGGCGGGACTGACTTCGCGCCTTTGTCCACGCGCCGTTGACGTCTCGGCGGTGTCGAAGTAGACGAGTTCTTTCCCCACTCGCACCGCGGCCGGCTCGTTGTTCATGACGACGATGTGGGGCGCAGCTACCTGTGTGACGGCTCCCTGCTCAGCGAGCGCCTTCGTCAAGGCGTCGAGGTTCGTCACCGCCAACGCGACCGGCGTATCTCCGGACGATCGAGCCGTCGCGCCCCGAATAGCCGGAGTTGT
Source organism: Acidobacteriota bacterium (assembly GCA_046734955.1). GTDB lineage: Bacteria > Acidobacteriota > Vicinamibacteria > Vicinamibacterales > 2-12-FULL-66-21 > JALZOC01. The sequence continues at coordinate 18,625 of JBKPSH010000091.1, forward strand.
CCAGTCAATTGACACGGCGCCGCCGGGCCAGAGATCGATCGAAAGCACCTGCGCATCGATTCGCACCTGGCGACCGGCGCGCACCTGCACCGCTTCCAGGTACACACCAACTTGATCGAGACGCTCTGCGAAGTCAGTGACCTGGAGCAGGCCGGCCGTTCGATCGACGTGCGCCCGGCCCGACGGCGAGAGCAGTGACTGCACACCGGATTCGATGTCGTTAAAAAAATCGGCGGACGAAGTTGTAGTCAGCCGGTTGGCTGGAGCATTCGAGGAACCAACGGGCGCTCCGCTGGCGACACCTCCCTCGAGCGTGCGACGCACATTCAAGTAATTGATCATGAAGAGGCGGGTCGACGCTCGTCGCGGGAACACGCGAACAAGGGTTCCCTGCACGTCATAATCAAGCCTGCGCGAAAAGAGCACCGCTTCGAGCGCCTGGCGCATCGTGAGCTCTTTGAGATCGCCCGTGAACGTTCCGACGACGTCGTTGTCCGACACGAGGCTGAAGGGCGTCCCATTCACCAGAAGCAGCAGCAGATCACCAATCGGCATTGGTCGCGCCACGCTCAACGTGATGCGTCGCGGACCGTCGAGATTCGTCGCCGCCTGCCGATCGTCAAGCTGCGTGACCGGCAGCGGCGCCATCTTCGCAGCCGATGTCGACGTCGCGTCGCCCGGCGGCGGCGCGCCTGCGGGCCTCGTTTCCTGGAGGCGCGTGACCGCGAGCTCGGGCAGACGAACCGCCGTTTGCTGCCCCGCTGAGCCCGCCGTGGCCGCGAGCATCACCGGCACGCAGCACCACACCCAGGCCCGACGGACAAAATGGAAGTCCTTATTGCGCAAGAGTTTACTACAAAGCCGCGCGGAAACGCGCACAATCGCGCGTAGCTGCACACTTTTTCTAGTTGGAGTTTCGGAGTCGAGGGCGAGGAACTGTAGGGCTCTTCAATGTCCAACGTTCAATGTTCAATGTCCATGGAGAAGAGCATCACATTGAACATTGAGCATTGCCGGAAGGCTACTCCGGCGGCAGCACTTCGATCGTCCCCGGCGGAGGCGGTGGAGGTGGAGGTGCGTCCTTCTTGAACACCGCGACGCCGAGCAGTCCGCCGAGCATTCCGAAGATTGTTCCGGTGATCAGCATGAAGAGGAACTTGAATGCCAGGCCGGCCGCGCCGCGAGCGCCGCCGCTTGCCCGTTCGAACGCGTCTCGCACTTCGGACGGCAAATCCGGCTGCGCATTGATCACGCGTTCGATCAGCTGACGCAGGAAGGGACCCATCATTGCATCGATCGGAATGGAAATCAGCACGCCAATCACCGCGCCAATGACTCCGGCCAGCAAGCCGACGAGCGCTCCCTCGGCCGACGTCACGGCATACGGTGAATTCTGCTGACGCAGGTAGACCGCGAGCATCCCTCCCGCAACGACCCACAGGCAGCAGCAGCAATTCCCGGCGCTGACGATCGGTAATGCCGAGAGCACACCAATCACAAGACCGCCGTAAAATGCCGGCTGCAGCCTGCCTGAGTCCATCAGTCGTAGTACTCGCGCCCGAGGTGGGTGATGAGATCTTCGCCGCGCAGATAGCGCAGCGTGTTCTTCAATTTCATCATCTGAATGAACAGATCATGCTCGGGATACAAACCCTCGGCGTGCATCGGGCTCTTGAAGTAGAACGACAACCACTCCTGAATGCCTTCCATGCCCGCGCGTTTCGCCAGATCGAGGAAGAGGGCCACGTCGAGCACGATCGGCGCCGCCAGAATACTGTCGCGGCACAGGAAGTTCACTTTCAGCTGCATCTTGTAGTTCAGCCAGCCGAAAATGTCGATGTTGTCCCAGCCTTCCTTGTTATCTCCTCGCGGCGGATAGTAATTGATGCGGACGACGTGACAAAGATCTTTGTAGAGCTCGGGGTACAAATTGGGCTGGAGGATGTAGTCGAGAACTGATTTCTTGCTCTCTTCCTTCGTTTTGAAGGACTCCGGGTCGTCGAGCACTTCGCCGTCGCGGTTGCCGAGAATATTTGTCGAGTACCACCCTTCGACACCGAGAAGCCGCGCCTTGAGACCGGGCGCGATGATGGTCTTGATCAGCGTTTGTCCTGTCTTGAGGTCCTTGCCCGCGAGCGGTGACCCACTCGATGCCGCCAGTTCGATCAACGCCGGGACGTCCGCACTCAAATTTGGCGCGGCGTTGGCGTAGGGAATTCCTTCTTTGATCGCGGCATACGCGTAGACCATGCTCGAGGGAATGCTGTCGTCGTTTGTTTCGAGCGCCTTCTCGAGGGCGGCAGCGGTTTTGTGCGCCGGTGATTCGGTGAGGAACACTTCGGTGCTGCCACACCACACCATCACGAGGCGAGCGCAGTTGTGCTCCTGCTTGAAGCGGCGCATGTCCTCGCGAAGCTGATCGGCGAGGTCCTTCTTCGTCTTTCCCTTTTTTACGTTCGGTCCATCGAGCCGTTTCACGTATCGCCGATCGAACACGGCAGGCATTGGCTTGATCGCTTCCAGCTCGGGACGGATTCTCTCGAGCAGATCCTGCTCGATGACACCGGCGGTTTTCGCAGCTTCGTACGAGTTCTCGTCGAAAATATCCCACGCGCCAAACACGAGATCGTCAAGCGACGACAGTGGAACGAAATCTTTGATCAGCGGCGACCGGCCTTCGGTTCGCTTTCCGAGGCGGACGGTGCCCATCTGAGTCAGCGATCCAATCGGCGGCGCGAGCGCGCGACGGACGGCAATGACACCCGCGATCGTCGTCGTGCTGACCGCTCCGAGTCCAACGAGGAGAATTCCGAGCTTTCCACTTGCTACATCAATCTTCGGCGAGTTTTTCACGACCGGAAACTATATCATTTGAAACTCGATGCCACTGTGGCCATTGCGCAAATCCTCCACTGAATCACTCGCTGTCTCGATGGCAGGGATCAAGCTCGGCGATCGCCTGCTCGTCGTTGGCTGCAGCGACCCGATGCTGCTCGCGCAGATTGCCGCAAAGACCGGACTCACCGGGCGCGCATTCGCTGTTGACGAGCGCGAGGCGATCGCTACGGCGGCAGGAGAGATCGCTGGTCGCGAAGGCGCGCTGGTCGAGACCGCAACCGCACAGTGGACGTCGCTGCCGGTCGAGAACGACTCATTCGATGTCGCCGTCGTGCGCGACGTTCTCCCCGACCTTCCCGCCCACCGTCGTGCCGCGTGCGTCTCGGAAGTCGCGCGCGCGCTCCGGCCGGGCGGGCGGTGCCTGGTGATCGACGGGACAGTTCGAACGGGTTGGTCCGCGCTCGTTCGTGGTGGATCGAGTCCTGGTGACTACGGCGACCAGAGTGGGCCGGTGCAGATCCTCACGTCACAAGGGTTCAAAGCGGCACGTATTCTCGCTGAACGTGATGGGCTGATGTTTGCGGAAGCGGTGAAGCCCGCTGCGAGCTAAACGCTTCTCGCTGCCCGCTTCTCGCTCGTCGCTATCTGGCACACGTCAAATGTCGTCCACCGTCGATCGAAATCGTCTCACCCGTGATCCATCCGGCGTTCGGTGAGGCGAGAAAAAAGATCAGGTCCGCAATCTCGTTTGGCTCACCAGGACGGCCCATCGGATGCGTCGCTTTCGAGTGCTCGAGGAAGGCGGCGTATTTCTCCTCGTCCATTCCGCCGCGGCGGTGCAGATTCGAAATCACCACGCCGGGATTCACGGCGTTGATGCGCACCCCTTTCGCGGCGACTTCAAGCGCCGCGCAGCGCGTGAGTTGATCGATGGCTGACTTGCTCACGCAGTACGCCAGAACGCCGGGAAACGATCGAAGTCCGGTGACACTCGACACGTTGACTACCGCGCCCGTTGATTGAATCAGCGCCGGCATCGCCGCACGCATCAGGCGAAACGGCGCGCGCGAGTTGATGTCCATCATCGCGTCCCACTGCTCATCGGTCGTCGTCTCGATCGTTCCACTCCCGATGATCCCGGCTGCGTTGACGAGCGTCGTCAGGCCTCCCAGCTTGTCGAGTGCGGTCTGGACGATTCTCGCCGGAGCGGAGGACTCGGTCACGTCGGCCGCGAAGGTCGAACACTGTCCGCCTTCCCGCTGGACGGCCGCCGCGACCTCGGCCAGCGCGGCGCCGTCGCGACCGACCGCCAGGATCGATGCGCCTGCGCGGCCGAACCGCCTAGCGGTCGCCTGCCCAATCCCACTCGACGCCCCGGTGACAATGACCTGCTGAACTGTTGCCATCAGGCGGTTTTAACATAAGTTTCCAGTTGCCAGTTTCCAGTTCCCAGTTGCCGTCCAGTTTCCTCTTCTGATCCCCGATCCCGGACAACGAATCGCGACCGTAGCGGACAGCACCCGCTAGAGGACGGCTTGTCACTACCGGAGCACAGCCCGGCGGCCGTCTCGACAACAGAACTCGCAATTAATGGCCGAAAACACGAACGAGGCGTATTTTCATTCCGCGCGGCACCCGGCAAGGCTTTTGCCCCTTCCGCGAGGACAAAATGTCTTCCATCAGCACCACGGTCCCCGAGGTGTTTACCGCCCGGGAAATTGCGGCAGCCGCCGGCGTGCCGACAACCGACGTCCGGGCGCTGATCGCGGACGGTTCGATCCAGACTGTCGGCGGGCGATTCGTGAGCGCCCCCGAATCCATTCGGATCGTGCGACAGCTGCGCGGGCTCGCGGTTGCGCCTTCAGAACGGCCTCTTTTTGGCCCGGGTCGGTCAATGAAACGCTCACCAGGAGCCCTCGTGGCTTCGGGAGCCTTGCACGGCGCCGGACTCGTGGCTTTCCTCCTTCTGACGACGATGGGGGTGGTGGCACCAAGCACCTTCCCTATGAGCGAGATGCGACTGGTGTTTCTCGCGACGCCGGGTCCCGGAGGAGGTGGAGGCGGTGGCGGATTGAAGCAGCCGGCTCCGCCTCCCCCCGCCAAAATGAAAGGCGCATCCGCGGTGAAGAGCCCGGTGCCACCTCCACGGCCGAAAACAACTCCGCCGCCGGAGCCGGAACCGAAGAAGTCTCCCCCGCCTCCGGCACCCGAGCCAGTGGCGAAGCCGGTTGAGCCACCGCCTCCGGTACCGCCGAAGCCGCTGCCCGAAGTAGTCGCGCCGGTGGCGCAGGCGCCGGCAGATACAACCGACAAGGCGGGAGTCCTTGCCGACGCGAAGGACTCGGACAGCCATGGGCCGGGCGCGGGCGCCGGAGCAGGAACTGGTCAGGGGACCGGCATCGGTGAAGGCACCGGCTCAGGGATCGGACCGGGAAGCGGTGGCGGCACTGGTGGAGGACCATACCGGCCTGGCGCGGGCATCACACCGCCGAGCATCGTCCGCGAAGTGCAACCGGACTACACCGAAGAAGCGCGCCGGCGCGGTCTTCAGGGGGCTGTCGAACTCGAGATCGTCGTGCGTGCTGACGGCACGGTCGGCAACGTGAAAGTGGTTCGCGGGCTCGGCAGCGGGCTCGATCAACGCGCAGTTGACGCTGTGCGTCAATGGCGATTCAATCCCGCGAAGCGCTTCGGCACACCGGTCGACGTGATGGTTGAAGTCGCGGTTGAATTTAAATTGAGATAGAGATCAGTTTCCAGTTACCAGTTTCCAGTTTCCGTTTGCGCCTCGAGCGTAGCGGATTCATTAGAACTGGCAACTGGGAACTGGAGACTGGCTACTGAAATGGAACCCATACTCATTGTCGTTACCGCGTTCGCGTTGGCAATGGCCGCAGGGATGGCCGTCGTCGTGGTGACGATGCTGCGGCATGAACGGGCGCGATCGGATGCGCGAATCGAGGCACTCAGCGCGCTTGCCGCCGAGACCGTTCCGGCGGCAGAACGAGCCCGTGCCTCAACGCACTTCGCTCCGGAACAGGTCGCACAATGGCGCGAAGCCGTCCATTCGTCGCGCGAATCGAGTCCGCCTGTCGAATCCACGCATCGGCCGCCGCGCATCGTCGGTGCTGAACCGATCGCCATCGGCGAGACGACCTCATCGACACCCGATGACCTCGGTGACTTCGACATTCGTCCGTCGGTCGCCGGTGTCGCGGATCTGTTTGCCGAACCCGAACGACCGTCGCCGTGGGCGAATCGGCTGGTCGCGATCGGCTGCTTGGCGGCGATCGTGGTCGCGATCGGTCTCGCATTGACGACGTTCGGATCCCGGAAGGTGCCAGGAGCGGAGACCACATCGACGACAACCGCTGCGAAAGCGAAAGCTGATGCTGCACCACTGGAGCTCTTGGCGTTGCGACACACGCAAGAGCCCGATCGCATCGTGATCACCGGTCTCGTGCAGAACCCGCGGACGGCTGCGCCCATCGCGCACGTGGCGGCAACCGTTTTCGTCTTCGGCCCTGACGGTGCGTTTCTCTCGAGCAACCAGGCGCCTCTCGACTACACCACGCTCACGCCCGGCGGGGAGTCACAGTTCGTCGTGAGTGTCCCGGTCAGCGGTCACGTGTCACGATATCGTGTCGGATTCAGAACGGAAGACGGCCAGGTGCTGCCGCACGTCGACAAGCGCGGCCCTGACGCGCTTGCACAGAAATAGGGGTCCGTCATGACACGCACCAGGTGTTTTGGGCTTGCGACCGCCGCTGTCGCCGTCCTGGTGATGAACGCCCACGCGACTGCGCGGGCCAGTCAGCAGAATCACCAACAGCAACAGCAGCAGCCAGAGCAGTCGAACGGTAACGAACAGCAGTCGTTTCGTTTCAAGACCGGCGTCGAGTTAATCAACGTCACCGCCACGGTCACCGACGAGAACGGCCGGTTCGTGTCAGGACTTCACAAGGAAGATTTTCGCGTTTACCAGGACAACGAGCTGCAGAACGTCACGCATTTCACCAACGAACGCGTGCCTGTCAGCCTCGGCATCGTCCTCGACACGAGCGGGAGCATGGAAGGGGAAAAGATGAACGCCGCGCGGGAGGCGCTCAACAGTTTCCTCGATCAGCTGAACGACCCGGACGACGAAGTTTTCCTCTACCGGTTCGACAATCATCCAACCATGGTGGAAGGCTGGACGCGCGATAAACGTCGTCTCAGCTACGCGCTGTCGCGCATGGTGCCGCGCGGTGGGACAGCGCTTTACGATGCGGTGGCCGATGCCATTCCGCTCGCGCAATCAGGTCACAACCGCAAGAAAGCGATCGTGATCATTTCCGACGGCAACGACACGAGCAGCCGCACCGACGTGCAGTCGTTGAAGCGGATGATCCGCGAGGCGGAAGTGCTCGTCTACGCGATTGGCATCGACAGCCAGAGCGAGTTCGGCGGCTGGATGCCAGGTGGCGTCCGTTTTCAGCGGCCTCGGCCGCGATTCCCGGTGCCATTTCCGTTCCCGATTCCGGGCGGCGGCGGCCGCAATCCACCACCCTCGCCGCCACCCAACTATCCGTCCCCTAACCCGCGAAGCGGAGGACGAATGGACGATCGAGTGAACGCGTACGCGCTGCGAGAGATCACCGACGACAGTGGCGGACGCACCGAGATCATCCGAAGTACGCGCGATCTGAATCCCGCTACGAGCGGGATCGCCGATGAGCTCAGCCGCCAGTACTACCTGGGTTACGCGGCGAATGGATCGAAGGATGGCAAGTGGCACGCGATCCGTGTCGAAGTCAGGAACGCGAGCTATCACGTCCGCGCGCGTAAGGGATTTGTCGCAACGCCATAACAGAATCGCTAATCACTGATCACTCATCGCGAATCACTCATCGCTGAATCGCCAATCGCTGAATCGTCGAATCATCGATTCGAGGATTCAAGGATTCAAGGATTCACGATTAGCGATTCGGGATCAGTGATTAGTGATAAGGGATTCGCTAGAATCCCTGTGTGAACCTCTACGCAGTGGCGATCGGACTGAGTGTGCTCGGAAGCTTCGGTGGCGTTATCGCGGCATCCACCTTCCTGCTGCTCGGTGACTCGATCCGGATCAAAGTGCTTCCGTGGGCAATCAGTTATGCCGTCGGGACGCTTCTCGGCGTCGCGGTGCTCGCCTTGCTGCCACAGGCGCTCGAGCGGTTACCGCCGGCTCGCGCGCTCAGCACACTGCTCGCCGGTGTGCTCGCGTTCTTTCTTCTCGAGAAGCTCGTGATCTGGCGTCACTGCCATGACGCGAACGAATGCGAGGTCCACACCAGCAGTGCCGCGTCACTGGTGATCATCGGAGACGCCTTTCATACGTTCGTCGACGGCGCCGTGATCGCGGCGGCCGTCGTCACGTCTATTCCGCTTGGCGTGACCACCGCGCTTGCGGTGGCAACGCACGAGATTCCACAGGAAGTCGGGGACGTTGCGATCCTGCTGCGCGCAGGCTTCACGCGCGGTCGCGCCTTTATCCTGAATCTTCTCTCCGGGATCGGAGGGATCCTGGGTGCGGCGGGAATGCTGGCCGCCTCGCAGTCTCTGCCGAACCTGCTTCCCTACGTCCTCGCGTTCGCCGCCGGCAACTTTCTTTATGTGGCGATGTCGGATCTCATTCCTGACCTCCATCGCGGCGGTCTCGAAGGCGGGCCGTTCCGCCAGCTTCTCCTCATCGGCGCGGGTATCCTCACAATCATCGCGCTCTAAACCAGATCGTCCCGGGATCCGTTGTTCGGGATCCGGGATCCGGAATTTGGGATCGATTCGGATCACCGATCCCGAAGTCGGCGTCCCGGCAAGTGTCAGGATCCGACCTCGCTGAAGGACACCGTAACCGTCCAGGATGGAAGAATCCTCCGACATTTCGAACATTCGGATGGCATTGCCTTTGCCCTCTCTTGAGGTGCAATGTCACACCGGCGTGCCTGCCCGGGAAGGCCACACGGATGAGCGTGTTGGCCGGAGGTTTGGGGATCATGAAAGTCAGGGTTTCACTTGTTGCCGTTATCGCGATGCTGGCGATGGCAGCCACCAGCGCGTTCGCCCAGGATCGGCGCGACGTTCGTTTAGCGGAGGACGTCGGGCGATCGATCATGAGCTACGCACGACTCACCATTTTCGACGACATCAATGCCACCGTGGAGAACGGGATGGTCGTGTTGACGGGGAAAGTCACCATGCCATTCAAAAAGGACGACATCGAGAAACGGGTATCCAAAATTGACGGTGTTCGCGGCGTGCGCAGCGAGATCAGCGTGCTGCCCGTGTCGCAGTTCGACGACGAGCTCCGCTACCGCGTGTCGCGGGCGATTTACGGCAATCCTTCGTTTTGGAATTACGCGTCAATGGCCAACCCTCCGATTCACATCATCGTCGAGGGCGGCCACGTGACACTTGCCGGCGTCGTCAACAGCAATGTCGAGCGGATGCTCGCGCGATCGCTTGCGACCGGACTCGGCGAGTTGTCGGTGACGAATGCGTTGAAAACCGACGCGGAGATCAAGAGCGAATGATGAATCGCTCGTAACTCGTGCTGAGACTGCTGAGTGCTGAATTCTGATTGCTGCTTGAACAAGACGTCGAACGCGAAGCGTTCGGGCTTTCAGCACTCAGAAATCAGCATTCAGAATTTTCAGCCTCACAACTTTCGCAAGTACGCGAGTAGCGCCTCTCGCTCCTCGGCGGCAACGAAGCCACGATCCAGCACGCTGCCGTTCGACGACAGAATTGCCGGCAGGTTTGGTGGAACAAACTGGCGCGCGACGAATCGGAAGAATGCATCGTAATGATCGAGCACCTCTTCGAGCGTCGCGGCCGAGTTGTTGTGGAAATACGGGGCGGTCCGGCTGATGCCCCGGAGCTGCGTCACATCCATCACGCCGAGATCCGCGGGCTGTCCCGTGAGCAGCAACCGCCCTGGATCAGAGGTCGTCGCGAACTGATAGCTACCATCGGGCAGCGCGATGCGATAGGTGCGAGCGTTGCGCGCGAGCCTTGGTGGACACGGAGAAAAACCATCAGTTGGTCGGCGCGGGCACGCCGTCTCGATGTTGTGATACCGCATCCGGATGGGACGCGAAATCCCAAAATCGGGGGTTGATCCACTTGGATGGAGAACACCGCCGTGGCACGTCGCGCACGCGCGATTGAACACGGCTTTTCCGCGCTGTTCCAGGTCGGTCAGTTCGGGATCCGGATCGGGAAATACCGTCGCACCGGACGCGATCGCCTCGGCGAGGACTTCGACTCTCGGCGAGGAAAACAATGTGCGCTGGAACGCGGCCAAATCGTCGAGCATTCCAGCCGGTGGCTCGGTCGCAACTTGCGCATGTGCCAGGAGCGCTCCGCGCGCTTGCTCCTGCAGCATCGCGAATCGCGCGTCGTGTTGATATCCACCCTGCCGATTGGGCCCGTTCGGATCGAGGCCCATGATCGGTGTGCGCGGAGCGGGAGGCCAGATCGGCAGCACATTGTCGGGTCCGGTAATCGCGACGTTGGCCACCGGCATCACCGCTCGCCACAAGTCGACCGATGTCTCCTCGGTCGGCTGACAAGCGACGGGATCTGGCGCTGTGCAGGTCGCGGTATCGATCAGCCTCACGTTGGGCGGTAGCGTCAACGTTACACGCACCAGTCCGTTCTCGACCAGGTTCGAGTAATCGTCGGCGGCGTCGCCGTGCTCACGAAAATCGTCGGCGTCGATGGGCCGAAAGAGCGGATCGTCGGCGCTCTTGTCGATCGCGCGTTTGGCGATCAGTGCTTCGAACCTCGCGCGCGCGACTGCCGGCGAGAGCTGAAAATTTTCGGAAGGAACGTGGCAATCAGCGCACGCGCGACCGTTCCCTCCCAATTCGCGCAGGTTGCGATCATTGAACGCTACGCGTCCGCGCGCCACCGCATCGCATGGCGCGTCCCGGCAGTTGAGCTTAATTTCCGCGAATTCTTGAGCGAATACGACGATTCGTACGCCGAGCATGGCGACGAAGACTGCGCCCATCAGCCATCGGCTGAACACGTTCATGGCTGCCCTCCCCTGGCACACCATCGTTGTGCCGGCCCATAACGCGTAAACTGTCGTCGAATCGCCTCAAACCCTGACATCGACCGGCAAATGGACGCGGGGACCATCAGTCAATTACTTCGGGCGTGGGGACGCGGGGACATGCAGGCGCGTGAAGACTTGGTACCACTCGTGTACCAGGAACTTCGCCGCCGCGCCGCGAGCTACCTTCGGCGCGAGCGTCCGGACCACACGCTGCAACCGACATCGCTCGTCCACGAGGCGTACATTCGCCTGATGGCACAAACGCGCGTGAGCTGGTTGAATCGCGCCCAGTTCTTCGCGCTCGCCGCCCAGTTGATGCGGCGCATCCTCGTCGATTACGCGCGCGAGCGGCAAGCAGCCAAACGGCCGGGCGGTATCCGTGTGACGTTTGACGAAGGGTTACGAGCGGTTCCCCCTCCGGACTGCGAGCTTCTCATGCTGGACGACGCGTTGCGGGATCTCGCGCGCCTCGATCCGCGACAGGCTGAGATTGTGGAGTTGAAATACTTCGGCGGGCTTTCGGAGCCGGAAGTTGCGGCTGTTCTGTCGGTATCGCGCGCGACCGTTACCCGCGAATGGCAGTCGGCGCGAGCGTGGCTGTATCGACGGATCACAAAGGGCCGGGTCGCGCGACCATGAACGATCGAGAGCGCTGGCTACGAGTGAAAGAGATCTTCGATTCCGCGCTGGCACAGCCGTCGCACGAGCGCAGCGCTTTTGTCCGCCATGTTTGTCGCGATGATGCGGTGCTCTGGCGAGAAGTGGAGTCGCTCCTTATCGCGCATGCCGACGCTGAAGGGTTCGCCGAAACGCCGGCGATCGCTGCGCTTGCGCATCCGACGGCACAGGACGGCCGGAACACGGCCGCAGCGTTGGCGCCAGGGATTGAATTCGGACCCTACCGGATCGTCGAACCACTCGACTCCGGAGCGATGGGGGAAATTTATCGCGCGCGCGACAGCCGGCTCGCGCGCGACGTCGCGGTGAAGGTCCTGCCGGCGGCCGTCTCCGACGACACCGAACGGATCTCGCGCCTCGAACGCGAAGCGCGCGTGCTCGCCGCGCTGAACCATCCACACATCGCGACGATTCACAGCCTCGAAGTATCGAATGGCGTGTGCGCGCTCGTCATGGAGCTAATCGAAGGGCCAACCCTCGCCGAGCATCTCGCCAGCGGAACGCTCGCACTGACGCGCGCGCTCGAGATCGCACGCCAGATCGCCGACGCGCTCGAGGCTGCGCACGACAAGGGGATCGTTCACCGCGACTTGAAACCAGCGAACATCAAGCTCACCACCACAGGCTCGGTGAAGATCCTCGATTTCGGTCTCGCGACCGCAGTCGCCCCAGACGAGCACGCACAACACGCGATCGGCACCCTGGTCGTCCGTGAAGGTTTCATTGCCGGAACGCCGGCCTACATGAGCCCCGAGCAGGCGCGGGGTGAACGGGTGGATCAGCGTGCCGACATCTGGGCATTCGGATGCGTGCTCTACGAGATGATCACAGGACGCCGCGCGTTCGGCCGCACCACGATTGCCGAAACGCTCGACGCGATTCTCGAATGCAAACCCAATTGGGAGGAGCTACCGCCGAGCGTCCCCGACGGAATCCGTCGGCTGTTGCGGCGATGCCTCGAGGCCGATCCGAGGAGACGGCTGCACCACATAGCCGATGCGCGGATTGAGATCGAAGAAACCAGTACACCAGTCGCTGCGCGAGCCGCCCGATCCAGCGGATCAAGTAATCGCGAGCGATTCTTTGCCGGATTGGCGTTGCTGTTCGCGATAGCTTTTGGCCTGCTTTTACTGCGGCCGGCCGGAGAGGCGCCCGAACTGCGGGTTGTCGACATCGCGACTCCGTGGACATCCGATCCACAGTCATTCGCATTGTCGCCCGATGGCCGTCGCATCGCATTCGTCGGCGATCAGCAGGGGCAGCCCACCCTGTGGGTTCGGCCACTCAACGATGCCGATGCACGCGCCTTGCCGGGAACCCAGGGTGCGCGTCGACCGTTCTGGTCACCGGACGGCCGAACAATTGGTTTTTTTGCGTTCACCGAACTCAAACGGATTGATGCGCGTGGCGGTGCGCCGCAACCCGTGACGCAAATCATCGCTGGGACAGCGGCAAGCTGGGGCGTCGGCGGGAACATCCTGTTCTCGGGAATCATGTCCCCGATCATCTCGCCGTCGCCGAATGGTCTGCTGCGCGTCGATGCCGAACGGGGCGTGTCGGCGGTTGTCACTCGCCCGGCCGCACAGTCGACGGGACATCGGTATCCGCACTTTCTTCCCGGCGGACGGCAATTTCTGTTCTATGCGGATGGCACGGCTGACGTGCGCGGCGTGTATCTCGGTTCCCTCGATTCGCCCGAGACAACTCGGCTTGTGGCATCCGACTCACAAGGCGCGTACCTCGCGCCAGACTGGCTGCTGTTTGTCCGGCGGGGGACGCTGCTCGCGCAGCGATTCGACATTGATCGCCGCTCGCCGATCGGCGATGCCGTCACCGTCGCGGAGTCTGTGGCATGGGATCCGGTCACTGGCGGCGCAGCTATCTCGACGTCGGACGCAAACATGTTCGCTTACCGTTCGGGCCACAGCCCGACACACGTTGCCTGGTTCGATCGATCGGGCCGCGAGCTCGGGACGCTCGCCTCCTTCGACGGCACCGGGCTCTCCAACCCGAGGCTCTCCCCGGACGGACGCCGCGTCATCGGCGAACGCACCGTCAATAACGAGACCGCCCTGTGGCTGGTCGATTCCAGCCACCAGTTGCTTTTCGCACGCACACCAGACGAGAACATGGCCCGGTATCCCGTTTGGTCGCGAAACGGAGACCGGATCGTGTTCGCATCCGTCCGAACCGGATCCACGAAGTTCCACGTGAGGGCAGCGGCCGGACCCACCGATGAAGAAGTGGTATTCGACTCCCCGCGCTTCATGGCCCTCAGCGACTGGTCACGCGATGGTCAATTCCTGTTGTGTTTTGGACCTGATCCAAAAACAGGAACGGACCTGTGGGTGGTGCCGATGGACACTCGCATTCCTCGGCTTTTCCTGGCGACGCTGGCCAATGAAATGTGGGGACAGTTTTCACCAGACGGACACTGGATCGCCTATCAATCCAATGACACTGGAAGGTTCGAGATCTACGTCCGGCCGTTTCCCGGACCGGGTGTTGCAATTCCAATCTCCACCGCCGGCGGGATTTATGCGCGGTGGTCCCGTGATGGCCGCGAGTTGTATTACGTGGCGCCCGACGCAACGATGATGGCGGCTCGAGTCAGACCGAGCGGCGCGACGCTCGCGGCCGATACGCCGGTCTTGCTGTTCAAAACGCGGCGCGTCGGCGGCGGGGTGAACGTCATTGGTTACGGGCATCAATATGACGTCGCACCGGATGGCCGCTTCCTGATCAACGTAGAACCCGAGTCGAACCTGCGACCGATTACAGTCGTGATGAACTGGAAACCCTCGAATCATTGATTGGGGCGAAAGCTTCGAGGCGGTCGTTGATTGAGCAGTAGATTCGAATCATCAGGTGGGTTTAGAACTATCTCGCTCGGTGAACGCGCGCACGTCTCTCTCAACCTCGGAAGACCACGTCGTGTGACGATCTTGCGAGCGAAAGGCCCAGGGCAGAGCGAGCGAGTAGCCACGAGACTCGGCCAGTCGAAGACGATTGAGCACCGTTTGACCAGTATCAATCAAGTCGGGCCATACATCGGTCGCGGCTGTCGCGAACTCGCCGACGATACAGCAATCAAACTCGTGCCGGTCCAGCGTGGCGGTGCCGTCGGGATAGTGGTGAAACTGACTGACGTCAGCGACAACGCCGCAGCGGCGAAGCGTCGCCGCTGATCCGAATCCGACCGTCGGCCTGAACCCGGCACGGCGGATTCGTTCGCTGCCTTCCTCGATAAACGCCTGCATCGAAGACTCCGCGACCCGCGGCTCACGTTGCGGGTTTGGACTCCATCCTTCTGTGACCCAGTCCGGCTCGTTGATTAATTCCCACGCGTAGATCACCGCCGGGTAATGCTGCGACGCTTCCAGGAGCGGGCCGAGCGCGTTGTCGAGGAAGCGCGCCCGCTTGTTGTCGTTGGCGACCGCGTCAGCCCGGCCCTGTTTCACCCATCCTCGATGTGGAACCATGTTCGATGAACCAGGCGCCTCGGGAGCCATCACCGGCAGGACTCCAGGCTGACAGAAGAGAAAATCGATGAACACCGGCAGGAGCTGAATATGGGGTGCCGCACCGGAACTGGTAGCGGCGAAGCGGGCGAGCAACTCACTGAAGTGCGCGAGGATCGCTCTGTCCAACGGCGGCGGGTCGAAGCGCCATCGCCGTCGAGCCCATCCGCGCACTCTCGGTGCGTCGTCGCCGGTGCCGTATGTCAGCCCGTCGGCCAAAATGAACCAGCGCACGACGCTGACGCCAATGTCCTGCAGCTGGCGCAGGTCCCGATCGATCTCGTCGTACCACCGCGGCGTCCGGCGTCCGGCGCGCCATGAAGGCGGCCCGAGGCCGAAGTCCCAGCCGTAGTCGAACCATGGATAGTTGACACCGACCTGCATCGGGAATCTCACTCAGACATTACCGCCGATGCGGTCGGTGTGGTGTCTAACACGAGGAATCGATCGAAGCCCTACTCATTGCGCAGTGCCGTCACTGGATCGACACGGGCTGCCCGCCAAGCGGGTACGCCGACTGCAATGATCGCCACGGCCGCCACGAGCCCGATGACGCTCGCGATAGTGAGGCCATCAAGTGGCGTTACGCCGTACAGCAGCCCCTGCAGCACGCGCGTAGCTGCCATCGCGCCCGCGAGCCCGAGCGCCGCGCCAAGTCCGCTGAGCAGACAGCCCTCGCGTATCACGAGACGGAGAATCGAGGCGGCCGTTGCGCCCAAGGCGAGGCGCACGCCAAATTCCTGCGTGCGTTGCGACCCGAGATATGCGAGCGTGCCGTACAGCCCGACGCCGGCGAGCAGCAGCGACGCGACCGCGAAACCTGACAGCACCAGCATCGTGAACCGCGTGTTGTCAATCGATGCCTCGACGATGTCGTCCAGGGGTCGGATGTCGAACACAGGTCTGCCGGGCCCGAGGGCCTCCACCGTCTGTTTGATCGCAGGGCCGATTGTTGCGGACGGTGCCGACGTCTTGACCACCATGGTTTGCTCGATCTCGTACACGGGCGACGGCACGTAAATCGTGGGAGTGCCCGCCTCGCGGATGTCGCGCGCACGAATTTGGCCCGCGACTCCGACAACCTCGAGAGGCTGCTTGGAATACTCGACCGAGAGCCGCTGACCGATCGCATCTCCTTGCCAAAGGCGCCGCGCCAGCTGCTCGTCGACGATGGCGACACGTCGACGGTAAATAATGTCCTCGTCTGAAAGGTCGCGCCCTCGGCGCAATGGAATGCCCATGACCCGGAGGTAACCGGGCATGATGCTCTCCTGCATTCCGATCAGCGATGTCGCCTCGGGATCGTCGCTTCGCCGAAGACGCAATGTGCTCTGCGCCGGCGCCAGGGGAAGAGGACCGCCGATACTGGCCCTCTCGACGCCTGGCAGCTCGCGCACGCGCGCGATCGCGTCTCGATAGAAGGCCGACCGACGATCGACCGATGAAAACTCCCGGAGATTGAGCGAAATTCTCGCCGTGACGATGGATGCCGGATCGAAGCCGATCGGCGCGGCGAGAAGATTGGTAAACGTGCGCAGCATCAACCCAGCGGCGACCAGCGGCACGATCGACAGCGCGACCTCCGACAAGACGAGGGCGCGATGCAGGCGGCGGCTGCGCAGCATGAGCGAGCCCGCACGGCTCGAATGAAGCGGCTGACCGTCCGCGTGCCCCGTGAATGCGAGAGCTGGCACGAGACCAAGGAGACTCGACACCGCGGTCAGCGCCACGGTCCACAGCAGGACGGCCCCGTCGATGGCGATTTCGGACTGACGCGGAAGATGCACGGGCCGCAGCCAGTCCAGCACGCCGACGAGCAGCCCGGCCAGCAACACGCCGCAGGCACCACCGAGGATCGCGACTATCAGATTTTCGAAGAGCAGTTGCCGCACCAGGCGCCATCGCGTGGCGCCGAGCGCACGGCGAACCGCAAGCTCGCGCTCACGGGTCTTGGCGCGCACCAAGAGCAGATTGGCGACATTGACGCAGGCGATGAGGAGCACGAACCCGACCGCCGCGCTCAGCGCCATCAGCGCCGGCTTCACATCGCGAGTGACGGCGTCACCGAGGGGCTGCACCGTCACGCGCAGCCCA
Organism: Acidobacteriota bacterium; assembly: GCA_046734955.1. Classification (GTDB taxonomy): domain Bacteria; phylum Acidobacteriota; class Vicinamibacteria; order Vicinamibacterales; family 2-12-FULL-66-21; genus JALZOC01. Next base: position 35,842 of record JBKPSH010000091.1, read on the forward strand.
TGTGGATATGCCGAAGGATGGCTCGCGACGAAACTGGAGGCCAGTGCATTGAGCTCGGCCTGGGCCTCGGTGACTGTTGCCCCGGGCGCAAGACGCCCGACCAGTGGCAATCCCCGATATAACAGGCTGGGCACAAAGTTCCTTGGCAACCACAGCTCGATAGACTCCTCAGCATGAGTCGTGGCGGGAAGAACGAGGCGAAAGTCGGGCGCCATGACGCCGACGACCTGCACGTCGAAGTTGTTGACCGCTAGATGCCGGCCGATCACCTGAGGGTCACTGTTGAAGCGGCGCTGCCACAGCGCGTGGCTGATCACGACGCCCTTGAGGACGATGTCGTCCGAGTCCTCTGAGGTAACCAGCGTTCGCCCGAGGGTCAAGGGTTTCGCCCCCAAGAGCGGCAACAGATCGTCGGTCACTCTGGCCGCGGCCACACGCTCCATGGCGCCGTCGATCATGACGCTCGCGTCACGACCTTCGGCCTGGCCGATCGCGGTGATCAGCCGGCTCTGCGCTCGCACGTCGAACATCGGGCCCGCTGATTGGTAGGCGCTCGGTAGTGCGGCGGTATCGGCCTCGATCACCAGCAGGTGCGGCGCGTCCGGGTACGGGAGCGATCGCCAGAGGACGGCGTGCACCACCGTGAAGATCGCGGCGTTCACGCCGATGCCGAGCGCCAGCGTCATGATCACGACCAGCGTATAGCCAGGGGATCGCCAGAGCACTCGCGCGCCGTAGCGTACGTCCCGCGCCGTGGCTACGATCACTGATCCGCTGCGCACGTCACGCACGCGCTCCTTCACCTGCTCGATGCCCTCGACCTCGATGAGGGCCGCACGCTTGGCCTCGGCGGGCGACAGGCCTAGCCGTTCGTGGGCAGCGACCCGCGCATCCAGGTACGCCCGAAGCTCGTCCTCGAGATCACGCTCGGCATGTGCGGATCGCCGCAGCGCGCGCATCCTCGCAAGAAGAGTGCGGAGGAGCGACATGATTACGACGACTCCAGCACCAGCGTCATCGCGGTGACCACCCGCTGCCACGTCGCCTTTTCAGCCGACAGGTGGCGCCGCCCCTCGCGAGTCAAGCGGTAGGACTTGATGCGGCGACCCTTCGAAGGGGTTTCCCATTCCCCCTCGATCCATCCGTCCTGTTCCAGGCGGTGCAGGGCCGGGAACAACGATCCGGCCTTGATCTGGAACGTTCCCCGTGTTGTCTGGAAGATGCGCTCAGCGATCGCCGCGCCATGGAGCGGCTGCAGTTCGAGCGTCCGAAGGACGAGCAGGTCCAGGGTGCCCTTGACGAGCGCAGCGACGGGGTCAGCCATGATATAGAACTACTTTATAGAACTTCTATATCATATCCCGTCAACAACCCCCCAACACCATTGACACGCTCCCCGCCATCCGACATATACTGAGCCTCCTTACTAAGCTCACTAGGTATGCCGACGCGCCCAGATACGTTGCAAGGGTCACTGCCGTTATTGGTGCTGACCATCCTGAGCCGACGAGGTCCGCTGCATGGCTATGCCATCACCTCACACATTCATCGTCTCTCTGACGCCTTGCGGGTGGAGGAGGGCTCGCTGTATCCGAGCCTTCATCGAATGGAAGAGGCGGGTTGGATCAAAGCACGAACCATCATGACCGAACACAACCGGCGCGCGCGTGCCTATGAAATCACCGCCGCCGGACGCCGCCAGCTCGCTATCGAACAAGCGCGATGGCGGTCGGTCACCGACGCGGTGAACTACGTGCTCAAACACGCCTAGGTGCACTCATGTCCTGGCTGTCGCGGATAGCGAACGTGTTCCGTCCCTCCGGCGTCGATCGCGCCCTCGACGACGAAATGAGCTTTCACATCGAATCCCGGATTGCCGATCTCGTCGCCGGTGGGATGACACGCGAGCGGGCGGAGGCCATGGCGCGTCGCCAGTTCGGGAATCGTCTGCGGCTTCGCGAGGAGAGCCGCGATGTCAAGCTGCTGCCCTGGCTCGATTCACTCGGGCGCGATGCGCGCCTGGGCGCGCGGATGCTGTGCAAGAACGGGCTGGTGACGGCTGCGGCGATTGTGTCGCTGTCGCTGGCGCTGGGCGCGTGCATCGCGGCCTTCTCGTTGGTCGATGCGCTGATCCTCAGACCGCTTCCGGTGCACCAACCCGAGCGCTTGATTTACCTGACTTTTCCCGGCACCAATCCCGATCGGCCTGAAGACGACGTGTTCAGCGATCCGGCGTTCGTGCGGCTTCGTGACGCCGGTTACGCGCGAATTGACCTGTTCGCTATCGCATATCCCAGCAGGGCCCGCGTGACATTCGACGTGGCAAGTGGAGAGCGGGAGACGGTGCAGGCGCAGTTTGTCTCCGGTGACGCGTTCGAACGCCTCGGTGTCGCTCCGGCGATAGGCAGGCTGCTAACGGTGCAGGATGATCAGCGGCCCGGGGCACATCCCGTAGCCGTCTTGAGCCATGCGTTCTGGATGCAGCGATTCGGCGGCGATCGCGGGATCCTCGGACGCTGGGTCGTGGTGCATCGACCTAAAGAAGATCGTCAGTTTCAGATCATCGGTGTCACCGAGCCACGCTTCAGGGTGGAGCCGGGTTATTCCACGGACGTGTGGTTGCCGTACTCGATGCAAGACCCGTACGCGTTTGGCAACAGCGGATACCGAAACTTGCGCGTGTTTGGACGCCCGAAGAACGATGTCGCGCCGGAGCAGGTGCACGGAGTGCTGCAGGCCGCGTTCACGAACTTCCGCCGGGAAGACGCGGCTAACAATTTCGGACCGAACACTCCACCCGATCGCGTCGCACAGTTCATCAATGCGCCGCTCTATATACGATCCGCGGCGACCGGACCGTCGGCGCTGCGCGCCAGATTCCAGCGATCGCTGTGGATTCTCACCGGGATCGCCGCGCTGATGCTGCTCATCGCCGGCTCGAACGTCGCGAACCTGTTCCTGGCGCGGATTGCGGCGCGCCGGGATGAGATGTCGCTGCGCCTGTCGTTAGGAGCCGGACGCAGCCGCTTGATCCAGCAGATGCTCATCGAAAGCGCGATCGTCGCCGTTGCCGCATGTCTCATTGGCGTCATGTTCGCGATGTTCGCCGCACCGGCAGTCGTGACCATGCTCAGGTCGGCAGACGATCCCGTGCTGCTGGATTTGCGCCTCGACTGGCGCTTCGTCGCGCTCATCAGCGCGATGACCTTACTGAGCAGCGCAGGGCTCGGGCTCGTCCCCGCGTTGCGTGCATCGCGCGTCGAGCCGGTGACCGCCGTGAAGGCGACCGGCGGGCGTACATCCGTCCGCGCGCGGACCATGCATCCGTTCGTCGTCATGCAGGTAGCGTTCAGTCTTGTAGTTCTTTTCGTCGGCGGCCTGCTTGTACACTCTTTCGTCAAACTGACCCGCGTGAATCCCGGATTCGTCGCCTCCGACGTGTGGCTCGTGTCGTGGGAGGGCGTACAACGGATGGAATGGAATCAACAGCGTGCGGCGCTGCTGCAGATGCTCGACCGTCTTCGCCAGTTACCAGGCGTCGCCGCCGTCAGCGCGGCTGAGGACACCGTGCTCGCTCGCGTTCGGTACAATGTCGCCGTTCCCGGCACCCCACGTGAGACGATCGAAGCGACCATGGCCGCGGTGGCACCGGGATTCTTCGAGACGATGCGAATCCCGCTCCTCGCCGGACGGACCTTTGTTCGGAACGACCTCGACACCGAGCGTCCCACCGTCGTTGTCGTCAACGAATCGTTCGCAAAGCGGTACTTTGGGAGCGAGCCGGCAGTCGGCCGTCAGTTCATTGGACGCATTGCCGGGTCGCTCAATCACGAGGTGATTGGCATCGTCGCGGATGCTCGCTACGACCTGCACCTGCCGCCGGCGCCCACGATCTATGTCCTTGTGCCGATACGCAGTCTCGGCACTGTGCACGTGCGCGTCGCCGGCGATGCGACGGCGATCGCCTTCAGACTGCGCGAGGAGGTGCGGGCCGCGACGCCGCTCTTCCGCGTGACCTCGGTGACGCCGCTGACCGCGATGGTCGATCGCACGCTCGTGCGCGAGCGGCTGCTCGCGTTGCTCTCCGGGTTTTTTGCGCTGGTCGGTCTCGTGCTGACGACCGTGGGGTTGTACAGCGTGTTGAGCTATGCGGTCGTACAGCGCACGCGCGAGATCGGCATCCGCATGGCCCTCGGGGCGCGAACGGGCGCCGCGGTGCGCTCGGTGTTGTCGGACACCGCCATCACGACGCTTATCGGAGCCGCCGGCGGTGTCGCGGGCGGACTGTACGCGTCGCGCTTCGTGGAGATGATGCTGTACGAGGTCGAGGCGTTCGAGGTCTCGAGTCTTGCGCTGCCACTCGGCACGCTGCTGCTGGCGGCATCAGTGGCGGCGGCCGTTCCCGCGTGGCGTGCGGCACGCGTCGATCCCGTCATCGCGCTACGCAATGAGTAGCGCGTCGCACCAAACCTTCACGACTGCCTCGATTCATTCCGAGCGCAATGCTTCTACGGGATTGAGCCGAGACGCGTCGATCAGAGAGAAAGCGGCCAGACACGCACCCAACCCGAGTGTGAGCGACGCAATCGCGGCACCAGTGACAACCATGTGCTTGCGGAACATTCGAAAGGCGAACCGAATGTCTCTAAACCCTGGCTGATTCGGGAGGCCGCGTGACGCCCGTTCGAATCCCAGTCTCTTCGCCGTTCTTACGTTTAAACTCGCCTCGGCAGCCCTGATTGGTGCTAGCGCGTTAGCTCCCGCACGCGATAGCCGACTCCGCTCACCGTCTCAATGACAGCGGCGCGGTCGCCGAGCTTTTTGCGGAGCGAACGGATGACGACGTCGACAACGTTGCTGCCGCCGGTGTAGCTGTATCCCCAGACATCTTCAAGGAGTGACGCCCGCGAAACGGCTCTGTTTGCGTGACGCTGCAGATAGTCGAAAACTGCCAGCTCCAGTCTGGTAAGTGGCACTCGACGCCCGTCAATCACGGCTTCGTGTGCTTCGCGGTCGAGGATGGCCGACGCGTCGATGCCAAT
>JBKPSH010000092.1:0-26656 GCA_046734955.1 Acidobacteriota bacterium
TGGCGCGCAGCGGGCAAACTGCCGAAGGTTGCGCTCGTTGCCGCGATGCATAAATTGCTGATTCATCTCAACGCCATGCTCAGACGTCAAACGCCTTGGCATCCGCCCGCGACGGCTTGACATCTGACACAGTAGCTACACCGTCGCTCGCGTCGTTCTTCCCGAAGCCTTGCCTCGGCGTAGCAGCCGGCAGCCCATACTCTGTACTCTTCTCGCATCAGCCCACGGATTCAGCGGACGTGCTCTGGCTGATTGCCACTGTCGGTGGAGTCGACTATTGTTTGAAACTCGCAAGTATCGCAGAGAAAAGGCGAGTTCGTTAGACACTGGAGAGCGAGATGGCGAAAAAGAGTCGAGCAACGGCGGAGCAGAAAAAAGTACTCGAATTCCTGCGGATGGGAGGGATGAAGGTTCCAGCCGGCTTCGCCAGCAAGGCAGCGGATGTGACGAGAACGAGACTCCAGCAGAAGATGGATGCCGGCGGCGCGATGCAGAAGCCAAGCGCGAAGTTCTTCGGCCAACTGAAAGGGCCGTCGATGATTGCGGTCAACGACCCCGCCAACAAGAAAGCGCTAGACGGGCTTCTGAGCTGGCACAAGAAGCTCGGGGCAAAGAAGCTGTCGTTTCCAAAAGTGCCATCGCACGTCGGCGACTTCGTGCCGGGCACGATTTCCGGAACCATCGTGCCGCCATTCGATTTCGCCGACACCATTCCCGCCCTGCTGGCCAACGTCTCGGACCCGACGCTGGCCGTCTCGGCGAATCGCAACGGGCAGATCAGCGCAAGCGCCGTGTCATCACAAACCAAGGGTTTCAACGGTGGAAGCGAGTACGCTCGCGTCGGAATCTTCTTCCATCCAATGACGGAAGGCACGTTGACGATTTCCGCCAGCGCCAGCTATTCGTTCCAATGGTCCACCAACTCGTTGAACACAACCTTTGTCCAATCGTCCGGAGATGTCGGCCTGACCGTCTACGGGATGAACGAGTTCGCGCAAATCCTTGCCACCGGTGGCGGCTTGTACGAGTCCTGGCAGGAGATGGACACTGGGCAAATCAACTTCAACTTCGGTTTCGATGTGCAGAAGCCGCTGTCGGTATCGCTGAACGTCACGCCGGCGTTGATTTATCTGTGCTTCGTCGAAGTGTTCGCATTCGTGGCGGGCATGGGATGGCCGGGAAGCCTGGCGACCGCGATGGCGTCGGCCACGGTGCCGTCAATCAGCTATTCGTTCCGATCGCTACCGATCGTAACGGCCTAAGGGTGAATGAAGATGCACGTCCGCCTTCACCTCGCCGTCGCTGCGTTGACAACGACATTCGTGATCGTCAGCCCGGCAGCGATTCCGCGCGCGGCCGATCGGCCGACCGTCGCCGGCCCAAACGGCGCCGTTTCCGCCGGCCACCCGTTGACGAGCGCCGCGGCATTCGAGGTCCTGCTGAAGGGTGGCAACGCGTTCGACGCCGGCGTCGCGGCAATGCTGGTTGGCGGAGTCGTGGAACAGGATCTCTATAGCCTGGGCGGCGAAGGCCTGGTCCTCGTGTATCCGCAGCGCGAGCGCAAGGTCACGTCAATCGTCGGACAAGGCTGGGCACCGAAAGGCGCGACGATCGAGTGGTACACGAGTCGTGGAAAAAGCCTGAACGGCGTCGGTCTCGACCCCGCAGTCGTTCCAGGCGTGGTCCACGCAGCGCTCACCGTCCTCGAGCGCTGGGGGACGATGACGTTCGAACAGGTGTCGTTGCGCGCGGTCGAGTACGCGGAGCATGGATTTCCGCTGCGGCCCAGAACTGCGGACGCGATCAGCAACAACCGCAAATTCATCGATGCGTGGCCCGACAACAAGCGCACCTGGGTGAAGCCTGATGGCACCGCTTATAAGCCCGGTGACACGATCAAGCTGCCGGACCTGGCGCGCACGTTGTCTGCGATGGTCGAGGCGGAACGCAAAGCAAAAAAGAAGGGGCGCGCCGCTGGCATTGCTGCGGCCCGTGATCTCTTCTACAAAGGCGAGATCGCACGCGAGATGGTCGCATTCCTGAAAGCTCATGACGCGCCGTGGGAGCTTTCGGACTTCTCCGACTATTTCGCCAAGGTCGAGCAGCCGGCGATGACGACGTATCGCGGCTACGACGTCTACAAACAATCATTCGGCAGCCAGGGCCCGGTACTGCTCGAGTCGCTCAACATCCTCGAGCAGTTCGATCTCAAGTCGATGAAGCGCAACAGCGGTCCGTACCTGCACACAATCGTCGAGGCGATGAAGCTCGCCTACGCGGATCGAGACAGCTACTACGCCGATCAGGCGTTCGTGCAAAGTCCGGTGGAAGGTTTGTTGTCGAAGGAGTACGCGAAGGAACGAGCGAAACAGATCGACGCGCAGCACGCATCGAAGGGCTATCTGGCTGGCGATCCGCTTCGCTTCGATTCGAAGGTGAAGACCTGGAACTATTGGATCGCGAATCTTCCGAACGCCGCTGAAACGCAGCAGCCGCCCGACGAGGATCTCACGGCCGGTGTGACCAAAGACACGACGCATATTTCTGTCATCGATCGCGACGGCAACGTCTTTGACAGCACACCAAGCGGTGCGTGGCTGCCGACCTCTCCGATTCTCGGCCAGACAGGAATCGCGATGAGCGTGCGCGGTGAATCGTTCTGGCTCGATTCGACACGGGCCGCGCAGCTGCGGCCGCGATCACGTCCGCGTTACACGCTCACGCCCACTATCGTCCTGCACAACGGCCAGCCGTTCCTCGCGATCGGCACGCCCGGGGGCGATAACCAGGAGCAAACGATCCTGCAGGCGTTTCTCAACATCGTGGAGTTCTGGCCGGAGTGGTACCCCAACCTTCACGAGGCGTTCAGGTGGCCGCGCGTGCAGACGTTGCACTTCTACGGATCGTTCTGGCCGCACCCAGCCGGGTTCAACAAACTCAATGTCGAATCCGACATGCCGGACGAGGTTTATCAGGACCTGAAGACAAAAGGACACGACGTCAGCAAGATCGCGCCCGCGAGCATCGCGAGTTGCGCGACGGCGGTGCTCGTCGATCCTGCGAGCGGCAATCGCATCGCCGGAGCAGATCCACGGCGGGATTGTTACGCGATGGCTTACTGAGGTGCGGCCCACAATCCTGTAACCGGATCTGTTTTTCTGAAATCGCGCGCCCGTAAATCCGGCCAAGAAGCGGGTGACGGTGCCTCATATGCCATGGGATTCCCGCTGTCACGACGCGCTCGATCTGGAATGTCTATTGCGTCTGATGATCGTTCAATCACGTCCCGTGTGAATCGAAACACGCAGCAAATCCTCACCCTCGGCGTTCTCTTTCTGTGCGCATCCGCGTTGCCTGTGGCTAACGCCACCGCTTGCACATGCATGGGAGGTGGATCTGCGTGCGTTGCTGGACAACGGGCGGCTGCCGTTTTCGTCGGGCGCGTGACCGGTTTTACAAGTGGCGTGCAATTCGAGGTCGAGCGGTCGCTCTCCGGCGCACCAGTCGGGAGTATCACCGTCGCGAACGGACCTGGCACCTGCGCCTTCGGCTTCACGGTCGGCGACCGGTACGTCGTCTACGCGTATCGAAATCAGGCGGGAATGCTGTCCACGAGCATATGCACGCGGACACGGCCTTTGAGCGATCCACACACGCGCGCCGACATTGCCTACTTCAATCGACGCGAACGCAACGCAGCCGGCGGTCTACTGACCGGCGTCGTCAGTGACGTGACGGTCGATCTGAGCCCAACGGCGCCGCGCGGGCGGCCCCTCTCCGGAATTCGGATCACCGTTTCGCCAGAGCCCGGCGCGAGTCCGGCAAGAACCACAACGACACGCGCCGATGGCAGCTACGAGGTCGACGGACTTCCTCTCGGCCGCATTCGCGTCACCGCGAGTCTTCCGGCGCAATTCGAACCACCCCAACCTACCGTTGTTGCCGTCGACGCGAATGGATGTGCGGAAGCCGATATCGCTGGCCAAATCGACGGACAGATCCGTGGACAACTAATCGATGAAGACGGCCGCCCGGCGCGCAGCATCGCGGTTCAACTCGCCGATGCTGCGGCGGCTCGTGCGGGTGCGGTTCCTCTGGGCACCATGAACGTGTTGACCGACGAAGAAGGTACATTCGAATTCCATCATGTGAACGTCGGGCGCTACGTCGTGGGCGTCGAGTTGGACCGTTCCGTCCGGCCGGGGAAATTGAACAAACGGCGCTTTTATCCGAGCTCGGGTTCGATTGAAACGGCAGCGGACGTGACCCTGGGGGCCGCCGAACATCTTCAGCTGCCGGCGTTCAGACTCGCGGCGCTCCCGTCGGGTCGAGTGATCACAGTCGTGGTGCACGCGCCAGGCGTTGAGATTGCGGACGCGACACGATTGTTTCTGACCGGTGCAACACGTGAACCGATCGATCGGCGGGGTAGACCTATCACGCTTACGCTTCCATTTGGCGCGCAATTCGTCATCGAAGCGACAGCTCCAGATGGGTACAAGGCGATTCAGCCTTCAAAGATCCTTATCGAGCGCGACGACACGGATCGGATCGTCGAGTTCAGGATCGAGCGATGACCGCGGTTCGACGCATCGTCTTGTTGCTACTCGGAGCCTCTGTCGCCGCCAATCCGCTCCTCAGCCAGCAGCCGGAGACGCCGGCTCCGCTCGTGTGGCAGTTGGCCGCCGGTCCCTTCACTGGCAACGCAAAAGCCCTTGCCGAGTCGGAGTCGGGAGCGCTCTTCGCGTCCGTGAACTCAGAGATCTACCGCTCATCGGACGACGGCGTCAGCTGGACGCGCTGCGAGAACCAGCCGTTCAATCGCCCGGGTGTTCAGGTCTTGGAACCATGGCTTCTCACATCCGGGCGTCGCCTGTACGCGTCAGCCGCATCTCCTGGGCCCATGTACGTAACTGACGACGCGTGCACATCGTTTCGAGAGATCCCCAGTGCGCCGGGCGGTACCCGCAGACGAGGGCACGTCACCGTCGTCGACGGCGTCCTTATCGCCGCCTACGATGGGCCCACGCTCTTCACGTCGTCGGATGAGGGCGAGACGTGGGAACAGGGACAGTCACCCGTTGCTGATGGGATCGCGCCTCGGCTCACGACTCGCAATGGCGCCGTCTTCCTTGTTTTTTCGCAGCAGCTCTATCGCTCGAATGACCATGGACGAACGTGGAGTCGGCTGGCGACGGATGGTCCGCGATTCCACTTTGTCGTGCCCGGCGGCGACAGCCTTTATGCGGCTGCTTCCTATGGCATCTGGCGTTCATCTGACGATGGCATCAGTTGGACGCGACTGTTCGAGAGCGGGTTGACGGCTGCTACGGCCAGAGGATCGCGAGTGTACGTATCCGTCTTCAACCCCGGTGCGACCGCACGAAGCGTCGACGATGGCAACACATGGGCACACGTGGCGCCGCCTCTACCACTCCACAGTGCCAACGCGCTGCTGGAAACACGCCGTGGCACATTGTTGGCCGCGACACGCTCTGGAATTCATCGCTCAACCGATCAAGGCACCAGCTGGAGGTCGGTGGGCACGCTCGGCCAACGCGTGAGCAGCCTTGTCGCCACCCGTGGACGGGCATACGCAAGCGTCGCTGACGCGAGCCTCTGGACCAGCGTCGATTCAGGCGTGACGTGGTCACGAGTCGAGTGGTCGCGCGTTGACAATGCTCGCCGGTTCGAATCACCGGGGGCGTTGAGTTCGCTGTTCATCGTCAGCGCCACGGAGTTGCGAGGAGCAACGATGCGCGAGTTCCTGCGGTCGCGTGATGACGGCCTCACATGGTCGGCGTCGGGCTTGAGCCAGGGAGTCAACGCGCTGATTCGCTTACGAGACACATGGTTCGCTGGGACGTGGCAAGGGGTGTTCCGTTCCGAGGACCTCGAGCACTGGAATGAATGTTCGAATGGTCTTCCGCGCGGATCGATCCAAGCTTTGACAGCAACGCCAGACGGCGATCTTCTTACCATCGATGGTGACGCCCTTTATCGCTCGCAGGACGAATGTCGATCGTGGGCGCCGCTGCCAGCAATCTTCCCATTTCGCGATCGTGACGGAATGATCCCGCGACCGATGCTCGTGAGCGACTCAGGGCTCGGCATTGTGATGCTTAGCACCGGCGTCGCTCAGCTATCGCTCACTGAGCGCAAGTGGAATGTCCGGGCGGAGTCGCGCAACCAGATCACGGCGTTCGCAAAGGACGATCGAGGGCGATACTGGCTCGGAACGCGAGGTGGCCTGATGCGTCTATCGATCGACGGATCGACCTGGCAACTCACTCCTACTGGACTCGAGGGTGATGTCTCGGCCGTCGCGGTTGATCCAAACGGCTACGTCCTCGCAGCCGTCGGGGGCCGCGGGATATTCCGCACGCGACTACCCTAAGCCGTTGAAACGTTCGTCATCCTCAGGCGCGGCTTTGTAAACTTCGTCGCGTTCTGGCGCGCAACCCTGCCGCGAACCCTCCACCCACCAAGATCAGCGTCGATGGCTCGGGCGTTGCCGTGAAGTCGTAGCGCATCCGACTGAACTCCCACACCGGTGCCGCGGCGTGGAAGCTCACGGTCGCGATGCGGCTCACGATGATGATCGCCGGTGTGTCCCCCGAACGCCAGCCTCACCCAGGCTTGCCCGGCTGGGTTACAATGTTGTCGTTTCTTTATTTTTCCTACTATGTGAGTTAAAGTTGTAGTCCGCAGGACACCTGTTCGCCACGTCAATCATCCAACGGTGGAGCGTGTTTCGTGGGCGACGTACTGGGCGAATTCGAACAACTGGTGCTGCTCGCGGTGCTGCGGCTGGACGATGGCGCCTACGGAGCGGCGATTGCGCGCGAATTGCGCGAGAAAGCGGCGCGCGACGCCTCGCCCGGGGCAATCTTCACCACGCTCGAGCGGCTCGAAGCACGTGGTTTGGTGCATTCGCGTTATGGCGAACCGACACCCGAGCGTGGCGGGAGGCGCAAGCGTTACTATCGTCTGCGTTCCGCCGGTCAACGGGCGCTGGCGCGTTCCTACACAGCCACGATCCGCATGGCGCAGGGACTTGAAACCAAGCTGACGAGGTCATGACGAGGATCCAGCCGCCTCGACTCGCTGAATGGCTGTTGCGATTGACGCTCGACGACTCGGCGCAGGAAGCAATCGCCGGAGATCTCGAAGAGGACCTTCAACGCAACGCCGCGGCCGGCCCAGTGCGCGCGCGGCTGCGCTACTGGCGGGTGGCGGTGCATTCGATCATCGTGTGCGCATTGTTACGACCGCGGGCAACAACTCCGCGGCCAGGAGATTCGATTGTGTCGACGGTGCTGAACGATCTCTCGTACGCGCTTCGGCTCTTGCGCCGGCAGCCAGGTTTTGCCATGGTGCTCGTCCTGACGCTGTCGCTTGGCATTGGCGGCACGACGGCGATGTTCTCACTCGTCGAAGCCGTTGTGCTGCGTCCGCTGCCCTACACCGATGAAAGTCGCATCGTCATGGTCTGGGAGACCGAACCGGCGGAGGGGATTAATAAGAAGGTCGGTTCGCCAGCCAACTTTAACGACTGGCGTATCAACACGCACACCATCGACCATCTGTCAGGGATCGTGCAATTCGACGCAACGCTGACGGGCCAGGGCGATCCACAGCGACTCGATGGCCGGCGCATCTCGGCGAGCGTGTTCGCGGCACTCGGCGTGCGGCCGCTGCTCGGGCGCGCTTTCACGGCGGACGACGAGGAGGTCAACGCGGATGCGGTGATCGTGTCTCATCATCTCTGGCGCCAGGTGTTCGGCGCGAACCCCGACATTGTCGGCACACGCATCGTGCTCAATGACGTGCCGCGCACGGTCGTCGGCGTGATGCCTTCAGAATTCAAGCTGCCGCGGGGGCCGGACGACTTCTGGGTGCCATTGGTTTTTAACGACTGGGAACGGCAGGCACGCGGCTCGCACTGGATGATGGCGATTGGCCGTCTCAAACCGGGCGTCACGCTCGCGCAGGCACAAGCCGACATGGACGTTATTGCGGTGCGCCTGGCACGTGACTTCCCACGCTTCAACGCCCACGAAGGCCTGCTCGTCGAGCCGATCCGCGACGAGATGATGGGCGGTCTCCGTCGTCCCGTGCTGGTGCTGATGGGCGCCGTCATGCTGGTGCTGGCGATCGCATGCATCAATACCGCGAATCTGCTTCTCGCCCGCGCGAGCGCACGTCATCAGGAAGTCGCGATCCGTGCGGCCGTTGGCGCAGGCCGTCTGCGGCTGATAGGGCAGTTGCTCACCGAAAGCCTCGTCGTGGCAATGATCGGCGCAGCGGCGGGCGCCGGACTGGCCTGGTTCGGAACGAGCGCACTGCGTGCGACCATGCCCGATTCGCTGGCGCCGTTGCGTGACATCGCCATCAACTTGCGTGTGCTGATGTTTGCCGCCGTTGCAGCCAGCGTCACTGGCGTGTTGTTCGGCCTCGCGCCCGCATTGCACCTGGCGCGACAGCGTACCGCGATCGCGATCGATGCCGAACGGGCCTCGACCTCGGCGCGGGTTACGCGGACCGGGCGGACCCTTGTGACCGTCGAACTGGCGCTGGCGATGGTGCTCCTCGTTGGTGCCGCACTCTTCATGCAGAGCCTCAGGCGACTGACGAGCGTCGACGCCGGCTTCCGCACCGATTCGGTACTGACGTTCACGATCGAGTTGCCGCGGTCGCGCTATCCGGGCCCGGCACGATGGTCCGCGTTTCTCGACGAGTTGATGACGCGGCTCGAGAAAGAACCCTCCGTGCAGGCGGCAGGAGCGATCAGCTGGCTGCCATTGACGACCGGCGGCGGTAGCAATGCGGTGTTCGTCGAAGGGCAGCCGTTGCCTGATGCAGGCAATGAATCATATGTGTTCTACCGCCTGATCACGCCGCGTTACTTCAGCGCGATGGGTATCCCGCTGGTCGCCGGCCGCTTCTTCGATCATCGCGACAGCGGCGACAGCAGCAAAGTGGTGATCGTCAACGGCACGATGGCCAGCCGCTACTGGCCGGGTGAATCGCCGCTCGGCAAGCGTGTCAGCTTCGCACGCACGCCAGGTCCCGAGGACTGGATGACGGTGGTCGGCGTCGTCGGCGATACCAAGCAAGGATCGTTGGCCGACCCGGTTGACATCGAGATGTTCGCGCCGGGAACGCAGGAAGCAAACTGGTTCCCGCCGTCGCATGTCGCGGTGCGAACGGCTGGTGATGCAATGGCCATCACCGCAGCCGCGCGCCAACACGTGGCCGCGCTCGATCCGTTGATGGCAATAGATAAAGTGCAGTCGCTCGAAGCTGTGGTTTCGACCAGCACGGCCGCCGCGCGTTTTCGGACGATTCTCGTCGGACTGTTCGGCGTCATTGCGCTTGTGCTGTCGGCGGTTGGCGTTTACGGATTGCTGTCGCTGTCGGTTGCGCTGCGACGGCGCGAGCTTGGTGTCCGCACGTCACTCGGCGCCGCGCCGGGCGACATCTTACGATTGATCCTGAGCGAAGGGCTGATGCTGACTGTCATCGGCGCCGCCATTGGACTCACGATCGCGCTCTTCACCACGCGCACGCTCGCATCGCTGTTGTTCGACACGCCCACGACCGATCCGTGGACGTATGCCGCGATTGCCGCGCTGCTGATGGCAATCGCATTGATCGCGTGCTACGTCCCCGCGCGCCGCGCCGCGCGGCTCGACCCGGTCGACGCGATGAGGGCGTAGCTTCGCCTACTGAAGCTTCGCAAGAGCCGCCTTCGCTGCCTCCGCGACGGTCACGAGGGAGCCGAAGCGCGACCGGCGATCGTCATTCACCAACGTTTGGAGACGCGGAATCGCTTCCTTCGCCTGCAGCGTCTCGAGCGCGTAAATCACCAGCACGCGGTTTGATGGATCGTCGTTGTCGAGCGCGGCGACGAGAGGCGGGATTGCCCGCTTATCGCCGATTTGTCCGAGCGACCACGGCACGATCGATTGCGTCTCAGGATCGTCGAGGAGCGGCACGAGGACCGCAACTCCGCGTGGATCCCGCAAATCCCCGAGCAGGTGCGCCGCGTAATAACGGTCGGCGGCCACCTGGCGCTCGAAGCGATATCGGCCGTCGCTGGGTGCCATCGCGATACCTTGACCCTCGGGCCGCTCCGACCGGTCGGCGAGAATACCGGTGATCGTCTTTAGCCCGCGCGGATCGCCAAGGCTGGCGAACACGAACGCGACGTTGCCTCGAATGTGACGATCCTGGTGGCCAAGCCATTCCGCGAGTGGCGGCAGCACGCTCACGTCATGTCTGCCGACGATGGCCTTCGCGATCTCCATCTGCTTCCAGAAGACCTCTTCGTTCTTGAACTGTTCGACCAGCGCATCCGAACTTTGCGTGGTGTCAGTAGTGGGCTTCGGCGCTTCGCGGGGCGCAACAACGACAACGACATCGTGATCGCCTTCGGTGAGCACGATGCCGCGAGCTGCTGGATGCGATGTGCCATCAACGACGACGTGCGTTGCGACGACCATCGGCGGCCGGTCCGACGACGCGAAAAAATCGTACGAGCCGGATAGACCGGTCATCCTGAACGACCAGTCGCTGCTGACGGCTGCCGCGATCGGCATGCCGGCCGTGAACTGTTCGCGAGCCTTACTCGCCGTTATCCGCAACCCGATCGTCGTCGTCACGGCTCCGGCCGGCTCGGCGACCACGCGACCCTTCAGGGATGCACCCGGGCCGACGGTAAGCGCGACGTCGAGGTCCTCGTCCTTCACATCGATCGTCGCGTCGACAAACTCGCGCCCTTCCTGACCAGGCCGCGATGCGTGCGGTTCAATGGTCAATCCGTACCCGCCGGGAGGCACGCGCGGGATTTCAAAGATGCCCTTTGGCCTGACTACTGCCAAAGTTGCTCCGCCTCCGAAGCTTCCGAAACTGCGAAACAGCCTGACGTCAAAGCCCTCAGTCGATCGGCCTGAAGTGCTGGTGACGGTGCCAGTCACGCGGACGGTCTTGACCGTCAGAAGCTTGATGCGCACCGTGGTGACCGGATGATCGATCGCGTTCACGAAGACTGCCTGCGAGAGATCGAGCGTCGACGGATAGAACGTCGGTCCGTACACGCGCGCAGCAACCGGACCACCGTTCGGGAAAGTCGGAATCGCCTCGGCAGCAATCACGTAATCGCCTGCAGCAAGACCGGAGATTTGGAACGTTCCCGCTGCGTCGGTTGACGCGGATCCCGTGCTTCGCCCGAGACGCTGCGAGTTGTTCGAAGCCTTCCGGACGTCCGCGGTGGAAAACGCCTGAACCTGTGCCCGCGCCACCGGGGCGTCCTGTTCATCAACGACCACGCCGACGATGACGGCGTTGCCTTTCGGCTGCTGAATTGACTGTGCGAGGCCGGTCAGTTGGAATGCGCCAGCGAGCGCGACGAATGAAGCAACGACCAACGCTGCGGCGTTTATCGAGACGAATGGCATAGACACTCCGTTGTCGTTGGACACCGCGGTGACCCAAAGGTTCAAGTAACCTTCAGGGCTCGTCGAGCAACTGCGCCAGCAAGGTCGCCTCGCAATCATTTGCTTGCGGACCACAACTGCTATTGACGAAGACTGCTATCGAAATACGCCCGAGTGGCGTGTCCGGATAAACGGTGGCACAGAGGTTGTAGCCCGGGCCGCCACCCCCGTGATGGTAGTTTCGACCTCGTATCGATGAAAGGTCTGAGTACACACCCATCCCGCCACTGTGAATTTCGTCCGGTTGATCCGTGAGCGGCGAAAACGTCAGCATTTGTGCGAGCGTCTCCGCTTCGAGAAGATCACCGGCGATGAGCGTATCGAACACGCAGGTGACGTCTTCAGCTGTCGAGGCGATCAGTCGCGGTGCACACCAGCCGGGATGATAGCGGCCGCGAACGTCGACAAGCTGTCCGTCGAACGTTACTTCCGATCCGAATCCTGGAACACATTGCATGAGATCGTCGATTTCTTCGAGCACGAACGTATTCTGAAGGTCCAGCGGCTTGGTCACGAACTCGTCGATCACTTCGGCGAATGTCCGGCCTGTCACCCGCTCCACGGTATCGATCAGCAGCATGTATCCGACGTTTGAGTACGAAAAACTCTCGCCCGGCGCGAACAGCATGCCCGGCGTCAGCACGGAGTCGAGAAACTGTTGTCGGGTCCACGGTTGATTTGCACGAGCACGGACCGCTTCGTGATATTCGGGTAGAGGGCCATAATCGCGAAGTCCGCTCGTGTGACGAAGCAAGTGCGTCAGTGTGATAGCGGTCGGAAAACTCACTTCCGGCAGCCATCGCCGAGCAGGATCGGCGAGCCGTAGCAATCCATCCTCTACCAATCGCAACACACAGATCGCGGTCAGAGTCTTCGCGATGCTGTAAATCGGAAAGATTGCGCGAGGGGGAAATTCGCTCGGGATGGATCGCAGCTCGCCGTCGACGCGAACGGCTGCGGATACTCGGCCGTTCGCGCCGGCATAACCTGCGGCTCTCATGTCGCCTCTTACGCTACCGCAGGCGGGAGGTCCAATGGTGGAGCACTGGCACAGCAGTTCCAAGTGACGCGCAGGTAAACTGCGGGCATGGCCATCTACACGCTCCGCATCAATGGGCAGACGCATCAAGTCGAAGGCGAGCCCAAGGATAGCCTGTTGTCGGTGCTGCGCTACGAGCTGGATCTGACCGGATCCAAGTTCGGATGCGGTGAGGGCGCTTGTGGCGCCTGCACAGTGCTGGTGGACAATCAAGCAACCCGCTCGTGCATGACCCGTCTCGCCGCTGCCGCCGGAAAAACGATCCTGACGATTGAAGGTCTGGGCGGCAATCAGCTGCATCCTGTTCCAGCAGGCGTTTCTCGATGCCGAAGCGTTCCAGTGTGGCTACTGCACCCGCCGGCGAGACGCCGATTGTCTGTGTCGCGCCCGCAATCGGATCCGCTGCTCGCAGCTTCGGCACCGTTGCGACCGAGCTGCCAGTGAAGCTCTTGTAGTCTCCTTTCCAACCTTCGCACAACGTGTGACTGTCTAACACGGCATGCATTACTCGGCGCGTGTCTTTAAGAAGCAGCCCGCCTTTGCGGCAGCCGCCGTCCTGACGCTGGCGCTCGGCATTGGCGCGACCACCGCGATCTTCAGCGTCGTCTACGGCGTGTTGTTGAAACCTCTGCCGTTTCATGAGCCCGAACGCCTCGTGAGCCTGCAACAAATCGCGCCGCACGGGGCCGGCACGAATCACGGTCCGGGTACATATCTGACGTATCGTGAGAACCAGCAGGTGTTCGAAGACATCGGCGCCTGGGATCCAACCGAGGTGTCGATCACGGGCGAGGGCAATCCGGAACGGGTGCAAGGACTGCTCGTCAGCTCGTCGACCTTGCCTCTGTTGCGCGTGCAACCTATCCTCGGCAGCGCCTTCAGCGCCGAAGACGATACCCCGGGCGCGCCGCCGCGAGTGATGCTGACCCATGGCTACTGGCAGCGCCGTTTCGGGGGCCGTGCTGACGTCATCGGCCAGCCGCTGATCATCGACGGAAGACCGAATGAAGTGATCGGCGTGCTGCCTGCGTCGTTCAAGTTCCTTCGCACGCGACCTGCGATCGTGCTGCCGATGCCGCTGGATGTGAACGCGCCGCGCAGCATCAGCTTTGGATTTCAGGCGCTCGCGCGGATGAAACCAGGCGTTACACTCGCCCAGGCGAATGCCGATGTGGCGCGTCTGATCTCGCTCTTGCCTCCGATGTTCGCGCGATTGGAATTGCGACCGAACGTACGCCCTCTGGCCGCAGAAGTGATCCGCAACGTCGGACAGATTCTCTGGATCCTGCTGGCTGCCGTCGGCGTCGTGCTGCTCATCGCCTGCGGCAACGTCGCCAATCTGTTCCTGGTGCGCGCGGAAGGGCGCCATCAGGAGCTCGCGGTGCGTGCCGCACTCGGTGCCAGCCGCGGCCGCATCGCCCGCGCCTTGCTGTCTGAGAGCGTGGTGCTGGCGATCGCCGGCGGCTTGCTCGGGGTATTGCTTGCGCAGGCGGCGATTGGATTACTGCGCGCGATCGCGCCTGCCGAGCTGCCACGTGTCGACGACATCGGCATCGATTGGACGGTGTTGCTCTTCACGACGCTTGTGTCGCTGCTGAGCGGTGCGCTCTGCGGCGCTCTTGCCGTCGTCCGATTTGGAAACCCGAGCGTCGCGGCGCTCAAGGAGGGAGGCCGAGCGGCGAGCGACGCTCCCGGCCGCCAGCGGATGCGCGATGCGCTCGTCGCCGGACAAGTCGCACTGGCGCTCACGCTGTTGATCGTGGCGGGGTTGATGATTCGCACGTCGATCGCGATGCGCCAGGTCGAGCCAGGGTTCACTCGTCCCGAGGAGGTGCAGACGTTCGTTCTCGCGATACCGGAAAGCTTGATCAGCGATCCACAGCAGACGGTGCGAACGTTTGCGAGCGTTGCCGAACGGCTGGCACATGTGCCCGGCGTCACCTCCGTCGGTCTGTCGTCTTCCATCACCATGGACGGCGAGAACAACACCAACTACGTCGCGATCGAACAATTTCCCGACCCGCCTGGGTCGATGGCCAAGCTGCGGCGGTTCAAGAGCATCGGGCCCGGCTATTTCGAGACCATGGGGAATCGGCTTGTCGCCGGGCGATCGATCACATGGCACGACATCTACCAGCAGCGGCCGGTCGTCATCATTTCGGAGCCGTTCGCTCGTGAGTACTGGGGAGAGCCGGCCAATGCGATTGGTAAGCGCCTCCGCGGGTGGTCGCCGCGATTTCCGTGGCGCGAAATCATCGGCGTGTCGGGAAATGAGCGCGACGATGGATTGACGCAGCCACCAACACAAATCGTCTATTGGCCGATGCTGAATGAGAACTACCGGTGGCGGACGATGGCGTACGCGGTGCGGTCAACGCGCGTCGGCGCACCAGGTTTTGTTCGGGAGCTCGAGCAAGCGGTCTGGTCGGTCGATCCGAATCTGCCGCTCGCGACTGTTCAGACGCTCGAGGAAATCCAAGCGAGTTCGATGACGCAGACATCCTTCGCGCTGGTGATGCTGGGGATTGCCGCGAGCGTCGCGGTGCTCATCGGCATGGTCGGCATCTACGGCGCGGTCGCGTACGCGGCGGCGCAACGAACGCGCGAGATCGGCGTCCGGATGGCACTCGGCGCCCAAGTCGGCGACGTGCGGACCATGTTTCTCCGGCATGGACTATGGTTGACAGCCATTGGCACTGCGATCGGTCTCGGCATCGCGCTCGTGCTCACGCGCGTGATGTCGGCGTTTCTGTTTGGCGTCGGCCCGATGGATCCGATCACCTACCTCGTCGTGTCGGCCGTCCTTGCGGGAATGACGCTCGTCGCCACGTATCTTCCCGCGCAGCGTGCGACGCGTGTGGATCCTGTCGTTGCGCTGCGTGCGGACGGGTAATCAGAGGTAGACAGCGCTACCGATCCGGCGCGCGATCACATCGTCATCGTTCGATTTTCTTTATCTTCGACACCTTCCCCTGGACAAACGTGTATACGGCATCGGTGTAGGTCCAGGTGTCGGTGACTGCTGCTGCAGTTTCTTCGAACTCCTTCATCAGTGCTCCCGCGATCGAGCGAACAGCGGTGAATCGCGCGGCGCCGATATGACGCCCACGAATATGAGGGCAAGAAGAGCGGCGACTCCGCGCTTTGCCGTGGTCGCGACTAGAGCCCGACCCGGATGTCTGCAGACGATCGCGGTGTTCGTTTCAATCACGGCGAGGAGCGTTTTTTAATACCAGGGTAATGAATGGTGAGTTTGGCGCGATCCTCGATTCTTCGCTACAATAAAGGGTCGTCTCTCCTCAAGATGGGCCTGTAGCGCAGTTGGGAGCGCGCCTGAATGGCATTCAGGAGGTCACCGGTTCGATCCCGGTCAGGTCCACCAAATTTTCATTCGACGGGTTAATCGGCCTTAAGTACTCGAAGAGAGAAGACGTTACGACGGTTCGATCGAATTTTTTTCCGCTGAACGCCACGCCTTCCGGAAAAAACAGTCGCTGAAGTCTTTGGCGTTGCTCCAACGACGCTTGGATCCAGAGATCCGACGCACGCGGTAGCACCCGCTCTGCAAAGTTCAGGATGCCCTCGACGTCGAACTCCTCGACCTTCGAGCCGTGGCGGTCGATCTCCACCAGAGTCAATTCTTCACGGAGCCGGTCGCGTTGCCGTTCGTACGTGCCGAGGTCAATCGATTCCTTGTAGATGAAGGCGTCATCGAGGCGGTCAAGTTTCTTCTGGATCGCTTTCGTTCGATTCTCAGCGTTCGCTACCTCCTCTTTGACTAGGGCCTTGCGGTCGTGCCAAAGGGCCAGCACTGACTCCTTGAGGAGTCGCATGTAACCGGGCGTCGGCTGAAATCGCTCCAACTCGTCCACGAACAGCCCTTCGAGTCTGGCCTTGCTGATGTTCACCGACCGGCAAGGTGGCAGGCGGTGGTAGTACGCGTAACGGGCACTGCGTCCCTTCGACCAGCTTGCGGTGACTCCGCGTCCGCACGCAGCGCACATGATGAAGCCTCGCAGCGGGAATTCAGGCCGGCGGCGCCGGTATGGCCCGGTTGTTTGCACCCGTCCAGCCAGAATCGCCTGAACTCGACAGAACACGTCATCTGGAATCAGAGGATCGAAGTCTCCACGCTTTCCAACGACGCCGTAGCCGGGCGCCTCAACGATGCCGACGTACAGCCGGTTCTGCAGCATCGTGCTGAACGCCTGGGCACTGACCGGCAAACCCTTTCGCGTCCTCAGTCCGCGACGGGTCATTTCGTCCAGCAGCTCTTGTTTCGTAAAACGACCGGTAGCGAACTCTCGAAAAATCTGTTGAACAACCGAAGCTCGCTCGGGGTCGGGTATGAGGCTCTTCCCGTACGTCCTTGGAACGTTGATGTAGCCGATGGGGGCGAGGAACGTCCATCGTCCCAATTCGAGGGCGGCCTTCATCCCTGCACGCGTGCGATCCGATCGCACATCGTTGTCGAACTGTGCGAAGGACGCGAGTACGCCCTCCATCAACTTGCCCGTGGATGTGTCGTCGATCGGCTCGGTCGCCGACCGCAATGAGATGCCAAGCGATTTCAGATGCGACCGCAGCGCGAAGTGGTCGTACGTCTCGCGTGCAAACCGCGTCAGATTGAAGACGACGACGAAGTGAACGCGCCCCTTGTGGGTGCGACAGTACTTCAGGAGGCGCTGCAGCTCCGGGCGGTCCGCCGTCTTCGCGCTCTCGCCTTCCTCTTTGAAGCGCTCGAGGACCTCGTAGCCCTGGCGGCGGCAATACTCCTCGCACGCGCGTAGCTGCGTCGGCAGACTCAGATTTTCTGTCTGCTCTTTGGTGCTGACGCGGATATAGATGACGGCGCCGATCATTGATTGCAGCTTAGACCCGTCGTCCGACTGGATCAATTCGAAAGCGGCGCTCATATGATTCGGCCCCGATTTGACGGGTCCTCGAGAAAGGCAATTACCAGCACATGAGCCATGGCCGCCGCGTGCCGCCGCACGCGATCGAGATCGTCATCAGAGACGTACGCTCCCTCGTCCCCGAGGAGCGCGCGACACCTTGCGAGCGGAACGGGTCCCCCTTGTGACCGAGAAACCTCACCGGTACAGAGCTCGGGGCCTCTGGGCTGCTGCATTCGCGATCTGCAACGGATTCGCCTGGCCATGGCATTCGCTCACGGCCCCGGACACCGCCATGTTGGCGGCATCCGGGGCGACTCTGCTCGTTTACGAAGCAGCCTCCGTGGCCGTCTCCTCGTACTCGGCGTAGGCCTGCAGCACGAGCTCACGGACACGTTCCTGCGCCGCGGCGTCAGCGACGGGACGCAGCAACGCAAAGCTACGACGGTCACTGCCGACGGTGTACTGGCGCGAAGGGAACGTGACGTTGCGGCCGGAACCGCTGCGTCGTTCCCAGACGGCGAAGCCGACCAGCTTCAACCCCTCGAGCACGCCTTCGGTGAAATGCAGCTCGGCATCCGCGAGTTTGCCTGCCGGGTTGCCTTTGTCGTTCGGAACAATCTTGACGACCATGATGAAACCTCCTGAAGTGCTCGCCGTCGCTGCGAGCGGTCCACATCGACGAGTGGCGTGCGCGCGTCACGCCGCCACCTGGTTGCCTGCTGACGACTGCAGCCGTTGCCACAACCAGTGCTGGAGCGTGTTGAGTCCAACGAGACCGGGATCCGCTGGCAACAATGGGTGCTGATGGCCCCGATGGCTCGTCGTGGCGGCAATGGCACTCGGTGTGTCACTTGCTGCTCGAGTGGCGGGGCCCCCGCAGGCGAATCCCACAGCGCAGGAGCGTGTTGCCGCGCTCAAGCAGTCGATGCAGGAGAGCCAGACAAAGCTCCGTCAATATGAGTGGACTGAAACCACCATCATCAGTCTCAAGGGTGAAGAAAAAAACCGCACGCAGAAGCGCTGCTACTACGGCGCGGACGGCAAACTGCAAAAGATGCCGATTGGCACTCCGGCGCCAGCGCAGCAGCCGCCGGCCGGCGGCGGACGGCGCGGACGGGTGAAAGCCAAGGTTGTAGAGAACAAGAAAGAGGAGATGAAGGAATACATGGAACGCGCGGCGGCTCTGGTCCAGCAATACGTACCTCCGCAGCCGGCCGACATTCAGCGCGCAAAGGATGCCGGCAAGGTGACCGCAAATCCCGCCAGCGCAGGTCTTGTGCGGCTCGAGTTTCCCGACTATCTCAAGCCCCGCGATCGACTCTCGATCGACGTGGATGCCGCCGCTAACCAGATGCGCGGCCTGACCGTTGCCTCATACCTGGACCAGGCCGAGGATGTTGTTGCGCTCGCGGTGCAGCTCGGCACACTAGCCGACGGTACCAGCTATACGGCACAAACGACGCTCGATGCCGCGGCGAAGAAGATCCGTGTCGTCATCCAGAACGCGGGCCACCATCCACTCGGCCGTTAAGGTGAGGGCAGCACGGGTGAGGAAGACGTGCGCCGGATCGTCCTGGCCGCGCTGATTGTCGTGTCGTCGGGGATTTCTGCCGACGCGCAGACCATCCAGGTCTGGCCCGAGATCAGCGCGTTCACCAGGCTGAACGACAGGATGCGCTTCTACTTCCTGGCGACGACGGTGAAAGAGAGCCAGGAGTCGACGGAAGGTGAGTTCGGTCCGAATTTCGACTTCTACCTTCGGCCGTTCAGAAATCCGAAGCGCTTCGGCGGCTTTCGCCTCGATGAATCGAAGAACCGGTTCCTGCTGCTCAGGGTCGGCTATCGATACCTCGATTCGTTCAGCGGCGATCCCGACGAACATCGCGTCGTGCTCGAGGCAACGGCGCGCTATCCGCTAAAGGGTGGCGTGCTCGTGTCAAACCGAGGCCGTGTCGATGCCCGGTTCATCGACGGCGAGTACTCGTGGCGGTTCCGCAGCCGGCTTTCTGTCGAGAAGGAATTTTCGATCGGTCCAGTCAGGATGAATCCTTACGTCCGCGGCGAGCTGTTCTACGACAGTCGGTTTGATGCGTGGAGCCGCACGGAGTGGATCGGGGGAGCGGCGTTTCCCCTCAACCGGCGCGTGGAGCTCGAAGGGTACTTCGACTACCAGCACGACACCGGTGGCGACCAGAACCGGAAGGTGTACGCCATCGGAACCGTGCTGAACCTGTACTTCTGAATCGACGTGAATCTGTGCGCGGCGCGTTGACCTTTCACCTCAGGGCACGTCCGCGCGAGTTGAAGCGAACGAGGATGTCATCGTATCGGCGGTCAGCTCGAACAGGCTCGAAGTCCGGCCACCACCGGCTGAAAAGCGCGAACAGCATGTCGCGCCCTTCGATCGCCGCCTCACAAAAGCGAATAGCCGCTTCCTGGTCACCAACTGCTGTTGCGCTGACTGCGAGCACGAACGGCTGGACGTACTCTCGCGCATCAGAGTCCACCAACGTCGCGTAGAGGCTACGCGCCCGATCCTCACGACCCGCCCGCATGTACGCAGGGACTAGTCCCAGCGCTACCCAGTTGTGGCCGGAGTTGGCCCACAACGGCTCGAACATGAGGATTGCTTCTTCATGCTGACCCTTCCAGTGATACGCGAATGCGAGTTCCCACTTCGCGAGAAACGACTCCGGATCGTGCTGCACCGCGTTGTGCCCCTGCGCAACGGCTTCGTCGAACCGTTGCACCGTCGCGAGCGCCAACGACAGGACCGTTGTCGCGTAGGCGGACAGAGGATCGTTCTCAAAGGCAAGCCACGCCTCCGCGAGACCGTCCTGGTAGCGGCCGACACCCCACTGCAAGAAGAAGAGACCATACCAGCAGCGCGCTTGCGTGTATCGAGGATTGAGCGTGAGGGCCTCGCGAAAGGCCCGTTCTGCCTTGCTGAAATCACGTTGCCAAAGCAATGCAGTGACGGCGAGCGCGTTGTAGGCTTCGGCCGACTCGGGATCGATTGCAGTTGCGCGTGTGGCAGCCTCGACTGCCGTCGGCATGGTGTCGGTGGGACGACGGTAACCGTAATAGGCCAGGGCGGTATGTGCGTCAGCCACTCCTGCCCACGCTTGCGCATATCCAGGATCAAGAGTGACCGCTTTCTGGAAGGCCTCCAGCGCTTGCGCAATCCATGGACCTCTCCTGTACAACATCGCCCGACCCTTGAGATACTCCTGATAGGCCTCCATGTTGTTCGTCGTGACCTTGACGAGTCGCGGCGGCCGACCGGCGTCAAACGCGACCTTCAAACGTTCGACAATTGCCCGTGCGATCTCCTCCTGCACGTCGAAGATGTCTTCGATCTGGCGGGCGTAGCGCTCCGACCAGAGCTGAAAGCCGTTGGCGGCATCGACCAATTGCGCCGTGACTCGCACCCGAGTGTCAGCCTTGCGCACACTTCCTTCGAGCACATGGCGAACGTCCAGTCGGCGGGCAATGTCACTTACCTCAATCGATTTACCCTTGAACGAAAACGACGAGGTGCGAGCGGCGACGCGAAGGCCGTCTATCTGTCCGAGCGCGTTGATGATCTCCTCCGAGATGCCATCGCTGAAAAACTCGTTTTCGGCATCCGCACTCAAGCTGGCAAATGGCAACACCGCGATCGAAGGCGCCTTCTTGCCGGGCGTGGTGGCCAGCTGGCTGAGAGCGGCCTGAGCCTCGTCCATCGTCTGGTATCGCTGGTCGCGGCCGGTCAGGGTTGAGAGCTCCGCCGGAGCCACGGCGTCAATCGAACTCCTGGCCACCTCACGCGCGTGTCGAAGCGACGACGGCGCTGACGCCCCTTCGCGATGCTGTCGCGACACCGACGCCGCGATGTCCACTTGAAGGGGTGTTGGCGCGGGTGCGGGCGTCGCCTCTGCCGCGGGTGCCGGGGAGGGCGGCGACGCCGACATCTGGAACACGCGCTGCAGGTCTTCGGCGAAGTCCGCCGCCGTGCTGTACCGATCCTGTTGGTGTTTCGCGAGTGCCTTCAGGCAGGCTCTTTCCAAGTCCGGCGGAATGTCGCGCACGAGTTGACGAGGAGGCTGCGGCTCATCCTCGCGCACCTGCCGCAACAGCTCCACAAGGTCGGTCGTTCGGAACGGCAGGCGGCCGGTCAATAGCTCATACAGCACAACACCCAGGCTGTAGATATCCGTGCGGCCGTCG
Source organism: Acidobacteriota bacterium (assembly GCA_046734955.1). Taxonomy (GTDB): domain Bacteria; phylum Acidobacteriota; class Vicinamibacteria; order Vicinamibacterales; family 2-12-FULL-66-21; genus JALZOC01. The sequence goes on from JBKPSH010000092.1 coordinate 21,648, forward strand.
ATGCGATGCGCCACACCTCCGGCTTGTTCCGGCGACATGTAATTCGGGGTGCCACAGACGAGATTCTTTTCGCCGCCGCCCGCGTCGGCCTCGCTGAGGGCGAGGCCGAAGTCGACCAACACAGGTGTCTGTCCGGCAGCCAGGATGATGTTCGCGGGTTTGACATCGCGGTGGACCACGCGCCGGGCGTGCGCGTGGCTCAGCGCGTCGCTCACCGCGGCCGCGATCCGCGCAGACTCTGACCAAGACGCGCGGTGGTCCCGCATCCAGCTGTGGAGGTCGGGCCCCTCGACGTAATCGGAGACGATGTACATCTGGCCCTGATGCACCCCGATGTCGTGGACGGTCACGATGCCCGGATGGTGCAGACTGGCCAGCCGCCGCGCTTCCTGCCGGCACAGTTCGGCACCCGCCGGATGTCCAGACCCAGTGCGGAGTATCTTGATAGCTACGGGCCGATCAAGTTGGGCATCGTGGCCCAGATATACAGCGCCGAAACCGCCGGCCCCCAGCCGACGCCGCACCTCATAACGGCCAAGCGTCGGCGGAACGGAGATACTGTCGGCCGGCGGCGGCCCTTTTTGAGGTTCCCCCGCGAAGTTCCGATCCTGCGAGCTGGGGTTCTCAAACCTCGCGTACGTGTCGCACGAGTCTGGCGAATCAGTCGCCGGCGCGGGGCCGCGCGCGTCGCGAGACTTGCCCGAAGCGGGTTGCTTTTTTTTGAACCAATTCACCGACGGCCCCTACCCAAGCTGAGATTCCTCGTCAGGCGATGGAATACCCGATACGTACGCGAATCTCTGTCGACTGTTCTGACACCGACAGATTCAGCGCCAGCGCTCGTTCCGACCGCCGGACAAAGGGCGCGCAACGCAGACGCCCTGATAAGTACCCGTTACCGTGCAGCGACGAAAAAGCCTGCGCCATCGGTTGTGCGGCCGTCTCCAAGGGCGTGGAACGTTCGCCGTGCAGGCGAGTGCAACGCTCACCCATTTACACCACAATCCGTACGTTTGGCGCGCTGGTAGATTCTCTGGTTCGCCTCACGCACCGGACCGGATTGAGTGATTGCAGCAGCTCTGTGCCGCAGGCCAAACCACCGAGCGGAGTACGAACATGATGTCAGCATCTAGAAGGGGCGCCATGAGAGAGGACACATCGGGCCACAATAAATCCTTCCGGGCGCCTGACGTTCGAGGTCAGGCGTCAACTCACTGGAATCCGGTGATCGGGCGAGCAAGCCTAGTTTACTGCGGGCAGGACTTGAGCGCCAAAGACGTATCGTCACCGCCGACTAGTCGGCAATCCATTTCGCACGTTCGTGCACGCGCCAGGCGCGATGGAAGCGCGCGTCACTCAGGACGAATTCGTGCGAATAGAGCGCTCATGAACGTTCATCTGGTCGATTGACGTCTTCGCATGGACGAAGATGTAGGTATCGGATCACAGTTCAGATCGCCGTAAGTGATCGCGCGACATTAGAAGGTCTGACACAATCTCCGCTCACGCGGGCTCTTGGTAATCCGCAAACCGCTGAACGGAATGACTATCGAGGAATATTCTGAGAGGTTGCCGGCGTGTGGGATAATCGGTCCCACGCCGCTCGCAACTCGTTGATCCTAAAACGGAGAGATGTCCGAGTGGTTGAAGGAGCACGCTTGGAAAGCGAAGCGGGCGAGGCTCACCGAGGAACACCGAAGCGCACCGTGACGCAATCGGTTCAACGCCTTACCGCCGCAGCATGGCGCTGGATGTGACTCCGTAAACGCCAGTATTCCTCGCCAGGTTTGAGCACACCTTACACAGTTCTTACACATTTCCAATCGCTGTTATGCGCTCGGTCTGTCGCGCAGCGGCGATAGCTCACAGGGTAATAAGGCAAGGCCCCCGGACGGTCGGCGTGTTTAGCTTGAGGAGATCGCATGAACATTCTTGACGCTATCGTGAATGCGCACGACAGCGCGGCTGTCCAGGAACTTGGGTCACAGGTCGAGCTCGCTCCCGACCAGACGACAGCGGCGCTGTCCGCGCTGATGCCGGCGCTGGCTGGCGGATTCCAGCGGAACATACAGAGCCAAGACGGCTTGGAGAGCCTGCTGGCCGCGTTGTCATCCGGGAACCACGGCCAGTACATCGACAACCCCACGAGCCTCGCCGATCCCTCGACAGTGACCGATGGAAACGGCATTCTTGGGCACCTGTTGGGGAGCAAGGACGCGAGCCGCGAGGTCGCCAGTCGTGCGGCCGCGCAAACCGGACTGAGCTCCGACGTCCTGAAACGCATGCTGCCGCTCGCCGCCACGTTGATGATGGGCGCATTCTCGAAGCAGTCGCGTCACGAGTCCTCCGCGACCGCGGCGCTTGGTGGCTCAGGCGGCGGCATCGGGGCGATGCTGACGCCTTTTCTCGATCAGATGGCTCACCGTCTCGCAACAGAAACGTCAGACGCCAACCGATCCGACGACTTTACTAGGGTGTGCTTTTCCACCTCGCAATGTCTACGGCCCAATTCAGAACAATTTCGATCGGCGGGGGCACAGCGTCCGGCGTATCTGCGGTTATCAGAAATCGACGACCGCCATGGCCGACTGCGTAGTTGAAACGCACGCCGAGCCCGAGTGGTCCCGACGTCTTCGCCTGGAAGAGCACCTTGGGTCCGGAGGCTACGAAGTGTCCGCCTGGAGCAACGCTGACCGCCATCAATGCACGATCGGGCGAGAGGTAGTACAGCTCCAACCCGTCATTCCGCCAACGGGGATCGGATCCGCCGCCAGTGGAGATGAGCCAGGCGCCACCCGGCGCGCGGAACGGCCGCACGAATACATCGAGCCGTCCCGATTCATCCGACGTGTACGCGAGCCAGCGTCCGTCGGGAGAGAGCTGTGGTTCGATCTCGACTGCCGGGGTACTGACCACCGGGACCGGTGTGCTTCCCTCGAGCGGATAAAGCCAGATATCCCATCCGGTCTGTTCTTCCCGTGAGGTGAACAGGATGAACTTGCCGTCGCCGGACCAGCTGCTCGGATACTTCGTGCGCGATGTTCGGAACAGCCGCTCGTCCAGTCCTGCGCCGGTCGACAAACGTCGATACAGGTTTCGGCCCCCATCGCGTCCACTGGAAAAAACAATCCACCGGCCATCGGGAGACCATATGGGATCGGAATCGTCGCTGGTGTTCGTCGTCAATCGCGCCGGCCGGCCCGATATTGCATCGAGTACCCACACGTCGCGGGCATTCGCGGCGACATCCAGACACTCCACCGCCACCTGTTCACCGGACGGCGAGATCTCGGGATTGCGACACGATGGCGGCGCGCTGAGGGTCTCACGCCGGAGGCCACTACGGTCGAACCAAGTGAGCGTCGTCGGTGGGTTGTAAGGTGCGCGATAGGCGAGGACGCCCGTGTTAGACACCGAGACACTGGGGCCGGCCAGTTCGCCTCGGTTCTCCATGACCTGATCGACCAGTACCACCGGCTCGCCGCTGACGCGCAACGCCTTCACGTCAAAAGGCTGGGCCACGAGGCTGCCCGAACGGACTGACAGCAGATACTGTCCCGCAAATACGACGTTCGACGTCGTCTCAAGCACGCGTGTAACGGTCTGAGTATCAAGCGAGCCCGCATAAACTCCTTGCGCCGCCTGCGGTCCACGCACGCGGCGAAAAAGGTAACGCTCGCCGTCGGGGAGGAACTCGGGCCAGATAGAAAGCGCGTCAGAGTGCCGCTCTGGTAGCGGGTGCAGCGGAGTCGGAGTCCCACCATAGTCGGGGATTCGTAAGAGCACATTCTGGGACGAGAAGACAATCACGCGCCGCTGGCTCCACGTCGCGCCGGCCATTGTCGGAAGAAGGCACAAGATCTGAACCACGCTGCCCTCCAGCGAGACACGTTTCAGCGCGCCGTGGGCGTAGAAACCAATCGATCGACTGTCGGGCGACCAGAAGGGTTGCGAGGCGCCGTCGGTGGCCGCAATTTCGCGCGCCACTAGGGAGTCAAACGAACGCACCCAGAGCGCAGTCGCGCTCTTCTGGCGAGCAATGAATGCCACCTGACGCCCGTTGGGGGAGACACGGGCCTCCATCTGGTCGATGAGTAGCATCGCGGGGCCTATGGGCTGCACGTTGAACCGCACGCGAGGGGCAGGCACCGCTGTGGGAGCTAATGTCGACTGCAACATCCAGAGAATGGCCAGCGCAGCGGCGATTGCCATAGCCAGCATCAGCCCTTGGCGCCACCGTTGCAGCTTGATCTTCGCTCGCGTGACGCCTGTTGTCGTGCGAACGTGGCCAATAAAGGACAGCTCCCGCTGGACGTCCCGAGCCGACTGCCAGCGATCGTCCGGGTCCTTCGCCAGACAGGTGCGAATCAGATGCTCCAGCGGCGGCGGCACGTCGCGCGACGGTAGCAATGTCAACGGTGGCGGGTCGGCATTCAGAATGGCAGTGATAGCGCTCGCCGTGGTCTCGCTCTCGAAGGGCCGGCGACCGGCCAGCATCTCGTACAGCACTGCGCCAAGGGCGAAGATGTCGGTGCGACCATCCACCATGCTTCCCCGTAGTTGCTCTGGTGCCATGTAGTTAAGCGTCCCCGCAAACGTGCCTTGCAGGAGCGGCTTCGCTTCTGTCGTCACCAATTCGGGTGAGAGAGAGACGGCTAGCGAGCCGTCGCGCACCGCGCGCAGTTGGGCGATGCCAAAGTCGAGTAGCTTGACGCCGTCGCGCGTCAACATGATGTTGGCCGGTTTCAAATCGCAATGCACGGCACCGTGCCGATGTGCAGCGGCGAGCGCCGCGGCGATCTGCGTGCCGAACTCCAAGACCAAACGAAAAGGTAGCAGGCCCTGCGCCATACGAACCGCGAGCGTCTGACCTTCGAGAAACTCCATCACGAAGTAGTCGATTTCTCCTTCGCGACCGATGTCGAAGAGAGCGCAAATATGCGGGTGCGAAATTCCGGCCACGGTGCGCGCTTCCTGTTCGACGCGTACGCGCAGCAAGGGATCGAGGG
>JBKPSH010000093.1:0-50175 GCA_046734955.1 Acidobacteriota bacterium
CTCACAATCGACCCTCGCGGCGCCGGCGGCGAGCTGTGGATTGACGACCTCAGGGTGCAGGGGCAGCGACATGCGCTGCGGCGGTATGTGAAGACGCATCTGCACTTCTCAGACGAGAAGGAACAAGATTACTGAGAGCGCGCACCTCGGATGGGGCGAGTTTCGACAACTTGGGCGATACATCCGCTGACGATGCGCGCGACTTCCTGATCTCCCTCGGGCGTGAAATGAATTGCGTCCGATCGAAAAAAACGATCGTGCGAGCCGGGGAGCGCTGCGAATGCACTGACGGCGTCGCAGAGAAACGCCCCGGAATCACGAGCAGCAGCCTTCGTGAGCTCGATGTACTGCCGATGCAGCGGAATGACGTCCGCGAGTCGCTGCACGTGACGCCGGAGCAGATACTCAGGCTCGTGCCCGGCAACGTGGTTTGATGGCGCGGTTACAAAGATTGGTGTTGCTCCGCTTTCGCGCGCGACACGACTGATCTCTTCAAGATTCGATCGATATCGCTCGGGCGGCACTCTGTTGGGTCGCTCGTGAGCGTGCTGCGCCAGCGCGACCTGCGCTTTCAATACCAGCTGCACGAGACGAAGGTGATCCGCGAGCCACAGATATCGATGTGCCGCATGCAATTCAGGGTCGGTAGGGCCAAGCGCCATCCAGTGATCGTTCCAGCCGTAATAAACAACGACCACCTTCGGATGCAGAGGAGCCACATCCCGCTTCATCTGTGCGACGCCTTGTTCTGAGGTCCATCCTCCCGCTGCGAGATGCACACCCGACTTCACAGACCCGTATCCGCCGGCTAACAGCTCCATTGTGCGCGCCGGATAGGTGCCGAATTCGGTGCACGAGTCGCCCATGAAGACGACGTCCGGATGCGCACGTCGCGCCGCCCGCAGCTTCTCCCGATAATCCTTCGTCACCCAGAACAGATCAGGATCGGTGGTGTAGGCGGACTGGATCGTTTGAGGGTCAGGCCACCCGAACTGCACCGCCGGCATCAAGTGGTATTCGAAGCGCGCGATTCGCAACCCGCCTTCAACCAGCAATAACGTGACGACAATGCTCCCGACGACGAGAAGCAGCCCAGTCTTCCACGAGACACGCAGTCGGCGAGTATCCGGACGTTCCGGAGAGGCCATTAGAAAAGGGTGTAAATGAACGGAGCGACGCCTGTCACCTGGCCGACGATGAGGAGTACCGCCGTGAGGATCAGGATCGCGACAAACGGAATCAGCCACCAGAGACGGCGGGCCCAGAGGAATTGAAACAACTCGGCGATCGTTCCGATTCCGCTGGCGACGTTTCGCGCGGCCTTCATTTGGAGTCCTTGTAGATGATCGTCCGGTCGAGCACCAGCGCGTCCATTTCGCTTCGCGCAAACGTGCTGAATGCTTCCTCTGGCGTATTGACGATGGGTTCGCCGCGCAGGTTGAACGACGTATTCAATAGCACCGGCACACCCGAGGCCTCACCAAACGCGCGGATCAGCGCATGGTACCGCGGGTTGGTGGAGGGAACAACCGTCTGCAGCCGAGCCGAGCCATCAACATGTGTGACCGCGGGGATGCGCAACTTGCCCTGCTCCAGTACCGGTGTAACCAGGAGCATGAATCGAGTCGGATACTGTCGCGAACCACCTGGCAGGTCGAAGAAATCAGCCGCCCGTTCTTCGATTACTGAAGGCGCGAACGGGCGATAGGGTTCGCGAAACTTGATCTTCGTATTCACGATGTCCTTCATCTCCGCGCGGCGCGGATCGGCGATGATGCTTCGATTGCCGAGCGCACGCGGACCCCACTCGAATCGACCTTGTGCCCATCCAATCACGCCGCCTTTGGTCAGCAGATCGACGGTCCGTTCGATCACCTCGCCATCCTCAGAACATCTGACATGACGCATGCCACTGGTTGTTACCGTGCTGCGGACGCGATCCGGATCGAGATCCGCACCCCAGTAGGCGTGCTCCATCACAAATCGGCGAGGTTGACCAAGAACCTGATGTTGTACGAACAACGCCGCCCCCAGTGCCGCGCCGCTGTCACCGGCGGCAGGTTGGACGTAGAGATCTGTGACTGGCGTTTCGCGCAGGATCCGTCCGTTCGCAACGCTGTTGAGCGCGACGCCGCCCGCCATGCACAGCCTCGTCGTCTGCGTACGCGCACAGGCGTGGCGCACCATGCGCAGCAGAATCTCTTCGGTCACGACCTGGATGCTTGCGGCGATGTCGGCGTAATGCTGATTCTCGGCGGCGAGCCGGGCGTACTCTGCCGGCTTCGGCCCGAAATACGATGGGTGCCCGGAAGTCTCGGTGAAGAACGGAGTCTCGGGACGACGCGGAGCGCCGAACAGCGCTTCGAACCTCGACGTGTAGGTGCGCTCCGCTGAATAGTGAAAGGAGAAGTAATCCAGGTTCAACTCGAACGCGCCGTCATCTCCAACATCGACAAGCTTCCATACCTTGTCCTGATATCGCGGCACGCCGTACGGCGCCATGCCCATGACCTTGTATTCGCCGTCATTGACCTCGAATCCAAGGAAGGCCGTGAAGGCAGAGTAGAGAAGTCCGAGCGAGTGCGGAAATCGAATCTCGGAATCGAGAATCAGCGACGTTCCCTGTCCCCGACCACTTGTAGCTGTAGCCCATTCGCCGACGCCATCGACCGTCAGGATCGCCGCATGGTCGAAAGGGGAGCAGAGGAACGCGCTGGCCGCATGCGACTCGTGATGTTCAGCAAAAAGAATGCGATTCGGATCGATCCCCAGAGTGTCGCGGATCCGATTCTTGACCCAGAGCTTATCCAGCATCCACGCCGTCATCGCCTTTCGGAACACCGTTTGTGAACGTGGGACAGTCCCGATCGCCGTCTGCAGGATCCGCTCGAACTTGATGAAGGGCTTCTCGAAGAACGCGACGTAGTCGAGGTCAGCGCCGGAAAGGTTGGCTCGGGCGAGGCAGAATCGGATGGCCCGCTCTGGAAAGCCGAAGTCGTGTTTGATCCGGCTGAAGCGTTCCTCCTCGGCCGCGGCAACCAGACAGCCGTCCTGGAGGAGTGCAGCAGCGGCATCGTGGAAGTAACACGAGATGCCGAGGATGTTCATCAATACTGACGACGTGACGACGTGAGGTCGGTCGGATGCGGCGCCTCACGCGCGCGCCACGACGGTTTGCCGGCCGTTCTTCGAGTCAGCGCACGCCGGCTGGCCGGCTGCAGAAAACCCAATGGCACCAGCGCGAGAAAGTAGAGCAGAAAGAAGAGCACGTGGGCCTGGCTCTCGGCCGCTCGACGAGCGACCATCATCCACCGGGCCCACGGAGTGTTTTTCATGACACTAGAACCGCCCGCTCAGGGCGCTGCCAAGCGACGTTGGGCGCGGACGACTGCCGAGCCACACATTTTGCTCGTCGTTGGCCGGTGCGTCGAGCGCCGGCGCGGTGACGTTTGCGGCGACCGGCGTCGGCGTGGTTGGGTGCGCACTGCCGCATGGCGAGCATGTCGCCGCCGCCAATACCAACGCGGCAATGGCGAGAGGGTTCGATCGAGTCAAGATTGCATCCTTCGGAATAATGACAAGCCGGGAAATCACGTTCTGCTGCGCGCGTTCTTCCGGGCAGAAGATTTTTCGAGAACGATGATGTGCCTCTGGTGAACCGCGACGTCAGGAGCGTGACGCGCATCACGGAGCAGGCGGCCGATGGTTTCGAACACCTGGGCGTCCGCACGCGATAGCCGCGGATCCTCGATCGCGTCCTGAATGCGAAGTTCCAACTGAGCAACCGAGAGCGGTTCATCGAACGAAATCAGCGCGCGCCCGTCGGAGAGCGGCACCAGCGCCACACCCGTGCGCTGTTCCAGCGTACGGGTCGGACTGACGACGATGACCGCCCGGCGGCCGAATGCGGCCAGTTCGGCGGGCGGATGCGGCCGTTTCGCAAGTTCCGGCTGCGCAAGGCGCACCACCGCGCGACTCAGATCGCCATCGATCTTCGACAGGGCCTCGATCACTTCCTCGGGGAGCGTCAGGGTGACCGCACGCGAGGGACGGGCAAACTTGCGCGGCCGTCCACGTCTGGGCGTGACCGCTCGAGCGATGGAATTCACAATTGATTTATCGGCGCAGGGGAGCGAATTACCTATAGATTAATGCATGGATTTGCTGAAATTTCAATAAAAAATCGCTCCTCGCTCCTCGTTCCTCGCTCCTCGGGATCCGGCATCCCGATCCCTGTTGATCCGTGTTCATCCGTGGCCCTTCTCTTATCCCTGGTAATCCGTATTCATCCGTGGCCCTTCTCTTATCCGTGTTAATCCGTGTTCTTCCGTGGCCGATTTTATCCATGTTAATCCGTGTTCATCCGTGGCCCTTCTCTTATCCGTGTTAATCCGTGTTCATCCGTGGCCCGTGTTCATCCGTGGCCCGTGGTCGAGATCCGTGGCGTGCGATAATTGCGCGTGCCATCATCGATTCCGGAGCAGTCGCGCGAAGCGCGGCAGCTCAGGGTGGTTCTCTTCTCCGGTGGGCGCGGTTCCGGCGTGCTCACGCGCCAGCTCGTCGCCAATCCCGGCATTTCTCTCACGGTTGCAATCAACGGCTACGACGATGGTGCCTCGACGGGAGAGGTGCGGCGATTCCTGCGCAACAGCCTCGGGCCGTCGGACTTTCGGAAAAACGCCTCACGCTTAGCCACCGAGCTGCAGACTGCGTCGCCAGCGCTGATCGAACTGCTTGATTGGCGGTTTCCTGCCGGGGCCAGCGAGGCGGATGCACGAGTCACTTTTGCTGCTGTGGCTGGCGATGACACAGCAGATGCTCGCGAGGTGCGATCGCTTGCCGATCGCATCGACAGCCCGATACGGTCGCGTATTGCCGCGGCATTGAAGCAGTTTGCCGACCTTCTCAATCAAACCGGCGAGCCCTTCAACTTCTCCGATTGCAGTCTGGGCAATCTCGTGTTCGCCGGCTTGTATCTGCAAGCGGGACGAGTGTTCAACCGCGCCGTTGATGAATACACGTCGCTCGTCGGCCTGCCGGTCGGGTTGATTGAGAACGTCACCGACGGTACCAACGCGTGGCTCGTTGGCATGGATGTCGACGGACATGTGCTCGCGACTGAAGAAGAGATCGTCAATGCGGCGCGGCCTCGCCGGGTTCGCGACATTTTCCTCATTGATCAGCCATTGTCCGAGGCGGATCGCGCGCAGCTCGAAGGACAGCCGGACGCGGCGTCGCGAACGCTCGCAGCGCACGCGGTCACGCCGAAGCTGAATCCACGACTCGCAACCAGCCTCGCGGCGGCCGATCTGATCATCTACGCACCGGGAACGCAGCACTCGAGCCTGTTCCCGTCGTATCTGACGCCAGGGCTGAGCGGCGTGGTTGCGGCGAATCTGTCAGCGATCAAGCTGCTGATCACCAACATCCAGTCCGACGCCGAGATCACCGGCAGCAACGCGGTCGACATCATCGACCGCGCCGTTTTCTATCTGAAGGAGAAAGGGCGCGTCGCGTTTCCGACCCCCTGCCTGATCACGCACTATCTGCTCAACGATCCCGGCCATGAAGATGTCTCGACGCCGTACGTGCCGCTCGGCCCGCTCGACTCGATCGAGGATCCTCGGCTCGTTCGCATCGGGAATTACGAAGATGGTGTGACCGGGCGACACGATGCGGCGCGCGTTCTTGGCCCGTTCCTTGACGCAATCGTCAGCGCGGAACGGCGGAAACGCCTCGCCATCCTGTTGCACGACGCGGGATCAACGAACAAAGTGGTACAGACACTCCTGGAGATGGTCCGCGGCGGAATCGAGCGGCTTCCGATGGACGTGACGGTATTTTTTTCCGGTGCCGATGCGCTTGACGCGACGTTTACCGCGAGCCTGCCATTTGCAGTCACCAGGCTGACCGCAGGTGATAACGGGTTCGTGCCCGCCGCCAGGAGCGCCGGCTTCGATTACGTCGCGCTGTTCGAATCGTCGGGCATGTATCGCGGCGAGGATCTCGTCGCCCTGGCCTCGCATCTTGCGATGGGCCGGCTCGATGCCGTATGGGGCAGCCGTCGTTTATCGGTCCGGGACATTCAGGAATCCTATCGTCTGCGTTATCGCAAGAACGTGCTGCTCGGAGCGGTAAGCTACGTTGGGAGCCATGCCCTTAGCCTCGCGTATCTGTTGTTCTACGGGCGCTACATTTCAGACACGCTGTCGGCAGTCCGCGCCGTGCGCGCGTCTGATGCGTTCGATACCGGCATCGATGTGACCGACAAACTGGCCAATCACCGGTTACTCTCCGAGCTGCTGCGCCGCAAGGCCGAGATTCTCGAAATCCCGGTTCAGTTCTTTCCGATCTCGCCCGAGCGCGTCAAACGTACGAGTCCGTTGGAGGGGCTGCATGCGCTGGCGACGATCGTGTGGCGCAGATTCGCGCCGATGCACCGCGCGGCCACCGAAGACGTGGCGTCACAGCGCATCTCAAAGCAACCCTCGTCCTCGTCCGTCCGATCTCCGCATTGACTAGAACTGGCTCAAGACGACTGCTGATCATTCCCGCGGCCGGCATCGGCTCGCGGCTTGGCGCTGACGTTCCAAAGGTGCTCGTCCGCGTCGCCGGCATGACGATGCTCGAGCGATTGTTCAATCTGTATCGTGCCTGGGTGGGACATGTCGTGCTGGTTGTGAATCCCGCCTCCGAAGAGACAGTCCGGAAGCACGCCCAGAGCAGTGTCGATGCCGAGCGAATCAGCTGCGTGCAGCAGCCCCAACCCACCGGAATGCTCGACGCGATCCTGCTCGCAAGCACTGTCGCGAGAAGGAGGGACCCGACGAGTGTCTGGATCACGTGGTGCGATCAGATCGCGGTCCATCGACGAACGATTGAGCGGCTGGGCGAGCGCACGTCATCGCCATCGCATGATGCGATGGTGATGCCGACCGTCATGCAGCAACGACCCTACATCCATCTCCAGCGCGACTCGACCGGCCGCATCGTCCGCGTGCTCCACCGGCGCGAAGGGGACGACATGCCCGATACCGGCGAAAGTGACATGGGCCTGTTTGCGCTTTCAGCACCGACCTACTTCGATCGACTCCCCGCGTACGCGCGCGAGGTGGAGATTGGCCGTGCGACAGGCGAGCGCAATTTCCTGCCATTTATTCCCTGGATCGCGCGAACCGAACCGGTGACGACGTTTCCGGCCGAGGATCCGATGGAGGCGGTCGGCGTGAATACCCAGGATGAATTGGCGAGAGTGGAACGGTATCTCGTCAGCCATCAGCCATGAGCCCTAAGCGTTAAGCCTTAAGCCCGCTGAAAATGTCCACGCTTTCGATCGTGATCCCCGCCTACAACGAGGAACGCTTTATCGGCACGCTGCTCGAACAAATCAAAGCGGTCGATCTCGCGCCACTCGGTATCGACAAACAAATCATTGTCGTCGACGACTGTTCGAAGGATCGCACAGCGGAAATCGCCGGCGCAGTGCCCGGAGTGACCTTGAAGCGAATGCCGGTCAATGGTGGCAAGGGGAAAGCCGTGCGCGCCGGTATTGCGATGGCCACCGGTGAGTATTTGATCATTCAGGACGCCGATCTCGAGTACGACCCCAACGACTACGTTCCGATGCTGCGCACGTTGTTATCGGGAAGTGCCGACGTCGTCTACGGCAGCCGATATCTCGGACGCGGCCGTCACAGCAATCAATCAGTCGCTGCTTACCTTGGTGGACGCAGCCTCAGTCTCATTGCTCTTCTTTTCACCGGGCGCTATCTGACCGACACGGTGACGGCGCTCAAATTGTTTCACCGCCATCACTTGGCGGCCATTGAACTGCAGACCAGCGGTTTCGAGTTGGATCACGAGATCACCGCGAAGCTGTCGCATCGTGGACTGCGATTCACAGAAGTGCCGATTCGTTACATGCCGCGCAGCCGCGAAGAAGGAAAGAAGATTGGGCCGCGCGACTGGTTCATCGCCGTCCGCACGTTCATGCGGTATCGCAACGGGTGAGATCGATGAGATGTCCGCCTCATTCTTCAGCGCCCCGTTCTCGAGCCAATTCGTTCGTACACTTCAATCGTCGGATTGACCTTCGTCACATTGCTGAATTGATCCTCGTTCCGGCCGTTGAACCTGGGCTCCCACTGAAGAGGCGAGAACCAGAGACTGGTTCGATACGATAGCACGCGCCGATAGCCGGCGCTGCCGTCGGCCAGTGACGAGCGGAACTCGTTGGATGCGTTTTCGTCCGATGGCCGCGCACTGTGTGCGGGATTGAGGATGACGAATGTTGGCTGTTGTTCGCGCAGCGCCGCAGCCTCGGGCGCGATGCGATTCCAGAGCAGTGTCGCCTGACGTGGCAGGTAGAGCGACGTTCCCTCAGCGGCGATCCGCGTGTCCGCCCCGATCCGATCGATGATCCACCGCTCGACGAAATAGCGCGAGTCTCGAACCATCATCGCGTCCAGCGCCACGATGCGCGCTGCCCCGTACGCAATGACGAGTCCGGCGATCGTCAGGCGTGCATAACGATACGGTTGTTCGGGCCGGGTCCACCGGTCCAGCCATGCACCCGCGGCGATGGCAAATACTAGACAAATGCCGATGAAAAATCGGTCGTAGTGATACATCACGATCGCAATGAAGGTCACGAAGTACGACGCGGCAAAGAGCAACAACCTGGAGACGAGCAGCGTTCGCGATCGGATCGCATCCGCGACGCCGATGAGGCTGATGACGAACATCGGCCAGCTCATGGCACTCCCCATCTGCCACACGCTGTCGCGGAGGAGATCGAAGAAGCCGGTCGCGGTCGTCGGATACATGCGAAACGGATCGCTGCCTGGTCCGACAATCAATCGAATGTGTTCGCGAACGCCACTCAGGTTGAATGGCACATTGAAGAGGATCAGGAGTGCGCCGAAGACGACGGCGGCCATCGCGAACAGGGCGCGCCTTTCGAGGCGTGGCCGCGACCGATCCTGGCGCGCACGAACTGTCTCGAACACGAGGTGCACCGCAGGCAAGACGTAGAACCCGTAGGCTTGATCCTTGGTCGCGATGGCGACAGCCCCGGTTGCGGCAAACAGGCAGGCGTCCTTCGTGCTGCCGCGGCGGATCGCGCGCACGTAGAAGATCCAAGATGCCGTGACCCAGAACAGATACGGTACGTCGAGGTTGGCGGTCTTCGCGTAGTAGGTGAGCGGTAGCACCAGCAGGACACAGGTCACGGCAAACCGTGCTGCGCGGTGGCCGAGTTCGCTGCGAGTCAGGTGGTAGATGAACGCGAGGATGGCGAGCGCCATCCCGACACTCACCGCACGGTTAATTAAAAAGAGGTGCGAGTATCGCGCGACGGTGTCGTGCGTCACTTCGACAGCGTCGGTGGCCAACATCGGTGCCGATGCAAGTGCCAGCAGGGCGAAGTGCACAGGTGGATAGATGGTGGCCCACCCGGTCGCAAATCGATGGTCGAGAATATCGTCGACCTCACCGGGGGTGATTTCGTCGACTGCCCATCCCCGGTAATCAGGAAGCCCCCACGAAATGCCGGTAATGAAGATCGCCGCCGCGATCGCGTAGACCGGGACTATCTCGAGCGCTCGCCGCCGATCAACGCTCGTAAATGTGCACCGGTAGATGAGGAGCCCGGTGACCGCACTGATTACGATCAGCGACCAAATCAACGGAAGCCGATTGCTCCATTGCTCATACGTGATTCGCCGCTGCGCCTCCGCGCTGGAGATCAAACGCGGAACCAGGAAGGTTCTGGCAATGTGGTCATGGGGACCGTACCCTTTCGCCCATCGCAGATCGAGGCTCTGCAGCCCGAATCCGTCGTAGTAGCGAATCGTGATGAGATGAAGTCCTCGTGCCAGTTCAACCGACGACTCGCGCCGTGTCTTATCTCCCTCAACCACCAGCCGTTTGTCGATCTCGATCGAGGCTCGATCGTCGGCAAGCACCGAGAATCGATAGCGATCCCGCGCCGGAACGACGATGTAACCCTGCCAGGTGGCGGTGAACGCTGCGCCGTGGCGTTCACGCGACCGCTGCCGAACCAGTTCGGCGGAGAACCCGTTATCGATCGCGGTGAAATCGGGTGTGCCCTGCCACTCGGCGCCGGCGCGATACTCCCCGGTGAGTCCCGAGTCACGCAGAAGGCGGCGCTGCTCGATCGTGATCCACGCGCTCGCGCACGCGGCTGTGAGCAGCGCCGCGACCGGCGCAAGGTAACGGAGCAGACGGAGCGAGCGGAGAAGCTTCACCACAGAGGGAACGGAGTCAGCAGAGAATAATAATCTCTGTTTCCTCTGTTACCTCTGTGGTGAGGCGTCTCCGTTTACTCCATCGGCTCGGCTCTCTCGCCACACGCGAACAAAATTGACGAGTGAGGGGACGAATTTCTATAATGAAATGTTTATCCCTACTGCGATATGGGTGTGGAGTCAGCTGTTGATGCTCCGACGCGAGGCGATCACCGAAACGTAGCAGCGCTCGCTGCGGCGTGCGGCTGCATCGTCCTGGCTTGCTGCCTGACTTCAGGCTGCGGCGGGTCATCCAGCAGTCCTACTCCGGTCTCCCAATCATCAACGTCGCCTCCTCCTTCGACCGGACCTTCGGTCAACATTGCGCCAGTCATCGATTCCATCTCGGCCAGTGCAGACCGTGTCGAAGTCGACAGTGAAATTACGCTGACCGCTGTGGTGAGGGATCAGGAGACACCAGTTGAGCAGTTGAAGTTCGAATGGAAGGCCGATGCCGGAACGTTCAACGGCGAGGGCGCCGTTGTGAAATGGCGCGCGCCCAAGGACATCAAGACGCCCGCTGACTTCGAGATTCGACTTACCGTCACCGAAACCTACGGCTCACCGAATAGTGCGGGGCTGCGGCCTCAAAACGTCACAAACGGATCGCTGCCCGGCATCCGTGTGCACAACTCGAATAAAGAACTCGAGGATCTCTCGATACAGTTTCTCACCGACTTTGCCCATTCGAACGTCCCAGCCAGTACCTGCGTGCGTGACTTCAGCGACTCGTGTCGTGGCAAGGCGGATGAACGCGGCGATATCGAGGCGAATCGCACTCATTTCGACATTCTCAATTATTCGCTCACTATGAAATCAGTCGGCGTGGCGGCGTCGGGTGTGTCGGCGAATATGGTCGTTGCCTGCTCCTTCACGTCGAAAATCAAAACCTGCGATCCAGGCGACAAGGCGTGCGTCGTCGGCGACGTCGGCACGGCGCGCGGGGACTGCATTCTGACCGGCAAATATGAAAACCGGCGGTGGTGGTTGTGCGACAGCCACTTCGTCGGCAAGCTCACCGATTCGCTTCGCAGCTTCTTCGGGCGACAATAGCGTAGGGTGTCGTTAGCCTCGAAGGGGCTGTCCCTCTTACTCATGGCGGTTACGCTTGTTGCCGGCTGCAATCGCGGCTCGGCGTCGGCTCGCGTGCAGCGCCACGTACGAGTTGCTGGCACAAGCTTCACGACGGCTGATCGCCGTCCCTTTCAGTGGCGCGGCATCACCGCTTTCAGATTGCTTGAATACGTCGCCCGCGGCAAAGAAGACGAGGCCGAGCGTTTGCTGTCCTGGGCCGAGCGCCAGCGCCTCACAGTCGTTCGCGTGCTGGCGATGGGGAGCGGCTGGATGAATCTCGCTGCCGAGGACGGGCGCAAAGCGTTGCCGCGCCTACTCGAACTTGCGGCGGCGCATCGGCTCCACGTCGAAGTCGTAGCACTGGCCGGCACGCGCGACGCGCCGCTCGATCTCGACGCGCAGCTCGAGGCCATCGGCCGAATTGCGTCAGAGCACGATAACGCACTGATTGAAATCGCCAACGAGCCTGCTCACCCCAGCCAGCTGCCCGATGTGCATCACCCGGAAACTCTGGTCAGGCTTCGTTCTCGCGTCCCGCGAACGATCCCGGTTGCGCTCGGATTGGTGGAAGGACTGGCGCGAGCGTCGGCTGGTGATTACGTGACATGGCACCCACCGCGCGATACGGCCAGCAATGGATGGGGACACGTGCTGGCGCTCGCGCAAGGGGCTGATCTCGTCAAGCAATGGAACAAGCCGGTGGTCAGCGACGAGCCGATCGGTGCAGGGGCAGTGTTTGAGGCGGGCCGGCGGGATGACTTGCCGGAGCGGTTCCGCGCCGCGGCCCTGCTGACGCGGCTCGCCGGACTCGGTGCGACCTTTCATTACGAAGGGGGGCTGCAGGCGTCGGTTCCAACCGGACGAGAACTCGAGTGCTTCAACGCATGGAATGAAGCCTGGACGCTACTTCCGTCGGACACCGAACGGACCGGCGCGTTCAAACGCGCCGGCGACGAAGGAGCGGCAGTCGTCGCCTACAGCTCGGACAAGGCGCTCGCCGTCTTCGAGCGTCAGCGCGGCAACCTCGCCTGGGTTGCGGTGATCAATCCCAGCCAAGGCTTCGGTATCCGCTGGGGGGCAGGCTGGAATCCGCAACAGACGCGACGCCTCCAGGGTGTGTGGTTGATCAGTGCCCGACGCGATGCACGCCAGGCATTCCGATAACAGAGTAGCCAGAGGTAACAGAGAACCTCACCACAGAGATAGCAGAGTTAGCAGAGATCCAATTCAGTTTCTCTGTTTCCTCTGCTAACTCTGTGGTGAGGCAACTTTAACTCTGTGGTGAGGCAACTCCGTTCCCTCCGTCAGCGCAGTCGATACACGGCGACGGGCCCATCCTCAAATACTTTCTCGAACGCCTGCGAACCGTCGAAACGTATGCCATTCGCGTAGGCGCGACGTTCGACCTCGTCGACGTAGATGTAATCGATCCTCAGGCTGCGCGCGATGTTCTCAGCCTCGCCGGGATTGCTCGTCGAATACATGGCCCGGATCCGATCCGAACGTTCCGCATACTCCGGAATGTTCAGCAGTGAGATCGGTAGTCCGCCCGCCATACGTCTTTCGGCGAACGATGGGATATTGCTCCACGTCGAGCGCTCGCGCGATCTCGCATCCATCTGCACAACGGCTGCAGCCGGCGTGTTGCCGCGGATCCATGCATACGCGCGCTGCTGCTGCGGGGTGACGACGATGGTCCAGGGAAAACCGGGACCCATCGCGAGGTTGTGAATGTCCTGCGCGTTGTACTCGTCGATGATCGTCGTTGGCGTGCCGCAGATGAGCGCGAGCACGACGACCAGAGCCGCAGCAAGTCGGCGGGACGGTGCTGTCGATGCCGCGATGAAGCGAGCCGTCAGCGCACTGAGCGCGATGATCATCATTTGCCCGGCGCGAAACGCCATCCACGCCTGATCAACAGAAAGCCGCACGAAGTACATCAGGAAGAGCGACAGGAACGCGAGAACCGCGTAGGGAAGCGCGGGCGCGATCGGGAGTCCGCCGGCTGCGACCAGGCCAGCGATGCCGGTAACGAGAATCGGGCCGAGCGACAGCAACAGCGTGAAGATTGGCTGCTGCCGCGACGCACCAAGAAACCCGAATTGAAGGAATCCACCAGCTCCTTCGACCATCTGGTTGGACGCGCACCAGATGAGTGCGGCGATCACCGGGACTGCGGCCACGGTGTGACGGAGAACACTCCGAGGTTGCTTCCAGCCGGCAGCGCCAATCGAGAACCCATACGCGAGCGCGAAAATACCGCCGACGAGCGGGTTGAAGGCGACGGAACATCCGAGCGCGACGCCGCACAGCGCAATCGCTGAAAGAGACGCAGAGAGTCCCATTCTCGCGGCGGCGGCGAGAGCAACGATCCCCAGCGCATATGCCATCGAGTGTTGCGGTACGTACCACAGGCATCGCTGCAGTCCGTCAATTCGATGTCCGCCGAGCGGCGGCCATGCCGTGACCGCGTCGATGTTCCAGTTGCGAAGTTGCGAGAGAGGAACACCGCGTTGCCACAGCTTCAGCGTTTGATAGATCCCTTCGGCGCTTGACGCCAGCAATCCCAAACTCGCTGCGAAGGCCGATGCGACCGCGCGACCGGCAACGGTCCAGGCCGCCAGGAATACTGACGACATGAGAAGCAGGCCGGTCATCAGCGCGTTCATCTTGAGACACAGCTGAACGTCCTGCACCGGCGACGGACCGGCCTGCGACGCTACAGCAGGCAGGAGGTAATAGGTCCAGTAATAGTGAATGGGCTGCCGCGCGACATACGGGTTTCTCGGCGGCATCGAGAACTTCCCGATCTCTGAGGTCAAGGCTGTATGCCAGATGAAATCAGCAGTGAAATATGCGCGGTAGTATCGATTCCCCTCCGTGTCGCTGCGACCGACGTGCGCGAACGGTGGAGTCGCGACAGCGAGCGTCAGCACCAGGACCGCGAGGAGCGCAGTTGATCCGGCTGGTGTCCACGAAGGCAATGTAACGGATGGTGTCCTGATCCGTCGGCACGCGAACCATGACAGCCCTGACACGAGAGCCCACGACAAGATGAACGTCAACCAGGAAGGCACGTGCGCGGCAATCGGTGCCCACATCGCAAACGCCGTTAGCGCATACCCGACGACAGCGGCTGCGATCCACCCGCCGGCATGATCCCGTCCGAAGAGCGCGGCACCAATGGGCAGGCCTGGAACGAGCGCGACCAGATAGATCAGCAGATAAATCCACCCACCGGCGCCGCCAATCAGCCACGCGGACGCGATCAGTGCGATGCAGAATATCGCCAGCGCGATCGACCGCGCTGTCATGACGGCTGCGCTCCGTGCCGCTCGGCTTGATCGGCGAAGGCGTAGATCATCCCGCCGGGCAGACTGCCAATCACTCCGAGGGCAAGGAACAGGAGTGACAGTGCCGTGGCCGGCGCCGCATCGACACCGCTTGGACGGAGAAGCGTGACGAACGCTACCTGCGTCGTTCCCAGCCCGTTAATGGTCACCGGCACCTGCATGATCAGCAGGATCACCGGAATAGCCGCAAAGTAAACGAGGAGCGGCAACTCAATTCCCAGCGCTTCGCCAAGACACCAGGCCTGGATAACCCGTATCGCCTGCACCGCGATAGACATCAGGAGCACGCGTGCAAGTGCCCGATGATGGCGCGAATAGCGCCGCACCGCTTCGGTTAACGATTCTGCTGCGCGATGGACGATGCCAAGCGGAATGAGATTGATCGTGCGAAGGAACGCCGTGCTGGCGCCTTCGCTGAAGACAATGAGACCCGCGATCCCGCACGCCGCGAACGCGATCGATAGCGCCAGCGTCAGCCCACCGGCGATACCGAGATCCCGCGCGAAGGGCAGCGCGCACGCGCCGACGATCACCATCGACAGGACACCCAGCACACGATCCATGAGCACGGACGCGGTGGATTCGGCGAGATGCACGTCGTGCCGTGCGAGCGCATATGCGCGGTACATGTCGGCGGCCACGCTCGGGACGAAGTTGCTGACGAATGAACTGACGAAAAAAATCCGCAGCACGCGGCCGAAGGGCGGCCGCGATCCCGGCGTTAGTGCGACGAGCAGATCGATCCATCGAAGCGCCATGAGAGATCGATCGAGGAGCACCAGCGCCACTGCGGCCACGAGCCACGCGAGATCCGCATTGGCTGTGGCGCGAATGACTTCCGAGGGATGTGCGCTGTAGAGAACAATCGCGGTCAGGACAACCGCGACAAGGATTCGGAGAATCCGTGACAAGGAGGCAGTCTACCGCACCTGCTCCGCCACCGGCAGCGTCTCGAGATGGCGGTCCGGATCGCGCTTCACTTTGTAGGCGCGCTTCAGGAATCGTGCATACGGCACGAACTGCTTCATCGCTCCGACGTTCACCTGGCACGGGCTGAGGCAGGTGGGGCAGACCTGTTTCTTCAGGTGTTCGCGATGCATCAGGTTCTCGGCCTTGAAGTACAGGACATCCGCCGGATCGTCCAGGACGTTGCCGATCTTCTGCGAGTTCTCGCAGTAGTGCAGATCGCCGTTCGGATTGAGCAGCAAGCCCTGGCTCTGGAACGGGCAGGGCATGGTCCGCTTGTAGCCGTTCGCGATCATGTCCGCGTAATGCAGATACAGGAACGCCTGACCGCTGAGTACCGATTCCTCCTGCACGCGATCGAGGAAGAACTTCCGCATGAAGTCTTCTTCACGCTGCCGGAAGCGAATCTGTTCCTCGAGCTCCTTGTTGTGCAGCATCGCGTCCGTGAAACGGAGCATGTTGAACACAACGTCGAGCCCCTTCTTGCGGGCCCACGCGAGAATGTTTTCGGCATCAGTGAGATTGGTTGCAAAAATCGTCGAGGCGATGCCAAACGAGAAGTTGTCGTGTTTGCGCGACAGCTCGTGCATGGCCTCGATCGTCTGCGACGCTTTGTCGAAACCTTTCTTCACGGCGCGGACCTGATCGTGCACGTCGCCAATGCCGTCGAGTGACACGCGAATGCTGATCAGGATTCCATTCTTCGCGCAGAACTCGACGATGCGGGTGAGCATTGGGATCGCACGCTTTGGTGTTAGTCCGGTCGTGTTGATCCCGATCTTTCGCATCCGGGGAAGATGACGATGGAACATCTCCACCATTTCCGGCAAATCGTTCCGCGTCGTCGGTTCCCCGCCTGAGATGTTCAGATTCTCGACGGCACCCCAGAAGGGGTTGTTCATGACCGGCTCGAGCTGCTCGAGCGTCATGTCCGACTTGCGGTCGCCCCATTTCCAGTTGCTGCACATCGTGCAGCGGGCATCGCACACCCACGTGCAGTTATAGATGAGCACAGTCGGGCGAATTGCGTGGAGTTTCGCGCTGACGAAGGTATTGACGAGATCGCGGGGGACGCCGGCTGCAGCCTTTGCGAGGTAATGCAGGCGGAAAGTATTCGTGGCCATTCAGCTAGTCACTCTATGGTAACGCGGCCGCCACGAGGAAGGCAAAGTAAGCGGCAGAAGGCAAAGGGTTTCTGCCCTTTGCCTTCTGTGGTGAGAACCACCGAACGATCAGTTCGGGAAGTTCGGTCGCGGTCGCGACGATGCCCACACGTTCTTGTAGATGCCGCCCGGCAGTGTCGCGTCGAGTGCGCCGGCGCGTCCGATCGGCACCCCAAGATACAGGTAGTGGGGATCCGGGCGATAAGGATGGCCGCCCGTGCCGATCCCGGAGTTGTAGATCGTCGCGCCGGTCGGGCTGTCGACCTTGACCTCAAGTCGGGCGCTTCCTGTTTGCCAGCTGAATCTCCAGAAGTACCAGCGCTCGCTGCTGAAGTTGAGCTGCTGGCGTCCACCGTCGCGCGAGACGCCGTCGCCACAGATAATTCGAAACGTCACGGAGCCTGGGGCGCCATAGTTCCTGCCGCGCAATTCGGCGGTAAACCGATAGTCGTCGTCAGTGATGTCGCCTTCGTCGGGCCCTTCCTGCATCGCGAAGACCTTGCTCTTGTCCCCTTCCGAGCCTTCGTCGGCGCCCTTGATCATCATCGAGAATTCGCCACCCTGCAGATTCACGGGGAGACGATAACGAATAAAGCTATTGTGGTCGACGAGCTTGGCGCCTTCACCACTGATGAACTGCACGGGACCGTTGATGTCCCCGGCAGTCTTGCCATTGGTCAGTGGATCGAACACTTCATTACCATTGATGTACCCGCCTGAAGGCGTTTTGAACGACGCTTCAGCGGACCACGGGCCGACAAAGTCTCCTTGACGCGCGCGGACCTTCCACTTATGCGGCGCATCGAATTCGAGACCGCACGCCGGCGTGTATGTGACTTGTGCCGCGCCGGGATCCGGCGTGATCGTCTGCGTGCAGGCCGAGACAACCTGTCCCGAGTCGGTAGAAATCTGGAACTGATAGCTCAGTTGCAGACTCTTGTCGAACTTGCCTTCCGCTTTTCCTGCCGTCAGCGTCAAGTTGTCCGGCTGCGCGCCGTTGGTGGGGGAGACGATTGTCGGCGCGGTAACTTTCAGTGTCGATCCGTCAGGCGCCGCGTTGCTGGTGCCGCTCTCGGAGACACTTGGTGAGGTTGGCGTTTCTGACGACTTCGAACAAGCAATCGCGAGGGCAAGTACAGCCGCCGCCGAACAAAGGACGAACCTTTTTTGGTGCATCGGGTAGAACCTCGATTGTTGATTTTTGGGCCCGCTGGGAAGAGCCGTGGAACGGCGAATAATACCAAATTCCCTGCGCTCTGTCATCAATTCGCCGTGCTAACATGTTCTGACCGCCGACAACCGCACGCGTCTCTCCGACGTATCGGTCGCTGCTTGGTCATTCAACAGGAGTAAACCGTTTTGAAAAAAGCTGCCGTGCTCTGCCTTGCGTTCTGCGCTCTCGTCGCGCCTCGCGCGCATGCTCAGATGAAATGGACGGATAAGGGATTTGCGAACATCAATATCGGCGCTCAGTCCGGTTCGCACGACGTCCAGACCAACACGACGTTTGTAGTCTACGACGAGGACGCCCATGTCAACACAACGCAGAAGACGGGCGGGGGATTTCTGTTCGATCTCAATGGCGGGTACAAAGTCTGGAGCAATCTCGTCGTCGCTGTCGGCTATTCCTTTATGTCGGACTCCACCGACGGCGCGGTGACGGCGGCCATTCCCGATCCTGCAGTTTTCGACAGGCCGCGCAACGTCACTGCGACTGCCAACGACCTGAGCCATGCGGAGCATGCCATCCACTTCAGCGGCGTGTGGATGGTGCCGGTGACCGATAAGGTCGATGTCGGTATCTCCTTCGGACCGACGATTTTCATGGTGAAGCAGGAACTCCCCGACACGATTACGTTCACCGAACCTGGCGCGGCGGTCACCGGAATTAACAAGAAGGACGTCAACAAGACGACGGGTGGAATCAACCTCGGCGTCGATGTGACGTACCTGTTGAAAAAGAATTACGGCGTCGGCGCAATCCTTCGCTACACGTGGGGATCTGTAGATCTCGACGGCGCCAGCGATTCGCTCACGGTCGGTGGATTTCAGATCGGGATTGGCGGACGATACCGTTTCTAAGCCACGGATGAACACGGATTAACAGTCACGCTGAGCCTGTAACCACAAAGGACCGAGTACATCCAGACCATTGAAGTTGATCGCGCCGTCAGCCCTCCGCGGCCGGCGGCGCGATGGGATCGTACGGCATTCCTGCTGATCCTGGCGTTCGGCGCCGCCCTTCGCCTCTTTCATCTGACCGCGCCCTTCGTCGATGCGCACGCCTGGCGGCAGCTCGATACGGCTGCCATGGCGCGCAACTTCTACGAAGACGGGTTCATTCCCTTTGATCCGCAAGTCGACTGGGGCGGCAGGCATGGCTATCTGGAAGCCGAGTGCCCGCTCATTCCCGCGCTGATCGCGCTCGTCTATCACGTCACGGGACTGCACGAGACCGTCGGTCGCGTCATCATCATCGCGTTTTCCGTTGGCCTGATCTGGGCAACCTACCGGCTGGCTCTCAGTCTGGACGGGCGTCGATCGGTCGCGAACGCTGCGGCGTTCCTCACCGCGGTGTCTCCCGCGTGCATCTTCTTCGGCCGGATCGTCATTCCCGACACGCCGATGGTCTTCTTTACCGTGCTCGCGCTGGTGGGCTTTGCGGAATTCAGCCGGACGGATTCCGTGCGGTGGATGTGGATCGGTGCGGCGTCGCTGACGCTTGCTTGCCTGCTGAAGCTGCCGGCCGTCTTCGTCGGTCCGGCGATCGTCGCGCTGCTCGTTCAGCGTCGAGGCTGGCGTGCCT
This sequence comes from Acidobacteriota bacterium, assembly GCA_046734955.1. Taxonomy (GTDB): domain Bacteria; phylum Acidobacteriota; class Vicinamibacteria; order Vicinamibacterales; family 2-12-FULL-66-21; genus JALZOC01. The sequence goes on from JBKPSH010000093.1 coordinate 19,670, forward strand.
TTAGCGATCCTCGAGTGTGGATCGCCGGGGTCGTGCCGCTTGCGATCACCGCCGCGTGGTACTGGCGCGCGCACGTCATCTTCGAGAGGACGGGGCTCACGATGGGCATCCTCGGCGCGCCGACGAAGATGTATCCCGCATACGTCAGTCCCGGACCGTGGCCGAACGTTTACTCGAAGTGGAGCACAGCGGCGCTCTTGACAGACTCGGGTTTCTACGAGCGCATGTTCGTGCGCTTTTATCACATCCTGCTGCTGCCCTTCGGATTTCTCGGAGCCATGCTTGGGGCGCTTGTGTGGAAGGCGCCTGGACGTCGTCCGATGATCGTATGGCTGATTTCGCTGACGATCTTCTTCTTCATTGCCGGCGAAGTGCATCGCGTCCACGAGTACTACCAGCTGCCGTTCGTCATCGTTGCGGCGATGTTCTTCGGAGGAGCGGCGTGGCCGCTGTTCGATGAAGAATGGTTCAGCGAGCGAATTGGTGCCGGCAGTCTGCGGTTAGCGAAATACTCTGCGGTGGTTGCGCTGCTCGCGATCGCATCCGTCTATTGCAGCAGCCTCACGCTGCTCTACTTTGCCCCGCGCGACATGGCTGAAAAGATGCGCCAGGCGGGCCGTATCGTCGACGTCATCACCGACGACAACTCGGTCGCTGTCGTCGTCGACGACTACGGCATCATGTCGCCGATTTTTCTGTACTTTGCACATCTGAAGGGATGGAGCTTCGAGCCGACGGACGTATCGCCGTCGGTGGTCCAGAACCTGCGCCAGCTTGGCGCGCGTTATTTCGTGACGACGCGGTGGGAGGACTTCAGGAACGCGAAACCGGAGACCGCAGCGTTCCTCGAGCTGTATCAGGACGTGCCCCTTGGTGGCGCCCCACCCGGCACGCGGTTGATCGATCTAAGACAGCGGAGAGGTGGGTTGTGACCTGTGACGCGGTCTACAGACCGCGCCCTGCACGCGAAGGTTACTGACAGGTGTAGCGCGGGGTCTTTGCACCCCGCGACCACCATGCACTAGATCCCCGAACAGCTCCCGACCGGGAAAGCCTTATACGTCGCGCCGAACCCTGCTTCGGCCCATTGCAGACGCAACGGCGTTGACGTGTTGTCGTAATCGAACGCGATATCCACACCCATGTCGCCGCCCGACTGCCGCCACGCAAGAAAGTCGATGCTGAGATCCGGACCGCCGCGCTTCAGGTTCTGTCCGAGGTCGAGTCCGCCGCACTTGCCCGCTTCGATGATGCGGTCGCGGATGAAGCTCATGTTTGCCTGACGCTGGCCAAGAGAAATACCAGCGGCGAGATACTCGGGGTATTTGGCCGCGATGCAGTTGACGATGGCCGGACCATTGTTCGACGCGCACGACCCGCCAGGCCGTGGTCCAGGATTTGGTGACGGCCCGGGCGACGGTACCGCAGCCGCTGAACGGAAGGTCTGTGTGCTCGCCCACGCACTCGTCGTTTCGCCATCGCCGGCGCGCGCGCGCCAGTAGTGCAGCGTATCGGCAGCGAGATCCGAATTGGGCGTGAACGTGGACTGTCCTCCGCCTTCGCCGGATATCCCGGCCGCGACGAGTTTCGTGAATGCCTGGTCCGTTGCAACCTGGAATTCGTACGAGACGGTCCCCACTGCCGCATTTCGATCCGAATTATTCACCGTGAGCGTCGGCCGTCGTGACGGCGTGCGATCGCCGTTTACCGGGGACACTGGTCCCGGCGAATTGAGCACCGGCTTGGGCAGGATCTCGAACTGCGACGAGGAAAACGCACTCGAATTCGCGCCGTCGTCTGCCTTTGCCCGCCAGTAGTACGAACGACTCGAATCAAGTCGATCGATTTGAACGCTTGTGCGATTGTTGTCGCCCTGGGGGACGCCGCTCCGCGCGTAGACTTTCGTCGTGAAGCCGGAATCGGCGGCGACTTCGAACATGTAGCTGACCGGACGCACGCCGTTCGTCGTTGCGTTCTCGATGATCAGTTTGATCGGCTGCTGCGATTCCTTGATTTTGAATCCCTGCACCGGCTCAATCAGTTTCGGTGCGGTGATGTTCACGCCGGCAATCGGACCGGCGACAGAGGGGCTGAGCGGGGTTTCGCTTTTTTGCGCCTGGCATCCTGCGAGCACAACTCCACAGGCCGTAGACAGCGCTGCCATTCGCTGGCTATACGTCAACATTTGGATCCCTCGGACCACAATTTCATTAGCGTGTGAGACGCGGGTGCAGCCGCGTGCAGAAACGCTATCGGCAGGAGCTGGCGTTGCCTTTAGGGAAGCGGCCCGCAATTCTATTGTCGAGCTTTTCCAGAATACGGTCCAAAGACACCGCAGTCAAGCCGCATCCAGCAGTCTCTCGGTCGCCTTTATTTATCGGGAAAGGTGGCACTGTCGCCGCCTCGAGCGCATCGATAATGGAAGGGATAACGGGCTTCGTCAAGCTCAGCTGACGCGCGTTCTATTCCTCTGCCAGGACGGCACCAAACCCCGCCTGCGCGCGTCCCGCGTGCCGGGCCAAATACGTCACGCCGCCGGACAAAGAGAACAGCAGGATCAGCGCCGCCCCCATGAACGACACCAGTAACGCGGATTCCAGGGGCAGTCCAAGGCGAGTGAAGTAAAACCCGAATGTCGCTTCGCGCACCCCGAAACCGTTCATCGAGACCGGCAGCATCTGAACGATTAACGTGACAGGAACGATCACCGCCAGCTCGGCAAACCCTACGGGGATTCGCATGCTGTGCGCGATGGCGACGTAGAAGGCGACGATAGCTGCCTGAACCACGACTGCCCCAACGAAGCAACCCGCGAGGGCGCCGGGCGTTTCCTGAAAGCGCGACAGCGTTGCCGTGAATCTCGCGAGTCGTTCATCGACCCACTCCGCATGCAGGCGCCGCAGCGGATGAGCAAGACGTGCGAACGCGTGTGGAAACCGAACGGCAGCGATGGCGAATGTCGTGGCGATCGCAAATCCGATCCAGAGAATGCCGGCGCCAAGCGTGTGACGGTCGCCGAATCGCGGATTCAGCGTTGATCCGAGCGCCGCGACGAGAACGAGCGCAAGCAATCCAATGCCGCGGTCGAGCAGGACAACCGTCGTTGCCAGCGTCCGCGAGCGCGCCACCGGCGCGGTGTCAGCAATCCTGACGACGTCGCCGCCGATGTTGCTTGGCAGGAAATTGTTGAAGAAGTTGGCGACGAGAAAGGACGCGGTCAGCGATCGAAAACGGAAGGCGAGATGCTGTGCTTTAAGCAGAAGCGACCATCGCCAAGTGCTGGTGAGCGTCATTCCCAAGTACAACGCCAGCGCCGCAACCAGCCATGGAGGTGAGGCCTGACGAGCGGCCTGCCAGAGCCGATTGATGTCAACACGCGTGAACAGGAGAAACAAGAGCGCGACGCTGACCGCTGCTTTCGCAACCGACATCAGCAGGCTACGCTTCGAACTTGCACCCGAAGTCGGGTCAGTTTTTGAAATCATTCACTAAGGGGTGCCGCAGGCATCTTGCGAGTCCGAAAGATGTTACACCTTTCGTTGACCTTTCACCAGCCGATCCCTACAATCCATGGGACGCCGTGAAAATCCTCATGATTGCCCCGGAGCCGTTTTTCGAGCCCCGAGGTACTCCATTCAGCGAATACCATCGGATTCGCGCCCTGATCGATCTTGGACACTCTGTCGATCTGGTTACTTATCCGTTCGGCCGCGACGTATCGATGCCGGGACTGCGACTCTTTCGATGCGCGCGCCCGCCGCTGATTCATGACGTTCGCATTGGTCCGTCGCTCGCGAAGATTCCGCTTGATTTGACGCTCGCGTTCACCGCGATCCGCCGTGCCACATCGGATCGTTATGACGCCGTGCACTCGCATGAAGAGGGCAGCATCATCGGCGTCATGCTCGCGGTGGCGCTCGGTGTACCTCATCTGTACGACATGCACTCGAGTCTTCCCCAGCAGCTGACCAATTTCGACTTCACCAGGTCGCGCGTTCTGAAGCATCTCTTCGCGCGGATGGAACGATTCGTCGTCCGCCGCTCGAACGTCGTCGTGGTGATCTGTCCGCACCTTGCGAATCTGGTCAGCGAGATCGAGCCGTCAGTTCCATCAGTGCTGATCGAGAACGCACCCGGGTCGGGTGATGCGCCGCTCAACGGATCAGGGCAACGAATTCGCGCCGAACTGGGAATTCGCTGCGACACACCAATCGTCCTCTACACCGGGACCTTCGAGAGTTATCAGGGACTCGATCTGCTGTTCGGCGCCGCGCGGCACGTGATCGCGGCGAGGCCTGATGTTCGCTTCGTGCTGGCAGGTGGTCGGCCCGATCAAGTCGAGAGTGCGCGCCAGCAGGCGGGCGCTTCAGGGGTCGCAAACGCGGTCGTGTTCGCGGGTCAACGCCCGGCGGAGGACATCCCGTCGTTTCTCGATGCGGCAAGCGTGCTCGTGTCGCCGCGCAGTACCGGAACGAACACGCCTTTGAAGATCTACCAATACTTGCGATCGGGGCGGCCCATCGTGGCGACTCGATTATTGACGCACACGCAGGTGCTCGACGACGAAGTGGCGTTTTTGACCGCGGCCACGGCGGATGGATTTGGCGACGGGATCCTCGCAGCACTGGCTGATCCCGCGCGTGCGCGGTCGGTCGCCGACCAGGCGCGTGAGCTCGCCGAAACGAAGTACAGCTACGAAGCCTATCTCGCGCGCACCCGGCAGGCCTGCGCCTATCTGATCCGCGATTCGGCGCCCCAGGTCGCCGGAGGCGTCGCGTGACCGGCGCACGGGCGCCGCGTTCCGATCACTACAGCTATCGCGTCTACGCCGACCCGGCCATGGCCGAGTCGTTCGACGGTCTCCGGTTCAGCGGACCGATCGGACAGATGGTTGCTCGCACACAGGAACAGGTCATCGCCGGTTTTCTCGATCCCGCGGAAGGGCGCACCGTACTCGATGTTGGTACGGGCACCGGACGCGCGGCCATTGCATTGGCGCGTCGCGGCGCGCGGGTGACCGGCGTCGATGCGTCGGCGGAAATGCTGGCAGTCGCAAATCGCCGTGCGCAGGACGCAGGCGTCACCGTCACGTTTCTGCCTGGCGATGCGCACGGACTTGCCTTCGACGATCGGTCGTTCGACGCCGTCATCTGTCTTCGGGTCCTGATGCACACACCCGATTGGCGGAAATCATTAACCGAGTTGTGCCGGGTCGCACGCGATCGCGTGGTGTTCGATTACCCGGCATTCTGGAGTGCCGCGGCACTGCAATCGGCCGGCCGGCGCGCCGCGCATGCCTTGGGCGCGCGCGTCGAGGCGTATCGCGTCTTCCGCACCAGCGCGGTTGTGACGGCCCTCGAGGCGAATGGATTCCGAGTCACCGGTGAGCACCGGCAATTCGTCCTGCCGATTGCATTTCACAAGCGACTCAACTCTGAGGCGGCGACGGTACGGATCGAGAACGCGCTTTCGCGCGCCGGTCTGACCCGTGTCTTCGGTTCTCCCGTCACGTCTGTGGCAGAGCGTTGCGCGTCCTAGTCACCGGGGCGACAGGGTTCACCGGCGGCCATCTGGCCCGGTGGCTGGCGGCCCATGGCGATCAGGTGCGCGTCTTGGTACGGCCGGGGTCAAGCCGGGGTCAAATCGGGGTCAGACCGGGATCTGACCCCCAGGTTGACGTGGTCCATGGAGATTTGACAGACGCGGAGGCAGTCAAAAGAGCGACCGACGGCGTCGAGGTCGTCTACCACATTGCTGCGATCTATCGAGAGGCTCGCCTTCGCGAAGAGCAGTACCGGGCGGTGAACGCAACGGCGGTTGGCACCATCATCAAGGCTGCGAAAGCCGGTGGTGCGAAACGCGTCGTCCACTGCAGCACCGTCGGCGTTCACGGTGATGTCGAACGTCCGCCGGCAAATGAAGATGCGCCACTTCGGCCGGGTGACGTTTACCAGGAAACGAAGCTCGAAGGGGAGACGATTGCCCGCGACGCTGCGCGGGACAGCCGCATCGAGGTCGTAATTGCGCGACCGACGGGAATCTATGGTCCTGGCGATCGCCGTTTGCTGAAACTGTTTCGGGGCGTCGCACGCCGACGATTCATCATTCTCGGGAATGGCGAGATTTTTTATCACCTGACGTACATCGGCGATCTCGTCGCCGGCCTGTATCTCTGCGCCACTGTCCCCGCCGCAGCGGCACGAACATACATCCTGGCCGGCCCCGAAGTAACGACACTCAACCGCCTGACAGAACTGATCGCTGAGGAAGCACACGTCGCGCCACCGCGATGGCATCTGCCGGTGTGGCCCTTCTGGGCTGCGGGTGCGATATGCGAAGCGATCTGTCGTCCACTCGGAGTCGAGCCACCGATCTATCGCCGTCGCGTCGACTTCTTCACGAAGAGTCGCGCGTTCGACATCACCCGTGCCCGTGCCGAGCTCGGATATGCGCCGGCTGTTGGACTTCGCGACGGTATCCGTCAAACACTGGACTGGTATCGCCGTGCCGGGTGGCTGTAATAGTCGCTACGGCTGCGGCGGCGGACAGAAGTAGATGTGCCTGACCACTTCGCGGCCGCCAGTGCAAGGCGTACGCGAGACGAGAACCGCTTCGGCACGATGGGCATCGACGATGCGCTTGTACTCGGCAATCCGGCTGGCTTCGGTGGCGTGGATCACGATCCGTTCGTGTGTCAAAAACGTGATGTAGTAGGCCAGCCAGTAGTCAGCATACCCGTAGTGAACGGCTGACGCTTCGAGCTCGCGAATCACGATTTGCTTTACGCCGGCGGGCGGATGCCTCAGGTATTCCGCCCACAGGCGCGCGTGTGCCGTGAACGTCGATGTGGCCCACGCGATCATCAGCACGATCCAGATCGTGGCAAGCGCGCGAACACGCTCGACTCGGAGATACCACGCGGCCAACCCCGTCGCGCCGATGACCGACAACAGCTCGTACCGCATGATGCCGATGACGCCGCAGCGAAGCAGCGTGTACGCGCCGAACGAAAACAGCCCGACGAGTACGAGATACGCACACGCGTCGTATTCGGGCCGCCATCGCCGCTCGTCAACGAGCGTCATGGCAATGCGCACAATCGGGATGGCGAACAGCCCGATCAGCAGAATGCCTCCCCACGGCAGACCCTGCGTCGCTCGACTGTCGATTCCATAGTCGAGCAGCGGCTGCGCGGTCAGCCCAAACAGATGCGGCAAATGCATCGTCAGGCCTGCCCAGATGCCGGAGATCCACTTGGTCGGATCGATGCAGATGCGATTCCACAGTTCGCCCATGTTGTCGGGACTCGCCTGATACAGATCCTGCAGCGAAGTGCCGGGCCCCGCGGCCGACGAGTACTGCTTCAACCAGGTGACCAGCAGCCAGACCTCGGCGGCGGTCCGCAGCATCCGCAGCCGGCGGATGATGCCGTCACGCGTGAAGAGAACGCGATGCGCGGCCTCGATCGTCAACAGCGCGGCCAGCCCGTAGATCGTGAATTCGCGATTGAGAAACCCGATGCCGAGAACAAGGCCGCCCCAATTCGGACGATATCGGGTCAGCCAAATCAACACGATATAGAGGAAGGGTTCGATGTTTTCGCCGCTGGCTTCGACCAGTTGTGTGGCCGTACCCGGTGCGGGCAGCACGAAGAAGAGCGTTGCAAGCGCGGCCAGTGCAGCAGTGAGGCCGACCTCACAGCGGAAGATGCGAATGAGCAGGAAGGTGACGACGATCGTGATGATGAGCAGCGGCAGCTTGAGTGTAAAGACTGACGGTCCTGCGATCACAAAGAAGGGAGACGCGAGCCACGCTTCCACGGCGAGCAGATAGCTCTGTCCGTACATGAATACGGGAAAGGCGCGGCCTTCGGAGATGTGCTTGGCCATCAGCCCATGAATCGCCTGATCCGAGTCGAAGTACGACTGCGGCCAAATCATGAACACCAACGACCGGAAGAGGACGAGGAGGAGTGCGAGAAGAAAGAAGGATGGCCACTCGCGCGAGCTGAAGAACGGCGTCTCGCGCCACTGGAGCATGCGGGCCGGTATTATATGCTTATCCGCCGATGGCCGAGATTCCGCGCGCGCAGGATCAGCTCTTCGATCGTCGCTCGTCGGCGCGCGAAAAGTACGCGGCGCTGGTCGTCGGGCGTCCTGAGTTGGGCGCGCTCATCAAACACGAATTCGTGACTTTGTTCTCGCAGAACACCCCGGGCGCGCTCGGGCTCGTGTTGCGCAAGACCCTCTATCCGATGCTGCTCGGCGCCTGCGGCCGTAACGTCGTGTTCGGACAAAACGTCGTGCTGCGTCATCCGCACAAGATCCGCATCGGCGACGACGTGGTGATTGACGACAACTGCTTGATCGATGCCAAAGGCGCGTCGAATCGCGGCATTACGATTGGCAACCGGGTGTTCGTCGGCCGCAATTCGATTCTGTCGTGCAAGAACGGCAACATCGATCTCGAAGACAACGCCAACATCGGATTCAACTGTGAGATCTTCTCGGCGAGCGCGGTCCGCATCGGCCGCGACACGCTCGTCGCCGCGTATTCCTACGTCATCGGCGGCGAACATGATTTCGGCGATCCCTCACAGCCGGTGCTGACGCAGGCGCGGCGATCGACGGGTGTGACGATCGGCGCTGGCGCATGGCTCGGCGCGGGAGCAAAGATTCTCGACGGTGTCACGATCGGCGATCGCGCGGTGATCGGTGCCGGCGCTGTCGTTCGTGAAGCGGTGCCGAGCGCCGCGGTCGCGGTCGGTGTCCCGGCGCGGGTCGTCGGTCAGCGAGACGCGGCACCTGACGTCCGCGCGGCAGCGGCGCCTGGGCTGGAGAGCCGGTGAAGCTCAACGTCCTTCAGGTCTGCGATCATCTTGGCTGGGAAGGGTCGCGCATGCACGGAGTCAAGCGACTCTTCGCGTGGATGATTCCGCGTTTCGATGCCGACCGCTACAACGTATCGCTCGTCAGCCTGCGCAAGAAGGACCTCTCCGAAGAAACGCTCGAATCCTTCGGCGTCGACATCACGTATCTTCACAAGTCGAAATTCGATCCGGCGACGCTGCCGGCGTTATTGAAGGTCATCGATCGCAAGAAAATCGACATCCTTCACCTCCATGGGTATGGGGCGACGACCTTCGGGCGTCTTGCCGGCGCGATGCGACATCTTCCGACCATCGTTCACGAGCACGCCAACCTCAGCGATACGCCGTGGTTTCAGAAAATCGCTGATACCGCCCTGGAGCCGGTCACCGACATCGCGATCGCGGTGTCGAAGAGCACCGCTGACTTCGTCATCAACGCGCGAAGCATTCCTGCCGCGAAGGTGAAAGTCGTGTACCTTGGAGTCCCGCTCGAGGATTTCAGCCGGACGCGATCGCCGGACGAGATCCAGGCCGCACGTGCAGAGCTGGGGATTGCGCGCGATGACGTGGCGATCGGAACCGTCACGCGGCTGCACGACTCGAAAGGCAATTCGTATCTCGTCGATGCCGCGCGCCTGGTGTTGAACGAGCGTCCGCATGCGCGCTTCTTCATTGTCGGCGAGGGACCGCTGCGCGAATCACTCGAGCAGCAGGCTCGGGCGCTCGGCCTCGGCGATCGATTTGTGTTCGCCGGATTTGCCAAGGATGTTGCCCGCGTGCTGTCCGCCTTCGACATCAGCGTGTTCCCGTCATTGTGGGAAGGCACGCCGCTCACCGTCTTTGAAGCGCTGGCAATGGGCAAAGCGATCGTTGCGACGGACGCCGACGGCCTGATCGACGTGTTGACCGCGGATCACGACGCGATCATCGTCCCCAGGCGCGATGCTCGGGCGCTGGCCGACGGTCTCATCACGATGATCGACGAACCGCACACGCGCGAACGCCTGTGCGCCGCGGCATTCGAGACCGCGAAGAAGTACGACATCACGGCGTTTGTTCGAAAGATGGAGCGCCTCTACGAGTTGTTGCACCGCGTATCGCGGGCGACGAAGCGGAAAGGGGTGCTCGTCTCCGACCTGTCATTTCTGACGGGGAACGCCCCCGTATGATTGTCGACGCGCCGTCCATCCAAAGCGTGAACCTGCGGCCCGGACTGATCGCAGCGGCACTGTTTCTCTGCGTCTACGGCACGCTTGCATTGACGGTCGACTTTCCCCGCACTGCACAGGGATTTAAGAGCGACGAGGCCACCTACTACATGATGGCCTACAGCCTGACGGAAGACGGCGACCTCGCATATAGAAAAGAGGATCTCGTTCGAGTGTGGCGCGAATTTCCGAGCGGGCCGTCCGGCGTGTTCCTGCAGAAGGGCCGCACCTTACAGGGGGCGCCCGATCCCGATCCGAATCGCTTTTTTTACGGAAAGTCGTTCATCTATCCGCTGTTCGCCGCGCCATTCGTGAAAGTGTTCGGGACCAACGGCTTTCTCGTCCTGCACGCGCTTCTGCTTGCGATGGTCCTGCTGTGTGGATACCTCTTTCTTCACGCGCGCTCGGGATCACTCGTCTCCGCCGTGCTGGCGTCCGGATTCGTGATGGCGTCAGTTGTGCCGGTGTACTTCGTGTGGCTCATGCCGGAAGTGTTCAACTTTTCCATCGTGTTCTTGGGTTACTTCTGCTGGCTCTATAAAGAGGTGGCACGGCAGGAACAAGCGCGGCGCGGAACGAGGTGGCTGTTCTGCGGTCGCAGCGACGTCGTCGCGGCGGTCCTTCTCGGCATCGCAACGTTCTCGAAGGTGACCAACGCGTTGCTGTTCGCACCTATCGTGTTGTGGCAGGTGTGGACATTCTTTCAGAGGCGTTCGATTCGAGCGGCAAAGATTGCCGCCAGTGCGTTGGCATTCCTGTTGGTTGCCGGCGGACTGTTTGCGATCAACAAGGCGATTTCCGGCGAGTGGAATTATCAGGGCGGCGATCGCGATACCTACTACGTAGAATTCCCGTTTCAGAACGACGTCACGAAACATGAGCTCGGCCTCGAGAAGTCACGGGGCGACCTTCTCAGCGCCATCATTTTCAATCGGCGCACCTTCACGTCGAACCTGACGCATAACCTCGAATACTTCTTCATCGGCCGATACACGGGACTCGCCGGCTATTTCTTTCCCGCCGTGTTTGGAATGTGCGCGTTTTTGCTCGCACCACGCCAGCGTCCCGGATGGCAGTGGCTGGTGCTGGCATCGGGTCTGCTGCAAGGGATCGTGTTTGTGATTCTTACGCCCTACACGTGGCACGGGGGAGGAGTGGGCAATCGATACTTCTTCGGCGGGTACGGCGTGATGTTGTTCGTGCTGCCGCCGATTCAGTCGCTCAGTGCGTCGTTTGCGCAGTGGGCCATCGGCGGACTGTTCGTGGCGCCGATGGTTCTCAATCCGTTTGTCGCATCCTTCCATCCGGCTGGCAACGCGAAGAGCGGGCCGCTGCGACTGCTGCCGGTCGAGTTGACGCTGGTCAACGATCTGCCGGTGAACAACGAACCTCAGCACGCCCGCCTCTGGTTCGGCGACACAGGGCAGGGTGACCCTGGATTTCTCGTCTACTTCCTCGACGACAACGCCTTCGATCGCGAAGCCGACAAGAGCTTCTGGACGCGCGGCCGCGCCCGGACGGAGTTCATCATCAAGACCGATCGGCCGATTGCCCGCGCAAAATTCACGTTGACGGCCGGGCCGGTTCCCACCGATGCCCGCGTGAACGTCGGCGGTCGTCGTCAGGACGTCCATCTCGAAGCGGGCGCCTCGCGCGACATCGTGTTGGCGATGCCGCCAGGTCTGCCCTATGAAAAGGAAGTGCAGGCGCTGGCGTGGACCGCGTCGGTGACGAGCAGCAACGGGTTCACGCCGATCTTCTTCGACGCGAGTTCGAGCGACACGCGATATCTTGGCGTGCGCGTCAAACCCGTGCTCGAAGCGGGCGCGCGGTGAGAGTCGCCGTCGTCACCTCGAGTCCTCCGATGGTCGAAGGCGGCCACATGGTGATCGCGCGATCGCTTGTGCACGCCTTGCGCGACGCCGGCCACACGGCCGACATCATTGTCACACCGCAAAACCGTTTTGGCCGGCAGGCATCTGCGTATATCGCGACGTGGTTCACCGACGTCGGCTCGTCCGATGGCAAGCCAATCGATCGCGTGATTAGCCTGCGATATCCGAGCTATGCCGTGCGCCATCCAAAACACGTCTGCTGGCTGAATCACACGATGCGCGAGTACTACGACCTGTGGGATCGATTCAGCGCAGGTCTCGGAGCGGCAGGACGGATCAAAGAGAATGTGCGGAAGGCAGCCATTCACGCCACCGACCGATATCTGCTGACGCGGAACGTCTGGCGCCTGTTCGTGCAATCGCGGACGATTCAGCGACGTTTGGCGATGTGGCCGGAGCTTCGATCGACGGTCCTGTATCCGCCACCACCCCAGCGCCTATATCGTTGTGACGGCTACGGTGACTACGTGTTTCTGGTGTCACGACTGACTCGTCTTAAACGCGCGGACCTGTTGATCGAAGCGCTCGCGCAACCGGGTGTGACGATTCGTGCTGTGATTGCCGGCGAAGGAGAGGAGCGCGGCGCATTGGAGCAGCTCGCGCGCGCCCGCGGCGTCACCGATCGAGTGACGTTCGCCGGGAAGATCAGCGACGACGAGCTGGTGGATCACCTGGCGCGGTGTCGCGTCGTCTGCTTTCCGCCGTTTGAAGAGGACTACGGCTTCGTCACGGCGGAGGCGTTTGCTTCCCGCAAGGCGGTCGTTACCTGCCGCGACAGTGGCGGTCCCGCGGAGCTGGTCGAAGATGGTGTCAACGGACTGATCTGTGATCCAACACCGCACGGACTCGCGTCGGCTCTCCGCCGCATCATGGAGGATCCATCAGCGGCGGACCGGATGGGTGCTGCTGCGTATGATTCGAGTACGAGGTTCAGTTGGCGCGAAGCCGTCGCTCAGCTGACGGCGTAAGGTACACTTATTGGGTCCATGTCGTACAAGTCGGCACTCGAAACTCGGCTCGCCAAGAAGGTCACCAAAGCCATCACCGAGTACTCGCTGATCGAGGACGGCGATCGTGTGATGGTGGGCCTCTCTGGCGGCAAGGACAGCTGGGCGCTCCTGAACATTCTCGACGTGCTCAGACGACGCGCGCCGATCCAGTTCTCGCTCGTTGCCGTGTGTGTCGATTCGGGCTACGAAGGCTTCCGGCACGACCTCATCGCTCGCACGTGCGAAGAGCGCGGCTGGGAATATCGCATCGAGCACACCGAGATCGGCGATGTCATGGACGATCTCCTCGATGGCGCCACGCCCTGCTCGCTGTGCGCGCGTTTGCGACGGGGCGTCCTTTATCGCCTCGCGGCCGAAGTCGGCGCTACGAAAATCGCGCTCGGCCATCACCTCGATGATTTCATCGAGACGTTGCTGCTCAACCTGTTCTTCGCTGGCGCGCTGAAGGCGATGCCTGCGCGGCTCGTGTCCGACAACGGCGAGCATGTGGTCGTTCGTCCCCTCGTGTATGTCACTGAAGCCGAGGCTCGGGGTTATGCGAAGGAATCCGCGCTTCCGATCATCGGCTGCTGTTGCCCGGCATGCGGCGACTTGAGCCTGCAGCGGCAACGCGTGAAGCGTCTGATTGCCCAGCTCGAAGTCGAGCACCCGGAGGTGAAGAACTCCATGATTCGCGCACTTGCCAATGTCGCGAGCCGCCACCTCCTCGATCGACGGCTGAATCCCCTCCCTGAACTTCGTGATGCCGCGCTCGCGTCGGGTGCGGTGCCTTTGATACTCAGAAGATAGTTTCGTCGGAGCTTCCGTTGAAAAAACTCACGCTCATACTCGCGTTCCTCGTTGTCTGTGTCCCTTCTGCTTATGCCCAGCAACGTCCACTGGTAACCGAAGATCCCGAAACAATCGGCTCCGGCCTGGTCCTGTTCGAAGGTGGCTTCGACCTGCAGAAGGACGTGTTCTATCCAGCGTCGGGGCTGCAAGGGAATCTGATCCGGATTCCTACTCTCGGTCTGAGCTTCGGCGTCAGCTCGATTGCGGAACTGCAGATCGATGGCGGGATCTACAACGGTCTGTCGGTGAAATCGCGACGCGATGCCCCACTCTCTGATCTTCTCGATTTCAATGGCGATCACACCCACGACGTCGAAGACATCGTCATCGCCACCAAGATCCGCATGGTTGCCGAATCGCCGTCACACCCGGCGATCGGGCTGCGCTTCGCGACGAAGCTGCCCAACGCCAGCAACGAGAGCGGTCTTGGCCTCGACACGACGGACTTTTATTTTTCGGCACTGCTCGGCAAGACGGTCCAGTCGATCCGCATGGTCGGCAACGCAGGCCTTGGAATTCTGGCTGATCCAGTGGAAGGAAACCGGCAGAACGACCTGTTTACCTATGGCTTCTCGATCGCGCGCGCGGTGAAGCAGGGAGTCGAGGTGGTCGCAGAAATTAACGGCCGGCTCAACACACGAAGCGGGACGCCGCCAGTTGGAACAGAAAGCCGCGGAGCGATGCGCGTCGGAGCGCGCTTTACCCGCGGCACCATCCGCGGCGATGCCGGACTGATCTTCGGAATGACTTCACGCGACCCCAGCATCGGTCTGACGGCGGGAGTTACGTGGGTGTTCAAGGGGTTCACGGTTCCGTAGGTCTTGTGAATCGCTCATCACTGATCACTGATCTTGAATCGCTGATCCTTGGATCCTCGAATCCTGAATCGTTGAATCTTCGAATCTGGCGGTCATTCTAAGATTCGGCGATTCGACGATCAGGGATGCAACGATTCAAGGATGAGTGATTCGCGATCAGTGATCAGTGATTACAGATTCGAAAGCTGGTAGAAGCGCGCGACGTCGTCGATCTCCTGGGCTGTCCGCGCGGCATTCCACCCAAGTTCCGCTTCGGCAATGCGCGCCGCCGCCTGAATTGCTTCGGCCGGCGGCCGGCCAGCGGAGCCAAGTTCAGTGCGGCGGACAAGAACGTCCGTCAGTCGAACCGCCAGTTCGCGCCGGATCGTATAAACGATCTCTCCCTGGATCGTCTCGGTGTCGGCGGCGAGCGGGTTTCCGAGTTCAGGGCGCTCGTGAACGAGACGGATGATCTCAGCCGCGCCTTCCGCGTAAAGGGCGATCAGGTGCCGAATCATCGGGAGCGGCACGTCCATTCCGAGATCCCGGGCGGTCTCGATCGCCAGCGCCTCATGATCCGCAATAGCCGCCCCGGGGAGCGGGGTCGTCGCCGTCCGCGATGGGGGCAGCCGCCGTTGTAACCGCCGCGCAACCACCCTGATTGCGCGTTCAGCGACGGCGCGGGCGGTCGTGAACTTGACGCCCACGACCGTCACCGCACCGTTGCCGTGATCGATGATCTCCGCCGCCGACTTCAGATCTGTCTTGCCATTGCGTCCGCTCGCGGCCGGGACGATGCCGCGATGAACGAGTGTGACGTCTCCTGCTGACAGTTTCAGCGCAGGGAATGCGGCGTTGGCGTCGGCGATGAACGCTTCGACTTCTGCCGCTGTGACTGCGAGATCGTTCGGACCGACGAGCGTCGCGGACTGACTGGTTCCCACGAGCGCGCGTCCCCGCCACGGCACGAGCGTGAGCATGCGGCCGGTGCGCGATAGCGCAGCGACCGCCATGTCGCTCGCAGGGCGGGACGTCACCAGGTTCATCGCCTTGAGCAATGGAAACGGACGATCGATCCCGAACAATCGCATGAGCTCGCCGGCGCGCGATCCGGCGGCGTTCAACGTGATGTGCGCTTTGATCTGAAACGATTGCTCGCTCAACCGATCGCGGACGACCATGCCGGCGACGCGCCCGGCCTCGCGCACCGCTGCAACCGCCTCGACGTAGTTGGCAACGTCGGCTCCGGACGCGTCGGCGGCAGCCGCAAATGCAAACGTCAGGCGATCGGCCTCGACGATCTGGTAGTCGTACCACTGCGCTCCGCCGGTGAGTCCTTCCTGTCGAATTCCGGGAAAGAGCCGTAGCGTCGCCGCCCTCGAAACAAGCCGCGGCTTTGGCAGGTGCAGCTCGGGCTCGACACCGTCATTCCGCCGTCGTCCCAACCACGCATCGACCTTGAATGCCGCGCGTAGAGCCAGTCGATTCTTGATGACCGATCGATAGGTGCCGACGAGAAAGGGAAGCGGACGCAGAAACCACGGAGCGATGCGCGCGAGCGCGCGCCGTTCGCGAATCGACTCCCTCGCGCGGCCGATTTGTCCTGTCGCAAGCGATCGAAGTCCGCCGTGCGCAGTCTTCTGATGATTGAAGGAAGCGCCGCTACCGAAGTCGCCCGCTTCGATGAGTGCCACGCGCAGACCACGACTCGCCGCCTCGTACGCGCAGGCGAGCCCATGAATGCCACCACCGACCACCAGCACGTCGTAGATGGTGCCGTCGAATCGTGTCAGATCACGCGCGCGCATGATGCGCTTTATCTTATAGTAGCGATTGTGTCCTCGCCGGCGGCTGCATCAACAAATGACGTTCGTGAATACTGGAACCGTCACATTCACGACCTGGAAATTACCACCCATCCAGTCGGCTCGCCGGGGTTCTTCGCCGACCTCGATCAGTATCATTTCGAAAAACTTCATCACCTGCTTCGACTGGTGAACTTTGACGGCTACGCCGGCCGTCAAGTGCTCGAGGTCGGCTGTGGCGCAGGGACCGATCTCGCGCGGTTCGCACGCGGCGGAGCAATCGTCTCGGGCGTCGATCTTTCGTCGTCGGCAATCGCACTCGCGCAGAAGAATTTCGAACAGCAAGGGCTGAAGGCCGACCTCCGTGAAGCAGACGGCGAACGCCTTCCATTTGCCGACGGTGCCTTCGATCTGGTATACGCCCACGGCGTCGTGCAGTACACCGCGCACCCGCAGAAGCTCGTCGACGAGTGCCGACGCGTGCTCAAGCCGGGTGGCGAGGCGGTGTTTCAGGTCTACAACCGCATCTCGTGGTTGAATGCACTCTCGAAGTTGATGAAGGTCGCATTGGAGCATGAAGACGCGCCTGTTTTGCTGAAATACAGCTCGGGTGAGTTCCGGCAGCTGTTGCGCGGGTTTCCTGAGGTTCGAATCGTCGAGGAGCGTTTTCCGGTGAAATCTCGCCTCCACGGCGGATGGAAAGGCACGCTCTTCAATACGTTTTTCGTCGGTGCATTCAACGCCTTGCCCCGATCTCTCGTCAAGCGTTTCGGATGGCATCTTCTGGCGTTCTGCCGCAAATGAGGCCGATCATGATCGTCAAAGCTCATGCGTTCGGAAATGATTTCGTCCTCGTGGAGTCGAGAGCGGTGCAGGGAGCGAAGAATCTGCCGGCACTCGCCCAGGCAATCTGCGCGCGTCACCGCGGTATCGGCGCCGATGGATTGATCGTGTATTCGACGACGCCGTCGGGTGCGTCGATGCGGCTCCTCAATGCGGACGGCAGCCATTCTGAGGTGTCCGGGAACGGCGTCCGGTGCCTGGGTGCATGGATCGCGTCACAACGGGGCACCGCCATGCCGGGTCAGCAGGCGCCGATCGAGATCCAAACCGAGGCAGGCCTGAAACGCCTCGAGCTCCTCGCGTTCGAGGACGGTCGATACACGTTCCGTGCATCGATGGGCATCCCCGAGAACGTGACGAAAACAACATTGCAGGTTGGCAATGTGCCGATTGAGGTCGTCGCACTGCGCGTCGGCAATCCTCAGTGCGTCGTCCTGGGCGATGTCAGCGAAGAGCGGCTGCATTCGATCGCGCCGCAGCTCGCCGTCCATCCGCACTTCCCCGAAGGGACGAACGTGGAACTTGCGGCGGTGGAAACGCCGGAGCGAGTCAGAATCCTGATCTGGGAACGCGGCGTTGGGCCGACGGAAGCGTCCGGGACGGGTGCATGTGCCGCGGCTGTTGCGGCGATTCAGTTCGGCGGCGCGGCACGCGATGTTGAAATCGTTGCGCCCGGCGGTTCGCAGCGCGTCGAATGGACCGACGACGGACTATTTCTCACTGGCTGGGCGGAACTCATTGCTGAAGCCGCATGGCTTCCGTCGTTGGAATCGTGACCCTGATTAGTCGATCGCGCGAGCGGCCGCGAGCGCGCACACGAACGGAGCGGGGCGAAGGGGACCGCGACTGAGTGTGTAAGCGAACCAGAGACGAAGTCCCCGGATCAAAAAAAGCCATCGTGGCGTGAAACTCACGCGGCGGTGGCTGCGATCGACTCACCGCTTCTTGACCGGCCGCCGCGCGGTTCTCAGCGTGATCGCAGCCTCGACGACACGACTTTCCGAACGAATCTGCGAATCCGATCCCGAAACTGCCTGGATCGCCGCCGGGTAGTTTTCGGCGGCGAGCAATGCGCGTGCTTTTTGCAGCGCACCCTCCGTTTCCTTGAGCGCGGCCCGCGCAGGAGCCAGTTCCCGTGAAGGCACGCGCACTTCTTCTGCGACCTTTAAACGAGCCTGCAAATGCATGACGAGCGCGTTAACGGTGTTCACAGCCGCTTCGGCCTCGCTGCGCGCCTTCGCCTTGTTCTCGGCGGCGGCGCGCGCCGCTTCCTGCGCGCGATCGCTGGCGTCGACTGCGCGCGAGAGTGCCAGCCGGTAGTCACGCTGATTGACCGCTTCATGCGACTGCTGAAGAGCAGTCGTGGCTTCGGCAAAGCTGTCCGGCGCGTACTTTTCGGCGCCTGCGGCCCGCGCCGCATCCACTGCCTGCTGCGCCCGATCGATTTCTTTTTGTGGAGGTGCCGAACAGGCCACGGTGAACGCGACCGCGCACGTGATCGCGCACAGCGCGGCGAACAGGCGAGACATCAGCACGAAAGTATAGCAGGGTATGGTGTACGATGAAGGCGGTCGCACCGCACGATCGCCCGCGTGAGAAGCTGCAGCGCCTCGGTGCCGCATCGCTCGGCGACAACGAACTGCTGGCGATCGTGCTCGGGCATGGGCGGTCGCGCGCGAGCGCACTCGACATGGCCAATGCCGTCCTCGAAGCGACCGACGGGGCGCATGGTCTGGTTCGTACTCGCTACGACGACCTCTGTGCGATTCCAGGAATAGGACAGGCGCGGGCGGCGCAGATTCTCGCCGCCGTCGAGCTCGGGCGGCGAACGCTGACGCGCCCACTTCGCGAGCGCGTGCAGATCGTGAACGCGCGAGCCGCCGCAGAGTTCCTGCTGCCGCAGTATGGCAGCCGATCGGTCGAACAGTTCGGCATCGTGCTGCTCGACACGAAACACCGGGTAATCCGGACGCTCGTGCTCTCGGTCGGAACGGTCGATGCGAGCATCGTGCATCCGCGCGAAGTGTTCGGTGCCGCGGCCGCGGCGGGTGCGGCGGCGTTGGTCCTCTTTCACAATCACCCGTCTGGGGACCCGCGACCAAGCCCGGACGATGTGGAGTTGACGAGGCGACTGGCGGCGGCTGGTGTTCTGATGGGAATCGACGTGATCGATCACGTCATCCTGGCCGACGTTCGTTATTACAGTTTCAAGGAAGAGGGCCGGTTCTAGTTTGTCGACGCTTTACTTTGACTGCTTTTCAGGTGCGTCCGGGGACATGATCCTGGGCGCGCTGATCGATCTGGGGCTGCCGCTGCCGGCGCTTCGTGACGCGCTGGGAAGTCTGGCAATCGAGTACGGAGAGGTGACCGCCGATCGAGTGACACGTGCCGGCGTCTCGGCGACGAAGTTCCGTCTGGTCGAGCATGCGGATCCCTCGGCGGGCGGCTCACACAAACACCATCACCTGAAACACATTGTCGCGGCGATCAAACGATCGTCACTGTCGGAATCAGGTCAGGAGCGGGCGATTCACCTGTTCGAACGTCTCGCGCAGGCCGAAGCGTCGATTCACGGCACGCCGATCGAGCGTGTGCACCTGCACGAGGTCGGCGCCCTCGACTCGATCATCGACATCGTCGGCGCGGTGTTCGGGTTCGAATGGTTTGGCTCCGCAGACGTTGTTGCATCGCCGCTGAATGTCGGCGGCGGAACCGTGAAATGCGCGCACGGCGTCTTTCCTGTACCAGCCCCCGCTACGACGCGGCTGCTCGAAGGCACACCGGTGTACGGCAAGGGGGACTCGGAGCTGGTGACGCCAACCGGAGCGGTGCTGATTACCGGTTACGCGCGCGAGTTTGGTCCGCTTCCCGCCATGCGAATCGATCGCACTGGCTATGGAGCAGGAGATCGCGATCCCAAGGACACGCCGAACGTCCTCCGCGTCATGCATGGCGAGCGGGTCGCAAAATCGGCTGACCACAGCGTCGTCCAGATCGAGTGCGAGATCGACGACATGAACCCGCAATTGTTCGGGCCGTTGATGGATCGACTGGCAGAGGCCGGGGCGCTCGATGTCTTTTACGCGCCTGTGCAAATGAAGAAGAACCGGCCGGGGACGCTGGTCACAATCATTGCGGCGCCCGAGAAGCGTGAATCGATCGCTGGTGTGCTCTTTACGCACACGACAACGATCGGCGTTCGCTACCAGGAGATGCGGCGCGATACCCTGGACAGGAAGGTCGTGTCCGTCGACACACCGCTGGGCCCGCTGCGCATCAAGGTTGCCGGGCGGGATGGCCGCATCTTGAATGCCGCCGCGGAGTTCGATGATTGTGCTCGGGTAGCAGCCGAACGGGGTATCCCGATCAAAGAGGTGCAGGCGATTGCCATGAAAGCGTGGCTGGAGTCGCAGAGAGCTTGACGAGCGGGATCCGTTGTGCGGGATCCAGGATCCGGCATTCGGGATCCAACGATTCGACGATTCAAGGATTCAACGATTAGCGATTCATGATCAGCGATTCACGATTAGCGATTCACGATTAGCGATTCATGATCAGTGATGAGTGATTAGCGATTCAAGATGTCTCGTTTCTACTTAACCACCGCGATTGATTACGTCAACAGCCGGCCGCATCTCGGGACGGCGTACGAGAAGATTGCCGCCGACGTGATCGCGCGTTACAAGCGGCTGTGCGGCATCGATACCCATTTCGTCATGGGCAACGATGAGCACTCGCAGAATGTGTTCCGCAAAGCGCGTGAGCTTGGCGAGGATCCCAAGGCCTACTGCGATCGCATGGCCGACGAATTCCTCGGAGTGTGGAAGCGTCTCGATATTTCATTCGACGACTTCATTCGCACGACCGAACCGCGGCACAAGGCAGGTGTCCAGGAACTGGTCAGGAAGATGTCGGCCGCGGGAGACATTTTCGAAGGCTTTTACGAAGGGTGGTATTGCGTCTCCTGCGAAGCCTTCAAGCAGGAGAAAGATCTCATCGACGGCAATTGCCCGATTCACCGGACAAAGCCCGAGTGGATTCGCGAGAAGAACTACTTCTTCAGGCTGTCGAAGTACACCGATCGCCTGCGTCGCCACTTCGAATGGCACGAGACCTTCCTCGTGCCCGACATTCGCAGAAACGAGATTCTGAGGTTGCTCGAGGCTGGCCTCGAAGACATTTCGGTGAGCCGGGCGGGGCAGGCGTGGGGCATTCCGATGCCCGAGGATCCGGGGAGTGTCATCTACGTCTGGGTCGACGCGCTGATCAACTACGCGAGCGCCGTGGGTTTTGGCACAAACCCGGAGATGGTGGAAAAGTGGTGGCCTGCCGATCTGCACGTGATTGGGAAGGACATTACACGGTTCCACGCGGTCATTTGGCCGGCGATGTTAATGAGCGCGGGCCTCGAAGTCCCGAAGCAGATCTTCGGCCATGGATGGGTGAACTTCCGTGGCGAGAAGATGAGCAAGTCACTCGGGACCGCCGTCGAACCGCTCGACGCTGCGCAGCGTTTTGGTCCCGATCCGCTCAGGTTGTATCTCGTCAAAGAGATTGCCTTCGGCAACGACGGTGACTTCAGCTGGGAGCGGTTCGAGGACAGATACAACGTCGATCTGGCAAACAATCTCGGGAACCTCGTGAGCCGGATCGCGGCGATGGCCGAGAAGTATCGTCACGGTCGGCTTACGGCGCCGCTGCAACCCGGTCGCCTGTCAGAAATCGCCGGCACGGCAGTGGACGAGTATCGGAGTGCGATGGACGTGTTTGCACTGGAGCACGGCGCGGCTTCAGCGTTCCGGATCATCGACGCGACCAACGAATTCATCGCGAGCAGCGAGCCATGGGTGCTTGCGCGCGACGCTGCACGCGCCGACGTCTTGAGCCAGGCGCTGTTTGATGTCGGCGAAGCGGTTCGCGTCGCGGCAATTCTGCTGTTGCCGATCATGCCGCGTTCGGCGGCCGAGATCCTGCAGCGAGTGGGTGAAACGAAACCGGCCAGTGACATCCGCCTGTCGGATGCTCAATGGCGGCGGGAAGGGGAACGCGTGATTGCAAAGGCAGATGCGCTGTGGCCCCGATCGGATATCAGTCAAAGGAGCACACGAGTGGAAGAGACGAAGAATGCCAACGCTACTCCGGTGCAATCTCCAGCGCCGGCCGCGGCGCCGCCCCCCGACAAGGCGACGACACCAGCGGCAGCAGCTACACCGGCTGCGGCTGACAACAGGATTTCAATCGACGATTTCATGAAAGTCGAGCTGCGCACTGCGAAGGTGCTCACCGCCGAGAAGGTTCCGAATTCGAAAAAGCTGATCAAGTTGAGCGTCGACGTCGGTGCCGAGCAGCGCACGCTGGTGGCCGGCATAGCAGAGGCCTACGAGCCCGAAGCATTGGTCGGGCGGACCGTCGTCATGGTGTTCAACTTGAAACCGGCGAAGTTGATGGGCATCGAATCAAATGGCATGGTGCTGGCGGCGAGTCCGGACGGCGGCAAGCCGACGCTGGTCGGATTCGATCAGGAGATCTCGCCCGGAACCAGGGTGAGATGATCGATTCGCACTGCCATCTCGCGGGGGAAGAGTTCGAGACGGATCTCGATTCGGTGGTGTCTCGAGCGCGATCCGCAGGCGTGTCGGCCGCGTTGTGCATCCTTGCCGCTGGCGATCAGCAGGAGGCCGGGAGGGCAAAGCGGGTGCGT
Source organism: Acidobacteriota bacterium (assembly GCA_046734955.1). GTDB lineage: Bacteria > Acidobacteriota > Vicinamibacteria > Vicinamibacterales > 2-12-FULL-66-21 > JALZOC01. Next base: position 42,629 of record JBKPSH010000093.1, read on the forward strand.
GAGGCTTGGCCGCAAGTCCATTTCGCTGCCGGTGTCCACCCGCATCAGGCCGGGGAGTTCGCCGGAAGAGTCACCGACCTACGCGACACGGTGCGCCGCGCAGTCGAAGAGCACGCGGCGTGCGCGATCGGCGAAATTGGTCTCGACTACCACTACGATTTCTCGCCACGAGACGTCCAGCGTGACATTTTTCACGCGCAGATCGAGGTCGCGCTCGAGCTGCAACTGCCGGTGATCATTCACACTCGCGAGGCGACCGAGGACACGTTTCAAATCCTCCGCGAAAGCGGCGCCGGACGGCTCCGCGGTGTCTTTCACTGCTTTACCGGCGACGAGGAAATGGCTCGCTCAGCGCTCGACATCAACTTTTATCTGTCGTTTGCCGGCATCCTGACGTTTCCACGCGCAGACTCGATTCGTGCCGCAGCGAGGATGGCCCCGTCCAATCGCGTGCTGGCCGAGACCGACTCCCCCTATCTCGCCCCGGTGCCGCACCGCGGCAAACGGAACGAACCGGCCTATGTCGCCGAAGTTGTGGCAAAGCTCGCCGACGTCCGGAGCACTTCACGGGAGGATCTTGCCGTCGAGGTAACCCGGAATTTCATGGCGCTCTTTGGAAGTTTGACGGAAGCTACTCAGTAGCAACGGCTTAGCGCGTTGACACTCCGCAAGTAACTCCAGTATTGTGACAAGGTCTTTACCTGGCAGCACCTTCTTGGCCGACACGATGCAGAACTCCCCGCTCTCAGCCGATCTGGCGCAGATCTTCGAGCCAATTCGAGAAGATCTGGAGGCTGTTGAACGGGAATTCGTCCGTCACATTCAGTCCCGGGTCGCGCTGATCCCCGAGATGGGCCGCTACATCCAGAACAGCGGCGGCAAGCGTGTGCGCCCGGCAGTGCTGCTGATGGCGGCGCGGCTCAGCGGCTATGAGGGGGACAAGGCGGTTCTCTACGCGTCGGTCGTCGAGTTCATCCACACTGCAACGCTGGTCCACGACGACATCATCGACGGCGCCGACCTTCGCCGTGGCCGGCTTGCGGTCCACTCGCGCTGGGGCAACGACATCACGGTCCTTCTGGGGGACTACCTCTACATCAAATCGATGGCAATGGCGCTGACCCAGGATTCGCTGGAGATCATCCGCCTGCTCTGCGACGTGACGTTGCGAATGATTGAAGGCGAACTCTATCAGCTCACCAAGACCGGCGACGTCGACATTTCCGAAGACGAGCACTTCGAGATCATCCGCCGCAAGACCGCGTTCCTCTTTGGTGGCTGTGCGCAGATTGGTGGGGTGCTGGGCGGTGTCAGCCCGGAACGCGAGAATGCGCTTCGCGAGTATGGGTTCAATCTCGGTATCGCGTTTCAGCTTGTCGACGATTTGCTCGACTACACCGCCGATCAGGTGGCGCTCGGGAAGCCCGTCGGTGGTGATCTGCGCGAAGGCAAGGTGACGCTGCCGGTCATTTTCCTGCTGCAGCGCGGCGGCAAGGAGGCCGATCGCCTGATTCGCCACGTCGTCCAGGAGCGGTCGGTTTCTGCAGAGCAGTGGCGCGAGATCGTTGCGCTTCTCCGTGAGCACCGTGCGACCGGACTCGCCTACGATCGCGCGGTCGAGTACGCGAACCGTGCAAAGAGTTGCCTGGCCGCCTTTCCGCCGAGCCGGGAGCGCGATGCGCTGATGGCGCTGCCCGATTACGTCCTCGCAAGAGATCGATAGTTGGATCCGCTCAACAGAATCAACCAACTCCGCAACGAAATCCGGTACCACGAAGAGCGCTATTACATCCACAACGCGCCCGACATTTCCGACGAGGAATTCGACCGTCTACTTCACGAACTCGAGCGGCTGGAGGCCGAGCACCCGGACCTCGTTACTCCCGATTCTCCGACACAGCGGGTCGCGGGACGGCCGACGGAAGGCTTTCCAACGGTTGAGCACATCGCCCCGATGCTCAGTCTTGACAACGCCTACAACGAAGACGAGCTGCGCGCCTTTGACGAGCGGGTGCGCCGCGGTGTCGGACGCGGTGATGCACCGGTTGCCTACGTTGCGGAACTGAAGATAGACGGGTTGAGCATCGCGCTGACGTATCAAGATGGACGCCTGGTCTGCGGCGCGACTCGCGGTGATGGCGTCCGCGGTGAGGACGTCACGGCAAACGTCCGCACGATTCGTGCGATTCCGTTGTCGTTGCGTGGCGCGCCCGCCGGGCGTATCGAGATCCGCGGCGAGGTGTATCTGCCCCGTCGCTCGTTCGCGCGTATGAATGAGGAGCGCGAGCGCGAAGGGGAGCCGCTCTTTCAGAATCCACGAAACGCTGCCGCAGGGACGATGCGAAACCTGGATCCGTCACTGGTGGCGAAGAGGAAACTGGGGGCGTTCACTTATCACGTTGTAGCTTCCGGCTTTGGCGGGAAGTCAACCCACTCTGACACTCTCGAGTGGATCACCGAGATGGGCGCGCCCGTCGAATCGCATTGGGAGCGCTGCGAGAACATCGACGCCGCGATCGCCTTCTGCCAGAAATGGGCGGATGGCCGGCGCAGCCTCGAATTCGACACCGACGGCGTGGTCGTCAAGGTCGACGATCTCGCGCTTCGTGATCGATTGGGGACGACGGCCAAGTTTCCTCGATGGGCGACGGCGTTCAAGTTTCCCGCACAGCAGGCGCATACGAAGCTGCTCAAGATCGACGTGAATGTCGGCCGCACGGGCGCGAACACGCCCTACGCCGTCCTCGAACCGGTGTTCCTCGCCGGTTCGACGATCTCCATGGCGACGCTGCATAACGCCGAGGATTTGGCGCGGAAGGATCTGCGCGAAGGCGACACGGTCATCATCGAGAAGGCAGGCGACGTCATCCCCCGAGTCGTCGCGCCGATCCTGAATCTTCGACCACCTGATTCAGTCCCATGGGTGATGCCGACCACGTGCAAGGTCTGCGGCAGCGAGCTTCGCCGCGACGAAGAAGAGGTGATCTGGCGCTGCGAGAATTCCTCGTGCCCGGCGCGGCTGCGCCGCAGTCTCGAGCACTTCGCTTCCCGCAATGCGATGAACATCGAAGGGCTCGGCGAGTCCCTGGTGGACCAGCTGATTAAACAAGGCCTCGTGCACGATTTTGCCGACCTCTACCATCTTGAAGCGTCCACGCTCGAATCGTTGGTTGTAGCGCCGAGCGCGCCGCGATCTGAACGCGCCGTGCCGAGGAAGCTGGGGAAGGTCGGACGAAACGTCTACGAACAGATCGCGCGCAGCAAGGATAACGACCTTTCTCGCCTCATCTACGCGCTTGGTATTCGCCACGTCGGAGAGAAAGCCGCGGCGACGCTTGCGCGTCACTTGAGGACCATGGAGGCGGTGCTGGATACGCCGCTCGAAGCGTTACAGCGAGTGCCTGATGTTGGGCCCGTCCTGGCCGCGTCGGTTCGAGCGTTCGCCGAGGAACCCCACAATCGTGCGCTCGTCGCGAAGCTCGCGGCGGCGGGCGTGAATCTGGTCACGCGCCAGCCGGATCCCGTGTCCGCGGCGCCCGGGCCGTTGACCGGAAAGACGTTCGTGTTGACAGGCGCCCTCGAGACGATGACGCGCGAGGATGCTGAGGCGGCGATTGAGCGACTCGGCGGCAAAGTCTCCGGCTCGGTCAGCAAGAAGACCTCCTATCTCGTCGTCGGCGCCGATGCCGGCTCCAAGCTCGAGAAAGCTCGTTCGCTCGGCGTGACGACCATGGACGAGGCCGAATTCAGGACGCTTATAATGGAATAGCGAGCGCCGCGGTTCGGCTGAGGCGTCTCGTGTGTGGCTGTCGCCTCTGGTACGCGATGGCAATCGGCGACTTTGGCGCCATAAGGTTTGTATGTCGAAGCGTTTCACGTTCGTGACGGTCGCGCTCTCAACCGTGGTGGCGTTTCTCGTCGGTCTGATCATTGCCGGCGAGTTCACGCCAACGTCGATCGTTGCGACGGCGCCGCACGGTCCCACGCGTAACGGCCAGGGCATTCGTCCTGCCGGCATTGCCGTGGGACCCGCGGTCGTGAACTTCGCCGACATTGTCGAGCGCATGAACGCCGCGGTGGTGAACATCGATTCGATGTCGAAGGGGGGCGACACCCGCGAATTGCCGCGATTCTTCCGCCGTGGTGAAGGGCCCCCGGATTCGCCGCGAGATTTCGACCTTCCCCGTCAGGGCGCAGGTTCCGGCTTCATCATCGACCGCGACGGCTACATCCTCACCAACCACCACGTCATTGACGGAGCGCAGCGGATTACGGTGACGCTCGCCGATGGCCGCACCTTCCGCGCACAGGTCGCCGGAACCGATCCCGCCATTGATGTCGCCCTGCTGAAGATCAACGGCGCTCCTGATCTCCCCGAAGCGCCGCTCGGCAACTCCGACGAGCTGCGCGTTGGTGAGTGGGTCTGCGCGATTGGCAATCCGCTCGGCTACGTCCACTCCGTCACCGCCGGCGTCGTCAGTTTCATCGGGCGCAAGCTGTTCGATCCGAGCCTTGACGATTACATTCAGACGGATGCGGCAATTAATTTTGGTAACAGCGGCGGGCCGCTGATCAATACACGCGGCGAAGTCATCGGGATCAATTCGGCCATCAGCTCGCGCGCGAGCAACATCGGCTTTGCCGTGCCGATCAATCAAGCCGTCGATATTCTTCCGCAGCTGAAGTCGACCGGGCACGTGTCGCGTGGGTATATGGGAGTGTTCTTGACCGACGTGACCCCGGCGCTTCAGCGCTCGTTGAGTCTCTCGACGACGAGAGGAGCGCTGGTGCAGGACGTGACCAACGGATCCCCTGCCGAACGCGCGGGGCTGCACACCTACGACGTCATCCTCGATGTCGAAGGGCGCGACGTCGGCACGAACGAAGAGCTCATTCGCGAGATCTCGGCGCGGCAGCCAGGAACGACGGCGCGCCTTGGCGTCTTGCGTGATACCCGGCGCCTGACGGTGCACGTCAAGCTGGCGGAGCGGCCGGCGCGCGAAGATACCGATCACGATGCACTCGACAACCGCTCGCTGCCGCGGGTGCCGGAGCCGGCCGCCGCTGATGTACCGCTCGGCCTGACGGTGCGGGACATGATCGGACGGCTCGAGGTTCCGGACTCGGTGCAGGGAGTGATGGTGTCGCGAGTGGATCCAACGGGCGCCGCGTTTTCCGCGTCGATCCGTCGCGGGTTCGTGATCATGGAGATCAACCGTCGCCCCGTCCAGTCCCTGGCCGACTATCGCCGCGTGGTGGCGGCCGCGAAGCCTGGCGACGTGCTCGCGTTGTACTGTTACGATCCAACCCTTCAGCAGCGAACGCTGATCACGGTAACGGTGGAGTAGCGCATTGTAGGGCGCGGGTCTTCAGACCGCGCCAATCGGACACATCCCGCATGAAATCCCGCATTCTGGTCATTGATGACGAGGCGGAGATCCGCCGATCGGTCCGCATGATCCTCGAGTACGAAGGCTACGAAGTGATCGAGGCCTCCAGCGGACCCGAGGGTGTGACGCTGGCCGAACGCGAGGGGCCGGATCTCGTGTTCCTCGATATCAAGATGCCGGGCATGGACGGCCTTGATGCCCTGCAGCGCATCAAGGCGGCCAACGAAACGCTGCCGGTCGTGATCATCTCAGGACACGGCACGGTCACCACCGCCGTCGAGGCGACCAAACTGGGCGCCTTCGACTTCATCGAGAAGCCGCTCGCGAGCGAGCGCGTGCTCGTGACGATCCGCAACGCCCTGGATCAGACGCGACTGCGCGACGAAAACACCTCGTTGAAGCGGGCGGTTGAAGTCCGTCATCAGATGGTCGGTGAGTCGCCGTCGCTGCGGCAGGTATGGGATGCCATCAAGCGCGCGGCACCAACCAACGCGACGGTGTTACTGCTTGGCGAGAGCGGCTCGGGCAAAGAACTTGTCGCCCGATCGATTCACCGCAACAGCCTGCGCAGCCGCGACCGGTTCGTGCAGGTGAACTGCGCGGCCATTCCGGAAGAACTGATCGAGTCGGAACTCTTCGGCCACGAAAAAGGATCGTTCACCGGCGCGACAGAGAAGCAGATTGGGAAATTCGAGCAGGCCGATCGCGGGACGATCTTTCTCGATGAAGTCGGCGACATGAGCGCCAAGACGCAGGCCAAGGTGCTGCGCGTGCTGCAGGAGGGAGAGGTCGAGCGGCTTGGCTCGGCGAAGACGATCAAGGTTGATGTGCGCGTGATCGCCGCGACCAATAAGGACCTCGAGGCGGAGATCGAGAAAGGAAACTTCCGGGAGGACCTGTATTTCCGGTTGAGCGTGATCCCGATCCGCGTGCCGCCTTTGAGGGACCGTCGCGAAGACATTCCTGCCCTGGTGCGCCACTTCGCCGATCTCTTCAGCCGTGATAACAATCGACGGCCGCAGCGATTTACGCCAGCCGCGCTCGAATATCTCCAGCGTGCGCGGTGGAAGGGGAATGTGCGCGAACTGAAGAATACCGTCGAGCGTTTGATCATCATGACGCCGGGCGAGGTGATCGACGTGGACGATCTACGAGATATCGTCCGCCTTGATGCGAAAGCGGCCAGCGGCGATAATGAAAAAGAACGCCCCGGCACGCTGCGCGAGTTCAAGGAATCGGCCGAGCGGACCTTCCTCGTCGGCAAACTCCGCGAGAACAACTGGAATATTTCGAAGACGGCGGAAGTGATCGGTACGCCGCGCAGCAATCTCTACAAGAAGCTGGAGCAGTACGGGATTTCGCAGGAGGTGGATGGGTAAGGGAATGTTCAATGTTCAATGTTCAATGGCCAATGGCCTTTTGATTCAGCATCACATTGCGCATTGAACATTGCACATTGAACATTTGAAAACGCCGCCGCAGTGAACCAGACGATCGTGCGCCGTAGCTCGCTCCGCGAGCGAAGGTGCAAGGAAAGTCCGAACTCCGTAGGGCAGTGCGCCGGGTAACGCCCGGTCGGGGCAACTCGAAGGAAAGTGGCACAGAAAACACACCGCCCACCTTCGCGCCTTCGGCGCTACGGTGGGCAGGCCTGAACAGAATCCAAGCCGATCGGATGGATTCGACGGGCTTGCCCACCGTAGCCCGGAGGGCGAAGGTGGGTAAGGGTGAAAAGGTGCGGTAAGAGCGCACCGCGCTCGTGGCAACACGGGTGGCAGGCTAAACCCCGCACGGAGCAAGGCCAAATAGGGAAGCGCGACCAGAACGGCCCGTTCGAAGCTTCCGGGTAGGCCGCTTGATCCCGCCAGCGATGGCGGGGCTAGAGGAATGATCGTCGTCGCGCCATAGTCCGCCGAAGCGCCGCAAGGGGCGACGGCGGGCGACGGCCGGAACAGAATTCGGCTTACGGTTCACTGCGGCGGTCTTTCATCACTCCGAGGGGCTTCGCCCCTCCGTCTCCCCTTGTATCTTTACTTCCATTCGATCACGGACGCGGTAGCTCGTGACTCCCCTGGTCTCCACACCGTCGTGTCGCCTGAGCGCCGTGTCCGCGCATCGACGGTCAGAGCTCGTACAGTAGATCGATCGCTACCTCGC
>JBKPSH010000094.1:0-10161 GCA_046734955.1 Acidobacteriota bacterium
GATCAAGCGGTTGGTCAGTGAAAAAGGCTTCGGCTTTGTTGCCGCGAGCGACGGCAGCGAGTACTTCTTCCACCAGTCCGCGTGCAACGGCTGCAAGTTCGACAATCTTCGCGAGGGACAGGCCGTGACGTTCGACAAGACGCAGGGTCCGAAGGGCCCTCGTGCGGAGAACGTTCGATTGGCGTGAGTGGTCCTCGCCTAAAGGCGCGAAGCCACACGCGTTTGTAGCGTCCGCCTTCAGGCGGAAGATCAAATAGGAAGGGCAGTCCTCAAATGGGTTGCCCTTTTTTTCTGTGGCGCAGCCACTCGACCAGCATCGGGATGAGCGACACGGCCACGATGCCGACCGCCACCAGCGAAAAGTTGTTCTTCACAACTGGTACGTTGCCGAAGGCGTAGCCCGCGCCGAGACAGATTCCCACCCAGACGGCGCCGCCGATTACGTTGTAGAAAGCGAACGCGGCATACCGCATTGCGCCGGCCCCCGCGACAAACGGCACGAACGTGCGGATGATTGGCACAAAGCGTGTGAGCACCACCGCGATGCCGCCATATTTCTCGAAGAACGCGTGCGCGCGATCGAGATGCTGCCGGTTCAACAACCGATGTGTTTCATCGGCGCGAAACACGCGCGGCCCGATGAAGTGGCCGATGCTGTAGTTGACGGTGTTTCCGAGAATTGCCGCGCCCGCGAGCAGAACGAACAAGCCTCCGGCACTCAGTTTTCCTCGCGCGGCGATCGCACCGGCTGCAAATAACAACGAGTCTCCAGGCAGGAATGGCGTTACGACAAGCCCGGTCTCGGCAAAGATGATTGCGAAGAGCAGCGCGTAGACCCACACCCCGTACTGTCCAACGAATTCGTCGAGATGAACGTCGAGATGCAGGAACAGGTCGATGAGTGTTTGCATTGATACCGTCGAGTACCGTCAGTGGGCCCCTTCGCCAGCCAGAGCCTTCACGATTTCGCCAAGAACACCCTTGGCGTCACCGAACACCATCAACGTATTGTCGGCGTAATACAGTTCATTTTCGATCCCGGCGAATCCCGGGTTCATCGAGCGCTTGTTGGCAATGACGAACCTGGCGCGATCGGCGTCGATGATCGGCATCCCGTAGATCGGACTCTTGGTGTCGTGGCGGGCCGCGGGGTTGACGACGTCGTTGGCACCGACGACGAGGACGACATCCGTCTGTGGAAGATCGCGATTGATCTCGTCCATCTCGATCAGCGCGTCGTACGGCACCTCCGCCTCGGCAAGCAGAACATTCATATGCCCCGGCATGCGTCCGGCGACCGGGTGGATCGCGAACTTGACGTCGACGCCGCGCTTGGTGAGTTGATCGTAGATTTCGCGCACGCGGTGCTGCGCCTGTGCCACCGCCATCCCGTACCCGGGGACGATAACGACCTTGGCCGCATTTTCCAGCAGATCAGCCGCGTCGCGCGCGGTACCGCTTTTCACGGTTCGAGCTTCGGTGGCCGTCCCTCCGGCCTGCACTTGTCCGAATGCGCCAAACAGCACATTAGTGAACGATCGATTCATTGCCCGACACATGATGATCGACAGAATCAGGCCGGATGACCCGTCGAGCGCACCGGCGGTGATGAGCACCTTGTTCTCCAGCACGAAGCCCATCGCGACCGCTGACAATCCCGCATATGAGTTGAGCAGCGAGATGACCGTCGGCATGTCGGCGCCGCCGATCGGCATGATCAACAACACGCCGAACAGCAGCGACAAAAAGATGATCGCCGGGAAGAGCTGCCACATCTCCGGGCGGAACAGAAGCATTCCCGCGGATCCGACTGCGATTGCCAGGAGGGTGAGGTTCACGAAGTTCTGGCCGCGATAGGTCATCGGGCGCGTCGGAATGATTTCCTGAAGCTTGCCCGCCGCCATCAGGCTTCCCGTAAACGTCAGGTAACCAAGGATGACTTCAACGCCAATCGCCCCGGTCCGAAACATCGTCAGTTGGCCGTCGTGCAGCCAGAGCGCGTACTTCGCGGTGCCGACGAGGCCTGCCGCGAGACCGCCGAATGCGTGCGAGAGTGCGGTCCGCTGTGGCACTGCCGTCAGCGGAACCTTCGAGAGCGGAACACCAATGACTGTCCCGACGATGAAGGCAACGACGATCCATGTGTAGTTGACGATCTCCGGGTGGAGAAGCGTCCCGGCTATCGCCGCGGTCATTCCAGCGACGCCTGCGGCGACACCGCGCCGTGCCGTCCTGGGATCACTGAGCCAACGGAGCGAGAGGATGAAGAGGGCCGCCGCTGCGAGGTAGCTCGCTTGGGTGAGATGTTCGGCCGTGTTCATGGCTTCGGCCGCCGCTCACGGAACATCTTCAGCATGCGGTCGGTGATCAGAAAGCCGCTGACGATGTTGGTCATGGATGCCGCAACCGCCACCGTCCCGAGGATTGTGCTGAAAGTGCTCTTCTCTTCGCCGGCGATGATGATCGATCCGACCACCGCAATCGCGGAGATCGCGTTGGTGAGCGACATCAACGGCGTATGCAGCAGACGCGATACGTTCTGAATGACCTGAAAGCCGACAAACGTCGCCAACAGGAACACGAACGCCATGGACCACAAATCAAGTACAGGCACAGCCGGCCTCCTAGCCGTCGCGGGAGTGTACTGTATTTTCCCTTTTCTCTTTGCCTGTTTGCTTTTCTCACTGCTCGCGGGGCCCACACTTCTATTTCCGCGCTTGGGGCCCCACCCCCAAGCGCTGCCGCCTCGCGCGTCCGCGCTCAGCGGCGGCTGAAGGCTCTCGCTCGCTCTCGCTCGGCGACTTCCGCCTTCGCTAAAGCTCCGGCGGACGCCGTAGCCTTGGCGGAGGCTGGTCGCGCCTCGCTCGGGCCACGGGCGCTTCTTTGCCGCCACGGCCAGAAGACGAGCAGTTCGGCAGCGTCAAAGTAAACGTTGCGAGCGGAGCCGATGATGCCGTAGCGATCACGGTCGGCCGTGGCGCCACCGCCACCGGGCGAGTGGTGTTCGACGGTATGACCCCGCCGCCGCCGAGTCCCGGCAAGACGCGCGTCCCGCTCTTCTCCGAAAACGGCGAGTGTCGCTCCGGTGAAGCGACCATAGCCGCCGACTGGACTTTCAAGATCGAAGGACTGAATGGCACCTGCTCACAGCCGCCAGGCGCCGTCTTCGGCAAGTGGATGCTAAAAGCGGTGATCATCAACGGCGAGACGGTCGCGGACGGACCCATCACCTTTCAACCCGACCAGCAGATCAGGAATGTCCAGGTGATTGTCACAGACAAACGATCTGAAATGATGTTCCACGTGTCCGATGAATCCGGACAGCCCACGCGTGATTACGTCGTCGTTGCCTACCCCATCCAGAAGTCAAAGTGGCCGTTGGGCGCACGGATCTTCGTGCCACCACCAATCGATCAGATGATGGGGCGGCCGGCACCGACGAGCGCCGCGACACCCGGTCCCACGCCGACGAATGCTCCACCGCGGCGCGAAGCCATGTCAGCCGTCCGCGCCGGTGAGTACTACGTCGTCGCCGTGGATGACATGGAGCCGGAAGACTGGCGCGATCCGGTCGTGCTGGACCGTCTGCGTTCGAGCGCTGTCCGCGTGAACGTTCCGGAGGGCGCGACGGCGGACGTGCCGTTACGCCGGATCAATTTTGCTGAGGCGATCTCGAAGCGGTAGCCGGATGATCAGCTCCCTGATGTGTTCAGCGTTGGAAATGGCTTGACGTCGTACTTGCCATTACCAGTAATGAACCGCCCAAGGCGACGGCTGAGCGATCGAGGCGAGTCAGGCGTGTTCGCGCGCGCTCGGATCTGTAGTGATTTGGCCGAGCGTGATCGCGTACCGGTTGCGCCCTGTAGTGACGGCATCGTCACCGCCGCGAATTCGGTTGATGTCACGACAGACACGGCCTTTTCGTCGACTGCTGAGCGCGCGGCCGGTTCAAAAGAACTTGCGAGCACGATGTCGCGCGGTGGAGCCGACTGGGTTTCGATGCGAGTGGCCGAATGATCTGGGCGCACCAGAAACATCGGGATCGTAAAGAAAACGGTGGACGCCACGGCTGCCGCTGATATTCGAACCAGATCCCATCTCTGAGCTCGTGTGAATCGCACTTCGCTCGGCATTTGGGGGCTCCTACAGCTAACGCGTTCCTGCCAGGTGGGGCTCAAAAACCGCGCCAGCAGAGGTATCGGACTTGGGGCGTACAACCTTTTCGATCACTGGCGGTTGCCTCGCTGCGTCGAAACCGCACGCGAAAAACCAGAGACTCAAACCCATTCGCGCTTGGCGCGATTTACATGCTTGGGCTTGCGTTCCTCCTCTAGCCAGGCCTCATGTCCTGCAGTCCTCGTGCCGACGAAATCTGTGACAGAAGTGTCACGTGGAGCGTGGGCTTAGCAGATCGGATCTCTGCCGCTGAGGTCGTGTATAATTACCACCCCCGCGCAACTCCCTCCTTCGGATTTCCATATGAAACATCGAATCCGGATAACGGCACTCGTGTGTTTTGCAACGGCGCTTATCGGTAGTGGTGTGTTTGCGGTTGCGCGTCAGAACGGTCGACGCACAGCGAGCAAGGCGGAAACGGCCGAGTTCTTTCCGACGGAGCAACTGTGGATTGTGCGCGACATTACCGCCGCCGTGAGCAATATGGCGGGACACGCCACGGCGACGAGCGCTGATCAACCGAGTGTGCGGCAAGTGGAACGTTCGAACGGCGAACTGGCGCGCTTCGAGGTCACGCATCCCCGGCTGTCGCCGATTTCGATCCACATCACCGATCACATGTGGGCACCGGCCGCGTACCGACCCGTTGCGGCCTCCATGATAGGGAAGGGAGCGGCGTGCGACCCCGCGGGATCGATCGCGGATGCATTGCTGCAGCCGACGCGCGAGGTCATTCAGCGTGAAAACGCACGCGTATCGACTCGGTTACGCGCGAATATGCGCTGTGCCGATGCGCACGTAGAAGCCGCGTTGATCCTGGGGACCTTGGCGCTGCGCGAGTCAGCGACGGTCTTCTACGATCCGCGCCGGCTAATCTCGAGAATGACGGCGCACCTCGCGATTGCCGACGCGCTTGGTGCGCCAGCGGAGAGCGAGACGCGGCGGTTGGCCGAGATTGTTCTTTATACCCTCGTCGGACGGCAGCGGACGTCTCTCGACCGCCTGGCCGAGCTCGATCGTCCGGGTTCGTCGGATTCGCTCCGTTCATGGGCTCGCGCGTTGCGGATGCGGAACACGGGTGACTGGCGAATTCTCCCGGATCCAAACCAGGCCTCCCTGCTCGAGCAAATCGAGCTCGTTCGCGCCGCGCAGTACTCGCTCGGCGAGTCGCGAACGCTCGACTTCATCGATCGCATTCGCAACCGGGCCCAAATCCCCGACTGGGGCCGGATCATCATGCAGGAGAATCGCAACGTCGAGGCCGGCAACCGGTTTTCCGTCGAGGCGATTGCGATGGAGTTGACCGAGACCGCCGAGGCAAGAAAACTCTACGTTCCTGCTGCGCCTGAGAGTGCCGAGGATCTCGTCGCCTCATTGAAAGTGGAACCTACGAACGGCCCCGTGGCCTCTGATGGCCGCGTCTGGGTGGTCGATTGGTCGATGTGGGCGGCCATCGCGGAGCGTCACTTGATGTCGACCATCAATGCCCGCGACACACACTTGACCTACACGCTCGCGGTTCCCGAGGAAGCGAAATTGTTTCGTGAGCAGGTTGCGAAAACGTTCTCCGGTTTGCGCCTTTACCCATTCCTGGCGATCCACCTCGCGGCAACAAGAGACGACGCCAAACCAGGAATGATAGGCTCGCTCGCGCTCCTGCAGACGCATCCGGAGCTGGCGACCCATTGGATGTGGAAGACGGTTTTGATGAAGGAAAGCTGGGCGGGCCTTCCGACCCGCGTGCCAGCGCTCGAATCCTGGTTCACGCCTGACTTTCCGGCGGGCACCGTCTACGATCAGAATACGCGGCCGTGGGATGCACGTCGTGTGTCCCGGTTCAGCGCAGCGGAGATTGTCCCGTATCGGCAAGCCGCGCCCTTCGCCCGCTCGCTTCCCTACGTTACCCTCGGGCCGAAATACGATGACGCACCGGCTGCAGTCTTGAAAAGCGCGTTCGGTGAGATGGCTGCGTTCAATCTCAGCTTTGCCCTTCGCATCGCCGACTCACTGAAGGACGATCCCGCAGCGTACTTGGCAGCGATGGCGCCGGTGGTGCAGATGAATCCCGAACGGCGGCGCGACGTTGCGCACTATCAGGTTGAACATGATCAGCTTGATGACGCACGGAGCACCTACGAGCGGTGGTTCGCGACGAGTCGGGTGGAAGTGGCAGTCGCGGGTTCCGCGGAATGGATGGTCCGCGATTACTTCGTCCGCGGTCAGTACTCGAAGGCCGACGCTTTGGCGAATCGCGCCGCGGAAGCCTACTCGGGGTCGGGACTCCTCACTCGTGCGCACCTGTACGATTGGAGCGGTGATGCACGCCATGCCGAGGAGTGTTACCGGAGGGTCAGCGAGCGGTACGACAGAAGCGGCGATCTCCTCGGCTTCATGCTTCGCCAGCATCGACAGGGGATCGAAGTTGACGCACTGAGGTGGAAAGTGTTTCCCGGGGGCGTGGTTTCGGTGACGTTGCCGATGCTACGCGATGCACCTGTCGCCGGTGTGGAAGTCGCCGAGATCGAGAGGATCGGACAACATCACGGCGTCCGGCTGAACGACATCATCGTCGCGGTCGACGGAATCCGCGTGAATAATCTCGCTCAGTATTACGCCGCCAAGACGATGGCCGTCGAGGCAGAGATGAGACTGACGATCTGGCGTGATCTTAAGTACATGGAGATAACCGGCCCGTTTCGCTACGGGGGCATGTGGGGATCGGTGAAGAGTTATCAAGCCGACGCGAACAAGCCAGCCTCCGCGCAACCAAGGAGATGGTGAAACGAATTCACCAATTCACCAATTCACCAATTTCTTGGTGGGTCCCGCGCCCGCGCGAGACCGCTCGATGGCTTCGGCGATCGCATCGAGATCGGTAGAGTCGAGTCTGAGCGTCGCGGCGGGAAGCCATCCGTCGACCTGCTCCGGAGAACGCGCCCCGACAATGGCGCCGGTGATGGCGGGCCACGTCAGCACCCACGCAACGGCGACGGCGCTCACCGTCGTGTGATGGCGCGCGGCAATCGGCTTGAGTGCATCCCGCAAAGTCAGATTGCGCTCGAGTTGCGGCGACTTGAATTCGAGGCCGCGCCGGCGCCAGTCGTCGGGCGCAAAGCGGGCGACACGTTCCGCGCTGAATGTGTCGGTCAAGATCCCCGACTGCATCGGGCTGTACGAAATGACGCCGGTCCGATGCGCTTCGCACCACGGAAGGTGCGCGGCGGCGACGTCGCGCTTGATCATCGAGAATGGAGGTTGGAGCGAATCGACGTGGCGCCGAGCCTCGCAGCGCTCGAGAAGCTCGACACTGAAGTTCGACACGCCCGCCGCGCGTATCTTTCCTTGTTCCACGAGCCGCGTCATCGTGTCCCACGAGTCCTCGATCGGGATACCACCTTCGTCCGGCCAATGGAACTGGAAGAGATCAATTCGCTCCACGCCAAGACGCCGGAGCGACGCGTCGCACTGACTGCGGATTGAATCCGGGTGCAGTGTGCGCCGCGACACCTTCATGCGGTCCTGAGGATCCCACTCGAGGCCGCACTTCGTGAAGACGTACGGGCGGTCGGCTGGCGTGAGTGTGCGCAGAAACTGTCCGACGACTTCCTCAGAGTGCCCGAGTCCGTAGACTGCAGCAGTGTCGATCCAGTTGACGCCCTGTTCGATTGCGTAGCGCATCGCCGCGATTGACGTCTGATCGTCCTGCGGCCCCCACGAGAAGGACCATCCGCCCCCGCCTGCCGCCCATGCGCCGAATCCGACCGTCGTCAGGTTCATGCCGCTCGTGCCAAACGGTCTCTCCGGAAGTGCCATCCTTGGATGATATCCGTTTCGCTTTTTCCACGAGACTTCGCGTACTATTCGCGACAATTCGGAGGTGGCCCAGAGATGGTTTCAAACCCCACGCTCATTGCGATGATGTTCATCGGTACGGTTGTCAGCGCTCAGGCGCCTGCACAGCCGTCTGCCGCGCCGCCCGCGGCCACGCAACCGTCCGCACCAGCAGCGACATGTCCCGAAATGGCGACTGCGCTCACGACGCTGATCGCCCGAGACGTCCGCATGCGCGATTGGGCCGAGATGGCACGATACCGCGACGCCAATAAGACGCTGGCCGCGCCATCGAGCTCGGAAGCCCGCGTGGTGTTCATGGGCGACTCAATCACAGACGCGTGGCAGCAGCCGCGTTATGGCGGGTTCTTCCCCGGAAAGCCGTACGTCGATCGCGGTATCAGCGGCCAAACGACACCACAGATCCTCGTGCGCTTTCGTCGTGACGTCATTGATCTGGGCGCCAAAGCTGTGGTGATCCTCGCCGGCACGAACGACATCGCCGGCAACACGGGGCCGATGACCAACGAAGAGATCCAAGGGAATCTCTCGAGCATGAGCGAACTCGCGCACGCGCACGACATTAAGGTGGTCCTTTCGAGCATCACGCCGGTGAGCGAGTATCACGTGCGCGGAACGCCGCAGACGACAGCGCGGCCGATGGAGCGCATCAAGGCGATGAACGAGTGGATCAAGTCGTATGCGGCATCGCATGGCGATATCTATCTCGATTACTTCTCAGCCATGATCGACGACAAGGGCCTGATGCGCGCAGAACTGACCGAGGACGATCTTCATCCCAACGCGAAGGGCTACGCGATCATGGGCCCGCTGGCGGAAGCTGCAATTGCGCGCGCGTTGAAATAGCGTTCCGTATCCGTTGTCCGGGATCCGTTGTCCGGAATCCGAAATCGGTCGCGAAAATCGGATCCCGGATCACGGACCCCGGATCCCGGATCCCGGATCTGGATCAGAGTTTCAACATCACATGACTTCTGGTATACCGGAGATGTAGCGCCTGCGAAGCAGTGCCACGCCTGCAAGCTCAGGTGGATGATGCCTGACGTCTCTGATTACGAGTTGTTCAAATCGACCGACCAGAACGCGCCGTCGCGGCGATCCGTCGGCGTGTGGATTGCCGTCGTTCTGATTCTTGCCGCCGCGCTTGTCACCCTGTTCGTGCTGGTGTGGCAACGGAAGCCAACGCCGCCTCCGGCGACAGCTCACACCGAGGCGCCACCTCGTCCGCCACGTCCGCTTGGTGGTGACGCCGAACCGATCGCATTGCCGCCGTTGAACGAAACCGATGCCCTCGTCAGGGAACTCGTGCAGAACGTGTCGTCGCATCCGCGACTGGCGGCATGGCTCGCCACCGAGGATTTGATCCGGGACTTCACCATCGGCGTGGCCAACGTCGCGCAAGGGCAGAGCGCTTCTCGACAACTGACGACCCTGCGTCCGTCGGCGAGCTTTCAGGTGATCCAGCGCGGCAACGATCTCGCGATTGATCCGCGAAGTTACAAGCGCTACGACGGGATCGCCGCGGCGGCTCAATCGATCGATCCTGCCGGCATCGCGCGCGTCTACGCGACCCTGAAGCCGCGCATCGAAGAGGCCGCGCGCGAGCTGGGAGATTCTTCGTTCGATCGGACGCTCGAACGTGCGATCGTGCAGTTGCTCAGCACGCCGGTTCCAGACGATCCGATTCTCGTCCAGACCAAAGGCATCGGGTACAGCTTCGTGGATCCGAAGCTGGAGGCGCTCACGAACGGACAGAAGCACTTGCTGCGCACCGGACCTCAGAACGCCCGGGCCATTCAAGCCTCGCTGCGCGCTATCGCGTTAGCGCTCGGTATTCCCGCGGAACGGCTTCCGAATCACTCAATCACTAATCACTGATCACTGATCGCGAATCACTAATCGTAGAATCCCTAATCGTCGAATCCCTAATCGTCGAATCATAGTCACGATTCGAGGATTCGCGGATTCAAGGATCCAGGGATCAGGGATTCACGATTAGCGACTAGTGATCAGCGATTCACTCGTGATATCCTCACGACGAGTTTGCCGCTGTTTAACGCCGTCCGCGTCTAGATCTGTCTCTTATACACATCTCCGAGCCCACGAGACCTATGAAGGAATCTCGTATTCCGT
>JBKPSH010000095.1:0-87506 GCA_046734955.1 Acidobacteriota bacterium
CGCGTCCGGTGCCGATGACGTAGGCGCCGGCCTCTCGTGCGAGTTGCGTCACCATCGACCCGACGGCGCCGGCCGCGCCGTGCACGAGGACGCTCTGCCCCGCCTGAAGGCGGCCGTGCTGGAACAGTCCCTGCCACGCGGTAAGGCCCGAGATCGGCAGACTGGCACCCACCGTGACGTCGACGTCGCCCGGGAGCGGCGCGAGGTTGCGTGCCTCGATCGCCACATACTCGGCCAGGGTGCCGTCGCGATACCAGTCCGCGAGGCCGAACACCCGCTGTCCCACCGATAGACCGGTCGTGCCATAGCCGAGGGCCCTGACCACTCCGGCCAGCTCGTGCCCAGGGATCGACGGTGTTCGGTCACGGCCGAGACGATCGGTCCAGGTCGAGGGCCACGTCAGCTCAGTCGGGACGAATCCCGACGCATGAACCTGAACGACGACGTCGTTTATCGCTGCCTGCGGCTCGGGCCGCTCCACCAGCGACATCCCGGCCGTTCCCGCAGCCTGGTTCGTCACCACGATCGCCTTCACCGTACGCCTCCCTCATCATCTATGTTCATGTGATCGGCGGACACTTATCGGGCTGACAGCGAGCGGCTGAATGCTTGGATGACGCCTCGGGCAACTGAGCCACGGCGACGAGTCGATCCGTCGCTCCCGCGTGAATCGCGGGATCGTATGCGCCGAAGTACCCAACGGAGCCAAAACCGCCGCTCTCAAAGGCCGACTCGAGTTCGCTTCTCGTCCAGCATCGCATCACGAACCGATAGTCGCTCGAATGTTCTCCAGCGTCGTTGACCAACGTGTGCGTTTCGGACAGAAGAAGTTGCCGGCCTTCGGGATCGATTTCCGTGGTGCTCGTAAAAGTGAGCTTGCCACGATCCGTAGGAATGCTCTTTCGAAAGACGGGTTCGCGCCTTTTACGGTCCCTCGTCGCCTCCCACTCGCGCACGTCCAGAATCAGGACGCCTGCAGGTCGGAGCGCGCCCGCGAACGCGGAAAACACCGATAGGCGTGCGTCGTCATCCACGAAGTCGTTGAGAACGCCGCGGCAAAGGATGCCGTCGTACCGCGCCGGCGGTAGAGCGAGGATGTCGCCGACGCCGAATGAGACCGAATGGCCGTGACCGTGGACCGACTGTTTAGCGGTCTCGATCAGTTCGGACGACCGATCGACGCCTTCGACGGTATAACCTCGGCGCGCGAGTTCGCCGGCGTATCGGCCGGTTCCACAGCCGGCATCGAGAAGCGTTGCGCCCGGAACGACGCCCCGCTCACTCAACCAGGCGGTGATCGCGGCGCACTCCTGACCGACCGGACGGTCGATCAGCAGATCGAACGCCCACGCGTACTCACCGTAAAAAGGGCGACTGGATTGCTCGGCCACGGAAGCCACACGACTGTATAACAACCATGTCGGCCAGACTACGCTGCGCGAAAAGAGCCGGCTGCGGAAGTCGTCGCGCGTCCATGGTGGCCGGCCTTTTGTCCCGCTATGATCTGGGAGCGGCAGGCTGTCTTGCTTGGCTTCTGCAACGTCGCGCTGTTACGCCGCACGCGTGAATGATCTGAAGGACCTTGGCGGGTCTCGAACTCCGCTGTCGGCACAAGCCGTGGGACCATCGCCAACCGCGAACTGGAAAACGAATGACCTACACGCACGGTCACCACGAGAGCGTATTGCGGTCGCACAAGTGGCGCACGGTCGACAACTCGGCCGCTTACCTCGCCCCGCACCTCGCATCCGGCATCAGCGTGCTCGACCTCGGGTGCGGGCCGGGCACGATCACGGCTGACATCGGCCGGCGGGTTGCGCCCGGACGCGTCCTCGGCATCGATCTTTCGGCCGCCGTGATCGAGGAGGCGCGACGCGACGCCGGCGGCGGGCCGAACGTCGAGTTCTCCGTCGGCGACGTCTATGCCCTCGAGATGCACGACCACACGTTCGACGTCGTGCATGCGCATCAAGTGCTCCAGCATCTTCCCGATCCCGTTCGCGCGTTACGCGAGATGAAACGAGTGTGCAAGCCGGGCGGGCTGGTCGCGGCACGCGACGGTGACTATGCCGCGTTCCGCTGGTACCCCGACGAGCCGGCGATCGACCGATGGCTGGCGCTGTACCGTCGGATCGCGCGCCACAATGCGGGCGAGCCCGACGCCGGGCGATTCCTCCTTGCATGGGCGCACGCCGCGGGCTTCGACGACGTGCTCCCGGGCGCCTCAGTATGGTGCTTCGCGACGCCCGACGACCGCGCATGGTGGGGTGGGCTCTGG
The DNA here is from genome assembly GCA_046734955.1 of Acidobacteriota bacterium. GTDB lineage: Bacteria > Acidobacteriota > Vicinamibacteria > Vicinamibacterales > 2-12-FULL-66-21 > JALZOC01. Next base: position 2,279 of record JBKPSH010000095.1, read on the forward strand.
GCAGATCGCATGACCGATTCCGCGATCGCGCGCCAAGCGATCACCGAAGGACTGGCTACCGAGAAGGAGCTACGCGAGATCGCTGCAGGATGGCGCCGCTGGGCGACGCACCCCGACGGCTGGTACGCTGTCCTCCACGGTGAGATCCTCTGCCGCGCCTAGCACTGCAGCTGCCGGGCGCGCGCAGCGCAGAAGAAGCTGCGGAAACTACGGCTAGACTGAAGCTCGACAGGTGCAAGAGGGCCGTAGCGACGTCCGCTGAATTAGAATCGCGTCAATGCTGTCCGGCGGCCAGAGAATCGGCCGTTATGAGATCACGCGGGCGCTCGGCCGCGGCGGCATGGGTACTGTGTTCCTGGCGCATGATCCGATGCTCGAGCGGCCGGTGGCAATTAAGCTGCTCGAGACGAGTGACAGCGACAAGTCGCGCGCCCGCATTCTAAGCGAGGCGCGGGCCGTATCCGCGCTGAACCACCCCAACATCTGCACCATCTACGAGGCCGGCGAGGCCGACGGCCGCGCATTCATCGCAATGGAGCACGTGGACGGCCGCCCCGTCACGGAGCTGGTGCCGCTGTCGGTCGAAGACGCGGTCCGCTACGGCGTTGAGGCCGCCGACGCGCTCGCGCACGCGCACGATCGTGGCGTCGTGCACGGGGATCTGAAAGCCGCTAACGCACTCATCACATCAACCGGCCGGCTGAAGATTGTCGACTTCGGACTCGCTCGCCGGGTCGATCCGGACGCCACCGACGTGACCGTATCGGTGGGCCTGTCAGCACCCGCCGTGGGTGCAGGGACCCCGTATGCGATGGCGCCGGAACTGGTGCGTGGCGCAGCCGGCGATCCCAGGTCGGACGTGTGGGCGCTGGGGGTGCTGCTGTTCGAGATGCTCGTGGGAAGCAAGCCATTCGTCGCACCAATCGTCGCGGACCTGTTTTCCGCCATCCTGCGCGAGCCTCCTGCGCCCCTACCGCCGCATGTTCCTGCGGGTCTTTCCCAGATCGTGCAGAAATGTCTCGCGAAGAACCCGGGCCAACGCTATCAGCGCGCTGCCGATGTGCGGCTGGTGCTCGAAGTCGTGGCGTCCGATCTGCGACGCGCTGATCGGACGCCATCGTTCACGGTCATCGCAGCTGGGGAACCGCTTCCGCCTCCGCCAATCGTGGACGCCTCCTCGACACTCGCGTTCGTCGGCCGCGTGCGCGAGCTCGAGCAGCTGGCGCAGATCTGGACGAAAGCACAATCCCGTCACCCGCAACTCGTGCTGCTCGCGGGCGAGCCGGGCATCGGTAAGACACGGCTCTCGATGGCCTTTGCGCGCATGGTGGCCGAAAACGGCGCGGCCGTACTCGTCGGCCGTTGCGACGAAGAGGGCCTCGTCCCGTATCAACCTTTCGTTGAGGCACTCACCTGGTACGTTCGCGTCTGTTCGGACGGCGACTTGCGAGCACATCTGGCGGCGGCGGGCGGCGGCGCCGAGCTCGGTCAGCTGCTGCCGGATCTGCTGCGGCGACGCCCCGAGTTGCCGCAGCCTCCGCCAATGAGTGCGGAGAGTCAGCGCTACCGGCTGTTCGAAGCGGTGTCGGATTTCCTCGCGTCCGCGGGAAGCCTGCAGCCGGTGTTACTGATCCTCGACGACTTGCATTGGGCCGACAAGGCGACACTGCTGATGCTGCGACATCTCGTCCGCGCGCACGAGCGCGCGGCGGTGTGCATTCTCGGCACCTACCGGGAAGACGAGCTGGGACGCACGCATCCACTTGCCGAAGTGCTCGCCGATCTCCGCCGCGAGCCCATGGTCACGCGGCTCTCGCTCAAGGGTCTCGATGAGGCACACGTCCGTGATCTCGTAAACGCGATCATCGGACCGACGGCGCTCGGGCTCGCGCGCCAGGTGCGCGAGCTCACCGACGGCAATCCGTTTTTCGCGGGGGAGATCCTGCGGCACGTGAGCGAAAGCGGAGCGCTCGGCGCGTCGACAGTGGTCTCGAGCGCGATCTCGGAACTCGCGCTGCCAGAGGGTGTGCGCGAAGTGATTGGCAGGCGGCTGTCGCGGACGAGCGAGCACTGCAACCATGTATTGACGACGGCAGCGGTCATCGGGCGGGAGTTCGACGTGGCAGTGCTCCAATTGTTGGGCGACCTGCCCGACGATCAGCTGCTCGACGCGCTCGACGAGGCGGCGACGGCGCAGCTGATTGCCGAAACGCCGGGTGGCCAGAGCCGGTTCAGCTTCATGCACGCGCTCATTCGCGAGACGTTGTACGGCGAACTGAGCTCGTTGCGGCGCGCGCGTCTGCATCGCCGCGTCGGCGAAGCGCTGGAGCAGCTCGCAGAGGGCAGACCGAATCCTCCTCTTGCGGACCTCGCGTACCACTTTTCGCAAGCTGCGTCGTGGGGCACCGCCGATAAAGCCGTCGACTACGCAACGCGCGCCGGTGACCGCGCGGTTGACGGCCTCGCGTACGAGGAGGCAGCGCGCTTCTACGACATGGCGCTCCACGCCCTCGAAGCGAGCGACCGGTTAGTCGGGGACGGGCGGCGCATCGATCTGCACACCCGCCGCGCGCGCGCCTTCGGCGCGCTGGCGATGTGGGCGGCCGAACAGCGCGAAGCCGGCCTCGCATTGGAACTGCTGCCGCCCGATCAACACGGGCGACAGGCCGAACTGGTGCTGATGCTCGCGGATACGAGCTTCTACTTGCTCGACATTCCAGGCGTACGACGATTCGCAACCGAAGCGTTGGAGCTTGCTGAACGTACGGGACAGGAGGATCTGGTGGCCGATGCGCTCGGATGGATCGGCCGCTGTCAGCAAGCTGACGGCGATCTGGGCGGCGCGGTCGAGACCGATCGCGCGGCGCTCGCGCGCGGCGGCGGCCGGAAAGGCGTCGCGCTGCATCACGGACCGCTCACGCTTTATCTGGCCGGTCGCACGAGCGAGGCCGTCGCTGCCGGTCACCGCGCAGCGGAGCAGGCGCGATCGTTTGGGAACAACGAGTTTGCTATGTATGGGCTGTCGCATTACGCGCTGGCGCTCGGCGCCGCGGGACGTTACAACGAGGCGTTCCGCGTCTTTGACGAAGCCCGCCAGTTCGGACGTCGCTACGGCATGCTTCCGCCCCTGGCGCGGGCGATCGCGATGCAGGCCGGCCTGCACCTCGCGCTGTTCGATCTCGAGGGCGCTGAAGCGCTGCAGCACGAGGCGCGCGAGATGGCGCAGAGCCTCGCGTTCATCCCGACCCTCGTCAGTGCGAGCATCGATCTGCTCCTGACGCTGGCGCGTCGGCACGATCCCGGGCGAGGAACGGACACGTTGCTCGAACAAACGGCGGCCGCAGTGGCGGCGACTCCGGGATGGCACGAATGGCTGTGGAATCTCCGGCTCAAGCAGGCTCGCGCCGAACTGGCGCTCGCGCGCGGGGACAACGAGCGCGCCATCGCCGAGGCGGATTCAGCCATGGATCAATGCCGCGCGCGCGGCCGCCTGAAATACGAAGCCCTCGCCTTGTTGACGCGCGCTGCTGCGCGGCAACGGCTCGGCCGGACGCGCGACGCGATCGCCGACGCGCGTGCCGCCGTCGATGTCGCGCGAGCCACTATCGATCCGGGATTGCAGCTGAGGGCAACCGTCGCACTGCTCGATCTTGACGGGTCTGACGAACTGTCCTCGACTGCGAAGTCGCTCGTCCGCACGATCCACGCGGCTCTGCCAACCGATGCAATGCGGCGGCACTTCGAGGCGTCGGAGGTGGTCGTCCGGGCGATGAAGTAGCGGCGCCGTATCTGTGGCGGCAGCAGCTGGCCGTCAGCGGATGAAAATAGACGACGCGCCTCGACGATTCAGTTGTTCGAGTATGGAGTGAACGCGGCGTCGCCTGACGATTTGATCCGAGTTCGAATCCCCGACCGGTCGTTGTGCCACGTGTTCCACTTGACAAGCAAGTGGAGTTGAGGCGTCTCTCCAGTACGACGTCTAGTGGAGAGGCTCCGCGCGTTGAGCTGCTGCCGGGCACGCTCGATCTCATCGTGCTCCGCACGCTGACCACCATGGGACGGCGGTGTGAGCTCGTCTCCCTCCGGTGAGGATTACTCCACTCTCAACGCGTCGACCGGGTTCAATGCCGCCGCACGGCGGGCAGGAAAATAAATTGCGGCGATGCCGGTGAGCGTCAACACCAGGATCGCGCCGCCGAACGCGATTGGATCGGCGGGACTCAAGCCGGCGAGTGCGCCGCGCAGCATCTGCGCCAGCATCCACGACAGACCGCCCCCGACGGCGATGCCGATCGCTACCAGGCGAAGGCCCTGCGCCAGCACGTTCCGGAGAATGCGTCCGGGCCCGGCGCCAAGCGCCATGCGGGTGCCGATCTCGCGCGTCCGGGATGAGACGACAAACGCCATCATCCCGTAGAGACCGACGGTCGCTAGCAGCAGCGCGACCGCACCGACTGTCCCAATCATCTGCGTGCCGAATTGACGCAACTCCGCTTCGCCGCCGGTGGCGTCGCGCAACGTCCGAACCTCAGCGAACACGGTCGAGTCGACGTCGGCAATCGCGCGTCTCAATTCCGGCACGATCGCCGCCGGTGCGCGCGCCGTCCGCACGTGGAGGATGACGGGCCGGACCTGCGTCGAGATTCGCGGACGTTGCATGTAGGCGGAATAGAACACTGGCGTCGGCTCCTCGCCCATCGATCCGAACTTGCTATCGCGCACGACACCGATGATCTCGCAATAGGGTTCGCGTTCGGATCGGCGGACGCGCTTGCCGAGCGGGTTCTCGCCAGGGAAGTACGAGCGCGCGAGTGCCTCGTTGACGATGGCCACTGCTGGCGCACCCTCACGATCCGTCACCGCAAAATCGCGGCCGCTCACGAACGGGATCCCGAGTGTGGCGAAGTACCGTGGTCCGACACTATTCAGAAGGGTCCGTGAGCCCGTCGTGCCTGGAGCCACCCCGTCGACCTGGAGCCGCGTCGCGCTCATGTCCGGGCCCAAGGCAAGGATGCCGGCGACGCTCGCGGCTTCGACGCCCGGCATCGATTCGACCCGCTCAACGATGCGCTGGCTGAGCGGCAGTCCACCGTCCACAGCATAGCGCTGCGCGTCCACATTGATCATCGCCACCGAGACGCGGTCGACGTCGAAGCCGGGATCGAGCGTCGTCACTCGTACCAGGCTCCGTAAGAGCAGCGACGACACGACGAGGAGGATCACTGACGCGGCGACCTGGGCGACGACAAACGCGTGGCGCAGCCACAGCCGCCCACTCGCGCCGTGGCCGTCGCCACTCTTCATGTCGGAGACCACATCGGCCCGAGTGGCGCGCAGAGCCGGGACGAGCCCGCACAGAATCCCCGTCCCGAAGGTGAGCGCAAGCGCGAACCCCAGCACGCTGGTATCGACGTCGAGTTGGAGTGTGACCGAACCAAGAACCGCTGGCAGGCCGACGGTCTGAAGCACGCGCGCGAGCGCGAGGAACAAGGCGCCTCCCGCCATGACGCCGACCAGCGCGAGCCCGAAGCTTTCGGTCAGGAGCATTCGCACCAAACGGCCGCGCCCGGCACCGAGCGCCACCCGTACCGCCAGTTCGCGCTGTCGATGCGCAATCCTGGCCAGCAACAACCCGGCGACGTTGGCGCACGCGCTCAGCAGAACGAGTCCGACGAGCGCGAAGAGGATCGCCGAGATCAAAACCGGCTCCTGCCAGCCGCCGAACTCGCGGATGCGCAGTGGCAGAATTGTCGCGGGCCGCTCCATGCCTTCGTTATCGTCGGGATAGGCCTTGGCGAGCTGCTGTCCGAGCACGGTGACGGCCGCCTGCGCTTGTTCGCGCGTGCCGCCTGGCCGAAGCCGTCCGAGGACGTCGAGCGCGTTGCCGTTGCTGCGGTCGTCGATGGTCGGCAGAACCAGCCCGCTGATCGGCACGTAGATAGCCGGGTCTGCCCGCGGCGTAATGGCGCGATGGCCTTGGGGCAGCACGCCGATGATGTCGAACGGCTCACCGTTTATCGTCACGGATTGTCCGACGGTGGCGACACTCCCACTGAAGCGCTGCTGCCAGAACGCGTGGGAGAGGACGGCGATGCGCGGTTGACGCTGCGGCGCGGCCTGCGCGGCGTCAAACGTTCTCCCCATCCCCGCCGGAATGCCGAGAGCCGTGAAGAAATCCGCGGTCACAGCCAGGCCCGCCACGCGCTCGGGCTCGCCCCCGACTCGCACGTTCAGTTGAACGCGGCGAAACCCGGCCACTGACTCGAAGATGCCGCTCTCCTGCAGATCACGAAAGTTCAGGTATGAGTATTGGTTGCTGTTGCCCGGCTGGACGCCCACCACTCGCTCCGGCTCGGCCACCTCCGGCTGATAGAAGAACGCGGCTCGCAGGAAGCTGAAAAGCGTCAGGTTGGCACCGAGTCCAAGGCCCAGCGAGAGCACACTGACCAACACCAGTCCCGGGCTCGCGCTCAGTACGCGAGCCGCGCGACGAACATCTGCGAGTAGATTGTCCATGTCAGTGACTCCGCGCCTCGTGTCCATCGACTCATACGCGTAACCCGCCTCATTGGTTCATAGCGCAGAGTGATTGCACTATCAAACCACGTGATCGCGGGGCGAATGATCGTCATCCGATTCCCTCCGCCCGAGAGCGCGTGCAGTCGCCTGCTCCACGGGACTGAGATCGCCGCGTGCGCGATTGTCCGGATCGACGGGTAGCAGCGGCGGCTGGGCCAGGAATCGCGGGCGCTTCCCTCGGAGCGGCTGCGCCGCATGCACCAGGAACGGATGACACAGGTACACCGTTCCGGCGTCGCCCGTGCCCGTTACCACCGGACGATGCGCGCTCGCCGCGAAGCCGTCAGCGGCGAGTTCGCCCAGCGTCAGTCCCTGTTCTCCTGCCGGCGCAAGCTGCCGGGCGATGTCGGCATGCGACCCGACCCGAATGACCGTCGGCGCATCTCGCTCGCCAACGTCCGAGAACAGGAACAACATCAGCAAGGCTCGCCCCTTGGAGTGAACATTGGCGCGCCATGACATGAAGTCCGGCGTGTCCGTGCCGAAGCTCATGTCGATGTGCCATCCGGTGTCACCGGGATCGACGGCAGAAGGAAAACGTACCGGAAAGGTACCCATCGCTGCGGGTCGGCGCCAGCGCCCCGGGCCTACCAGTTGATCGAACGCGGCATGCAGCCGCGTCGTATTGGCAGCGTTGACGAACGGGGCTTGCGTGAACATGCCGAGTCGAATGACTGGCTGCGTCCACGTCGTCGGATCGTCCGGGCTACACCCGGTCGCCCGCCACAGGATCGCGCGGGCCTCGTCCGCCAGCGTCCGAGGGAACGCGCCGTCGATGCGTACGAATCCGTCGTTGATGAACTGTTGGATTTGTGCCGGCCTCAAGCCGCGCGCCAATGGTGTGGTCCCGTGCATGACAATCCTCTTCGCACAAACAAGTAATCAACAATTCGCCGTCACGCACGAACGCCTGATCGGTCGCCGATTCGTTTACCGATCGTAACGCTTCCCGGTGTTAGATTCATTTCGGAGGATTCATGGCGAAGGTCACAGGAATCGGCGGTGTATTTTTCAAGTCGACTCAAGATCACAAGAAACTCGCGGAGTGGTACAGCAAAAACCTGGGAATTCAGCCCGAGCCCTGGGGCGGCGCGATCCTCAGATGGACCGAAGACAAGGCTGAGGACCGCGGCCTCACGGTGTGGCATGTCGCCGACAAGAACACCGAATGGTTCAGTCCCAGCGCTTCCAGCTTCATGATCAACTACCGAATCGACGACATGTCCGAAATGTTGGCGCAGCTGAAGCGAAACGGCGTCGAGATCTTGAAGGGCCCGGAATCCGATGAGAATGGAACGTTCGCGTGGATTCTCGATCCCGATGGAAACAAAGTCGAACTTTGGCAGCCGCCGGCGCGAACAGAATAGCGCCGAGTGAGGGTACTCACGCTCACGATCGACTCGGACAGCGTCAGCATGGAGAGAAGGTTGAAAAGGATAAGGTGTGACATGCAAGCAACCGTTTTGTACGGTGCCCGCGACGTCCGGCTCGAGGATCTACCGGAGCCAACCATCCAGGAACCGACAGATGCGATTATCCGCCTGCCGGTCACGTGCATCTGTGGGTCTGACCTGTGGCCCTACCGCGGCATCGCTTCGTTTCCGGCGCCGACGCCGATGGGGCACGAGTACTGCGGCGTCGTCGAGGCAGTCGGCCGCGGGGTGACGTCCCTCAGGCCCGGACAGTTCGTGATCGGTTCATTCTTCGCGTCCGACAACACATGTCCGCATTGCCATCACGGCTACCAGACGTCGTGTCAGCACAAGACGCCGGTCGGCGGCGCGCAGGCACCGCGACTCCGAGTGCCGCTCGCGGACGGCACACTCGTGCCGACACGCGACGTTCCCGATGCCGACCACATCCCGAGCATGCTCGCCCTGTCCGACGTGATGGGGACCGGCTGGTTTGCCGCCGATGCGGCGAACGTCAAGCCGGGTGCGACGATTGTTGTCGTCGGGGACGGCGCGGTCGGACTGCTCGGCGTGCTCTCGGCGAAGCAGATGGGAGCGGAGCGCATCGTCGCCATGAGCCGGCACGAGAGCCGGCAGAAGCTCGCTCGCGAATTCGGCGCGACCGACATCGTCATCGAGCGCGGCGACGAGGGGGTCGAGCGTATCAAGCAGCTGACCAACGGTGTCGGCGCCGATTCGGTGCTCGAGTGCGTCGGCAGGCAGGAGTCGATGATGCAGGCAATCAAATGCACGCGTCCTGGCGGCTACGTCGGGTACGTGGGCGTGCCGCACGGCGTATCCCTCGACGGTCAGCAGTTGTTCTTCTCGCACGTTCATCTCCACGGCGGCCCGGCACCGGTGCGCCGATATCTGCCGCAGTTGATCGATCTCGTCTTTGCCGGGACGATCAATCCAGGGAAGGTGTTCGATCTGGTGTTGCCGCTCGATCAAGTCGCGGAAGGTTATCGCGCAATGGACGAGCGTCGCGCAATCAAAACTCTCCTGCGACCGTAAAGCAGTCGCGAGTCGTTTAAGCCAGGGCGAGCGCGATCGCTGCGCCGGCCAGTTGCACGGCTGTCATGAACGCGGTGTTCAGGAAGTAGATCAATATCGCGGCGCCCAGCGCCAGCAACCTGGCTGCCCATCGGCCGGTGGCCAGATAGACTCGGCGGATCGCGACGCATACATATGCGAACTGCCACAAGGCTACCAGTGGGATGACCAGGAATAGGTTGAGCCACGAGCGCAGACGATGAGCGATGACCAGTGTCACGCTCGACAGCAGGACGAAACTGACGACGTGCATGCTGAAGGCGACGTGCTCGAGGAAGCGACGACGCGTCGATCGAAAGCACAGATGAAGCGCGGCGGCCAGCAATATCACGTTGGCGAACGAGACCGGCTCTGCGAACGCTTCGAGGCGGTCGTGAAAGCGCTCGCGCGCCGACTCGGTCGCCAGCTGCGACCGTTTCGCGGCGAGCTGTCGTTGCAGCAGTCCGTATCGATCGATCTGAGCGATCGTGTCTTCGACGGACTGATTGCGCCGAACCGTCGCCGGCGCGATGCTCATGGTGACTGGCCCGAAGTTCAAGGTCACGTTGAGGCCGGAGGAAGCCGTCGTCACCGCGTAGACAATGATCGCAATGAGCAGCAGGCGGAAGGGATTGACATAGCCACGCCGCCGGCCGGCCGCATACTCCAACGAGAGCTGACCGGGGCGCGTGAACAGCAGCCGCAGCGTCTGCCACAATTTCCCGTCGAGGTGCAGGAGCTCATGGACGACGGTGTGCGCGAAAAAATGGCGCAGGGTGAGCGCTTCCGGCTCTAGGACACGTTCGCCGCAGCGTGAGCAGTAAGGACCCGAGAGCGGCGCGTCGCACGACACGCACCGTCCGGTACTGGTCGTCGCGGTATGGACGGCACGAGACATGATGGCTGGCCTGATTCTATGGCGAGCGCCGCTTTAAAACTAACCCGTGCAAAGGCCGCGAGCGGGCGGAGTGATAAAGGAGAAACACGAAATGGAGAAACGCAAGTTGGGGACGACCGGGCTCGAGGTGTCGGCACTCGGTTTCGGCTGCATGGGTATCAGCCAGAGCTATGGACGGCCGAGCAGCCGCGAGGATGGCATCGCGATCATCCGGGCTGCCGTAGATGGTGGCGTCACATTCTTCGATACCGCCGAAGTGTACGGTCCGTACACCAACGAAGATGTCGTGGGCGAAGCACTCCAGCCCGTGCGTGACCAGGTGGTGATCGCGACAAAATTCGGGTTCGACATCGTGGCGGGCAAGATGGCCGGTCTCAACAGCCGTCCTTCGCACATCCGCGAAGTCGCCGACGCATCGTTGAAGAGGCTCCGGACGGATCGGATCGATCTCTTCTACCAGCATCGCGTCGATCCCGATGTGCCCATCGAGGACGTCGCCGGTGCGGTCAAGGGGCTCATTGACGAGGGCAAGGTCAAGCACTTCGGGTTGTCGGAGGCAGGAGCGCAGACGATCCGTCGCGCTCATGCTGTTCAGGAGGTGACGGCGCTGCAGAGCGAGTATTCGCTCTGGTGGCGCGATCCGGAGCGGGAGATCCTGCCGACGCTCGAGGAACTGGGCATTGGCTTCGTGCCATTCAGCCCGCTCGGCAAGGGTTTTCTGACCGGCACGATCGACGATAAGACGACGTTCGAACCAACTGATTTTCGCAATATCGTGCCGCGCTTCACGGAAGAGAACCGGAAGGCGAACCTCGCATTCGTCGAGTGGCTGAAGACGTTCGCTGCACGCAAGCACGCGACGGCCGCGCAGATCGCGCTCGCATGGCTGCTCGCACAGAAGCCGTGGATTGTGTCGATTCCCGGGACGACGAAGCGTCATCGGCTCGAGGAGAACCTCGGCGCTCTCAACATCCATCTCACCGCTGAGGACCTTGGAGAAATCGATCGCGCCGCGTCACAGATCGAAGTGCATGGTGCGCGTTACCCCGAGCCCTTGTTGAAGCTGGTCGGGAGGTAAGGGCGGCGCACAAAACGCTATGACAGTAGCTGTGCGATCTCGTCGTGACCGCGTTTGAGCGCCCACGCGAGCGGTGTGGCCCATGGCGGATCGTCGGGCAGCGTCTTCGGCGCGCCGTGCTGGAGCAGGAACTTGACCATCTCGAGCTGACCGAACTTCGCCGCCCAGGCGAGCGGTGTTGAACGGAGGTGCTCGTCACGCACCGTCAGATCGGCGCCGGACTCGAGTAGTTTCTTCGCCTCCGCCAAGTCCCCCTTGCGCGCCGCCTCGTGAAGCGGTGAGATGCGCAGCCAGTTGTGTTCGCGCGTTGGCCAGTCTTCAGCAACGCGTTCCTGTCGAGGCGTGGCTCCGTACGAAAGAAGCAACTGCTCCATGCGCTTGTCAGGACGCCATTCGCGCGAAACCCAGAGCGCATCACCTGAACTCTCGACCGGCGGATTCGGAAAGGCACCACGCTCGAGGAGAAGCTTGGCGATCTCGTAATGTCCGTGGTAGACCGCCGCGTAGAGCGCCTTGCCTTTGGGTGCGAACTGTTCTTCGGGCAAATTCGGGTCAGCGCCGTGATCGAGCAGCACCTGCACGATGTCCATGCGCCCTGCCGCGGCGGCGTTCGACAGCGGCGCGCCAGCGCCGAGGTAATAACCGTCGTGCTCTCCAGTCTTGTTTGCCAGCGACGGATCCTGGCGAAGCAATTCGCGCACGCGTTCGATATCGCCCGTGTGACACGCCGTCGGCATATCGATGACCGCGCCGCGCGCCTTCAGGTGTGCCATGACGTGCGCGGGCGTCACCGGCCAGTTCGCCGGCACATCTCGCCAGCCGCGATAGAAGTAATCACCGTTGGTCAGGTGAATCGGACGCGCGCCGTCCATCCTCTGCGCGTTGATGTCCGCGCCGCGCTGCACCAGTTCGTCGATCGCCTCGAGCTGTCTCGTCATCGTGGCCCAATGAATCGGTTGACTGGATCCTTTGTCGCCCTTGCGGATTAGCTCCGGCTGCGAGTCGAGCAGCTCCCGCATCTGTGGCAGGTCGTGATTCCGCAGCGCCAACGCCACGGGCTCTCCCTTGGGCGAAGCGTTGAACCTGGTTTCGAGCGTCTGCGTCAGCAGCTGTTCCATCTCCAGATAGCCGCGATCGCGTGCAATCTCGATTGGATCGTCGTCCACCCAGAGATCCAACGGGTTGCGATCGTGGTCGAGCAGGAATCGCGCGACGTCGATCCGGTTCTCGCGCACGGCGAAGTAGAGCGGCTTGCGATAGTCGTAGTGCGCGCGCGCGAGTGAGGGATCTTTTGCGATGAGCGCTCGGACGGTTTCGAGATCGCCTGACGTACATGCCTGGATGAGCGCCCATACATCGGTGCCGCGCCCGGGAGACCACAAGAGTTTTCGATCGGATTTCAACTCCGCTGGTTGCAGCATGCGTCTGGCCGGCTGCATAGATTCGACGTGGTGGACGAGTTTCGGCCAGCTGTCGAAACCGTACTCGTGCGCGAGCGCGTGCTGCGCGGTGGACAAAGTCACCGCCGGATCGGCCGCGCGCAGAGTGTCGAGATGTTCCTTGGCTTGTTTACGGAGTTGCTCGAGTGAAGGACGTTCCGGCAGACGCCGCTGAGAGGGAGCGGGCATGACGATCTCCTTTCGGATATCGCCCGCGTCCGCTCAACGGGCTGAAAGAAGATCGCAAATTGTGACGAAGACCGACTCAGGTGGGCTCAGCCCTTCCCGCGGACGGGGTGCGTCCTGTCACGCGAGATGATTGTACGCACGATTCGACGACCGAGGCAAATGTGCTGCGTGTCTACTTTAAGCCAAGTTTCTTTCCCGCGGCCAACAGTGAAATCGATTCCCGAATCCGCCTGGCGCGAGTGTCCGGTCGCTTCGCCATATGAATCCACACGACGAAGTTACGCCGGTATGTGGGCGCGAGTCCCTGGAAGAATTTCCACGCGCTGGGATTGGTCTTGAATGCTTTGGCGATGTATCCCGGTAATTCCGGGATCACGGGTCGCGCTGTGTAGGAGTTGTTCGTTGGTGCGGCCGCCCGACCGGCCGCCGTGAGCAGGCCGGCCTGTTTGAGCTCCGTCCACCGTGCGCGATTGAGCGGCGACCACTTGCTCGTCGGCTTTCGTGGTGTCACCTTGATGGCGTATCGATCGTCGTCCAAACGCTTGACCAGGCTGTCGATCCATCCAAAGCACAGCGCCTCACGCACCATGTCTTCGTAAGGAATCGACTTGGCCCCTGTGTGGGCCTTGTTGAAGACGAACCACACACCTGGACTGGAGGGGTGATGCTTTTTCAACCACGCCCGCCACTCTCGTCGGCTCGTCAGTTGCAACAGCTCGAGGTCTGCCATGCGAAGATTGTGCTGCCATTTGAACAGAAAGGTAAGTATGAGTGAACTCAGATATCCGAACGAAACCAGAGAGTATCGCGATGCGCGCGACCAGTTGCTCAAAGAGGAGCAAGAGCTCGTCGCGAAGGTGAAATCGGTCGCCGAAAGACGCCGTCAGCTTCCTCCCGGCGGCGAATTGAAGGAGGACTACGTTTTCCAATGGGCCACTGATGGCAGGGTCGGGCAGCGGGTAAGGTTCTCGCAGCTGTTTGAAGACAAGAACACCCTGCTCATCTACTCCTTCATGTTCGGTCCGAACTGGGACAACCCGTGTCTTTCGTGCACGTCACTGATGGATGGGTTCGATCGAAGCTGGTACCAAGTCAGTCGCGACGCTGCATTCGTTGCCATCGCCAAGGCTCCTGCTGCAAAGATCAATGCGTGGGCCACAAAGCGTGGATGGTCGCAGATCCCCCTCGTTTCCGGTTTCGAGTCGACCTATCAAGCGGATTACAAGTGCCAGGGGGATTCTGATGACATGCAATTGCCCGTGATGCATGTATTCAGACGGCAGGACGGGAAGATTCTCCATTTCTGGGGAACGGAATCGATGTCGAATCACCTCGATACGGTGTGGCCGTACTGGAATCTGATGGACTTTACGCCCGAGGGCCGGCCCGACATCGTGGTTCCGCGACAACAGTTCCGATCCGAGTTCCTGGAGAAGCACTATCTGAATAGAACGGTGGCGAACGAGCGCGCGAGTGAGTGAAGCTATGCTTCGAGCGTGCAGATCGAGTAGTGGTGAAAGACCGGTGAGGAAATCGGGCGTCCGCGATATTTCCGAAACAACTCGCCGGTCGTAAAGTTCTCGACAACGCGCAGGCCTACCTCGCGAGCGAGACTGTTGATATCGTCGATGCCCGAAAGCCAGGGCGCGCGCATCGCTTCGAAGCTTTCGACGAGAGCCGTGAGACCCGCATTGCCCGTGGTCTTCATCACGACCGACTCAGTCAAGTAGTCGAACGACACCCGGAATCGCTTCACGTACTCTTTCAGCTGCCGCATCGTCAACTTGTCAGTTGCGAGCGGCATGTACATGACATTGCCTTCCCAGATCAGGTACGTCGGCACATCGAACTCGAAACCGTTGGACTCGAGCAGATAGATCAGGCCGTCGGTAACGTAATTACCTGAAATGAGCGTCACGCCGGCGGCGATGCCCGCGTCCGCGTAGCAGCGCTGCTTCAGGTGCATGGTTGCCGGATCGTCGATCTCGAAGTAGCGCACCTGCGCTGCACGCTTGCGAACGGCACGCGTGTCGAGACCGGCGCCGAGGATTACAACCTGGCGGATCCCCGCCGCGATTTCCGCGTCCAGCCTGTCGTCGAAATAGCGGGTCCGCGTCTTGACCATGTCCTTGACCCCGGGAAAGCGTGCGGAAACGCGCTCGGCTGCCTGGCGGCTCGCCTCGGTGAGGAACAGCTCCACCACATGATCGGTGTAGATAGGTTTAGGCTCGCGATTTTCTTCAGCCCGATATTCAGCGACAACGAATGCGGTACCGCTGACTTCCTCGATCGTAGCCATGAGTACCTCGGATGAAATCTCTGCACACAAGGTAGGATGGCGGGCACCGTTTCCTTTCGTCTTTCATCAGGAGCTCGATCCTGTTCGCCGGAGGCCTTGATCGGCGAGAGGAGCGGCACGTATTGGCAACTCGCGTGCTGAATGGTCGTTGACAAAGTATTATCGAGGTGAAGGGGATTTCATGAAAACCGTTCTCAATGTCGCGCTCCTGCTTACGCTGGCGTCCAACCGGGCGCTGGCCCAGGTCAATGCCGGTGAGTTGAAGCCGGAACCGAGCTTGCCGTTCACGATGACCCAGGTGGCGACATTCAACCTTCCATGGCGCATTGCGTTCCTGCCCGATGGACGAATGCTGATCACCGAGAAGGTTGGTCCAGTGTGGCTGGTGACGCAAAAGGGAGAGAAGACGCCGGTCGCCAACGTTCCGCCCGTGTTCTACGAGCGGCAGCTGGGCATGCAGGGGGTGTTCCTCTCGCCGCACTACGCGAAAGATCACAACGTCTATCTCACGTACGCCGAGCCTGGCGAGGGCGGATCGAGCCTGGCGCTTGCACGCGCGCAGCTCGTCGTCGGCGAGGGGAAAGCAAGCCTCGAAGGATTGCAGGTGCTGTGGCGCGATATGCCGAAAGGCAAGGGAGGCCAGCTGGGCGCGCAGATCGCCTTCTCGCCTGATGGCCAGTATTTGTTCCTCGCGGTGGGCGAGCGACAGCGCATGACACCGGCGCAGGATCCGAATTCCGCGCTCGGCAAAATCCTGCGTCTGACGCTCGACGGCAAGCCTGCGCCCGGCAACCCGATGGCTGGAAAAACCGGCGCCGCGAGCGTTCCGCTGATCGATCCGCCTAGCGATACGGAAGCGGCGAAGACCGCGCCCGTGCTCAGCACCTATACGTTTCCCGGACCGAACCTGACGCCGTCGGAAACGTGGACGACTGGGCATCGCACACCGTACGGTCTCGCGTTCGCACCCGACGGTCGACTCTGGGAAATGGAACACGGGCCGAGAGGCGGCGACGAGCTCAACCTGATCGAACCTGGCAAGAACTATGGCTGGCCGCTCGTCTCATATGCGGTCAATTACAACGGCGTGCCGATCCCCCACCCGGACACACGATCAGATCTGACGAAGCCGGTTATCTACTGGACGCCGATCATCGCGCCGGGAAATCTCACGTTCTACGACGGCGCGATGTTCCCGCAGTGGAAGGGCTCCGCTCTCGTTGGCGGGATGGCGTCGCAAACGCTGAACCGCATCACATTCGACGGCAAAGGCGGAGCCACTGCCGCGGAACGCTGGAGCGTCGGTCATCGGATTCGCGATGTTGAAGTCGCTCCCGACGGCGCCGTGTGGTTGATCGAGGACGCCAATCCAGGCGGCCTTTTCCGCGTAACACCCAACCAGCAACAATGATGCTGTCGTTCAGCGGCCGTACGATCGGCGACATCACCGTTCTGAAATGCGAAGGCCGGATCGTCGACGGCGCCGAGTCGGCGGCGCTGCGACAAAGCGTCAACGATGTCCTCGAACGCACACCGGCGATCGTCTTGGACCTCGCCGACGTTCACTTCATCGACAGCAGCGGCCTCGGCATGCTCGTTCGCGTTCTCGCGCGGACAGGGCAGGACAACCTCAAACTGTGCGGTCTGACCACCAGAATCTCTGAGACGTTGAAGATCACGAGACTGTCTGCGGTCTTCGACTGCTATCAATCCGAGGCAGAAGCAATCGCGGCCTTTTACCGTACGCCTATCGGTGCGAACCGGGCGTCGCCGTTTGTCGCACCGAACGTGCTCTGCGTGGGGAAATCCGCGGAACTCCTGACGTATATGCAGGAAGTGCTGCGTCAGGCCGGATTGAGCGCGACGACGGTGAACAATCTGCCTGATGCCGTGACGCTGCTGAAGGCGACGACGCCGCAGGTCGTGCTTGTCGACCAGGAGGTACGTTCCGCTGGAACCGCCGGCACCGTCGACATCTTCAATCGACTCCTCGAGCGGCTCGCGGTCGTTGAGTTATCTCCCGATTTTGCGCGTCAGGATCCGATTGAAACCGGCCCACGCCTCGTCGATCGCGTGCGAGTCCTGATCGGTGGCGCTGCATAGATCGAAATCCACCTCGACACATCGATGACCGAACCGACCAAAGAAGCATCTGAGAGTTCCAGCGCTCCTTCCGGTGAGGGGTTCGCGAAATGGATGCTCGAAGCGTTCAATCGCGCGGGCTTCTGCTTGATGGCTTCCATCGGGCACCGTGCCGGCCTGTTCGACGTGATGCGAGAGATGCCGCCAGCGACCTCGGGGGAAATTGCTGCACGGGCAGGGCTGAATGAGCGCTACGTGCGCGAGTGGCTCGGTGCGATGACGGCCTCCCGAGTCGTACGCGTAGTCGGGGCGGACAAGCCGGAACGCTACTCGCTGCCCGCGGAGCATGCTGCACTCCTCACTCGATCCGCTGGCGCGGACAACCTTGCCGGATTGACTCAGTACATAGCAATCCTTGGGAGTGTTGAGGACGAAATCCTCGAGTGCTTTCGAAACGGCGGCGGCGTCCCGTACGAACGCTTTCCGCGCTTCCACGCGGTGATGGCGGACGACAGCGGACAGTCCGTCATCCCGGCACTTGAAACGCACGTGCTTCCCCTCGTTCCAGGCTTGCGTGACGCGCTCGACAAGGGAATCCGGGTGCTGGACCTCGGTTGCGGGAGTGGACGGATCATCAACCGATTGGCGGAGCTGTTCCCGAAGAGCCGTTTTGAAGGGCGCGATCTCTCGGCCGAAGCGATCGCCAGCGCGACGAACGAAGCGCGATCGCGGAATCTCTCCAACGCACGGTTTGTGACGGCAGATTTGAGCGACTTCGACCGCCGTGCGGAGCCGGAGCTGTTCGATCTCGTGATGACCTTCGATGCCATTCACGATCAGGCCAGGCCGCTCAACGTCCTGAAGGGCATCCGTCGAACGCTGAAGAACGACGGCGTCTATTTGATGCAGGACATCAGGGCGGCGAGCGACGTCAGCCGCAACATCGACCATCCGCTCGGGGCGTTGCTCTACACAGTGTCGTGCATGCACTGCATGACCGTCTCGCTCGCGCAAGGCGGAGAAGGTCTGGGTGCCATGTGGGGCGAAGAAAAAACCCGCGATTACCTCGAGCAGGCGGGATTCACATCAATAGAGGTGCACCAGCTCGCCCACGATATCCAGAACAACTGGTACGTGGTCAGATAGCAGGACCTTTAGACCCTGCCTGAGGCGCGGTCTCGAGCCCGCGCCCGCCAATCAGGCACGCTTTCTCAGCTTCGCCCGAATTCCCGGCTTCGGCCGCAACGTGATGAGAGGTTCCGGTCGAATGTTCTGATCGGGCAGCACCTCGACGCGGTAACGCTGCGCGATCATCGCGACGATGAGCTGCGCCTCGAGCATCGCGAACTGATTCCCGATGCAGCCGCGTGGCCCGCCGCCGAACGGGATGTACGCGAATCGCGGACGCGCAGATTCCCGCTCGGGCGCGAAGCGATCCGGATCGAACCGCTTGGGATCCGGCCACAGTTTCGGCCGGCGATGGATGACGAATGGGATCAGAAACACTATCGATCCCTTTGGTACGCGATATCCACCAATCTCGTCCTCGCCGAGCGCGAGCCGTGAAAAGCCCCAGGCCGGTGGGTACAGCCGCAGCGATTCCTCCAGCACGCGTCGCATGGAGATTAGATGGTCTACGTCCGCGAAGGTTGGTCGTCGATCGCCGATTACGCGATCGACTTCATCGGTGATCCGTCGTTCGCTTTCGGGATGCTGCGACAGCAAGTAGTACGTCCACGAGAGTGCCAGCGACGTCGTCTCGTGCCCCGCCAGCAGCATCGTCATGACCTCATCGCGAAGCTGCCGATCGGTCATGCCGGCGCCCGTTTCCTCATCACGAGCGGCAAGAAACATGGACAGCAGGTCCGCTTCATCGCGTTGGCTCTGACGGCGATCCGCAATGATTCGATAAACGACAGCGTCCAGCTCACCGATCGCATGCCTGAAGCGGACGTTGGCAGGAAGCGGGAGGGTCGTCTCCAGCTTCGTCGACCAGAAGGTCTCGCCGATACGTCGATTGATGATCGGCCACGTGCGATTAACAACGTCGGCGGTGGCACCAAGATCGGTGCTGAACATCGTCCGCACGATGATCGCCTGCGTCAGCGTCATCATCTCCGCGACGAGATCGATCGTGTCGCCGCTCGAGGCGGCGTGCTCCCAGCGCTCGAACCTCTGCTCGGTGCACGACACCATGGTGGCGGCCATCGCCGTTAGTCGCAGACGGTGGAATGCGGGCTGTGCCAGGCGACGCTGACGGAGCCAGAAAGAGTCCTCACTGGTCAGCAGTCCATTCCCCAGGCTGTCGCGTAGACGTTGGTAAAGCGGACTCTTGTGGTAGTTCCGGGCATTGTCCTGGAGTACGTGTTTGATGTCCGCCGGGTCCGACAGCAGAAATCCATGATATGGGCCGGCCTTGAGATGAACCATATCGCCGTATCGATCGGCGGCATCGAGGAACGTGGCAATCGGATTTGAACGGAGCTGAGGCAGGACACCGAGTATTGGATAACCGCGCGGCCCAGGTGGAAATGCAGACGAATCGGTACGAGCGCGAACGATCATTTGATGACCCTCGGCGCGAACTGCCCGCCGTGCACGAGCACATCGAGAACCTCGCGCGTGCGCGCGGGACAGGCACCAAGTTTCTCAGGCGGCGCTGTTTTCATCACATCCGGATTATCACTTGAGACCCTGCCTATATGTGTGATGAGCGCTAGCTGATCAAAATGTCGCGCAGCTTTGTGCTGAACTCGTGCACTTTGTGAATCTGCTCGCGTGTGCTGAAGCACTCGAATTCGGTCGCGCTGACCGAGCCGGCGTGTCTCTCGAGGATTGCGTTCATCGTCGCAGGCAATACCGGACATTCACTCAAGAGACCACACAGAGATGCCCACGCCGGCATGTCGATTATTGCAAGCGCCTCGAGAGCGTCTTGCGATAGCCACGGCGTCTGCGCCTCACAGTTTCTTTCCAGGTTCCGGAGAAGCCGATAAAGGTCCTCCCGAACTGGCGAGTCGACGGTCTGCAATTCCTGAAGAATCGTGATCAGGCGTTTGGCGACGAACATGCTCACGTCGCGGTGCAGCAGTCTCCAGCCCGCTTCGAACACTGGCAGGACATCGTGGTCTACAAGGAAATCGTCCGGCAGTGTTGCCGAGTGAATTTCGAGGCCGATGTTGCAGATTCCCGCGACGGCATTCCATGCTTCCTGCACCGTTAACGATCTCGAGTACACCGAGCATCCGGCGACGAGGGCGTTGGCAAGAAACGCGAACTCGCGATTGCGCGCAAAGTACGCCATTTCATCCGCGTCGTGGAGGTACTCCAGCAACGGTTCGAGTGGTGTCACGCGCGCCACGTCACCACCGGCCGGGCCGAGCAACGCACGCGGTCCGGCCGAGATCACTCCTGATTGAGTCAGGAAATCGATAACGGCATCGAACGAGCTGGCAACTTCCGGATCGGTCGACGATGGTTTGCCATACTCCTCAGGCGGCGAACCTTGACCGGATGGTGCGACCTCTGTGTCGAGTTCCCGGAAATAGGCGGCCGCAATTCCATTGATGGACGACGAATTGTCAGCTCGCGACGATCGACGCTGCCTCGCCATCTGAAGGAACGCGCGCGCATCGCTTGCGGCCAGGTATCCCTGCTGCGTGCGCCTTTGTTCACGCTCGATTGAAACATCGCGTAACAGCTGTTCGGGTTCCAGCAGGAGATCGTCGAGGCCATCGATCTCTGGCGTCGAATTCGACACTCGCCGGCAGCCCTGCATGACCCCGTGGAAGACGTCGGGTCGATCGTCGGCCAGTGCGGCGAGCAGACCCACGATTGCGTCCCATGTCTCAGGCGTCCTCGCGCGTACAACGTAGCCACCGATTTCACACTCGAGCGACGTGGAGCGCGCGCTATCGAGATCGGGCGCCTCGTCGTCGCTGGCTCCAGTTGGTTGAAACACCCCCGGATCGAAAACCCGCACGTATCGCGAGAGACCAGTGACGGCCAGGTCCTGCTCCATCGCCGCGACGACGCGGACGGCGACCGCTTGGCCTTCATTCATCAGCGCTTCCAGCCATGCGCCGAAGCGGCGCTGGTCGAATTGATCGTCGCTGGTTGGTGACGTGTGCCACAGATCGAGATCCAGCACGGACGCCAGCTGCTGCGGCGTCGACGCGGCGATTAGGCCAGTACACGCCTCGAGCCCGTGATCTCGAATCAGGTGGTGAAGGACCTCGGGCGCCAGACGAGGCACAATCTGCGCCAGGTGTGGCGTGTCGAGCACGCGTGCAAGGGTCGACGTATTGGAGGATGTGTCGCGACGACGATCAGCGCGTTTTCGCATCGGCCGGCGATGATACGCGTCGCCGCCGCGAAGAAACAGTCTAGTAGTTTCTTGACAGGTGGCTGATAATAATAGTGGGGATGATCGTGGCCGATCCCTTCGGCCTTGCCTGCTCCTCGCCTCCCGGTTTCCGGTTCTGATACCCTTCCCCCTCATGAAAAGCTTCGTTCGGACATGTTTCGTAGTTGCCGTGTGCCTTGCCGCGCCTCGGTCGCTGTGCGCACAGGATAAGTCCTCCTTCACGGTCACCCTCGTGCCGCCAGTTCACGGAAAGGTGCAGCTCACGCCACCTCTGCCCGCGGATGGCAAGTATCCCGCCGGCACCGTCGTGACGGTGACGACGACACCGGACGCTGGCTACGCGCTGGATTCGGCGTGGTATTCCGTCCCCGGGCGATTCGGGCAGATGTATCACGAGGGGATGACGCGCGATTTCAAGGTAACGATCGATCAGGACAAACGGATCGGCGCGTCGTTCATCGAAGAGGCTGCGGTGAAGGACCTCGTGGTGACCAACGATGTCGTCTACGCGAAACCCGGCGTCAAGCCGCTGAAGTACGACGTGTTCGCGCCGAAGGGGGCGAAGAACCTTCCGATCATCGTCATCGTCCACGGCGGTGGATGGACGGCGAACGATGAAGACATCATGCGCGGTCTCGCGCGTGAACTGATCAAGGGCGGCAAGTTCGTCGTCGCGAGCATCGACTATCGCTGGGCGGGAAAGGCGGACGGCGATGCGACGGGCAACACCATGGCGGATCTCATCGACGATGTTTTTGGCGGCATCGCGCACATCATGGACCACGCTTCGCAGTACGGCGGCGATCCCACGCGCATTGGTGTGACGGGGGACAGCGCCGGCGGTCATCTGTCGGCAGCGGCCTCATTAATGCCCAACATGATTGGGTCGCGCGGGTTCGGCAAGACTCCGGGCGTCTTCGAGTTCATGCCGAGCTATCTTCCGAAGGGCAAAACGGTCGAACAAGTGCGCGACGAGATGATGAAAGCGATCAAGGCTGGCGCGCCGAGTTATGGTGTCTTCGGTGCGGCAAATCTGAACGCATATTCGAGCGATCCGGCCGCCGATGAGTCGTGGAAGGAAGCAATCGCGCCACTCAGTCACATCCCACCCGCGACTGAGCGATCGGTGCCGCAGTTCCTCACCCGTGGCACCCGAGATCCGCTGATCACGGATGCGATGGTGAAGGAATTCGTCGACGGGCTGGTGAAGGCGGGGCAGCGTGCCGAATACATCCAGATTGGCGGCGCGAGTCACGCGTTCTTCGACTGGAAGCCGGACGACACGACGAAGGCCACGTTTGCGAAGTACGGCGTCTACTATGCGGCCGCGATGAAGACCTTCTTAGTGTCAGTGCTCTATTGAAGAGCGAACCCCTAAACACGCTTTCTACCCTTTTAGGATCGACCCATGAGCGACGAAGAAGATTTTGCCGCAATGTTCGAAGCGTCCGAAAAGGCCCGAAGATTCGAACGCGGCCAGGCGGTTGAGGGCATCATCGTTGCGTTCGGACAGGAAGTGGCTTTCGTCAGCATCGGCGGCAAGAGTGAAGCGCAGATCGACGTGGCCGAGTTGAAGGATGCAGATGGCGCGTTCGACGTGTCGGTCGGTGATCGCATCCACGCCAAGATCGTGTCGACGAGCGGCGGAATCGTGCTTTCGCGCAAAGGCGTGCGAAATGCGGCCACGCAGCAGGAACTCGAAGATGCCTTCCACGCTGGAATCGCGGTCGAAGGGAAGGTCGAGAAGGCGGTCAAGGGAGGGTACGAGGTACGCATCGCGCGCGAACGCGCGTTCTGCCCACTGTCCCAGATCGACATCGTTCGCACATCCGATCCCGCCGTCCACGAAGGAAAGACCTACTCGTTCCGCATCATCGAGTACAAGGACGGAGGACAGACGCTGGTGGTCTCGCGGCGCAAGCAGCTCGAAGAAGAGCAGCGCGCGGCGGCCGACGCGATTCGTGAGTCGATCGTTCCGGGCGCGGTGTTGAATGGGCGCGTTGTTTCAGTCGTCGACTACGGCGCGTTCGTCGATCTCGGAGGCGGCGTCCAGGGGCTGTTGCACGTATCGGACATGAGCTGGTCGCGACTGCCAAGCGCACGCGCGTCGGTCGCAGGTGGCGACGAGATCACGGTCAAAGTGCTGCGCGTAGACGATGCGACCGGCAAGATTTCGCTCGGCCTGAAACAATTGGTCGACGATCCATGGAGCACGGCTATATCGTGTTTCGAGGTCGGACAGATACGGACCGGTCGTGTGACGCGCGTCGCGGAGTTTGGTGCCTTCGTGGAACTCGAGCCCGGGATTGAAGGGCTCGTTCACGCATCGACGTTCGCGCCGACGGGCAGCCCGCGAGGCTGGGCGAAGGCAGTACCACCCGGCACGACGGGGACGTTCGAGATCGTGAGCATCGACGCTGCACAGAAGCGAATCGGCCTTACGCTGGTCGAAGAAGGCCGTGCTCGGACCGAGGCCGACGACTGGGTGAAGCCGACGGTTGATGCCGAGACAAAGGGCGCGCTCGGATCTTTGGGCGACAAATTGCGGGACGCATTAGGAAAGCGTTGACCGCAATCTGTCAACGAGCGTCGGGATTGCGGTCTACGAAACGCTCCGTCAGCGCAGGGTATAGTCTCCCTATGCGAATCCTTGCCGCTGTCATTCTCTCAAGCGTCTTCCCGGTTGCTGAAGCACTGGCGCAATCGACACCAAATGAACAGCGTGCGCGTGACATCTATAAAGAAGTGATCGAAATCAACACGACCGACACGCCTGCGGGCAGCGTCACCAAGGCAGCTGAAGCCATGGCCGCACGCTTGAGGGCCGCGGGATTTGGCGATGCCGACCTTCGTGTGCTCGGTCCGGCGCCAAACAAGTTCAATCTTGTCGCGCGCTATCGCGGTACCGGTGCCAAGCGTCCGATGCTGTTGCTTGCGCACCTCGACGTGGTCGACGCGAAACGCGAAGACTGGTCGTTCGATCCGTTTGTGTTTCGCGAAGAGGGCGGGTGGTTTTACGGCCGTGGCACAAGCGACGACAAGGCAATGGTCTCGCAATTTGTCGCCAACCTGATCCGTCTGAGGGAAGAGGGATTCAGACCTGAGCGAGACCTGATCCTCGCGCTCACCGCAGACGAAGAGGGTGGCGATTTCAACGGCGCGTCATGGCTGGTGACCGAGCATCGTGACCTCGTCGACGCGGAGTTTGCGATCAACGAGGGGGGTGGCGGCAACATGCGGAAGGGGAAGTACCTCACCAACGAGGTCCAGGCGGCCGAGAAGGTGTATCAGGACTTCCGCCTCGAAGTGACTAATTCCGGCGGGCACAGCTCGATGCCGGTGAAGGACAACGCCATCTATCACCTGGCGCAGGGACTCGCCCGTCTTGCCGCGCTGGAATTTCCGGTCCAGCTCAATGAGATCACGCGCGCATATTTCCAACGGTCAGCCGACGCCGAAACCGATCCCGCCATTGCTGCCGACATGCGCGCGGTGGCGGGGGCAACCCCTGACGCAGCCGCGGCGGCGCGTCTATCCGCCAAGCTTCCATATTGGAATTCGATGATGCGGACGACGTGTGTTGCGACACGGCTTGCCGGTGGCCACGCCAACAATGCGCTGCCGCAACTCGCGAGCGCCAATGTCAACTGCCGAATTCTCCCGGGAGTCAGTATCGACACGGTCAAACAGACGATCATCGACACGCTCGCAGACTCGAAGATCACCGTGTCACTCGTGCGCGACGCGCATCCGAGTCAGCCGGCTGTTCTCCGCGAGGACGTTATGGCGGCGGTCGAGTCGCTCACCAAAGACATGTTCCCTGGCGTCGTGGTCGTGCCGGTGATGAGCACCGGTGCCACCGACGGACTGTATTTCCGTAATGCCGGCATTCCAACGTTTGGTGTCGACGGCACGTTCGGCGACATCGACGATGTGCGCGCCCACGGCCGCGACGAGCGCGTCGGCGTGAAGCAGTACTTTGAGGGGCTCGAGTTTCAGTATCGGTTGATCAAGGCCCTTTCCAGGTAGCACGGATGAACACGGATTCAGACCACGGATAAACACGGATTCAGACCGCGGATAACACGGATTCACACGGAAACACGCTGGAACGATTCGTGCTCTGCTTTCACCGGTTGACGAGCTTCGTCTCGGCAAAGGAGGAGCGAATGTTCCCGATTGGTGACGACGACAGCAGCGAGCGAACCGTTCCCATAGTCACGTATGCGCTGATCGCGTTGAACGTCCTGTTCTTTTTCGTTGAGCTCAGCGGTGGTGACGCCTTCGTCAAACACTGGGCCTTCATTCCAAGCCGGTTTCTCGCCAATCCATCCGCAGATTTCCCAACGCTCTTCACTTCCATGTTCATGCACGCCGGATGGGTACATCTGGGCGGAAACATGCTCTACCTGTGGATCTTTGGTGACAATGTCGAGGATCGTTTTGGCCACGGCTTATTCACAATCTTCTACTTCCTGTGCGGCCTCGCGGCGACGTTCGCGCAGCTAATGTTCAGCGGCGGTTCTCATGTGCCAAATCTCGGGGCCTCAGGGGCGATCGCAGGCGTGCTCGGCGCCTACATTCTTCTTTTCCCCCAGGGACGCATCAGGGTGCTGCAACGCGGTGGCGTGGTTCAGATGCCGGCCTTGATGGTCATTGGCTTCTGGATCGTGCTTCAACTCTTTAGCGGAATCGGTTCGATCTCCAACGCCGCGGACACCGGAGGCGTTGCGTACATGGCGCACATCGGAGGCTTCGCTGCGGGGTGTGTGTTGACGCTGATTCTCGGCAGACGTCAGCGCGTAATAGCATAGCCAGGCCTGGCCGTTACTGCTTTCAGATTATTGACCCTTCCCCTCACCGCCTGTAGTTTCCCATGTCACGTGTCAGGGGGTAGGGGAGGAATCGATGAAGGCGTCGGTGTTTCGTGTCTGGGCTGTTGTCACGTTCGCCCTCGCGATCGTGTTCGGCGCGCCCAAACACGCGTTTGCCCAGGGTTGAGTGGCCGCACGAATGGGCACGCCCGGGTTTGGCGTGCAGGGCACCGGTTATCCGGCAGCAGGCGAATGGGGATTTACACTCGCCTGGCGGTACCAGGAATCTGACCGGCATTTCGTCGGAGACGATTACCAGGAAATTCGCGACGAACTCGGCAATCAGGTCATCAACCACGTCAATCTCGCCGATCTGACGATCCGGTATCAGGCGACCAAGAGAGTCGAGTTGAACCTTGGCGTTCCATTTTTCATGGGCACGCGGTCGCAGACCGTGCGGCTGCCCAGCGGGGACCTCGAGCGATACCAGACCAACGCACGCGGTGTCGGAGACATTTTCTTTACTTCGCGACGCTGGATGTTCGATCCCGACACGCATCCCGGCGGCAATTTGCAGCTCGGTGTTGGGGTGAAGATTCCAACCGGCCAAAACAATGCGACCGACACGTTCCGGGTCCTGTCGGGAGGCACGGTGACGAACCAGATCCGCACCGTCGATCAGTCCATTCAACCGGGTGACGGCGGATTCGGTATTCTCGTGGACTTCAGTACGTTCTCGGCGATAGCGGGCGGCAAGATGTCGGTCTATGGCAGCGGTGCCTATCTCTCGACACCCGGCGAAAAGAGCAATGTGCAAACGTATCGCACGGCGCCGGGAGAAGAGGTGATGTCGATCGCCGATCAGTACCTCGCACGCGGCGGGGTGGCGTTCCCGATCCCGAGGAGCGTCGCGATGACCGCCAGTTTTGGTCTACGCGCGGAGGGTGTGCCCGTGCGCGACATCATTGGCGGCGACACCGGCTTCCGGCGTCCGGGCATCGCGGTCTCGGTCGAGCCCGCGATCAACATGATCGTCAAAGGCAAGAACGCCGTGACGCTGTCAGTCCCGGTCGCGATTTACCGGAACCGATTCCAGAGTGTTCCGGACAAGGCAAGAGGCGCGCATGGCGACGCCGCGTTTGCCGACTATCTGGTTCTCGCCGGCTATTCACGCCGGTTCTAATCACGCGTTCGACAATCGGGCCAGGGCGCCACGAGCGCTCTGGCCTTTCCGCATCATCATTCCCTCATGCCACTGATTCGTTCATCGTTGGTGATCGTGCTCGCACTTGCGGCGGGACTGTCATCGCCGGCGATCGGAGCGCCCGATGTCTTGGTGCCGAAAGAACAGCGGACACCGGCGCCCAAGCTCGTGTTCAGTGACATTCCGGGCGCGCGGCGGCACCTGTTGCAATTCAAGGGCAAGATTGTCGTCGTGAACTTCTGGGCGACGTGGTGCGTGCCCTGCAGAGTGGAAATGCCAGAATTCGTGAAAGCCTACGCCGCCTATCGCGGTCGCGGGGTCGAGTTCGTCGGCGCGGCCAACGAACCTCGTTCGGCCAAGGCGAAGGTACGCGAGTTCATACAGGGAATGCAGATCGATTTTCCAATCTGGCTCGAAGCATCTGAGGACCATCTGAACGCGCTCGGCGTTGGGCCCGGACTTCCGTCAACGGTGGTCGTCGACGGCCAGGGGCGAATCGCGGCGCGGATCACCGGCACCACCGACGGCGCGCAGCTGCGTGAATTGCTCGATCGGCTGCTGAGCGAGAAGGCGACTTCTGGGGTGGTGACCGGATCGATCCGATAAGGAGTGCGTGAAAACCTACGTCACCGTGCTCGTTCTCGCGGTTCCGTTGTTCTTCAGACCACCGCAGCAATCCTCAACGACACGCGCCGGTTGGCCCTGTGGCGCGCGCCTCGACACATCGTATTTCCAGGTTGCCGAGGGGAGCGGCGGTCACCTCCTCTTGTTAACACCCGAGGAGATTGCCGACTCCGCTGCATTGCTCAACGCGTTGGGATCGCATTCGCAAACGATCTTCAGACTCGCCGGCTCGTTGAAGCCTGGCGTCCACGAATTTCAGGTGCCGATCGATTCAACGGTCGAGAGCGCTGTCTTTTCTATTTCCGTGCAGTGCCTTCAAGTGGCGGACGTGATTCCGCCGTCGGGTGGGTTCGCGAACCGCGAAGCGGTGACCGACTTGTCGAATTTCCGCGCTGAGCGGATGGTCATTGTCACGCGGCCGGAACGCGGGGTCTGGAGGTTACGCGTGTCGGGCAGCGGCATCGGCGGGATCGTTGTGCAGGCGCGGAGCGCGATCGGCATCGGCCGCGTTGAATTTGCGCCAGCGCAACGCGCCGGCTTCGCCGCGATGCCATCGCCAGGGGTCGAGAACGTCGTGAGCGTCCGGGTGAGTGGCGACGTCACTGACGTCCAGGCCTCAATCGTCAATGGAGCATCGAAGCGTATTGCTCCATTGCCGCGAGAGGCCGGCGACACGCCCGAATTGTATGTATCGCGCTTCACGCCTGGCGCTGAAGGATTCCGGCTGCTGGTCGTGGGGAAGGATTCGGAAGGCCTCCCATTCCAGCGTATGTCAGCGCCGCTTCTGACGCCGACGCGCTGACTATCTCCTCGGATTGACAGTACTCGCCGGTTGAGAAATACTCCGCCGCCGGAGATCGGTCGAGAATCGCGGCCTGTGGAGTTCTGAAAATGACGCATTCACACGCGAGTGAGAGACAGCTGTTGCGTGACATACGTCGCACTGCCGCAGCGACGTTGCTGGCGACCTCTACATTCCTGTTCGTGTCGGCCGCTCAACAATCTCCTGCCACGTCCGATCTGCGATTGCTCAGCGCAGCGGTTGGCGTCGGCGGCGGCATTGTGAACGGCAGGTACGTACTGGGAGAGGAGCGCGCCGCTTTCAGCAGAACCGACGACAAGGAACTCATCGCCTCGTTCGAATGGGAAGGAGCACCCGGCGTGCATCGAATGGTGGCGACCTGGCGTGGTCCCGATGGCACGGTGTCTTCCAGCGCGCCCATCGAGTATCAAGCCAAGGATCGACGCTTCGGTGCGTACTGGCGCTTTGCGGTGTCTCCGACGATGGCGCTGGGCAACTGGTCGGTCGACGTCGCTGTTGACAGCCAACCGGGCGGCCGGCTCGCGTTCGAGGTCAAAGGAGAAGCGGCAGCGCCTGGAGTCATCAGAAAACGTGTGCTGACACAGACGCAATTGTTCGAGGTGTTGAACGGACTCCACGTGATTCTGCAGCGGTCGACGTCGACAGGAAAGGCACTGGAAGCCGCCGCGGCGATGCGCGGACCACACGGCCATCTTCACACCGTCACCAGTGCAATCGACGAGGCGGACAGAATTCAGGCATACCCTGCCGACGGCAACGCGCAGCCGGTCACCGCGCTGTTGGCATGGAATCGTGCTGGCGGATGGGCCGTCGTGTCCGGCGGAGATGCAGCACCCTCGCCCTCGCTGACGCAACAACCGGTGGCGAAGCAGGAAGACATCAGAATTGGCGACCGATGTTATGCGATGGACGGATCGCCGACTGGCGCCAGGGTCTTGCTCGAAGGCGCGATCAGCGGTCGCACCGGTAGTACGCGTCCGGCCTGGATCGTCACCTTTCAAACTGGCTTCGCGCGCGCTGGTTCGGCGGTGGTCAACGAATCTGGCGAGATTCTCGGGATCGTTGATAGCCCAACCAACATGTTCGAGTCGCTCAAGGCTCAGGAGGACCTGCGGGGAAGGAGACTGATCGACCTCGCCGATTTCAAAGTACCGGAAAGTGCACCAGCGACGTCATTGGACGACATGCGCACGCGCGGTGAACTGCTGGCACCGGTCCTCGGTGAGACGCACGTGTTGTCGGGTGGTTTTGCGGTAGGCATCAATCGGGGACCGACCGTGGCGCCGGAAGATCAACGTTCCGAGTTTTCCATCGCGGAGAAAGCATTTACTGTCTTCATCACTTGGAACCCGCGAGAACGACTGAAGGGCATGGTCTCTCTGAAGCTCTTCAACGCCGACAATCGCACGCTCGCTCGCGGTGACCCGGCGATCCCCGCTCCGGCTCGCGTGGGCTCACTTGCGCGCTCGTTCGTCTCAGGTCACGCGGTAGAATGCGTCCCCCATGAAGACTCTCGTACCGACTCATCGCCTCGCCTGGTTGGGGCTCATCGTCTGCCTGACGCTCCTTCATGGTTCAGGCACGTTCACGCAGGTTACGGCTCCATCCGGCGTCACCGCGACACGTTACGCCGAGGCCCGAGCGCATGCGCACAAGGTTGGCCACGAACTACTGGTGCGTGGAATCCCCGGCTTGGCGATTGCGGTGGCGATCGACGGCCGCGTGGTCTTCGCGGCGGGCTTCGGCTATGCGGATCTCGAGCAGCGTGTGCCGGCGTGGCCGGCGACGAAATTCCGTATCGGCAGTATTTCCAAACCACTCACGGCGGTCGCCCTGATGCAGCTTGTCGAGCAAGGCAAGATCGATCTTGACGCGCCAGTACAGAAGTACGTTCCGTCGTTCCCCGATAAAGGGGCGAGGATCACACCGCGTCTGTTGGCCGGGCATCTCGGGGGTATCCGGCATTACAAAGACGACGAGTTCCTGATCGCGAAGCACTATGACTCGATCGTGGACGGGCTCAAGATATTCCAGAATGATCCGCTCGTCGCGCCTCCCGGCACGAAATATAGCTATTCGACTTACGGGTTCAATCTATTGAGCGCGGCCATCGAGTCGGCGTCAGGTGAGACATTCCTCGATTACATGCAGCGACACGTCTTCGACGCGCTTGGCCTCGTGCATACGACTGCTGACGAGAATCGGCGACTCGTCGACGAACGATCGCGCTTCTATTCGCGCACGACAGGTGGGTCTCTGGAGAATGCGCCGTACGTCGACAACAGCTACAAATGGGCAGGCGGCGGTTTTCTTTCTACCCCGGAGGACATCGTCAGGTTCGGCTCCGCGCTTCTTCATCCTGGCTTTCTGAAGGCTGATTCATTGAACCTGCTTTTTTCATCTCAGAAGACGACTGCCGGTCAAGAGACCAACTACGGAATCGGCTGGGCGATTCAGAAATCCGAGAACGGTCAGCGGATCTATCAGCATTCCGGCGGGTCCGTGGGAGGGACTTGTCAAATGATCGTCTATCCCGATACGCGGGTGGTTGTTGCGCTCCTGACGAACCTGGGAGAGGCGCTCTGGAAGATCGAGGATGTCGAATCGATCGCCGAGCCGTTTGCGGGACGCTAGCTCACCGAAAATTATCGAGCAGCATCAGATCGGAGTCGAACCGCACCATCTCTGTTGCCAATACCCAGCGCCCGTCGCGCGAAACGCTCATGTGCGTGTAGCTCCCTGGTATTCGGAATCCGAGCCGGCCCACTCGGGCAACCTGCTGATCGCTGAATCGGTACATGTCAAGCGCATCGAAGTCTGTTTCGCGGGTGACGAATACGATTCCCTTGTCCGTCACCGACCACAGGAACGGCCGAACGGGCTCGAGCACAACGCTCTCTTGTCCCCCATCGACAGCTATCCGCATTACCTTGGCAATACCGTTTGCACCCGGATAATGGTCGAGGTAATAGAGAGACTGACCATCGGGCGATTCTTTTGGATCGAAGCCTCCGTTCTTTGTGATTCGGGTGACCTGCCCTCCGTCTGGAGTCATCTTCCACACATCAGGGTTCACGCCTGCGCGTGCCGATGTGAAATAAATCCAGCGCCCGTCGCCGGACCACGATGGAAGTCCGTCCCTCGCGGGGTCGGAGGTCAGCCGACGCTGGCCGCCGCCATCGAATCCCACCACATAGACGTCGCTGTTGCCGTCGATCGCGGCGTCGAACACGATGTTGTTGCCGTCGGGCGACCATCCACTGACGACAAGTTGAGCCGCTCCGAGCGACGTGATCTGGCGAAGTCCGGTCCCGTCGCGTCCGGCTACCCAGATCTCAGCGCTCCCTGAGCGCTGCGACACGAACGCAACCCGGCTGGCGTCTGGCGAGAAGCGCGCCGAACTCTCGACGCGAGTGGAATTCGCAAAAAGTTTTGAGTCAATGGTGTCATTCACCAGGGTGGCGTCAAGGTCCATCAAGTGAAGGTCGACGTCACGGGAAATCGTCTGAAACGCGAGGCGCGCCTGTTGTCCTGTTCTCGGTCTCGAAATCGACGGACTGCCAGCGGCTACCGGGATGTTCCCAATGGGCAACCCGCGACCGGGCTGGGCGCTGTTCGCGTGGATTCGCCAGAGACGACTGGCCGCGGGTTCCTCGACAGACAAGACAATCTCTCGACCGTCGGGCGTCCACGATAAACCCGTCAGGACTCCGTTCCAGTCCGTTAGCCGTCGTAGTTCACCTCCCTGCATGGGAATGACATACAGGTCTGCGACCCCCGTACGGCCGTAGCGGATAAACGCCAGCGTCGTGCCGTCAGGCGAGACTTGAAACCTCCAGTCCCCGTCGCCGAAAGGCGCCTGCGTCAGGCGGCGGCGCTCCAGCGTGTCGAGGGACACCTGGTAGATCCCAAAGGGACCGACCTTCCCTTCCCGGTCGCGGATGAGAACCGACTTCGAGTCAGCGGCCCAGGCGACGTAATTTCCGGAATCCGACACGCGTTTTTCGGTTCCCCCGAGCTGCGAAATGGTGAATACACCGCGTCCATCTCGTACGAACGCGACGCTGTGGCCGTCAGGTGACCATGCCGGACTGGTTTCCGAAGTCGACGTTTCTGTCAACCGACGAAGCGCTTCATTTCCGACAGCTTTCACATAGATGTCGGGCGGGCCAGATCCCGCGTCACCGGACCAGGCAAAAGCCACAAGTTCGCCGTCGGGTGACAGCGCAGGCGGCCCTTCCGCACCGGGATACGACGCCAGAGGAAGTAACTGGGTTGACGCGTTCGTCGACTGGTGCTGTGCCCGCCATGCGATCACGGACGTTACGACAACGATGGCGACCGCAAGACTTCCGACGAGCACTGCCGCGCGGCGTCGACGAATGAAGGTTCGTCTTTCCGCGAGCCCGGTCACCGCAACAGGCGGCCGAGCTGCCGCCTCGGCTAAAGTCGAATTGGTCTCGAAGACGGGTATGTAGCTACCCTTCGGCAGAGAGATGACGACTGGATCGGATCGGCCCTCGTAGTACTCGCGCAACTTGTCGCGGAGCCGCCTGGCATCGACGCGGACGACGGCATCGGTACCGCCATCGAAGTCCGTTCCCTTCCCGTACAGTTCGTGGGCGAGGACCGATTCCTTCAGCGTGTGTCCCTGGGCGGACAGAGTTTGTTCGACGACAAACGAGAGGAACCGGCGCAGTTGCCGGGATCTGGAAAAGACTTCGCTCGCGAGAATCCTCTCGAGTTGCGCGCGGACAGCAGTAGCCGGCGGGTCACTTCGTGCTTGGGCGGGTGCGCCGGTTTCCAAGGGCATCGGGCACGTCCGTGTGAATGGACGCAGTGTATAACGGCGCGCCGGAACACTTCACCACCCCAATATCGGAGGTTAACAACCGTAGAGATCTGGCGCCGGCTGGCGATGTGCCTCAGTGTTCGTTTCGGTTGACGAGCAATCAGAAGCGCTCCACCCAGGAGGAGGCCCCCATGGCTCGAATAGCATCCCGGTTTGTTGGTTTGGCCGTCGTGGTCGCTGTTGCGGCCGTCGATGGCAATCGCCTTCATTCCGAAGATCGACCTGATCAAGCTGAGCTTGCCGCGCTGAATGGCAAGAAGCTCTTTGAGAAGGAGAGCTTCGGCGGCAATGGACGTACCTGCCGCACTTGTCACGGCAAGTTCACGGGGACCGTCGGTTTGGAGGACGTTCAGCGGATGATCGACAACGGCGATCCTGACTCGTTCCTGGTCGGCGACGCGCTCGACGACGATGGGGTGGGGACGACCCGCGTGCAAGCCAATGCGACCATCCGCATGACGATCCGACTGCCGCCGTGGGTTTCGATGGGAGATGACCCTGGCGCCACACATGTCACCGTTTTTCGTGGGATTCCATCGACCCGGAACACGCCCGCGCTCGACCCGATTCTAATGTACGACGGGCGCGAGCCAACACTCCAGCAGCAGGCACTTGACGCCATTCACGACCACGCCGTGAATACCTTCGAACCAACACCCGCGCAACTCGATGCAATCGCGGAATTCCAGCGAACCGATCCGCTCTTCTTTTCCTCGGACGAGCTCAGAAGGTTCGCGGCGGGTGGACCGCCGCCGGCGTTGCCTCCAGGAAATACGCCGGCCGAGAAGCGAGGACGGACGTTCCTTGTCGACGCGCCCTTCAATCCTCCTTCCAAGCGCGGTGTCTGCGCCCTGTGTCACAGCGGTCCGATGTTGAACACTATCAACCAGGCGCATTCGGATTTCACCGGCGGCGTTCCGCGCCCGGGGGTTCGCTTCTTCAACATAGGCGTGCATATCGTCAATACGCCCAACAATCCGATACGAACTTGGATCGTCAACGACGGTGTGAACCCGGCGGTGACGATCCAGTCGCCTGATCTCGGGCTCCTGTTACACCCGACGTTGATCCTGGACCCGAGCCATCCTCCGTTGCCGCCGCCATTCATCCTGCCGCGCGCGGTGTTGGCCAACAACTTCAAGATCCCGACGTTGTGGGGCGTCAAAGACACCGCGCCCTATTTCCACGATAACGGTGCCAAGACGCTTCGTGACGCGGTCGCTCACTACAAGCGATTCTTCAACTTTACGGAAGCGCAGGACCCGGTCGGTTCTGCGACTCTTGGAGGTTTCATCGTGCTGACAGACGATGATGTTGACGACATCGTCGCCTACCTGCAGCTTCTGGGTCCGAGTCGATAGATTGAGCCCGTCGCTTCCGCCTTAAGGCGGAAGTCAAGACAGGCACATCCTTCCGCCTAAAGGCGGAAGCGACAAAAAAGGATTCACTCGTACCGCAAGGACACGAGCGGATCGAGCGCTGCCGCGCGCCGGGCAGGAATCCAGATCGCCGTCATTGCTGCTGCAAAGAGCACCAATGAGACGGCGATCAATGTCAATGGATCGCGTGAACTGACGCCGAGAAAAACGGGCGCTGTGACATCCGCGAGCAGCATGACGAGCCCGAGCCCCACGGCGACGCCGCTCACGACTGGCATTGCGCTCGAGCGTAGAACCAACCGGATGACCGACGCGCGCTGTGCGCCGAGGGCGATTCGGATCCCGATCTCGCGAACACGCTGGCTGACCGAGAACGACACCACCGCGTACACGCCCGTCAACGCCAGCACGAGCGCGAGGAACCCGCCGGCCGCGCCGAACATCATGAGCGGCTTCAGTTGTTGTCCCTGCTGCTCGACGACTGAAGCCAGCGTCGCCACTGTGACCGCCATTTGCGGATCGATATTGCGGACGACGTCGCCGATTGCGGCGGCGGGGATTCGCGTGTCACCTGAAACACGAATAAGCAAGTACGGTGGTTTCGTCTGCTGCACGTCGAGAGGACTGTAATAGAACGGTCCGTCATCCTGGATATAGCTGACGCTCTGCACGTCGCGACAGACGCCAACCACCTGGTGCGCGATGGGCGAGCGCGGCGTGTTCGGACGTCGATCGCCGAGCCTGAACTGACGGCCGATCGGATCCTGCCCGGGCCAATATCGCTTCGCCATCGCCTCCGAGATCACGACGGGAACGACTTGTGTTTTGGCCGATAATTCTTCGCGCGTGAAGACGCGTCCGCGAACCAGCGGGATGCTAAGTGCGCTGAAGTAGCCATCGGTGACGACGCGCCTTGCCGGATCGTCGCGAAAATCGCCGGCGATGGGTATTGGCGTCCCATCGACTTCGCGAACTGTCGTCGAATTACGTCCCGACCACGGGGCGATCGACGCAAAGGCTGTCCGCACGACGCCTGTGACGTTCTGCACACGTGAATCGACATCCTGGTAGAAAGATACCGGCGGCGTGTAGCCCGCCAGCACCGACGCGAACGTCACGTTGAGAACGTGTTCGGTCTCGAACCCTGGATCGTACGAGAAGAACCGCTGTTGCGTTCTCGCAAACAACACGATCTCCGTGACCAGCAAGAGGCTCAGCGCAATCTGGACGGTGACGAGCGCACTTCGCAGCCGTGA
Source organism: Acidobacteriota bacterium (assembly GCA_046734955.1). Taxonomy (GTDB): domain Bacteria; phylum Acidobacteriota; class Vicinamibacteria; order Vicinamibacterales; family 2-12-FULL-66-21; genus JALZOC01. The sequence continues at coordinate 38,644 of JBKPSH010000095.1, forward strand.
CCGGCGCACTGCCATGGTGACAGCACTGGTGGTGCCCTTCAGCGATTCCGACAGTTGCGGCCGCAACGACTCGAGCGAAGGAGACAGTCCGGCGATCACTCCTGCCACCATGGCGATCGCGAGACCGTACAACAGCACGCGCCAGTCAGGCTTCAGATCGAACGGCGCTCGCGTCGGCACGAGCGAGTTCCACAGAATCGCTGGAGCTCGTTCAGCGACCGCGAGACTGACGAGAGCCGCGATGCCGGTGAGTACCAGGCTTTCGGTCAGCAATTGACGTAGAAGTCTGATCCGTCCCGCACCGAGCGATAACCGGACCGCTATCTCGCGTTGCCGGGCGGCGGACCTGGACAGCAGGAGCGTGGTCACATTCACGCACGCAAGGAGCAGCAGCACGGTCGTTGTCCCGAGAAATATCGTGAGAATCACCGGCGCCCGTCGACGGACGTCGGGATTGTTGATCACTGCCCCATTGGTGACGATGAGGGTCGTGGATCTTCCGGGGACATCTTCATCGGCCGTGCGCACGATCGCGCGCAGCTCATCTTCGACTTGTTTCAGAGAGCGGTCAGCTTTCCGCCGGCCGGCGACAGCGAGCCATTGCGCCCGTGGATTGGCGAAGTAATCGTCCGACGGACGCAGAATACCGAGCACCGTGTAAGGGAGCCATAGATCGGGATCGTTGCTCGGTCCAGGCAACTGCAGATTCGGCGACACGCCGACGACCAGAAATGGCTCGCGGTTCAAATAGATGGTCCGCTCGAGGATGTCCGGCGCGTTGCCGAAGCGGGTGCGCCACGCCGACTCGCTCACGACCACGACGCGTGCAGGATTTGAGAGTTCGCACTCGTCACTTCTGAGATAGCGACCCATGATCGGTGGATCGGGCCTGACCACGGCGGTCACGTCACACGAGACGAGTCCGGCGCGAATGCTGCCCGACTCCGGTCCGCCGAGCGTGACATTCAGCAGACGGAACGCCGACAGCGCCGACAGCGACGCGGCGGAATCGCGGAGCCGCGCGTAGTCGGGCTGCGACATTCCCCCGTCGGAATATCGGAGGTTGTAGTCCCCCGAATATCGCGGGAACACACTGACGAATGTCTCCGGTTCAATTCGCACCGATGGTCGCAGCAGGGCTCCGTTCACCAGGCTGAAGACGCTGACGTTGAGCGCGATTCCGATGGTCAGCGTCGTCAGGATGGTTAAGCTGAGGATCGGGCTGCGGCGCATTAATCGACATGCGAAGGATACATCCTGTGCGAGCGTATCGAGCCAGTACCAGAGATGGCGTTTGCGCATATACCAGAGTGTAGGCCAGGCATCTGTAGACTTTCTACAGACCAATGTGTAGAGTTTCTACACCATGCCGCGTAATGAAGACGCCCGCGTCGAGCTGCTGCGAGGCACGCTCGATCTCCTGATCCTCCGCACGCTGCTTCCTGGGCCGAGTCACGGCCATGCCATCGCCAAGCACATTCAGCGCACCTCCGAGGACCTACTGCAGGTCGAAACCGGCTCACTCTATCCGGCCTTGTATCGGCTCGAAGCCAAAGGCTGGATTGTTGGATCGTGGGCGCTGTCTGAGAAGGGGAAGCGTGCCCGTTACTACCGTATTACGCCCCTCGGACGCCGACAGTTAACAAGCGAGCATTCGAAGTGGAACGCGTTCGCTCGTGCCATGGGCCTCCTGTTGAAGCCGCTTGGTGAGGAAGGACGATGATGTCGATCCTCAGGAAGTTGACGTGGTGGATGCGTGGCCAGAGCAAGGAAGCTCAACTCCGCGAGGAGTTGCAGTTCCATCTCGCAGAGGAAGCTGAAGAGCGGCACACGAACGGAGTGGCGAATGATGAGGCCCGATGCGAGGCGAATCGCGATCTTGGCAACGTGACGCGAGTGGTTGAAGAGACACGCACCCTCTGGACGTGGACGCTCGTCGAACAGTTCGTGCAGGACGTGAGGTACACATTCCGCACAATGACACGGACCCGGACGTTTACGGTACTCGCTGCGGTATCACTTGCACTTGGCATCGGCGCGAATACTGCTATCTACAGTTTCATTGACTCGATCCTCCTGCGCGCGCTACCGGTCGACGATCCCGGATCGCTGGTCCTCGTGAAGTGGCGGAGCAAGCCGATCGTGCATGACTCGCCCGGCGGATCCGAGTTCGTTCTGCATTCCATCAACGGTTCTACCTACAAGGACAGTGGTGGTGTAAGCGCGAGCATTTTCCCCATGCCCGCGTTCGAGCGACTCCAGCAATCGTCGCCGGCGGTGTTCTCGAGCCTCTTTGCCTACAAGTCGGCCGGAAACCTGACCGTCATAGTCAGCGGCGAATCACAACTCGCGGCCGGCGAATACGTCTCGGGTGATTTCTTTCGCGGGCTCGGGACTCTGCCCGCGGCAGGCCGCCTGATTGTGACCGATGACGATCGTGTCGGTGCGCCGCCGGTTGCCATCATCAGCATAGGTTATTGTCGGCGGCGCTTCGGCAGTCCAAGCGAGGCGACTGGTCAGCCGATTCTGATCAACAACGTGCCGTTCACCGTCGCCGGCGTGACAGGCGCTGGGTTCTTCGGCGTCGATCCGGCCGCATCGCCGGACGTATACCTTCCACTCCACGCGAACGTATTACTGGACAAGAGTGCGGCCAAGGATAATCTGGACGCCAATTACTACTGGCTCGAGATGATGGGACGCCTGCGTCCCGGCGTCCGCATCGATCAGGCGCAGGCGGCGCTCACGGGTCCTTTCGCGGAATGGGTCGCCGCCACGGCGACCAACGATCGCGAACGCGCCAATCTTCCCATGCTACGCCTCGAGAACGGCGGCGGCGGACTCGAGACCCTCAAGCGTCAATACACGAAGCCCCTATACGTACTGCTCGCCATCGTTGGGTTGATTCTCGCGATTGCCTGTGCGAACACTGCCAACCTGCTGCTCGCGCGCGCCGCCGCGCGCAAGCGCGAGATGGCGGTGCGACTGAGCATTGGTGCGAGCCGATGGCGATTGGTTCGCCAGCTCCTGACTGAAAGCGTGATTCTCGCGTCACTCGGCGGTGCGCTCGGCATCCTGATCGCCGTGTGGGGAATGCGAGTACTGACGCGTCTCCTGGCAAACGGTCAGGAGAGCTTCACGCTCCACGCAGAGGTGAATTGGCACGTCCTCGCCGTGACGCTCGGATTGTCTGTGCTCTGTGGGATGTTGTTCGGGCTCGTTCCGGCGTTGCAGGCCACGCGTCCCGCATTGGCGCCATCGCTCAACGAGCGGACGGCCACCGAGTCGGCGACCCGCGTCACGCGCGGCATCCCGCGCCTGCGCCTGACGCAAGTGCTCGTCGTGACGCAGATCGGGATCTCGCTGTTGCTGCTCGTTGCCGCGGGCCTGTTTGTCCGTACTCTTTCGAACCTGAACTCGATTCCACTCGGGTTCGACCGCGATCGTCTCCTGCTGTTCGATTTGAACCCCTTACAGGCCGGATATCCGGAATTGAGAGCGGCCGTTTTCTACGCGGACGTGCAGGAGCGGCTGCGCACGATCCCTGGCGTCAGTGGCGTGACACTGTCGCATGCCTCGTTGATCAAGGCCGGCCGGTCGCACCCGATCATGATCAACGGTGTACGTGTGACGACGGATACCCGAATGCTGCTGGCAGGTCCCGACTTCTTCACGACGATGCAGGTTCCAATACTGCATGGTCGTGGATTCGACGAGCGTGACCGGCACGGCACCCGACCGGTGGCGGTCGTCAGTGATTTGTTTGCCAGAACGTCCTTTCGTGACGAAGATCCGATCGGACGGCAACTCCGCATCATGTCCCGCAACAACACTCCTCTCGATGTGGAGATTGTTGGAGTCGCGGCAACCGCCCGATACGGCGGACTGAAAGGTCAGATCCCACCGGTCGTTTATGTGTCGTACGCGCAGTTTACTTACATTCAGCAGATGACCTTTGCGCTGCGGACGTCCGGCGATCCGCTGCATGCTGTCGCCGCGGTTCGGCAGGTCGTTCATGGTGTGGACGCACACGTGCCGGTAATCAATATCCGGACGCAGTCAGCGGAAATCGATCAGACGATCAATCAGGAAATCGTATTTGCCAGACTCTGTAGTGCGTTCGCTATCCTCGCTCTCGTGATCGCGTGCGTCGGTCTGTACGCGACGATGGCCTACATGGTTGCGCGCCGCACCGGCGAGATCGGGCTTCGCATGGCTCTTGGTGCGCCCCGAGGCCTTGTCGTCTGGATGATCATGCGCCAGGTGTGTGTGCTCGCCGTTGTTGGCCTGGCCATCGGCGTGCCGATCGCGATGGGCACGTCACGGTTCATCGGGTCATTCCTCTTCGCCATGCAGCCCAATGACGCGCGCGCGCTCGCCGGCGCCGTCGCTATTCTGTTGACCGCTGCCCTTGTCGCTGGTTACGGGCCGGCGAGAAAAGCGTCGCGCGTCGATCCTCTCGTCGCGCTGAGGCATGAGTAAGCGCGGTCGCGCGGTCTGAAGACCGCGCCCTACCCAGCCCGTTTCCTCCGCTTCCCGTAGCCTCACGCGCACAGGTGTGACCGGCAATCACACCGTCGATTACGCTATCTTGTTCAAGACAAACAGCTTTGCTATGGGCTCATTCTTTGCTCTCGCCGAGAGCATGCGCACACTTGGCCTTCTCTTCACCCTGCTCGTGGTCACGCCGCAAGCAGCAACCGATCAAAAACCTTCTGTGCCGGAAGGCACGATCATCACCTCGGCGCAGGTCACCGGCTTCGACATCGATCGACTCAGTCCTGGCCTTCGCGAGGCGATTCGCAGTCTCGCCGGCACGCCGCTGAAAAAAGAGCAACTCGACGAGCTCGCCGCGCGCCTCGAGGCAGAGCGCCCGCGATACGTTGCCGCCGTGCGCACCGTTATGGAGCCCGGCGGAGAAGCGCGCGTGTTCTTCGTGATGGGTCGGCAGGAGGACTCCGAGCGCGACGACAACGTCAACGGACGCTACATCGTCGAGCAGGCCGATATGACCGGCGTGCCGGACGCCGAGATCACTCAGGCCCTGCGCGACGATCTGAAGGCGCTCGTCGGCAAGCGACTCGATTCGGGAGAGGCGGACAAACTGCAGGAGCGCATCGACCGCGAGTTGCCGGGTTACGACGTATCGCGACGCATCCAGAAGGGAAGCGAGGTTGGCCGCATCAAGCTTGTGTATGAGGCTCACAAGAAGGAACCGCCACCGTGGCTTCGCTTCGAGCCGCTGCGATCGAATCTGATCTATCACTCCGAGCAGGGTTGGGGAGGGTTCTGGGATGTCAACATTGGTGATCGCATCATCCGTTTCGTGCCAATGTTTGCGCTCGCCAATTCCGAAGACTCGATCGAGGAGAATTCCAGCGTCGGCCTGCGCTTTGAGACGCGGAAGCTCGGCACGCGGAGACTTGGCGCGAGCTTCGAGTGGTCATGGTTTGATCAGGACTGGCGGACCCAGACGCTGGCGGCGCTGCCGCTTCACCCAGAGATCCCACTCCCTTACGACACGCGAACGACTGTTACGCCGTTGCTGAAGTTTGCGTTCACCCCGAACCTCAGCGTCGCGGCAGGCGTCAGCATCTCCGAGCTCAAGGCATTTGCGCCAGCAACCGAGTCGCAGATGGCAAATGCCGCGGTTGCTTCAATTGATTTCGAGCACGAGTGGAAAGAGAAATCCGACGCGACACATCGTGCCGTCGCCAGCTTCGGTGTCCGCGGTGGTTCTCGCAGTCTCGAAAGTGATCTCGCCTACACGAGATACCTTGGCCAGGGCACGTATCGATTCGATTTTGGACGGCATCACGTCCAGGCAACCGGCATGGCTGGAGGGATCACCGGTCACGCGCCACTGTTTGAACGTTTTGCGCTTGGTGATTCGCTGACGCTTCGCGGGTGGGACAAGTACGAGATCACGCCGGTCGGCGGCGACCGGATGATCTACTCGTCACTCGAATATCGGTACACCGGACTCTCGCTGTTTCTCGACGTCGGCTCGGTTTGGGACGCAAACACCGAGAAACACGTCCGAGTGTCCACTGGTTTCGGCTTTCACGGAGGGCCCGCGTTTCTGACCATCGGTTTCCCGCTGAACACTGACAATCTCACCGCTATCGTCGCGCTGGGTCTTCGGATTCCAGGAGTTGGGGCCCGGTGGTAAGGCCCCTCGAGTCGCGAGCTCGGGCGCTCGCTCGGGGCAGGCTCGTGGTGCTGCTTGCCATGCTCGTGTGGCCGGCCGGGCCCGCCTCCGCTCAATCGTTGACGATCGAGACGGTCGGCGACTCACTGAGGATTCGCGCACCTGGTTTCAGCTTCCTTAAGGGAGATCCGCTGGCAAGGCTGAAAGATGGCCGCTCTGTGCGCGTGGAGCTTGCCGCCATGGTCCTGCCTGCACCAGGCAAGTCGGTCGTCGCAACCACGCGACGAATCTTCGCGTTGAGCTACGATCTGTGGGAGGAACGATTCGCCGTGACGACGGTGGAGAAGCGCTCCCAGTCGGTCTCACATCTGGCACTCGCTGCCGCAGAGGCGTGGTGCGTCGATCAAGTGGCCATTCCGGTCAGTGCGCTTGGCGCACTCGGTCGTGACCTGCCGTTCTGGGTGCGGCTCGAATATCGCATCCTGGACAGCGACGTGCCCGCCGATTCGACAGACTCGGGCTATACGCTGCAGGCACTGATCGACGCATTGAGTCGCCGCCGCAAAACCGACTCGTCGACGCACGCTCTCGAGGCCGGTCCATTCCGGCTGGCAGCGCGCACCTCGTCGCGTCTGCGATGACTCTTCGCACCCGGTTGATCGGAGCGTTCCTCGCCTCGACGCTGCTGCCGTTGGCGGCGACAATCTGGATTACCACGACGCTGATCGATCGCAGCCTGCGGTATGCGACAACCGGCGAACTCGATCGACTGTCGCGAACGCTCGAGACCACCGCGAAGCAGTTTTACCAACGCGAGCGCGACGCACTGCGAGAGGATGCGCTCGCGGGGCGAATACGGCCCACGACATATGCCGTGACAAACGCGGCCGAGTGGCCGGAGGCGGTTCGCGCATTCTGGGAAAGCGGTGAACTGGAGCGCTTTGGTGTGTCCGGCCAGAACGGTGAACGCGTGGACTACATGCGTCGAACCGAGGGACGGAGCGACCGCGCTGCCATCGAGATCTACAGCCGTGACCTCGGCGGCATCAGCATGGGACAGCTGTCAACTCAGCTTCGAGAAACGCGACGTGTCGTCGACGCAATTGATGCGCGCGATCTCCGACGCGGGTTCACGCTGACGTTGCTCGTGCTGCTGGGTGCGACGTGGTTCATTTCACTGCTCCCGCTCCTGGTGATCGCTCATCGTGTCAGCCGTCCGATTCAGCAGCTGACCGCCGCGCTCACCGATTACGCTGGCGGCAACTGGTCGAGACGATTGGGTACGGGCAGCGCGCCCGGTAATCGGCCGCGCGATGAAGTCGGCCGGGCTGTCGATGCGTTCAATCACATGGCGGATCAACTCGAGGAGAGCCGCGAGCGCCTCGTGCACTTGACGCAGATGGCGAGCTGGCAGTCGCTTGCGCGCAAGACGGCTCACGAATTGAAGAACTCACTCACACCGATCCGCCTGACCGTTGAAGAGATGCAAGTCCGTCATGGAGTTGCCGATAGCGCATTCATGGACCAGGCGGTTCAGATCGTCGTGAGTGAAATCGAGTCGTTGGAGCGGCGTGTTCGAGCGTTTTCGGAATTCGCCAGCGAGCCATTGGTGCATCCGGAGAGCCTCGACATCAATGCGATCACGAAGGAACGGATCGCACTGTTGAGACCGGTGCATCCTTCGGTCACGTATCTTCTTCGTCTCGCACAGCCGTGCCCTCGCGTGCACGCCGATGCCGATCTGGTGAATGGCATTCTGACTAATCTCGTTCAGAATGCGGCGGAGGCAACAGGGGCGGGCGGCACGGTCATCGTGTTGACGCGGGTGGAAAACCAACGCGTGTTGATCGAAATTCATGATTCAGGACCCGGGTTAACCGACGAGGTCGCCGCGAGGCTGTTCGAGCCGACGATCACTTTCAAGAAACAGGGCATGGGACTCGGTCTCTCGATTGCGAAAAAGAACGCACTGCTGTCGGGCGGAGACATCGTCGTGATTGCCAGTGAGCTGGGCGGCGCTGCATTCCGCGTGTCGCTTCCGTCATGACCCGCAAACGGCACATCGTCATCGTCGACGACGAGGCAAACATCGGGCGGTCGCTTCGCCTGATCCTCGAAGGCGAGGGTTATCGGGTCAGCGTGTTCGAGTCGCTGGCAGCGTTCTCTGCTGAACGAAATCGTGCGGCGGCCGATGTGTATCTCCTCGACGTTCGGCTGCCCGATGGCAACGGCATTGACCTGCTGCGATCGGTGCGGCAGACGGACGATCGAGCGGTCGTCGTCATGATCTCCGGCCACGGCACGGTGTCGGACGCGGTACAGGCGACAAAGATAGGGGCGTTCGACTTCCTGGAGAAACCGCTCGCGCGCGACCGGGTACTGCTGGTCGTCAAGAACGCGCTCGAATGGGCGGATCTGCATCGCGAGAATCAGCGCTTTCGCGAGTTGGTCGGGGACGCGCCGAAGATGATCGGGTCATCGCCGGCATTTCAGCACGCGGTGCAGCAGGCAACGCAAGTCGCACGGTCCGATGTGACCGTGTTGTTGTTGGGTGAGTCCGGCACAGGCAAGGAACTCCTCGCCGCGCATATTCACCGTGAAAGTCCGTTTGCTGCGGGGCCGTTCGTGAAGGTGAACTGTGCCGCAATCCCGACGGAACTGATCGAGAGCGAGCTGTTCGGTCATGAGAAGGGTGCGTTCACCGGTGCCGCAGCGCTCCGGCGCGGGAAGTTCGAGCTCGCTGACGGCGGAACGATCTTTCTCGACGAAGTCGGCGATTTGCATGAAGCCTCGCAGGCCAAGCTGCTCCGCGTCCTGCAGGACGGTGAGCTGCAGCGCGTCGGTGGTGAGCAGACGATTAAGGTGTCCACTCGCGTGATTTCAGCGACGAATCGTCGGCTCGACGATCTCGTTTCGGACGGCCGATTCAGAGAGGACCTTTATTATCGATTGCGTGTTGTTCCCATCCGTGTCCCCTCGCTGCGCGAGCGTCTGCAGGACATCACAGAGCTGGTGCCCTACTTCTTGTCTGAGTTCTGCGGTCGGAACAACTTCCGCCCTCGGACGATGGATCCGGATGCGATTGCGCAACTCGAGCGCTACGCATGGCCCGGTAACGTCCGTGAGTTGAAGAACGTGGTGGAGCGGATGGCGATTCTGACACCCGGCGATCGAATTACCGCCGATGCGGTTCCGCTCGAAGTGCGCTCCGCTCAGACGCCTCGCGTGGCCGCAGGACTTCAAGAAGTGCGGGACTCGGCCGAGCGGGATCGCATCCGCCAGGCGTTGGATCAGACCGACTGGAACGTCTCGGCCGCCGCGCGCCTCCTCGACACCGAGCGAACCGCGCTCCACAAACGCATCCGCACACTCGGACTGAAGCGGCAGTAGCCCGGCCGGTCTCCGATTGCTCTTTTCTCCTTGCAGAAGTAGATTGACCTTTTCCGTCTTTCCTTGTCCCTTTTCCCTTTCCGTCAAAGGAGGCATTTATGCCGACGAACGAACTCGAGATGTTTCTCGCCGCGTGGGATCGCGAGGCAGCAAGCACCGTGAAGCTGCTACAGGCGCTTCCGGCGACGCAGTACGACTTCCGACCGGACTCAACTGGTCGATCTCTCGGTGAACTCGCGTGGCACCTGGCCGAAGGGGATGCTTACATCAGCTATGGAATCGACCAGCGTCAGTTCAACATGTCGGGTGCCAAACCACCCAACATCGAACGCCCACGTGCTATCGGCGAGCTCGCCTCGCGCTATGAACAGGTTCACCGCGAAGCGGTTGCCCGAATCCGCAAGCTCACACCCCAGGATCTCGATCAGACGATTCAGTTTTTCAGCGGCCCCATGACGATTCGCGACATTATGTGGACTTTCATCCTCGCTCACGGCATTCACCATCGCGGCCAGCTCACCCTGATGTGTCGCCTTGCTGGCGGTCAGTGCCCGGGGTTATACGGTCCAAACCGCGAGGAGATGGCAGCGATGCGGGCAGGTGCAGGGGCATCCTAATCACTCCGAGGACTTCGCCCCTCGGAACTCCTCTGCACGCTGTCTCGCGAGCCGCTTCGTCGGCTCGCTCCGTTCGCGTGGCTCGCATCGCTGCGCTCGCTCGCGTCTTCCTTCGCGCCGCCTTGCCTCGCCGTAGCGTTAGCGTAGGCGGGCGCCCGTTCGCCAACCGTCCGTGCTCGGGTTTTGACTCTAATGACACCTTCATCAAGGTGCGACATGAATCCACGTCTGTATTCTCGATCCATTTGGCCTTATGTCGGGGTCTTCGCAATCGTTTTCGCGATCTCATGTCATCGTCCAGCGGCTCCCTTGAATTCGTACGACGGCACCTGGATGATGAAGCTCGGCGACCGCGTGTTCATCGTCATGCGGCTGGATCGTCAGCAGAATGGATCGTTCACCGGCAGCATTAGCAGCCCCACGACGTTCGACCTCCCCGCGGGGAAGAATCTTCGCTTCTCGCACATCACGCTGCCCGTGACTGAGAAGAAAATCTTGAGTACGTCCGTCAACGGAACGGCTCTTCGCCTGGCCGTCGACGATCCACGAAGTCCTGGCGAGCCGGACGTGTTCGATCTGACACTCGACGGAACCGATCGAGCCTCTCTTCAAATGGTTGATGTTCCGGTCGCCGCGTTGCCGTTTACTCGCGTCGAGAGATCGGAAGTCCCGCGTGTCGCGACGGATTGGGACCCACAACGCACCTACCGGCTGTCCGAGCAGCCGGCCGCGTCGAACGCCGAGATGCGGCAGATCTTTGACGACGACCAGCGCGCTCGCCAGGACTTTACGAAACTCTCGAGCGAGCAGTGGGCGGCGGTGAGCAAGGACGATGCGGTGCGCCGGCAACGCACGCACGCACTCGTGATGGATGGAAAGTTGCACAGCAGTGATGATTTTCGCGAGGCTGCGTTCGTGTTTCAGCACGGCGACAAGCCCGACGACTACCTCCTGGCGCACACGTTGGCGATGATCGCCGTCGCAAAAGGCGACGAGGGGGCGTTGTGGATCGCGACGGCGACGCTGGATCGGTATCTGCACTCCATCAATCGGCCGCAGATCTACGGGACACAGTTCAAGTCCGCGCCACAGAACACGACGACGCAGGAGCCGTACGATCAATCACTCATTCCGGATCTGATCCGCGAGGAACTCGGCGTGCCGGATCTCGCCGCGCAGCGCGAACAATTGAAGGGCTTCGAGAACGCGAAACCGCGCTGACGCTTAACTAATTAGATAGCCCCCACGCGCCAACGACGCCCTGCCGATCCAGGCGCGCCAGTTCCGATGAGGTACCGCGTAAAGGTGGCCACCAGAGATGTCACGGCTGCGTCCAACACCTCATCGTTTCGATCGTCCACGGCGGCGGTCACGCCGCGGCGAACGTCCAACACGAAAGACCCTCAGGCTCCGTTCCGCCAGACCGCATTTTGCGGTAGAGTGCTCGCGTTCACATCAACCACGCGGAAGGATTGCTGCGCGGGCGTACCGTGTACGACACTTCAACGAACTTCCTGAACGTCCATGAGTGGGCCTACGGGCTCACAGAGGTCGCCCACATCCTGTCGCTCGCGGTCGGAGTCGGTTTGATCGCGCTCCTCGACTTGCGGCTCCTGGGCGTCGGCGTCGAACAAGCGAGTGCGGAACGGCTGTGGAGGGCGACATCGCTCGTCAGCCTGATAGGGCTGGTCGTGGCTGTCACGACCGGGCTGATGATCTTTTCGACCGACCCGATCCGGTATTTCCACCATCCGACGATGCGGTTCAAATTGCTGCTGGTGCTGGTGGCGCTCGCGTTCAACTACACGGTGCATAACCGGGTCGTCCGTGGTCCCTACGCGAGCATCACGCGCAGCAGCGTCGCGGCAGTGTCTCTGATGATCTGGGTGGCGATCGTTTTCAGCGGTATCTTTTACGCGTTCACCTGAGGTGCATGAGTCTCGCTTCCGTCGGTCAACGCCTTCAAGACCTGTCGCTCTTCACCGCCGTCCGTGAGTCGCGGCTCGTGTACCCGATTGTGCTGTCTACGCATCTCGCGTGCATCGCGATATTCGGCGGCTTGATTCTGATCACGAACCTGCGGCTGCTCGGCTGGACATTGACCGATATTCCCGCGACGGATCTGATTCGCTCTCTGCGACCGTGGAAGCAGTTCGGGTTCGCGGTTATGGCGACGTGCGGAGTCCTGCTGGGAGCATCGAACGCGTCGGAGTACCTGCCGAACCCGTTTTTCCAGCTCAAGATGGCACTGTTGATTGGTCTCGCCGTGCACGGCATCTACTTTCGCCGGAGCGTCTATCGGAGCGCGATGCCCATTGAACCGCGGCACGCGCGGGCCGCTGCCATCATGTCGCTGATGTTATGGGTTGGTGTCGTTTCGATGGGACGATGGATCGCCTACTACGACGCGCCAGCGCCACTCGAGGAGACTGGGACGCCTGCCAGCAGCCACATGAATCTGCCAACCACCAGGAGCGTGACGCTGCCGACCACGACGTGTGCGACCGTGGCGGTAATCCAGGTGACGGCATTCGGCGGACCCAGGAAAATCATGAACAACACGGCGGTCCCCAGCGCGACCTGCACGAGTATGGCGGCAATCACTGATGCGGCCGCCCGTTTCTCGGCGAGGGTCATCTGCTGATCCTGTGTGGTTGGGACGGCGGCACCGAGGACGGTCATGGTCGCCAGTCCTCCGATGAAGAGATGCCACGGAAGACCAATGACGTGATGGCGCAGCGCAGCGCCGGCGGCGAGCTGCAGCAGGATGAGGATGAATCCGGCACGTGACAGAACCGTCGCCCACCGCCGCCCCATGTGCACGCCATCCGTTCGAGTTCCGCGGCGGAACCCTACGAACGCAAGAGTCGCGAAAGCTGCCGCGGCAGCGTGCGTGGCAGCGAGATGCGGGGAGAACGATCGATGAGCGAGCCATCCGCACACCGCCGTTGCAGCGACCAGCATTACACGCCACCAGCGCGTCACACCTGTCGCGTAAATCAATGCACCGATCGCGATAATCGCAATGACGGCACCGCCGACGAGATGCAACATCACCAGGATCGGCATGACGCTGCTGAGCACGAGTGGCGCGCCAAGCAGGCTGGTCATCAAGGCGCCAGAAAGTATCAACAGCAGCCAGGCGGCCAGCGCCCACGAGCCACGGAGGTTCCGATCGAACTTCCTGTTCATGAGCATCGCAGTGCGCCGCGACCGCAGGGAGTCCGACTCATGAAGCGATTGTGCGTTCTGACATCTGCCATCGCGTGCCTGGTGGTGCTTCCGATCAGTGCGCGCACGCGCGTATTGTGGCAGGAACAGCCCGGCGCGGCCGACATCTCCGGTTTCTGGGAATTGTCGTTCGACAGCCGGAACGTGCCGCGGGCAAATCTGCTTCCAACCATCACGCGGGCGAAACTCGACGCACACGCGAAAAAGGACGCGTATGCGATTCGCTGGTGCAACCTGCTCGGCGTCCCATTCATCATGGATCCCGGCCGTCCCCTCGACATTCGCCAGGGAGCGACGGCCGTCATCATCGTCGCCGAAAACTCGTCACCGCCTCGCTACCTCTATACCAATCGATCGGCCCACGTCAGCGAAGAGATTTTCGATCCGTCCACCAACGGCGACTCGATCGCGCACTGGGAGGGTGACACACTGGTTGCCGACACCGTTGGTTTTCACGGCGATCATGGAATCACCGCGATCCCGGGCGGCGGATATCGCACGGAGAAATCTCATCTGGTCGAGCGGTATCGTTTATTGAAAGAGGGTTCGATTCTGTCGGTCACGTTCACATGGAGCGATCCCACGGTGTTCCGAACTCCACATTCGTACGAGTTCCGCTATCAACGGCTGCCGGCGACGTATGAGCCGAGGCAGTGGCTATCCTGCGATCCGTTTGACGAGGACCGGGCGAAGTTCCTCGACTCCGCGCCGCAGCTCCCAAAGCCAGCCGCACGCGCGGTATCGAAGGAGTAAGAGTATGAGACTCCGCCTCGTACTAAGCGTCACGGTCCTGGCGTCTTTCGCGGCGACGCCGGTGGTGCATGGACAGCCGTCGAAGATTCGGCTCGAAGGTGATTGGGTTCGCATCGATCCCGATGGTGTCGGGAGCTTCGGTGGCCTGAGCGGGGTGATTCCTCCCGCGCAACTACTGCCGGGTGTGACTGCCGGTCGAGGCGACGGCGGAGGCGGGCGTGGCGGACGTGGCGCACGCGGCGGGCCAGTCGCCGAATCGGCAGGGCCAAATCCGGAAGGCGTCCCCTACATCGTTGTCACACAACCGTGCACTGGCGGAGGGCCCGGCCGCAGCAACGGCGCGCTTCTCGTGAATCCCGACTCTGGCGGCGTCCATTTCATCGAGCACAAGGAGGAAGTGATCTTTGCCGGCGAGCGCGGCGGGGTGCGGCATATTTATACTGATGGGCGTTTGCATCCCAACGTGTGGACGCCAACACCGGCGGGGCATTCGATCGGCCACTACGAGGGGAACACGCTGCTCGTGGAGACCACCGGGTTCACACCGGGGATGGTGCCTGGCGGCGGAGTGCGGACACCGGAGACGCGTCTTCTCGAACGGTTTGAGATGTCGTCCGACGGCAATCGACTCACGGTGACATATACGTGGGACGACCCAAAGGTGTACCAGAAGCCGCACGTCTACCGCTATTACTTCGAGCGCGCGCCGACGGTCGAATCCAACGGCACGAAGGTTAGTTACGCTCTCGAAGAATGGTGCGATGCCGGCGATCCCGTCGAGAAACAATCGATCATTCCGCCGAAACAGATCATTAAGTGAGTTCCGGAGGCTCTTTATGAATGTCGGCAGGCGCCTCAGTCTTGCGATCGTATGCGTTGCGTTGGCCTCGGTGTCGCTTGGTGCCCACCATTCGTTTGCGATGTTCGACATGGAGAAGAACGTCGAGTACAGCGGCGTCATAACTGAATGGAAGTGGCAGAATCCGCACGTGCACTTCAACGTGCTCGTGAAGGCGAGCGCCGGCGTCGATCCGAAGACCGTTGGGACCTGGGACGTTGAGGGCGGCTCAATCAACATCATGAGCCGCCAGGGTTGGACGCGCGCCAGCTACAAGATCGGAGACCCGATTCGCCTGGTCGGCCATCCGATGAAAGACGGCTCCAAGGGGATTTCATTGTTCTACGCGATCCGCCCCGACGGATCGCGGTTGTATCACGACATCGCGCGGCCGAAAGACGACGTGAAGAAATGAAGGCGGATGGCCTTCTTTCGTAGCCTGCAGGACAGCGCGTTTACTGACTGGTTCCTGGGATCGGATTCGATCTGGACCTATCCGACGGTGCTCACGCTCCACACCGTCGGGATGGCCATCCTGGTCGGCGCGAGCTTCGTCATTCATCTCCGCATCCTGCAGGTCGCGGGCGCTATTCCCTTACACCGCTTGCAAGCGCTCTATCGGTTCGTCTGGTTCGGCTTCGCCGTGAATCTTCTGAGCGGACTTGTGCTCTTCGTCACCGAAGCTGCCGACCGCATCGTCGATCCCGTGTTCTACATAAAGATGTGCAGCATTGCGGCGGCGCTGTCCTTTGGTTCCATCGTGAAGCGCAATGCGATCGATCGCAGCGATCCTCAGCGCGTACCGTCAGCCTCGAGCCGTTTCCTGGCTGCTGCATCCTTGGGATTGTGGACCGTCGCGATCGTATCCGGCCGGTTGATGGCGTACCTGAAGAAGTGAACCGGTACGTGTAGGGTTTTACCTTTCTTGCCCCTTGTCCCGTGTGTCAGAAACGGAAACCAACTGAAAAACTGAATAGCCGTGACTGCTGATAGTCGTCAAAGGCCTGCGGTTGTCCGAACGTCGGACTGTAATCCCAGTTCACGCCCTGCACCGGTGTAGTGATAAAGGGATTGAAGGCCTGATAGGCGCTGTTGTTGACGCGAGTGTTGATTCCGATGTCCCCCCGCGTCACCGCCGCGTTATTAAAGATGTTGGTCGTGACTCCACGAAAGAACACTTCCGCCCTCTGCATCGACGGTAGGCGCTTTGCCCACGTCACAGCGAAGTCCGTGCTGTAGACCGGGTCCCAGCGGAACGAGCCACGTGGGATGAAGTAGTACGCGACACTCTGAACCGGCGTCACGTAGCCGGGATTGGTGACATACGATCGCGGATCCACCGACCCGTTCACGTCCACGGCGACACCTGAGTCCGCGCGTTGAACCATCGAGACGTCCACGCGCCCGATCGCTTGCGCGAAAGGCATGGTGTAGTTGACCCACGCTCGCACCTTGTGACGCTGGTCGCCGGGGTTATAGCCCATCGGATAGTTCCAGCTGGCCTGGCGATATTCGGGGAACGTGTCGAAGGTTGCGCGGATCGGACCGCTGCCCACGTTCTCGCCATTGAAGTTGCCCCACGTCTTCGAGATCGTGTAGTTGCCGCCGAGTTGCAATGCGGCCCAGTGGTAACGAATGTCCGCCGTGACGCCGTTGTAGGTCCGCTTCGCTTGGTCGGTGTTGCTCACCACAGTCAGGTCGAACGGCCGCCCGGAGGAATCGATGACGCGTCCTGTGGTCAGGTCGAGGAAGTCGCCATACATATCGGCGGCATCGCGATGCACGTAGTCGAGCCTCCACGCGCCGTGCCCGAACTGATTGGTGACGCCGACTGTGACCTCGTTGACGCTCGGGGACGTCACGTTTCCCTCGACTCGCGTGCTCAGACCAGGAATGTTGGGCGTCGTGCGTGTTGGTCGGTCATTGCCGCCGTTGGCGAAAAACCAGTCCCACAGAATCGGCAGCGCTTGATCGGCCGTCAGGTACGGACCGCTCCCCGTATTGACTGCCGGTCCCTGATAGAACCAACTGTAGCTCGCCTGGCGTCCGCCGGCCGATCCCGCATCAACGAGTGCCGTGCTGATCCCGGCCACGTAGCGCGCGAACCCGACGTTGGTCACCCACCGGCCATCGCTGCGGATGTCCCACGTGGCGCCCAGCCGCGGGCTCCACTGCGAATCGCGAACGACTGACGTGCCGCTCTGATCTTTCGATCGGTTCAAATCAAACCGGACGCCGGCGTTGAACGAGAGACGGCCGTTGTATCGCCATGTGTCGTTCGCGTAGCCGGAATAGGTGCGGATGTCGTTGCCGACGCTACGCTGGAGAATGGGCAGCCAGTTGATGAACGTTGTGTTGTCATTCCTGAACACCGGGTAGATCGTCGACCCCTCGATGATCGTCGTGGTTGCACCAATGTTGTACTGGCTGCCGGACTGCCAGTTGTCGTTCTTACGCCATTCCTTGAAGTTGTCGAAACCCGCGACCAGATTGTGCGAGCCGACGCCGCCTGTCGACAGGAAGTACGACCCTTTCACGAACCAATCCCAGTTATCGCGATGCTCGAGCCATCCACCTCCGCACACGGCGCAGAAGGTCGGCGAGTTGAACCGGGGATTGTCGGTGCCGATGAGCCTTTGTCGATCGGAGATCGGGGTCCCTTTCACAAGGTCCGTAAAGCGGGAACCGGTATCCATCGTCGCTGAAATTTTTCGTGAGTACTGTCCCTCGACGAAGAAGTTCTTCGTGAGGACGCTGGTGTAGTTCGCCGTGTAGAGGTGCTGATCCGTCGAGTTGTCGTACAGGCTCGCCGCGTCCATGATCGTGCCGAAGCGGTTGTTCGTGACCGCGGTGGTCCGCTTGGTGTAACCAAACTTGACGTTGTTCGCGGCGTTGAGCGCGTAGGTCAGCTTGCCTTCGTAGCGCCTCTCGTCGGTGCTGGTCGCATAATTGAGCCCGGTAATCGCAAGCGTGCGGTTCTCTTCCGGCTTGGTAAACCTGCCGGCGCCAAAGAACCAGAGTCTGTCGTGCAGAATGGGTCCGCCGAGCGTGCCTTCGTATACCGGCGTAATCTTGTCAACAGTCTGATCGGTCGGATACGGCGTCAGCGATCGCCAACCGTCGTTATTGAACGTCGTTCGAAACGATCCGCTGAAGACGTTCCCACCCGACTTCGTAATCATGTTCACGACACCGCCGCCGAAGCGCCCGTACTCGGCGGAGATCGCGCCGGTCGAGACTTTTGTTTCCTGAATCGCGTCCTCGATGAAGAGATTCAAGGCCTGGCCGCGCAAGTTCTCGTTGACGACCACGCCGTTGATTAGATACTGGCTCTCAAATGACATGCCGCCAGCCATCATGATGTTGCCGCTCGGGCCATTGCCGGCGACGCCGGGCGCGAGCAGCACCGCGTCGTTGAGCGCACGGCCGACCGGCAACAATTCCAGAGACTCTTTCTTGAAGTTGCTCGCGACCGTCGACGTGGTCACGATATCCGGCGACTGAGCGGAGACGGTCACCGACTCCGCCACGGTCGCAAGCGTCAAGCTGACATCCAAGGGCAGCGTCTCGGCCATCGTCAGCGTCGTCGTTCGTTTCAAGGTCTGGAAACCCTGAATCTCAAATGTGACGGTGTACTCTCCGGCCGGGAGGAAGGGGATGATGTAGTCGCCGTTGGTGGACGTTGTGGCTGTGCGCGCGCCTTGGAGTACTGGCGATCTGACCGTTACGATCACGCCGGGAATGGCCAAACCACCAGGATCGACGACACGGCCGGAAATCGTGCCAGTCGGATTGCCCTGAGCTGCGACGCTCGAGGCAATCGCGAGAATCAACGCAGGAAAGAGAAGGAAACCGATGCGGCGAGTGAAACGCATAGGGCCTCCCGTGGTGAGGGCCGACAGGATGCGGCGAGAAGAGCGCCGCGATTATACGCTCCCGAGGGTTCGATGGCTTGCATCTGTCACGATTGAGAGGCTGAGGCAGACGAAACTCTTCCGTCCCGCGCATTACGTTTCAATCGGTAGAACCGTTCGACCTCAGAACCGTCGACTCCGGGCCTGAGGTGAATTCATCACATTGTTCATCCCCAGAAAAATGTTGCGAAGACGTGACACCATCCGGCGCTCAGTGTGACAGACTGAGTGGCTTGGTGCAGTTGCGCCACCTCAGACAATCGTCTGTTCACGTGTCAGGAGGCCTGCGATGACTACCGCTATTTCAACTCTGCTCGGCCGCCCGGTTTGGTACGAACTGATGACAACCGACCCTTCCGCCGCCGAGAAGTTCTACGACAATGTCGTCGGTTGGAGCTCGTCGCCATTTCCGAGCTCGCCGCAACCTTACACCGTCTTCAAGCGAAGCGGTGATGTGCAAGTAGCCGGCCTGATGAAAACGCCTGACGGCATGAATATGCCGCCGTTCTGGTCGATGTATGTGGCCGTGCCGAACCTCGACGAGGCGGTTACGCACATCAAGCGTCTCGGTGGAAGCGAGCTTTCCGGAATCATCGACGTCCCGACGGTCGGCCGGATGCAGATGCTGAAGGATCCGCAGGGCGCTGCGTTCTACATTATTCAGCCGACGCCCAGAGAGGAGCGCCCGGAGACTGCGCCTCAAGTCGGTGAGGCCTCATGGCACGAGCTGATGACGACCGACGCCGAGGCGGCGATGAAGTTCTACACCGAAGTGTTTGGCTGGCAGCCCACCGAGGTCATGGACATGGGACCGATGGGCAAGTATCACATGTTCAATCGGCCGGTGGGCATGATTGGCGGCATGATGAATAAACCACCGCAGATGGCGAACGTGCCGCCTCACTGGGGGATCTACTTTCTTGTCTCAGACATCAATGCGGCGGTCGACCGCGTCAAGGCAAACGGAGGTCAGATCCTCAACGGCCCGATGGAAGTTCCTGGCGGCGACTGGATCGTGAATGCGATGGATCCGCAGGGCGCGGCATTCTCGCTGCACGCAAAGAAGGGTTAGTAAGCGCGTACCGGACGAATCTCGGCGTCGATCTCTCGTCCCAGGCGCAGCACGATCTTGATGAGTGCATCAATGTCTTCCCGATCGGTGTGGAAGTTGACGATGCACGCGCGCAGCAGGTAGGAACCATTCACCACGGCGTTCGACACGAAGGCTTCACCTCCGCGTTGCAGGCGATCGAGCACGTCCTGATTGAGCGCATTCAAGTGTGTCTCGACCGCCGCGTCGCCAAGATTGGAACGAAGATCGCGCGGAACGTAACGGAACGTCGTGATGCTGAGATGCTGGGTGACGAGCTGCAGCTCGTCGCATTCGCTGATGGCCTGCGCCATTTCGCGAGACAGACGCATGTCGTCGCCCATCATTTTGCGATATCCCGAGGCGCCCACCTGTTGTAACGCGAGCCACACTTTTAGTGCGCGGAAGCCGCGGGAATTCTGCGGACCGTAGTCGACGTAATTGATGGCGCGTTGCTCGAGGAAATAGTAGGGCGGGTGGTAGGAGAACGCGGCGCGCATCGTTTCCGGATCGCGCACCAGCGCGCATCCCGCTTCGAGCGGTGCATAAAGCCACTTGTGAGGATCGACGGCGACCGAGTCCGCGTGCGCCAATGCACGCAAGCCGTCCGGTGCTTCTGGAACCGCCGCCGCGAACCCACCGTACGCGCCATCGACGTGAAACCACACGTCGAGCTCGTCGCAGACAGTGCGAATGTCCGCGAGCGGATCGATTGCCCCAGTGCCCACCGAACCAGCCGTACCGACGACGATGAATGGCAGGTCTCCGTTCGCCTTGTCTGCCTCAATCTGCCGGCGAAGCGCTATCACATCCATCCGGAGTTTGTTGTCGGTTGCGATCCACCGGATTGAGTCGGTGCCGAGACCAGCGATATTCGCGGCCTTTTGAATCCACGTGTGCGTCTCGGCCGAACCGTAAATCCGTAACCTGCGGCCGCTGTCTGCCGCGACACCCGACGTCCCGACATCGCAATCAGCTTTTGCGGCGCGTGCCGCGAGCAGGCAGACGAAGTTCGCCATATTGCCGCCACTCACAAGCAGGCCGCCGCAATCGGCCGGGTAGCCAATGAGCTCGGCAATCCATCGGACAGCCTGCGATTCGATTTCGGTTGCGGCTGGCGCCAACCTCCAGGCGCCGACGTTTGCGTTCACCGCGGAGGCGAGAAAGTCGGCGAGTACTCCGATCGGCGCCGGCGGTGCGGTGACGTAGCCGAAGAAACGCGGGTGTCCGTTGAACAGCGAGTGATCGAACAGGAGTTGTGCGGTTCGCTCGAGAAGCGCCGCTGGATCAGTTCCATTCTCGGGAAGCGATCTGGAGAGATCGAGTGCGTCCCGGATCGCGGAGGGTGACTCATCGCGGGTCACCGGACCGCGCGGCAATGATTCGAGAAATCCGGCAACCTGATCGACAAGACGATGTCCGAGCGCGCGAAAGGTCGCCGCATCCATTGCAACCGGTGCATCCCTCATGGCCTACATTCCTTCGAAGAGATCGGTCTCGCGCGTGCGGCCGCCGTTCACGGTGCTGAACACACGATAAAACGACTGGCGTCCCCACACCGATTCGTGGTGTTCGGGCGAGAGGTTCTTCAAGCGCTCGTAGGTGCCTAGTTGCGACTCATGACAGGCGACGGCGCGCCACACCGTTGCCCAGACATCACGCGTGTCGATCATCGTCGTGATCGTCCAGTCCGGCCATGGGCTCGCCGTGCGCTCGATGCCGTCGACCGTCGCCGAGAGTTTCCGCAGCGCCGATTGATACGCATTCCACGTGTCGGTGGGCCAGGCGAGATAGTAGAGCTTTGATACTGAATGCGGCTTGCTGGCTGGCTCAACGCCGGCAACGGCAAACGTGCAATCGGCAGCGGCGAAGACCGCCGCGGTTGCGAACTGGGAGATGGCGATGTGATCGGGGTGCCCGTACCCACCCTCGGGTCCAAACGTGAGGACGACGTCGGGACGAATGCGCCTCAATTCCTGCGCGATGCGTGCGATTGCCTGGGAGGGATTCGCGGCATCGAGATGCTGATCTTCGTAGTCGAGGAGTGTCACCTCGGACACCCCGAGGACCGCTGCCGCGGCACGCAGTTCCGCCTCACGAATAGTTGCGAGTGCGGACCGGCCTGGATGCTGGGGATCGCCACGAGGGAGCCCGCGGAAGCGGCCGCCGTCGCCGCGCGTTGCCGTGAGCAAGAACACGTCGACGCCGTCACGCGCGTATTTGGCGAGTGTGCCTCCCATCCCGAGCGATTCATCGTCGGGGTGGGCGAGGATGGCCATGAGCCTGCGGTTACGCATCGCTAATCACTGATCACTGATCGCGGATCACTCATCGTCGAATCCTTGAATCCTTGAATCCTTGAATCCTTGAATCAGTGTCGCATGCCAGCGATTCAGCGCTGCGAACGATTCAGGGATCAGCGATTGAGTGATCAGTGATGAGTGATTCATTTCGTGATCACCGTCTCCAGATATTCCCCCGGCACGACGAGACTTCTTGCGCCATCACGATTGAATGAACGAAGCAGCGCAAGCGCATTCTGTCGGACTTTGACCGGACTCCAGCGATCCGTCACGACCTCCGGAATACTCGAAACGTTACTCATCATGCACTCCTGCCTGGCGCAATTCGGCGCCGTATCCCGCAATGGATCCCGCCAGCGAAGGACCTACTTCAGCGCTGCCCGGATCTTCGCCAGATGGTGATAGCTGTGACGAAGGGCGTGGTCCTCGAGCATGAACTGGCACGTCAGGGGCGCATCGGCATTCAGTGACAAAGGAGCTGCACTATCGAGCTCCGCGTCACTCAACGCGCGGATGGCCGCCGCGGCCGCCGTGCTGTTTTGGCGCAGCAGATCGAGTGCTGCGTCCTTGGTGACCGCGTCGTTCTCCTTGGCGTGTGCGGCATTTATTGCGTGAACATCCGCCCACGTCACACCGGTGACCGGCTGACCACTGGCGAGCACCTGCGCCAGTTTGATCTCTATTGGATACATCGAAGCTACGTGGTGAACCACGACACCGATTTTTCGACCGTCGCCAGGAATGGCGGTCTGCCACTCTTTGTCCGAGAGGCCCCTGGCGAGCGCCGCCAGCGCGGTGGCTCCCTGCTCGAGGCGCTCGGCGAGGGCATTGGCCCGTGCGGTCGCTGCTTTTGCGGGAACACGAGATTCGTTAGCAGTTGTCATGACTGATCCTTTCAAAGAATAAGTAATAAGGCATGCGACTATTTCATGGAGCGGGAACGAGATCCAAAGGCCTTCATATCACGCCTGGACCATATACATGTTGATCGTATTTCCGCTCTGCCCTGTGACACGCTACGGGCCAAGCGGCGCACTGGACGTGCGGAGCTGCTGCCCCGCTGACTTCCGCGGCGAATGGATTTGGAATAGAGGAACCGTATTGAGTCGGTAATCAGGGCGTGTCGACCTTGTTCCGTGCGCTCCGTCCCCTCCGTCGGCAGGCGTCAGCGCCCAATAATCAAATGCGAGTCGCCGAACTCATGCCACAGATATCCCGCACGTTGCGCTTCCTGATAGGCGCGATCGAGATGTGACGCGGCACCATAGCTGCCGGCCGCGACGATCACCTGCTCGATCATTGCGAGATGCGTCGCGTGTGGCTCGTGAAAGCCAGTAATCATCCCGTTGACCGCACGGAGCGGACGCTCCGGCGTGATCACGAGATTGGTCCAGCCTTCACCGGGAAACGTGATGCCTCGCTGATCGGTGACGGTCTCGAGCGCGCGCACAACTGTCGTCCCGACCGCGATGACGCGACGCCCGGCTCGCCGCACCGCGTTGACGCGGTCAGCGGTTTCTGAGTTTACCCGGAAGTATTCTTCGTACGGCGGCTCGTGATCTTCCAGGCTTGCGACACCTGTGTGGAGAAGCAACGGGGCAATCTGAATTCCGCTCGAGACGAGTCGCGTGACGAGTTCGGCCGTAAACGGGCGCCCGGCCGACGGCATCTCGGCGCTTCCGGGCTCCGTGGCAAAGACCGTTTGGTACATCGACGCCGGCCAGGACTGGGTAACGTAGTTGTATCGAATCGGCGTGCCGAATCGTTCAAGATACGGCAGGACCGGTTCCGGCAGCTCCAACGCCGCCATCCACAATCGAGATCGCGCATCCATGTCGCCGAGGAATGGATACGGCGCAAGAAGAGTGACGCCACCGTTTCTCTTCAACGTCAGCGATGTTCCGGCGTGTGCGTGCCGATAGGGAAGTGAGGCGACAGGACCCGGCTTTCGCACCTCCACGACCCAGAAATTTCCCGGTAGCCGGGTAGAGATGTGCACGTCGAGTCTCTCGCCGTCTGCGGTTCTTGCTTCGAGCGCGGCATTCACCGTTCCGCTCGTGTTCATGACCAGCAGATCGCCTGGCGCGAGCCAGCGCGGCAATTCGCTGAATCGTGAGTGCGCAAATGAATCAATGTCGACGCGCGACACGAGCAACCGCACGTCATCGCGTCGCAGGCCTCGCGCTTCCGGAGGCTCGCCTGCCTCGAGTCTTGCCTCACTCGCTTCGCTCGTTCGCATCTGTCGGTGAACTCCTTACAGGGTCACTCGTTCCGATCGGTCAATGAACTGTTGCGCCGCAAATCGTTGACCACGAATCGCGTCGAAATCCTGATCGAATAGCCAGTTCCAGAACGGCTCCGTGACTTCCGGCAGTGGCCGATCGGAGATGTCTTCACCAGGAAACGCTTCCTGGTGCATGCGCGTGCGCATGTCACCCGGATCGACGAGGACGGCCGAGACACCCTGGTCGCGAAGTTCAGTTGCCAAGGTGCGGGTCAACAACTCGAGCGCGGCTTTGGTCGCGCCATAGGGTCCCCAATCCGGGTATGCCGCAGTGGCGGCATCGCTCGTGATGTTCACGATCAAGCCGCGGCGCGCGCGCAAGAGCGGCACCGCCAATTGGGTCAGCACCATTGGCGCGCCGACGTTTACAGGGAAGAGCCGACCGAACCGCGGCACATCGAAGCCCATGAGCGGTCCGACGACCCCGAGTTCCGACGCGTTGTTCACGAGCACGTCCAGGCCGCCAAACCGTTCGGCGCCTTCGATCAGCTCCGCGCGAACGGATTGGTCGGTGATATCGCCGGCAATCGGTGCGACCGCTTGTGCATACGACGACAGCTCCGCGGCGGCGTCGTCGAGGGCCGTGCGATCGCGGCCGCCGATCACGAGTCGGTACCCTCGCCTGGCGAGGACGCGCGCAATTACGAGTCCAAGGCCGCGGCTGGCGCCGGTCACGAGAGCCACACGAGTTGATTCAGTCATGAAATTGACCTCCACACGGAGGGAACAGAGAGGGGCCTCACCACAGAGGAAGCGGAGAAAACCGAGACGATTTTTTGTTCTCCGTTACCTCCGCTAACTCTGTCGTGAAGAATCTCCGTTTCCCAGAGTGCCTCCGTTGACTCCAGGATCGAACTTCAAGTGCACTTGAAGTCAAGCGGAAAAGTGGCGGACACTAATGCTCATGGGAGATGTGCTGACGATTGGAGAGGTCGCGAGCCGAAGCGGCGTGGCGACATCGGCGTTGCGTTTCTACGAGGACCAGGGATTGATCGCATCAGAGCGAACGGATTCTGGCCATCGCCGATATCCGCGCGCCGTCATCCGTCGGGTCGCCTTCGTCGTGTTCGCCCAAAAGATCGGTCTATCGCTCGATGAGATTCGCCAAGAGCTCGCGAAGCTGCCGCGCAATCGTGCGCCTGACAGGGCCGACTGGTCGAAGCTGTCGGCGGCATGGACGAAACGGATCGACGAGAGAATTGCCGAACTGGAACGGATGAAGGCGGGCCTTACCGAGTGCATCGGATGTGGATGCCTGTCGCTCGATCGCTGCACGTTCTCAAATCCGGGCGATCGGGCCGGACGCCGCGGTGCCGGTCCGCGCTACTGGCTGCAAGGATTCCCGTAGGGACTGCGGTTGGCTCCTGGCCGTTGATTGCTCGCTCCTCGCTCGTCGCTTCTCGCTCCTCGGCCGGACGGAATCTGTTGTAGGCTTCCGAGCAGCGAACAGCGAGCAGCGAGGAACGGAGAGTTGCGTGATGAATCGCCGTGAATTTCTTGAAAGCGTCAGTGCTGCCGCCATACTCCCGGCACTCGGGCGTCAACTAGCGCCGTCGAATGAATGGGGCTCACCCGTGTTCGACTTGCACTTCCATCTTCGCGCGCAGCCGGCCAGCAACCTCGCACACCTGGATGGCGCGGGCGTGACGAAGGCGAACCTGTTGACTCGCGCTGCGGCACTCGAACAAGTGAAAACGCTGCAGTCTGCCGCGCCTGGCCGATTCACATGGTTCAGCAGCTACGACGTCACCAAACCTGACGCCGAACAGGTGCTCACACAAGCGGTGAAGGATGGAGCGCAGGGATTTGGTGAGATGAAGTTTCACGTCGCTGCGGACGGCCCTGAGCTGCGCCGCGCGTACGCGCTCGCCGCCGACTTGCACGTTCCGATTCTGGTTCACTTTCAGGAGGTCGACCACTTTCCAAATGAGGGAACGTGGAGCACGGGCTTTGCACAGACCTTCGAATCAATTCTCAAGGCGTATCCGAAGACCACGTTTATCGGCCATGCGGACGCGTTCTGGGCGAACGTAAGCGCCGATTATCACAACGAAGCCGCGTATCCGACCGGCCCGATCAAACGCGGGGGGGTCACTGACAAGTGGCTCGGTGATTATCCAAATCTGTTTGGCGACCTGTCGGCGAACTCAGGCAACAATGCGATGTCGCGCGATCCGGAATTCACGGCCGATTTCCTCAAGCGGCATCAAGACAAGCTGTTTTTTGGCAGTGACTGCGGTTGCAGTGACGGTCACGGCGGGGGTGTGAGCCAGAACAACAATCCAGCCGCCACTCGAATGACGGGGAAGTGCGTTGCGCGCGAGACGCTCGGCCTGCTCAAACAATCAGCGTCCCCAGAGATCTTCCAGAAGATCGTCTGGGGCAACGTGCACAAGCTGCTGAAGGTTCCTCAATAAAGGGACAAGGCAAAAGGCAAAAGGCTGCTACTCCGCTACCCGAACATCCTTCCAATTGGCCAGTAGAGTTTCGACCGTTCGCCGGTAGTGCTGCTGCAGCAACCCCACGCCAGTGTCCGCGTCACGATTGACGACTGCTTTCTGAATCGCTTCGTGTTCGGCGCGATGGTCGCGAGTGCGATCGACGTTTTCGAGAAGGAGATGTCGATAGCGATACGCGCGCTCGGCAAGAATCTGGCAAAACGCAATCAGCGATCGCAATTCGCAAGCTACGTACAACGCTTGATGGAATGCGTCGTGCCGGCGCTCCCACTCAGGATCCAGCTTTCCATCGGCACCATACGTGGCTCGTTTCGAGAGCTCATGAAATCGCGCGATGATGTTGGCTTCCCACTGATCGTCGCCCTTCGCGACCGCCATCCGCACCGCGAGCCCTTCGAGCTCGCAGCGGCTGTTGGCGATGTCCAGCGCTTCTTCGGGTGAGACCGGCGCGACGCGAAAGCCTTTGTGATCCTCGAGCACCACGAGTTGCTCGGACGCAAGCCGCATCAGGGCTTCGCGCAGCGGGCTCTGACCGGATCCATACGTCGTCCGCAAATCGCGAAAGAGCAGTCGGGAGCCAGGCTGGAGATTGCCGTGGAGAATATCGACGCGAATGCGATCGAACAGATCGGAGGTCAGCGTTCGACTGACCCGCGTCGTCTTTGTACGGGTTGACCGGCTTTGCGTGACCGGAAATGCGATCGGCGAGGAGCGGCTAGCGCGCATGTATCGGACCGTTCTGAAGATGTGGACGAATTGACTCTTGTTCGCTCGTGAAAGCCGTCAAACCGCGCGTGATTTATTTCGACAATCTGCCAGAGAATCGATATTATCGCGATTCGCTTGTCTCCGCTCTAGACGAACGTCATATATCGGGCGTAAGTCATTGCGTCCGATTGGTTGGTATGACAAATCGCACCTACTCGAGACGATCTGTACCCTTCTTCATCGTCAGCGCCGCCCTTTTGCTGACCACCGAACTGTTTCTGATCGCCGGCGGCCGGGCACCGAATGGTCAAGCCCCGCAACAACCTGCTCCGGCTACTGAGCCGGCGGGTGGCACACCGGCCCCCGGACAGGCACCCGGCGGCGGGCGCGGTGGCGGACGGGGAAATGCCGGTGCCGCGCTCTTTACCGCAACATGCTCCGGGTGCCACGGGACGCCAGAGGTGACGGGACGCGCGCCATGGCTCTTCGATCAGAAGTGGCTCGACGGGACTGACGATG
Organism: Acidobacteriota bacterium; assembly: GCA_046734955.1. GTDB lineage: Bacteria > Acidobacteriota > Vicinamibacteria > Vicinamibacterales > 2-12-FULL-66-21 > JALZOC01. The sequence goes on from JBKPSH010000095.1 coordinate 66,901, forward strand.
AAAAGATCGCGAACACGATTCGGCATGGCGTTCCCGAAAAAGGGATGGTCGGTTTCACGCCCGAGCAACTCTCCGATCCGCAAATCGTTCAGTTGATCGCATACATTCGAACTGCGACGGCAAATCTCAAGCCGAAGCCAACCTATGTTGCAGATCCGGAAGGCGCGGTCATTACATCAGAGAAGCAGACCGTCAAGATGGAAGTGCTCACGCGCGATGTGAACACTCCGTTCGGCCTCGCGTTTCTTCCTGACGGTCGATTGCTGATCACTGAGCGCAACGGCGCGCTACGGATTCTCGAGAAGAACAAACTGTCCGAACCGATCGCCGGGACGCCTAAACCGCACGTTCAGCAGGACGGAGGGTTCCTCGACGTCACCGTGCATCCGCAGTATGCGAATAACGGATGGATCTATCTGTCGTACTCGGAAGTGCAGCCAGGTTTTGTTGCGCCACCACCACCGCCAGCAGCAGATGCGACAGCAGCAGCTCCGGCTGCCCCGCCTGCCGCCGGTGCGCCGGGCAGCGGTCAAGGTCGCGGGCGCGGAGGGCCTCCGCAGCCGCCTTCGAACACCGTAATCGTTCGCGGAAAGATCAACAAAAATAACGAGTGGACCGATCAGCAGGTGATCTTCCGGTCTCCCACCGAGCTGTACATCTCGAGCGGCGTCCATTTCGGATCACGCTTCGCCTGGGATCGCGACGGGCATCTGTTCTTCACGCTCGGCGAGCGCGGCACGATGCAGAATGCGCAGGACTTGAAGAGTCCACTCGGGAAGATTCACCGCGTCAACGATGACGGCAGTGTTCCGAAAGACAATCCATTCGTGGACACGCCAGATGCGGATCGAACGATCTGGAGTTACGGTCACCGAAATCCGGAAGGTCTTGCGTGGGAACCAGTGACGGGACGCTTGTGGGAATCCGAGCACGGTCCGAGCGGTGGTGACGAGATCAACATCATCGAGAAGGGCCACAACTACGGCTGGGGCGTCGCCTCCAAAGGTCTCCAAGGCGGTATCACCAAGACGTCCGAGGCGGGCATGGACGATCCGATTGTGTACTACACGCCCGCGATCGCGCCGGCAGGGATCACGTTCTATACCGGCACGCGATATTCAGGATGGAAGAACACGAGCCTCTTTGTCGGCGGGCTCGTCGGCCAACAGCTTCGCCGTCTCGAGATCGACAGCGAGAAGGTGGTCAAACAAGAAGTGTTGTTTGCACAGTTCGGCCGGGTACGCGACATCATTCAAGGGCCTGACGGCTACCTCTATGTCGCGCTTCAAAGTCCCACCGGAGGACAGGGTGTCCCGCTGTCGGCGGCGACCCCAGGCATGATCGTTCGGTTGATCCCGAATTAACCGCGAGTTCTTCCGCCTAAATTGCCAGGTTCTTTCGTTCGAAGGCGGAAGCTACGGACTATTTTATATCTGTTGACACTTTATCGATAATTTTGCACATTATCGACCGCTTCGACGTCCTGTCGTTAGCGGGAACGTCATTTCACGCACATTTCGGCGCCTGTTGTCTCCGCGCGCGTCAAGACCGCGCGCTACACGTAATCAGGAGCGGCACCATGAAGTGCAGTGTCTTCGCGCCTTTCGACGTAGCTCCGGGCGCCCCGAGCAGTCTGGGTCTCGAGGTCCGGACGCAACTACATGGTCCTGACCACACGAACGACCTTGCGATTGCGAGAAACTTGAGAATCGGCGCAACCGCAGCGCGCAAATCAGGATTGAGATGTACAACGCGTTGAACGTTGTCGTCTACAACGCACGTCAGACCCAGTTGCAGCTCGCCAGCCCGACCAATCAGACGATTCGAAATCCGCAGTTCCTCACGGACGGCAGCGTGGATCCAAACCGCTTGAAGACCACGAGCGCGGGCTTTGGCGCAGTGACTGGCGCGCAAGCGCTGCGGACCGTGCACATTCAGTTGCGATTCTCGTTTTAGGGAATTGGAGAATTCGTGAATTGGCGAGTTGGTGAATTGGCATCGCGCGGCTACCGCCGCGCGTTAACGGGACCGCGGGAGCGCGTGCGAAGCTCAATTCACAACTCACCAATTCACCAATTCACTGATTCACCAATTGAACGGAGAAGTGATGTTGAAACGTCCGGTTCCGATTCTCGTCATCACCACTGTGCTCGCGGGCATCGTCGTCTCCGCCCAGCAGGGCCGCGGTGCGACTCCGCCAGCGCCAGCGCAGCAAGGACGCGGCGCGAACCAGAATCCCGACGCTGAGATTCCTCAGGCGCCGCAGTCGCTGACTATGCCCTGGCCGCCGATTCACATTTATATTCGCGGCGGACTCAAGTCGCATGGACCAGGTCTGCACGACTATCCGCAATTCATGGCGGATTGGAGCAAGCTGCTCACCGAGCGCGGCGCGATCGTGGATGGCGGCTTTCATTTTCCGACGACGGCGGAGTTGAGCGGCGTCAACGTCATCGTCATGTACAAAGGAGATGCCGGTTACATGAGCGCTGACGAGCGCGGGACGCTCGAGGCGTATCTGAAACGCGGCGGTGGCCTCGTCAGCTTCCACGACACGCTCTGCGGCGACGATCCGCAGTATCAAGCGAACATTCTCGGCGGTGCGAAGAAGCACGGCGAGCGAAACTTCTCCGCCGGAGAAATCACCTACACCATCACGGACAAGAATCATCCGATCATGCAGGGCATGTCGGACTTCAAGATCAATGATGCCGACGATTAATCCGGAGGGGCTGCACGTCCTGGCTGCGGCGCCAATGCCAAAGAGCAACAGCGCCGGTGAACATGTCGGCGAGGTGGTTCCGCAGATCTGGACCTATGAGCGACCGTTCGGGTTTGGCCAAAGCTTCAGAGCATTTGTCTGGATGCAAGGGCATTCGTACGCCAACTTCTCGGATCCGCAGGTTCAGCCGATGATTCTGCGCGGGATTGCGTGGGCGGCTAAGTGGCCGATCGATGCCTTGCTGACCGTCCGTCAGCCGCCGCAGGGTGGCCGCGGACGTGGCCGCGCAGGCGCCTAAGCCACGGAAAACACTCAATTAGGAAGCCACGGAAAAACACGGATTCACACGAAACAATAGGCCACGGAAGAACACGGATTAACAGGGATAAGCCCACTCCAAAACGAAAGTCGGAACCTCAGAACCCGATAAACACAGACACGCTTAAAAAGGTATATGTGTGTGTTGAGCCCATGTACCACGACCGAACCCGTTCCGTGTTCATCCGTGGCCAATTTGTGTGTGTTCGTCTGTGGCATCGACTAACAAAATCCCAATGAGAAAACTCACTCTTTTTGCCGTACTGCTGTTGTCTGTGGCGACGGCGTTGAAAGTGACCGCCCGTCAGGCGCCACAGACCGCACCGGCGGCTCAAGCACCTCAGCCGGCGGCGCACGAGGCCGCAGCATCGACGGCCGGCACAGCCAAGACGCCCGGAAATATTTGGTTGCCGGTGAAAAAGGCTGGGCCTACGTCGCCAGCGCTCACTCCCGACGAAGAGGTGAAGACGTTCTCGCTGCCGCCCGGGTATCACGCCCAGCTCGTCGCCGCCGAGCCGTTGATCGAGTCGCCGATCATCATCGACTTCGATCCGGACGGGCGCATGTGGGTGCTGGAACTCCAGGCATTTCTTCCGGACACATCAGGTCGCGATACGCAGGATCCGATCTGCGACGTTGCGGTGCTCGAGGACGTCGACGGGAACGGGACCATGGACAAGCGGACGGTTTTTGCCGATCGCCTGGTTCTGCCGCGCGCTCTCAAGGTTCTCGATCACGGCGTATTGATTGGCGAGCCGCCGAACCTCTGGCTGATGAAAGACACCAACGGTGATCTGAAGGCCGACACGAAGGACGTCGTCTACAAGAACTACGGCCGATTCATCGGCGGTGTCGAGCACAATGCGAACGGTCTGCTCTGGGCGATGGACAACGTGTTGTACACGTCGGAGTGGAATGAAAACCTGCGGCTGAAGGACGGCAAGTTCGAGGTCCTGCCATCGCTGAGCAGAGGTCAGTGGCAGTCGTCGCAGGATGATGCCGGCCGTGTGTATCGGAACGTGAACGACGCGCCGCTCTTCATCGACTACACGCCGGCGCGCTATTTCGTTCGCAATCCGAACGTCGCCAGGACTCGCGGCTTATACGAGAGCCTGATCGATCAAATGGAAGCCACCGTGTACCCGGTTCGGCAGAACCGCGGCGTCAATCGTGGATATCGCGATCCATTTTTTCGACCCGACGGATCGTCGATCGTGATCCAGGGCGCCGGCAGCCCGACCGTGTATCGCGGCGACAAGTATCCGGCCGACGTTCGAGGCAGCGTCTTCATCACCGACTCGCCGACCAACCTCGTCCATCGCTTCAATATCGTGGACGACGGATCCGGACGGCTCACGGCGACGAATGCATACGCACGCGGCGAGTTTCTCGCATCTTCCGATGAACGATTCCGCCCTGTGAATCTGTTCTCGGCGCCAGATGGGACGATGTACGTCGTCGACATGTATCGCGGTGTCGTCCAGGACGGCGGGATCTGGTCCGACTACTTGCGCGATTACATCAAGAGTCACAATCTCGAGCTCCCAGTGCAGCGCGGCCGTATCTGGCGCATCGTCTACGGAACGAGTTCAACGAACAGAGGACCGAAGCCGTCGCTGTCGTCGGCCTCGCCGGCGCAACTGGTCGGGGCGCTGAGCCATGCGAATGGTTGGTGGCGGGACACTGCGCAACGCCTGCTTGTCGAGCGCGGTGCGACGACGGTTGCACCGACGTTGAAGAAACTGGCGGCGTCCGCTCCCGACTGGCGCACGAAGTTGCACGCGCTGTGGACACTGGATGGTCTCGATGCCATCGATCCGGACACCGTTACCCGGGCGCTTTCCGATCCGAAACCCGAGGTGCGAGCCAACGCCGTGCGTCTCGCGGAACGGTATCTCGCTTCTGAGAATCCCGCGCTCCAGAAGGCTGTCCTTGCTCTGGCGGATGACAAGAACTGGAACGTTCGACGTCAGGTCGCGGCATCCCTCGGCGAATTTCCGGCAGCAGCACGAAACGAGCCTGCCACGCAGCTGCTGAAGAAGTACGGAAGCGATGCGTTGATCGTTGATGCCGTCATCAGCAGCATCCCTGGCGCGGAAGACCAGGTACTGACTGGCCTACTTCAAGCCGATAGCGCGTCTGCGCCAATCGAGGCAATCACTGCACTCGCGGCTGCGGTCACGCGAAGCGGCAACGTTCCAGCCATACAGAAACTGTTCGCGGTGGTCACGAACGAATCGCATCCACTGCCCCTTCGGCTCGCGGTGATTCAAGGCGTCGACAAAGTGCTTCCTGCGTTGGGGGCCGCGCCTGCCGGTCGCGGCGGTGGTCGCGCGGCGGGCACGGTGGCGCTCGCTGGATTGAGCACCCCCGGCGCGGGGGAATCGTTTACACCCGGACGATCGGTGACGTTGCCGGCCGAACCTCTTGACTTGGCGCGTGTTGCTGCTGGTCCGGACGCCCTCGCTACTGCTGCAAAATCGGTGGTGAACAAGCTGGAGTGGCCGAATCGACCCGTTCGCACCGTGATTGTTGCGCCGTTGACGGAAGAGCAGCAGAAACAATTCTCTGCGGGCGCCGAGATCTACAAGGGGCTGTGCATCGGCTGTCACCAGGAGGACGGGAAAGGAAAGGACAAGATCGGCGCGAATCTTGTTGATTCGCCGTACGTGAAGAACACCGATCCAAGCGCGATCATCCGAGTGTTGCTGGCGGGCAAGGAGGGGCCGATCGGCCTGATGCCTCCGGTTGGTGCGACGTATAGCGACGATCAGATCGCGGCGGTCCTCACATTTGTTCGGCGCTCCTGGGGAAACACTGCGCCTCCTGTTGACCCGATGAGCGTGCTCGAAGTGCGCGGCTTGACCAAAGCTCGAAACAAGCCGTGGACCGACGATGAACTGAAGCAGGTGGGTGGAAGAGGCGGTCGCGGCAATGCGGGCCGCGGCGGTCGTGGAGGTCACTAGTCACACCGGCAGCGGTTGGCCGCGTGTCTCGATCGCAAATGGCAGCAGCATCAGACCGAACACGAAGGGGATCGCGGTCAGCGCAACGGGCACACCAATGCTGCCGTACTGCTGGATGCCCGCACCGACGAGAAAGGTTGCGCCTGCCGCGACGAATCGGCCAATTGACGTCGCAAAGGCGAGCGCGCTGCCGCGACACTCGGTCCGATACTGCTCGCTGATCCACGTCCAGTAGACCGAGAAACTGCCGCCGCCGACACCGACGAAGAACAGGCATCCGATAAACGTCAACAGCGCGTCGGTTGGCCGATAGAACGCATACCCAAAGCTCGTTGCGATCGAGATCGCCATCAGCGAATAGAAGAACGCCACCGCACCACGACGGCCAAATCGCTGTGCCAGTGTCGGCATCACGAGACAGCCGATGATGGTTCCAATCGCGAGCAACATCGTGGCTCGCGATGCGACACGCGCCGCGTCCGCGGCGCCGTATCCCATGCGCATCGCGACTTGAGTCACGGCAGCCGGCGCGTACACCGATCCTGCCCAGAGACCAATCATCGAGATTAAGAGAAACACGCAGTTGAGGACCGTTCGGGACCGATACTCGGCGGAGAAGAGCGCAAAGAAAGCGTCGCGAGCACGCCATCGTCCAATCTGCACGACGCGCCTGCGCCATCGTTCCGGTTCCTGCACATATAACCGCACGTAGGCAATGAACAGCGCTGGAAGGCCGCCGACGGCAAACATGGCGCGCCAGCCGTACTGCGCACCAATCAAGTAGTTCAACCCCGCGGCGATGAAAACTCCGAGGTAATAACCGCTGTTCATGACGCCGGTTCCGACGACGCGCTGGCGCTCGGGGAGTTCCTCCACCACAAACGTTCCAGCCCCGACGAACTCACCGCCAATGCCGAAGCCGGCAAGCAACCGATAGATTGCCAGCTGCCACCAGTTCTGCGCGACGGCCCCCAGTAACGTGAACAACGAGTAGCAGAGGATCGCGAGCATGAGCACGCGCACACGACCGAACCGATCCGCAAGTGGTCCCCAGAGAAATGCCAAACCCCAGCCGATCAGGAACACCGAAAACAGGATGCTGCCGTAGAAACTGACATTGCCGACGGTCGGCTCTATGCCTGACGCCGGCAGCAGTGCGCGCAGCGCAGGCACCAGGACGAGCGCATATATAAAGGAGTCGACTCCATCGAGGACGATGCCGCCCCAGGCCGCGAGAAATCCACGCCGCTGGTTGGATGTGAAATACGAGCGCGAGGTCCGCGCTTCGGTGGGGATCATCGACCGGCTGATTTTATGACAATCCCGGATTCTTCCACCGGAAGGTAGAAACCACGAAGAGTGCTGGACTTGGATATGATTCGTCGGCAGGAGTTTTCCGATGCAGTTGGTCAATCGACGCAAAGGCAGGCTCGCGATGTTGGCTCTCGCGACCTTCGTTTCGTCAAGTGTTGCTGCCGATCCGCAGAGCGCCGCCTTATCCCCACGGCTCAAGGTCCTGGTGATTCATGGACCGAATCTGAATCTCCTCGGCCGTCGCGAACCACAGATCTACGGGACGACGACGCTGGACGAGATCAATGCTCGGCTCGCCGAACTCGCCAAAGAGATCAACGTTGAGCTTATTTCGATGCAATCCAACTCCGAGGGAGTGATCGTCGACGCGTTCCAGAAGCACATCGACGACGTCGATGGAGCGCTGATCAACGGCGCGGGTTTGAGTTTCAGCAGCGTGTCGATTCACGACGTCATCAAGGCGATGCCTTTTCCGGTGATCGAGGTGCACATCTCGAATCTGGCGACCCGGGACGAGATTCACCAGCACTCGATTTTGACTCCTGCTACGCGTGGCACCGTAATGGGACTGGGTTGGCGATCCTATACTGCTGCACTGCGAGCGGTGGTCGAAATTGTCCGCGAGCAGAAGGCGGCCAAACGATAGAGGAGTCCAAATGGGTCAGCAGGCAGCACGCAGATCGCCGCGGATGTGGGCAGGCGTCTTCGCGCTCGTCCTGATGGCCGTCGTCACGCGGTCGTCGGCGCAAATACCGCAGCAATCCGCGGGGCAGCCACCAGCGGCGCAGGGTGGGCGAGGTCGCGGGAATCAAGGCACGCCCGCCAGAGTACGAAAAGCCCTTCTTGCCTGGGCCGATACGAGAAACGGTCAGGCGCAGCATGCGTCCACCTCGCATGCGCTCGCGGTCATTGAGCGGCTGGGATATGAGTCCGGTCTGTGGGATACCTACATCCGCACCGATTCACACATCATCTTCAATCAAGCGCAGAAGACGGACGGGTCATCGGCCAGCGGAGGTCCGAGCCTCAACAACGTAGACGGCATTTTTTTTCTCGGCCATCGGGAAGTGCCGATCAACGATCAGCAGAAGGCGGAACTCCTCGCATTCATCCGCGGCGGCAAGGGTTTCGTGGCGGCGCACACCGGCCTGACCGCCTTCGAGTCCTGGCCGGAGTTTGGTGAGATGCTCGGCGCGACGTACGGTGGGCACTTGTATACGGGATCCGGGCGCATGATCAACGAGCAGCCAGCGAATCCCATCGTCAAGCACTGGGGCAATGTCATCGAGTTCAACGACGAGTTCTACAAGGCCAGCGCGCTGTCTCGTGAAAAGGTCGACGTGCTGCTGCGTTTCGACCCGGCGAGCGTAACCGGATCAGCGCTGCCGGCCGACGGAGATTTTCCTCTGGTCTGGAGCAAGATGTACGGGCAGGGCCGAGTCGTTTACAGCTCGCTGTCTCACGCCACCGAAGCGTGGGACATCCGGAACGTTCAGATCATGATGCTCGAAGCCGTCAAATGGTCGCTCGGCCTGAGCGATGCGCCGGTGCAACCGCACCCGAAACGCGGTCCGATCAATTCAGCGCCGGCCGCCCAGGGAACGGTGAAGTGATGATCGAAGATTTCATGGAGAGTGATCGGTGCTCAAGCTGAATGTCGAACACGTCGCACTAAACGTTCCCGAACCGGCCGCGATGGCGGCGTGGTACGTGCAGAATCTCGGAATGCGGATCGTCCGCCACTCGAGCGTCGCGCCATATATTCATTTCATCGCCGACGCCGCGGGCCGCACGGTGATCGAGCTTTACAGCAATCCGGTCGATCCGATACCCGACTACCCCTCGATGCATCCACTGCGGCTGCACGTGGCCTTCGCCACTTCCGATCCCGACGGTGCGCGCAGCACACTCGTCGCTGCCGGTGCCTCGTTCGTCGACGAGATGACGCGCGATGACGGAACGCGATTGCTCATGTTGCGCGATCCGTGGGGACTCGCACTGCAACTGTGCAAACGCGCTGAACCGCTCCTATAGAGCTGTTTTCGCCCCCCGAGCCGCGATCACGCTCCGGGACAAGTGCGTGACGACCCGGCCGTTGTTGATTTCCGCCACCTTCGTCCGCTGTGCGATCGTGTCAGTGATTCGCTTCGCATCGCGGCCGATGCCATGGATCATTGTCGACGAGAACGAGTGCAGAAAATGTAAACCGACGAAGTACAGCCCTGACTCGCCCGCGACGATGCCGCTCTGATGACGAGGCTCGCCGTCCGCTTCGAAGATTGGCAGATCGATCCAGGAGAGTCCGTTTCCAAAGCCGGTGCACCAGATCACGTTGGCGACGTCGAGGACGCGTCCGTCCTCGAGTGTCGGACGTCCGTTGGTCACGCCGCTCATCTTCGGCACCCGCTGAATGCCCGCGCCTGCGAGATCCTTCGGCTTGACGCGAATCAGAGGTGCACCTTGCGTGAACATTCTCCGCCGCGCGAGGCGACCGATTGGTGTGTGCACGGTCAACAGGCGATGAAACACCACGCGGAACAGGAACCGCATCAAAAACAGTCGGGCGGCGAGTCGATCGATGCGGAATGGCACGTGTCCGGTAGCGCGACCCGACATCCAGGTCTGATGCTCCCGCACAACATCGATGGCGATCTCCGCGCCTGAATTACCGGCGCCGACGAGGAGCACACCGCCAGGTTTCAGCTGCTGTGGATTCCGATACTCGCTCGAGTGCATCTGCAGAATGTCGGACGCGAGCTCCTGTGCAAACGCCGGCCTTCGCGGGACCTGATAACTGGCCATAGCCACCACGACGTGGTCCGCCTCGAACCGCTGGGCGCCTGCCTCGACCACATATCGATCACCGACTCGCGCCAGCCGCTCGACTCGAATGCCGTTTCGAATCGGTAGCTGAAAATGGTGCGCATACGCCTCGAGATAGTCAGCCATCTGGCCCTTGGTCGGAAAGGAGAACGCCGGGGCGGGAAATTCCATCCCCACGAGGCCATCAAAGCGCGCGGGCGTAAACAGTCGAAGCGAGTCCCAGCGTTGACGCCACGAGTCGCCCACTCGTTGGTTGGCATCGAGGATCACGAATGGCCGCCCTTGTCGAGCTAAGTAGTAGCCGACCGACAGGCCTGCCTGCCCGCCGCCGATCACAATGGTGTGAAAGGCTTCGCGAGAGCTTTCTTGCGTCATAACCACCTCAGTCGAAAATCGTAGTGGCGTCGCCCGCCGCCCGCATCGACCAAAGTGCGCACGTGTCGTACTCCGCACGTGGGTATTTCTATGTAGTCCGCTGGATGAGGTTATGCTCGAACGCGTACGCCGTAGCGGCCGCACGACTGGGGACGTCCAACTTGTTGAAAATGTTGCTGATGTGCCGCGCGACCGTCTTTTCACTGAGTTTCAGCGCGTCGGCGATGGCCCGGTTCGTCCGCCCGGTCGCGACCAGCCGAAGGACTTCGAGTTCGCGAGCCGTCAAACCAGCGGAGGTCGAGTGGGGCGTTTTCGGCAAGCTGTGAACGCTGGCTACATCCTGCTTCGCGCCGAGCTGTTGAAACGTTTGTCGGGCAGCCTGGAGTTCGAGATCGGCGCTGTCATTGTCGTCGAGCGCTGCACACGCCCGCGCAATCAACACCTGTGTTCGTGCCGCCTCATACGGCACTTCGAGTTCGCGCCAAAGAGTCCACGCCGTTCGACAGGCTGAGAGCGCGGAGGCCGGGTCGTGCTCGGCCAGCAGCACTGCGCCTCGTGCCTGCGCGGCAGTGGCCCGAAGAAACGGGGTCGCGAGTATCCCGGCGATCGCATCAAGTTCGTCCGCCGCTCGACTCGCGGCGGGAATGTCGTCGGTTGCGAGCATGATTTCCACAACCGCACGTAGTACGTTGGAACGTACGCGACGTTGCCGCGCCTCCTGCAGCACGCGACCGATCGCCGCCGCGGCATCCTCGCGTCTTCCTTGCGCGAGGCGCAATAACGCCAAGCCTGGGTAAGGTGATCGGCCGCAATCGGCGGCTTTGCGATAGGCCGCCTCGGCCTTCTCGAGTTCGCCGCGCAGCCGATGAAGTTCGGCAACCTGATAGAGGGCCGCCCCGAATGCGGGCTGGCCGGGCGGTTCGGACAATCGCTCGCACGCCAGCAGCGCCTGGTGGAGCGCGTCGGGCCACACCCCCTGGAGTGAGATGATTTCCGCCCGGTGCACGAGACATTCGCCGCGATATGGCACCATGTCGGGCTGCGCTTCGCACCACCGGGTCAACGCTTCAGTCCATTCGCGAGCGCGTCCAATGTCGAAGAGATCGGCGCACGCCGAGAGGACGCTGCAGTAAATGATGCCGGCAATGATCGTCGACACTTCACCGGAGGTCACCGCCACCATCACTTCGTCCAGCAACGCGACTCCACGCTCGATCTCACCGAGCTCGATGAGCGCGCGTCCGTGGCCCTGCCGCGCGAGATTCGTCAGATCGGGATCGCCGAACCGCTCCCCGATGGCTGCGGCTTCGGCAAATTTTGCGGCACCATCTGCGATATTGCCGCTCATCAAAGATTGCCGCGCCGCCGGAATCAGCAGGTATCCGCGCTCGATCCCCGGCTCGCCGCTCTCTTCCAGCAGCCGCGCCCCCCGCGCCATCCAGCCGGCCGCTTGCGCGACGTCGCCCGTGCTGATCAGGATCGACGCGATCCGAGCGGCAATCCCGCCAGCGTGGCGGTAATCGTGGCGTTGCAGGAATCCTTGATGTGAGCGGACGAGCGTGGCAAAGCTTTCTCTGTCCTTGCCGATAAGATATGCGGCGGCCGCCAGCTCGAGCAGTTTCTCCGGTTCGAGCGGTGAGATGGTGTCAAGCTCGCGCAACCGATCGTAGGTCTCTCGCCACCCAGGCATTTGGGTTTTCTTTCCTCAATTGTAATGTCCAGCCTGGACGCGGGCTAAGGCCCAGACGAAAAGGGTCCAGGCGCGCCCCGGATCAAATAAGATGCACCGCATGGATACGGTCCGCGGCCACGAACTCGCGGGCAGCCGTCTTGTCGGCGCACTACCGTCGAGCGACATGGTCGCGTTGTGGCGCGAAGTCACGTCCGGCATCGTCAAGTATGGTTTCGTGATCGAATACCGCGATCTCGAGCCGCCGCGGACGGGGATCTTCGATGGCCTTCGCATCGTCATCGACCCCGACGTTGGCTTCGAGATGCAGTGCTTCCTTTTACTTCATTTGTTCGGCCACTCGGTCCAGTGGGTCGCGCCATCGATTGAAAGCAAGCTCGCCGATCTTCAGCATACGGAAGACAAAGCGCGATTCATGCAGGTGCTGCACGACTACGAGCGGGAGGCTGCCGGTTTCGCCATGCAGTTGATGCGTGAGCGTGGCGTTACGGCTCTCGATCAGTGGTTCAGCGATTTTGTCGAGACCGACTGGCGCTACGTCGAGCGGTATTACCAGACAGACAAGCTGCCGAATTGGGAAGACTGCATCGTCCGCGGCGCTGCGCTGGTGAGCCCTACGTCAATCCCGCCGCTGAAACATCACGAGGTCGAGGTACGCTTCGCATTCTAAGGAGACAACTCATGAGCCGCACGATTGATGTCCGTCAGATTGGAAGTGTGGTCGTTCTCGATGTCACTGGACGACTTGTATTCGGCGAAGTCGACGAAATGCGAGACACGATCAGCCGGCTGCTCGAGGCAGGCTCTCGCCATTTCATTCTGAATCTTTCCCGCGTATCGTACATGGATAGCGCTGGTCTGGGTCAGACGATCGCGGCGTATACATCCGTGACGCGGCGTGGCGGCCGGGTCGTGTTGCTCAATCCGTCGAAGCAAACGAACCAGTTGTTACAGATCGCGAAACTCGTCACCGTGTTCGATGTCTACGGCGATGAATCCGACGCGCTCAACTCGTTGATGAAGGACGCTGCCGGGTCTTCAAACTAACGTCATTCAGCACTAGCATTCAGAATTCAGCCTTCAGAATTCACGCTACAATCCTCGATATCGATGGCAAAACTCACCGCTCGCCTGGCAACGGCGATCCTCGTCGCGTGTTTCATCGGCTGCGGGTCGAAGCAGCCGCTTCAAGTAACCGCGATTCAGCTCGGTCGATCCGTGAATTCCGACCGCACCGTCAGCGGCTTTACCAGCACGTTTTCGCCGGACGACTCGGTGTATTTGTCAGTCCTCACCGGCGCCGCCGGTTCGGCCACGATCCGTGTACGCTGGAAATACGGTATGCGCGTGATCGATGAACCGACAAAGCAGGTGTCGTACAACCAGGCGTCCGCCACAGACTTTCGCCTGCAGAGTCCAGGCGGTTTCCCGCGCGGCGAGTACACCGCGGAAGTTTTCGTGAACGACCAACTGGTGGGCACGCGAACGTTCCACGTCGAGTCGCGCTGATTTTGCCCGCTCGAGCCGACTCTCTCCGGCCGGGCTTCAGCTTGCGGTACACTCTCTTCTCAGACGCCCATGGCGACGCTCACGCTGGAGATCGCAAATCCGCGAGACGCAAGTCCGCGCGACGCCACCAGTCACGTGTTTGGTGAGGATGGCGGCTCCATCGGCCGCGCTCCCTCGAATTCCTGGGTGCTGACGCAGAACAAGGTCTCAGGACAGCACGCGCAGATCTCATTCCGGAGCGGCGTGTTCTACATCCAGGATATGAGCCGCAACGGCGTGTCGGTGAACTCCCCTGACAATCGGTTGATTCGCAACCGTCCGTACGCGCTCAAACCGGGCGACCGCATCTTCATCGAGCCTTACGAGATCGACGTGTGGATCGATGCCGGCTCGGCACGCCCGGCGCAGGTGGATCCATTCTCCGAAGATCCGTTCGCGCCGCAGCACGAGCCCTTGTTGCCGAATCAGATCCTCGGCGCAACTCCGGCGTCGCCCGTCCACGATGAAGTAGACCCATTGAAATTTTTTGATCCGGTGGGGAATCGCGCGCCGCGGAAACCGGACCCTGTTGTCCCACAGGGCGACGAGCTGCTCGGTCAGCATTACGAGCCACCGCGGGTTGTGCCGAGTGTTGTCCCGCCATCGAAGCCGGCGCCCTTCGAACCGGTCGCGATTCCGAAAGACTACGACCCGCTCAGGCCTGACGAACCGTCGCTGCCTGAGCCAGCGGCTCCACCTCCGCCGCCGCCACCGACACCAGTGATCCGTCCGCGTCCCGGCGACTCGGCGATCGGACGACGACTGAAAGATCTCGCGACTGAAGATTCGACTGTTCGACAACGGGCAACGCAAGCAGTTCCGCCGCGATCTGTAGAGGCGGAGCCGCAGATTCCAGTGGCGCCGGTCACGCCACCACCAGTGGCTTCCACTCCGCGTCCGGTCGATGCGGCGCCGCGTCAAGCCGGCCAGACCGCGGATCTTGCCGAACTCCTGTCTGGAGCCGGCGTCCCCGACGCCGTGATCACGCCGGAACTCTCGCGCAATCTCGGCCAGATCATTCGCATCGTCGTGGCCGGACTCATGGACATTCTTCAATCGCGTCAGCGAATCAAAGAAGAGTTCGGCATCCAGCACACCATGTTCAGACCGGTCGACAACAATCCGCTGAAATTCTCGGCCAACGTCGAAGACGCGCTGCACAACCTTCTCGTCAAACGCAACGCCGCCTATCTCGGCCCGGTGGACGCGTTCGCCGATGCCTTCGACGATTTACGCGATCACCAGCTGGCCATGCTTGCTGGTCTGCGTGTGGCATTCGATGCGATGCTGACCGAATTCGACGCCGATCGACTGCAGGAAGCGTTCGATACGCAGATGAGCAAACACGCGCTTCCGCTTATTCCGGCCAAGATGCGGTATTGGGAGCTTTATCGCGAGAAGTGCCAGGAGCTGATCAAAGATCCGGACGCGACGTTCGATCGCCTCTTTGGCGAGGAGTTCAGACGCGCCTACGAAGAGCAGTTCCGTCAACTGAAGGCCGCCCGCAGAAACCGCGCCCCGCAACGGCCGGACGCTTCCCCACCAAAAAAATAACCGGTCCAATCCTGTTGGGAATGGAAGCCCGATTCGTATAGATTGTCAGGCACCGTTCCATGTCTGGCCACAACCGCGTCATCTGGTCCGAAGGGCTGTTTCTGCAGCCGCAACATTTCCAACAACAGGACAGGTACTTCGAGCAGTACATCGAGACGCGCGTTCGATCGCTCGTCTCGTACGCCTGGGGCTTTACCGAAATTGAAATCGAGCGTGACTTCCTGAAGATCGGAAAGATTGGGTTCCGCCGGCTCGTTGGCGTGTTTCCGGACGGCACTCCCTTCCGGATGCCCGATGACGATCCCTTGCCGCCGCCGCTCGACGTCGGGGCGGACGCTCGCGATCAGCGGCTCTTTCTCGCGCTTCCGTTGCGGCGCGCGGGCGAACTGGAATCGGTGCGCGGACCGGTTACGGATGAGCTCGTGCGGCAGGAGATCCGGGAGTTTCAGGCGGCCAATGCCGCAGTGATGACGGGCGAACCGGCGACGCTGGAGGTTGCCGCGCTGCGCACGCGCCTGCTGCTGGAGAAGGAAGCGACCGAGGCGTATGCCAGCATTCCGCTCGCGCACATTGTCGAGTGCCGCGCCGATCAACAGGTCGTCCTTGACGAACAGTTCATTCCCACCATTCTGCAACTGCGTGCCGCGACGCGATTGGCCACGGTCACGACCGAGCTGCTCGGGCTCTTCCACCAGCGAGGCGAGGCATTAGGCGGACGCGTGGCGGCGACGAGCAGAGGCGCGGCTTCGGAACTCGCCGACTTTTTGATGCTTCAGACGATCAACCGCTACGAGCCGTTGCTGACGCACTTTGCCGACACCGGTGTCGTCCATCCGGAAGCGTTTTTCCAGTGTTGTGTCGCCGCGGCCGGCGAGCTTGCGACGTTTACGACAACGTCGAAGCGCACGCCCAAGTTTCCCGGCTATCGGCACGATCGACTGAAGGAAACATTCGAGCCGGTCATCATCTCGCTTCGTGAATCCATGAGCCGAGTGATGACGCAGGTTGCGATTCCGATCCCGCTCGAGCCGCGGAAGTTCGGGATCAGCGTGGCGATCGTTCCGGACAAGACCTTGTTGAGTTCGGCGGTGTTCATTCTCGCGGCCAGAGCCGATGGTCCCGCCGAGTACGTCAGGCAGCGGTTCCCGACGCAGGTGAAGATCGCACCGGCCGAAAAGATCGGTGATCTTGTGCGACAGGGGCTTCCCGGCGTGCCGGTGGTACCGGTTCCTGTAACGCCGCGTCAGATCCCGTATCACGCCGGCTATGCGTACTTCGAACTGGATCAGACGCACGAGTTGTGGGATCAACTGAAGAATTCCGGCGGCGTGGCGATCTACGTCCCGGGAGATTTTCCGGGGTTGGCGATGGAGTTCTGGGCGATTCGCGGGTGAAAGGGGGGATTCTTCCATGGCCGACACCGATGATCCCTTCCTCCCGTCTGACCTGACCGCGCGGCCCCGTCCCGGCGCCGGCAGGCGCGGCGTGCCGGACTCGGGCATGTACCAGCGTCCTGCGATGCCGCGCGTCGCAGAGGTCGAGCCGATCCCGGAAGCGGCGCGCGCGTTTCTCGGGCTCGGACTCAATCCGCTCGTGCAGGCCGCCAGCCCGCTGCTCCTTCGAACGGGGCAGATGCGGACTGCGCCTGGCGCGATTGATGTCCCAAGCCTGCGCCGGGCGGCGCTCGACGAGATTCGCCGGTTCGAAGAGCGGGCACGGGCGGCGGGCGTCCGGAACGAAATCGTGCTCGCTGCGCGCTACGTGTTGTGCGCCGGCCTGGATGAAGCGGTCCTCTCGACGCCGTCCGGCGCGCAGAGCGAATGGGCGCAACATCCCTTGCTCGTCGCGTTGCACCGCGAAGCGTGGGGCGGCGAGAAGTTCTTCGAAATGCTCGATCGGATCGTCGTCGATCCGGCGCGGCACATCGATCTGATCGAACTGCAGTACCTCATCCTCGCGCTGGGCTTCACCGGCAAGTACCAGATGATGGAGCGCGGCCACGAGCAGTTGGCCGATCTGCAGCACAACCTTCATCGCACGATCCAGACTCAACGCGGCATCGCTCCCCCGGAGCTCTCGCTGCAGTGGCGCGGACTCGAAGATCAACGGAGCCGGCTCATTCGCTACGTGCCGTGGTGGGTCGTCGTGGCCGCGGCGCTGGCCATTCTCGGCGTTACGTTTGCGATCTACTACACGAAGCTTGCGAACCAGGCGAGTCCGTTGCACGCGCGCCTGGCACAGATCGGCATCGAAGATTTCGCGCTGCCGCCACCACCTGCACCGCCCGCTCCCGGTCCAACGCTGAAGAAGCTGCTCGCGCCCGAAGAAGTGGCCGGCGTGTTGACGGTCAAAGAGGAAGGCGCGCGATCGACGGTCACGCTCGAGGCCGCCGAACTGTTCAAATCCGGGAGCGCGGACGTTAATGGTTCGTACGAGCCGACGCTCGACAAGATTACGGCGGCGCTGAACAAAGTACCGGGACGCGTGATGGTGGTTGGGCACACCGACGATCAGCCGATCAAGTCGCTGCGGTATCGCGACAACAACGAGCTGTCGCGGGAGCGCGCGGTCAGCGTTGCGAATGTCCTGCTGAAAGGGCTCGACAACGCCGCGCGCTTGACGTCGCGAGGTGTCGGATCATCGCAGCCACTGTCTTCGGGCACCGATCCGGAAAGCCGCGCGCGGAATCGGCGCGTCGAAATCATCCACCTGCGCGATCAGTAACGTCGCACGAGGCTGATCATGTTCGCCTTTCTCAAGCGCACCTTCGTTCTACTGCTGGGCCTCCTGCTCATCGCCCTGTTCATCTGGTACGCGGGGCCCTACTTCGCCTTCGCGGGATTCTCTCCGCTCGAATCAGAGTTTGCCCGCCTCGTTGCCATCGGGGTCGTCGTCGGCATCTGGCTGTTGTGGCGGCTCATGAAGCGATTGAAGGCCTACCGCGCGAGCGATCGATTGCTCACCGCCGTTGTCTCACAGCCGCAGCCACAGGTGGAAAAGGCTCGAACGCCGGCGGAAGTGGTCAAGCTGCGGGAACGGTTCGAGGAAGCCGTGTCGGCCCTCAAACAGCAGCGGCGATCGGGACACAGCCTGTATGACCTGCCTTGGTACGTGATCATCGGCGCACCCGGATCGGGCAAGACCACGGCGCTCCTGAATTCCGGATTGAAGTTTCCGCTGGAGCAGCGCGTCGGAAAAGGAGCGCTGCGCGGCGTTGGTGGCACACGCAACTGCGACTGGTGGTTCGCCGACGAAGGAATCTTTCTCGACACCGCCGGCCGCTATACGACCCAGGATTCCGATGCGTCATCCGACAGTATTGGATGGGCCGAGTTCCTCGCGCTGCTGAAGAAGTACCGCGCCCGGCGTCCCGTGAACGGTGTGATCGTGACCGTGAGTGTGCAGGACCTGCTGATCCTCGATCCGGCGGCGCGCGAGGCGCACGTCGAAGCGGCGCGGAACCGTCTCTCGGAACTGAATCGGGAATTGAATATTCAGCTGCCGGTCTACGTCATGGTCACCAAGTGCGACCTGGTGGACGGCTTTGCCGAGTACTTCGAGGATTTCAACGCCGAGCAACGCGCGCAGGTGTGGGGCGTGACGTTTCCGTACGACCAGACACTCAGCAACGATAGTCCGACCGTCTATCCTGCCGAGTTCGATTCGCTGATGACGCGGTTGAACGAGCGCGTCTTCGATCGCCTGAACCAGGTGCGCGATACACGACGACGGGCGAAGATTTTTGCGTTCCCGCAGCAGATGGCGACGTTGCGCGATCCATTGACGCAGTGGGTCTCGGACGTCTTCACCGCGCGTGAGTTCGACGGACGCGTTCTCCTCCGTGGCGTGTACTTCACGAGCGGCACCCAGGAAGGCACGCCGATCGATCGACTGCTCGGCAGCATCGGCCGGACATTCGGGGCCACCGATGCGGTGATGGCGCCGCGTGGTCCGGGAAAAGCGTTCTTCGTCGGCGATCTGTTGAAGCAGGTGATGATCGGCGAGTCCGGGCTTGCCGGTGTCAACCGCAAACTGGAACTGAGGAATGCCTCACTGCTGCTGGGCGTCTATGTCGCGACCGGACTGATAGCTGCACTCGGCGTAGCGGCGCTCTCTGTCAGTTACACGCGCAACCGTGAATTCCTCGAGCAGATCAACTCCGACATTACCGCGTTCGAGCAGACCCCCGCTGTCTCACCGGTTTCGCCGCTTGATGCCATCGTCACGCGGCTGGACGCGATTCGCACCGTCGTGAGCCGTGCCGATCAATACACACAGACGACCTCGCTGCCGATGCGCTGGGGTCTTCACGAGGGGCGCTCCCTCTTCAACGCAGCCCGTGACGCATACGTCCGCGAGCTCGATAGCATCCTGTTGCCGCGTTTTGCCGGGCAGCTTCGATCGCGAGTCGTTCAGTTCGCCACCGATCCGCAGAAGCTGTACCTGTACTTCAAGGGATACTTGATGCTGGGTGAGCCCCAACATCTCGACAAGGAATATCTCGGGCTGCTTGTCGATCAGGAGTGGAATCGAGGCGGCGGCGACGCCGCGATCGCCGGTGCGGCGGCCGCGCAGCATTTTCACGCACTCCTCGACAATCGTTCGACGCTGCGCAAGTTTCCGATCGATGGAACGCTCGTCGGCCAGGCTCGAAACAGTCTGCCACGAAGCCTCATGCCGCGGATTCTCTACGAAGACATCAAGCGCGACGCGGCAGACGACCCCGGGCTTCGGATCGATCAACTTTCCGGTCTCGATGTCGAGCGCGTGTTCAAGCGCAAGAGCGGCGTTCCCTTGTCGACGCCGATGCCGCGTTTATACACGCGTGATCAGTTCAAACAGGTCACGGTGAAAACTCGTGCGGAGATGGTGCAGCTGCTTGCGAAGGACGCCTGGATCTGGGGCGACAATGCAGCCTCGGCGCTGTCGAACGCGGGTGCCCTGTTTTCCAATGTCTCGGATCTGTACGAGGCCGACTACATCCGTGCCTGGGACGGGCTCCTCGATGATCTCGAGGTCGTGCATTTTGCGACGCTCGGGCAGGCCAACGAAGCGCTGCGGATCCTGACGTCAGGCGCCTCACCCTTGCGCGGCTTTCTGACCGTCGTTGCCACGAATACGACGCTGGTTGAGATGCCGACCGGCGGCGCGCCGACAGGCGTGCTCGGTCAAACAAAGCAACAAGCCAAGGACACATTCTCTCGTGTGTTCAAACCGATCCAGGAGTCGGTTGGCATGCCCGCGGTTGAACCGGGCGGTCGCGTGACCGCGCACTTTCAGTGGGTGCGCCAGTTCA
>JBKPSH010000096.1:0-58438 GCA_046734955.1 Acidobacteriota bacterium
GCGTCCGCTCAGTTCTTCGAACTGCTCGCTCTTGTTGAAACTGGTCAGCTCACCCATCAGGAACCCGGCATAACTATTCCAGTCGTTGCCGGTGTAGCCGGTCGTACTGGTGACGCCGCTGCCGAACGTGAGGATGCCGCGTGGGTTACTCACCTCAGGCTGCCAGTGATTCAGTCGGAGACGAATGAAATCGAAACCCGATCGGATTTCGTGGCGTCCGCTCACTTTCGTCAAGTTCGCCGCAACGGTGTAGCTCCGTTCGTCGCGCCAGACTGGCGTCCAAGTATCAACGTTGCCCAAGTCCGACAGCCCCGTGACGACTCGCGGCATGCCGCTGTACCGGTTCAGATCGGCGGATCCCGGGCCACCGACTCCGTCCGCGTTCGTGCCCCGGATGCCCCACACGTCGCTGCCCCAGTTGGTCAGGTAGTCAGGTCCCTGAAAGTCCTGCTGCATCCCGTTGACGCCGGCGTTTGCGTCAAACACGAGCGTTGGGCTGAGCGTCCAGGTCTGACCGGCAGTGAAGATTCGCGTGTTCGTCGCGCCGCCGCCGACGCCGTCCACACCAAAGTAGTACCGGTCCATGACGTTGGCGTGCATCATCGAGAACTTCGCCCAGATCTGATGCGACGCGGTGCGATTCCAGTTGACCTTGGCATCGTAGTTGTCACGGTCGGCTATCGGCTGGCGAGGAAGCAACACGTTGTTCTGCAGGCCGCTGTTCGTGCCGGCCGTGTTCGGCAGCGGATAACGCTGCTGAATCTTCAGCGCGATGCTGCTGAGGCGATCGGCGGGAAGGATTGCACCGTCGAAGACGGTACGATTCGCGCCGGCGGAGGTGCCCGTCTTCGGGTCGTAGATCCTGAAATTCGGGTTGGTCGCGAGCACCTCGCTGAAGTCTCCGGTGCGCATTTTGGCGGTAGGCACCGTGTACTCCGTGTAGAAACCCTGGTGCTCGCTGTTGCGCTCCCACGATCCAAAGTAGAAGAGCTTGTTCTTTCGAATCGGCCCGCCGAGCGTGCCGCCGCCGATTGTCGTGCTCGCGTCCACCTTGTTGGGATCGAAATATCCGCGGCGGGCGTTCAACTCATCCTGCTGACGGAAGTAGAACGCGGAGCCCCTCAACGAATTGGTGCCTGATTTAGTCTGCACGGTGATTGCGGCACCACCGGTCATGCCCTGCGCCGCGTCGAAGTTGTTGGTCGAGACGTTCACGACCTCGATCGTTTCAACTGGCGCGACATAACCGGCGTGATGCGGCAGCCAGACGTTAATGCTGGCGGCGCCGTCGATGCGCGTGACGTTATTATTACGGTTGGTCCCATTGACATTGACCGACAGCGAACGCCCAGGAGTGTCGGTCTGCGCATTCTGAAACTCAGGCGGTGTCGCGCCTGGTACCAGATTCATCAAGTACTGATAGTTTCGGTATTGATTGAGAGGCAGGTTGACGACGTCGGCCGGCTTGAGCTCGGTGCTGACGTCCTGCTTGTCGGTCTTGAGAACCGCGGCCTCGGTTGTCACGGTTACCGTTTCGCTCAGCGCTCCGACTTCGAGCTTGCCGTTGATCCGGACGACGCTGCCCGCTGTGATGGGAATGCCCGTCTGGACGAATTCCTTGAACCCCTGCAGCGACACGTTCATCGTGTAGGTGCCGCCGGTGATGTTGCGGATGGTATAAGTTCCGGTTGCGTCGGTGACCGCGCTGAGCGCGAGCCCGGTCTGCTCATCCTTAATAGTGACAGTGGCGCCAGGAATTGCAGCGCCGCTACTGTCGGTCACACTTCCCGTCATGCTGCCGTACAGAACCTGTGCGGCGGCCGTAGTTGGTAGCAGTCCGAGCACGACGGCCAGACATGCAGCTGCCGCGAACTCGAGGAGCACACGAAAGGATTCCCCGTCGAAAACCTTGCGGTCGCTCACCTTGACCTCCTTCTGACACCCACGTTTTTTCAGCAGAGTTGGAACGGACTTCCCCGATCGGCGCGTCGCAGGCGAGAGGCGACGCGTTCAATAGTGCGAACGGAGTATCATACGCCTCCCACTATGTCAAACGACATATCACAGGGGTGCCGTCAAGCGGCTTCTCTGATGATGGCGGTGCTCGTCGGGGCCGGAACATTGTCGTGCACCGCGCGGACGCAAGATCTTACGAGCGCCACCGCTACTCTTCCTTCGGTCGCAGTTGAGGCGCAACCTCTCGCAGCCAACGTCCAGCGACTGGATCAGGCGCTGGACTCCCTGGGTGCGCCGTTGCCCGCTGAGCTGCGCGCCGCGATAAAGCGCGCAGGGCAGGCGCGCGATGCCAGGGTCCTTCAGGAACTCCTCGATCCCCGCGTCCTGCTTGTCGTTCAGATCAATCCGGAAGCGCGCGTGAAACTGGTTCGCGGACCGGCGAAAGCCGACATCCAGCAGGCGGGCTATACGCCGGTTCTCGTGAAAGTTGTGAACGATGGCGGCACCGGCCGATTGCACATCGGCAGTCCACAATCCGGGCCGGTCTATGCGGGCATGTCGGAGCTCTCGGGCAACCGGATGCAGCAACAGCACTTGCGTCAATTGCCGGCGCGTGCGCATCCGGCCATGGCGGAGGCCAGAAACCGGAAATCGAGGTTCATCTTCAACGGTGGATTGATCCATCCGCACATGGTTTCTTCAGCGGCGATCACCACGTTCATGCCGCCGGATGTGCTCATTACACGTTCCCGTCCGAAGGCGTGGACCCCGCGGTCATGATGCGTCAGATCAAGGGAGAAGGACTGAATGTCGGCAGCGTCCTGACCTGGGGGCCGGGACTCGATCATCAGAAGCAGAAGGATTGAAGCTGTGGCCACGGCGGTAGTGACAGGGGCGGGGAGCGGCGTCGGCCGCGCGATTGCGCTGAGATTTGCCCGCGAAGGATGGAATGTTGCGCTGGTCAGCCGCCGCTCCGAAACGTTGAGCGAGACGATCGGGCTTGCCAATCAAGACGCACGCGATCGAATGGTGCCGTTTCCATGCGATGTCAGTGACGCTGCCGCCGTCGACGCGATGGGGCGCGCCGTGTTAGCGAGACTTGCGAATGTCGACGTGCTGGTGAACGCCGCCGGAATCAACGTGCCGCAGCGGAGCTTTGAGGCGCTGTCGCTCGACGACTGGCACGCGGTTCTCGGCACTAACCTGCACGGCGCGTACTATTGCGTCCGGGCTTTTCTGCCCGGCATGCGTGCACGTCAGACCGGCACGATCGTCAATATCAATTCAGATGTCGGGAAAGTGGCGCGCGACCTCGCCGGGCCCGCCTATGTCTCGTCAAAATTTGGATTGAACGGGTTGACGCAGCAGATCAACGCCGAAGAACGGCGTCATGGTGTGCGCGCCTGTTCGATCTGCCCGCGCGACATTAATACACCGCTGCTCGACAAACGTCCGCAGCCGCCGTCGCAAGAAGCGCGAGTGCGCATGATTCAGCCAAACGACATTGCCGAGTGTGTGTGGCTCGTCGCGACGCTGCCGTCGCGCGCGATTGTGGAAGAGATCTCGCTCTCGTCTCGGTAAACTACCGCAACGTGAACGCCAGTTCGACTTCGATCAACACGGGCACTGCGCGACCGGCCAGTGTTCCCGGTTGGAAGCGCCATTGACTGACGCTTTTCAGCGCCTCTTCATCCAGTCCGAACTCGTGGTCGAGTGACCTGACGATCTTCATGTTCCCGACCGACCCGTCCGGCAACACGATCGCCTGAAGCCTCACGACTCCCTGAATTCTCGCGCGCATCGCTTCACCCGTGTAGCCGGGTTTGACTTCGCGGAGCAATCGAGGCGAAGTGACGCCATTCCCAGGATGAAGTCCGTTTCCGATATCCGAGCCATCGCCTGGGCCGATGCCTGATCCGCGGCCCGACCCCTGGCGATCGCCGCTTCCGGGGCCGTCCGAGTCGACAGCGCCCGATGTCAGAGTCGCGATTACTCCGGGCAATTCCTGAATGCCGGCCCTGGTGGGAACGGCGGGCAGACTGAGCGGTTGCGGATCTACCGCTCTTTCGACCCGCGTCGGGCTTGATCGCGGCATTGTTGGTAGTGCGACAGCATCCACGCCAGGCCGCTGCATCGGTCGCGCGGGAGCGGGCGTGCGTTTTCCGCTGCCGCCTGGTGGCTCACCCGGTTGTCGCGACGGCTGTAAAATCCACGTGATGTGCGCCACGCTTTGCACTGCATGGGCTGCCGCGTTGTCGGGGGCGGTCATGAGTCGCCTTGCCATGCTCACGACAAGCGCGAGGACGATCGCGTGAATGACAATAGATGCCATCAGTGCGCCGCGAACTCGTGCTCTGAGCATCATGTGTCTTAGGACGGTCGCTGGCGCGTGCTGGTCTTGAACGGACAAGGGAAAAGGGACAAGGAAAGGCAACAAGGGCGAAACGAAAGGCGAAAAGAGCTGTGCATGGATACGGACGTCATTCTCAAACGCTTCGAGACCCCCGACGAACTTCGCGAGATGGAGAAAGGAAAATTTGAACTCGTTCATCTCGGACGGATGACGATCGGACGCGCGACGTATCAGCCAGGATGGAAGTGGTCCTTGCATGTCGGACCGCGTGTCGGTGCGACTCGCTGTCATGTCGAGCATGTTGGACTCGTTGTATCGGGCACGGCGACGGCCGCATTCGACGATGGTCGGGTCATGGAGTTGCGACCCGGAACCCTCTTTTACATCCCCCCGGAGCCGCACGACAGCTGGGTGATCGGCGACGAACCATACGTGTCGCTGCATTTTCTTGGCGCCAACCACTATGCGAAAAAGTGACGGGAGCACCCTTTGCCCTTTTCCCTTTTTCCTTTTTCCTTTTCGCTTTACGGGAACGCATACTGAAACTGGCCGACTGCCGTGTACTGACCGGAATGATCCATCGGCACTCCTTCATCGATTCGAAATACCTTCGAACATCCGAGGTCCGCTTCTTTGACGATGATCCCTTCCGGCAGGATGATCCGAGGGTGCGCGTCCTTGCCGCTGACAGGGTTCTTGATCACCGTCGATTCCAACTCGACGACGTTCCCTGCCTTCAGGCGAGAGCCAGTTCCGTTCAACTGGAGATCGTAGCGAACGGGTAGAGGTCCGTGAACCCGGGTCGCCCACGTCCACGCCA
Organism: Acidobacteriota bacterium; assembly: GCA_046734955.1. Lineage (GTDB taxonomy): Bacteria > Acidobacteriota > Vicinamibacteria > Vicinamibacterales > 2-12-FULL-66-21 > JALZOC01. The sequence goes on from JBKPSH010000096.1 coordinate 5,130, forward strand.
GCACGCCCCACGGGCCGCCGACCTTGCCGCCCACGAGGTTTACGATTGCGTCGCGCTGTCGATCGTTGGCGCGTTGATCGACGAGAATGACCGCTTCGCCATTGCCCTCGTGAATGGCTCCAGGCCAGTTGGCATATACCGAAAAGTTCAAGCCATCGAGAGAGACGCCGTCGAACGATCCACGTTCGACATGCCACGTCCATCCGCCTTCGCATTTCCCGCGTGAAGGGACGGCGTTGAAGTTGCACGGGCAGCCGTAATCGCAATTACAGGCGATGAGCACGGTGCCACTGAGCGTCCAGGTGGTTTGTGCGTTCATGCCGTTATACCTCGATGACTCTCGTCGGTTGTTCGATCCTAACAAAGCCGCGGCCGCCGCGCGTCTAACGGGACGCCTTGTTCTCGTCCGGCGTTAGTCGCAGCGACAGATCACTCACGGCAACTCCCAGCATGCGTGTATCGGAAGACAGCCCAACGGTCGCGGGACTCGCGAGGTTCGAAGCCGTGACCGCAAGCCGATTGAACCCCTGATGCCAGACCTCGGTGGGTATGGCCCATTGGTAGATGCCCGCGCCCGGCTGCATCCGGCGTTCAGGAAATACCGTCGCATTCACTTTCAGCGCAATGGCCATCGCAGGCGAACCAGGATAGATGAACGGAGCCGCCCGCACTCGCACGGTCACTGTCCCCAACCTGGTGAGGGGTATCAGGACTTCGGCTTCTGGCGCCGACGTCCACCTGAAATCTTCTCCCTGGCTCGATATTTCGGGACCATGCCATCCCGCGCCGAACGAATTTTCACCCGACGGCCCAAGCGGCAGACGTTCGTCGAGTCCCGACTCGAAGAAATCTCGTCCCGACCATCCGCACAAGCTTGCGCGCCGCGGATTGTTCAGATCCACCGACGCTCGCGCCAGTACGACATCGGGCCGCCCGCGCAGGTCGAGCGCGGACCACGAGAAATCGCCGCGATCGTTCACCTTCAACTCGATCCGTTGCACGTTCGGTTCACGTTCCAGCCGATCCGGTTGGGGGAGGGCATCTCGTCGCACGGCCGCGGCGAGATTCGGATTGGCGCCAGGAAACGTCGTGACCGCGAGTGACGGTGCCTCGGGACCGTGCGACGCGGCGAGCAGCGGACTGGCATTCGTTGCCGACTGCTGGCCGGTGTACAACACGACGACTGAATCGAATGCCCGATAGTTATCGATCCGGACCAGCAGTCGTCCATCACGAGCCACGTTGGTGATGTCCTGCCAGCCGGCGTTTCCAATATCCTGACAGGTTGTCACCTTCGCCAGCCGGAAGAGCGGGAGCGGTGACATGTCTATGCGGACTCCGGCACCCTTGCCCACGGTGGATAGTTGGATTGGTTCGAATCTGAATCCATGGCTTTCCAGTGCGGTGCGGCCGCCGGCAAAGGCGTAGATCGTGAATCCTGTCGCGGCACGTTGACGCACGGTTTCAACGTCGCGCGTGATGAGGCCGATGGCGCGGCCGCGATCGGCATGTTCGCCGGCAAGCTTGTAAAGCACCAGCTGATCGACCGCATAACTCTCGGTCACAATTGCGGTGCGTGCTTCGAGCCGATCGAACAGCGCGTCGAAGTATTGAGTCTCGTACGTCCGTCGATGATGATCGTTGACGCGATAGTTCCGCGCAAACTGCAGCATTGGCACTGCCAGGGCGACTACTATCCCAGCGGCTGCGCCATGCTTCACGAGGTCGCTGCCCAGGCGTGAGAGCCATCCCAGACCAATTCCCGCGACGATCCATATCAGCACGAAGGCTGGAATCAGAAACCCCTCGGCATCTGTTGCGCCGACGTTGAGTGTGAGAAACAGGATGCCTCCGGCGCCAACGATGAGCAAAACTCCGATCGCGACGCGACTGACGATCACGGCGGCGATTCCTGTCAACGCGACAACGATGCCGATCGCCGTGAATTCGTCGACCGCCAGATGCCACAGCTCCGGAATGCGCTCGACGATCAGCTGCCGGATCGAGAATGCGAAGATCTCGTTCGAGAACCGCGATGCCCGCATCACGGCAAGGAGTTCACCGAGATTCGAGGCACGCGCTTCGAGGTACGGGGCATTCTGCACGGTGCGAAGAAGAATGAACCCGTACTGGCAGAGACCCGCGATCACAATGAGAGTACTGACGAGGATAGGGCGCGCTCGAATCGCGCGGCGATCGGCCAGCAGAACGAACGCGATCAGTGCAGGGGCCATGGCCGCGGCCGTCAAGTGGTTCCCAAGGCTCAACGCGAATATGGCGACCAGGAGATACAGATCGCGCTCGCGCCGGGTCGTGTGCCAGCGCAACCCGCAAAGGACCATGACCGCCGTCAACGCGCCGGTCAGTGCGTACACCTCCGCGCGAACGGCGAAGGCCCAGAGCGCATGGTCGAACGCTAACGCGAGCGCAACGCACGCCGCAATTACGTGGCCGACACCGAGCCGCCGTAACACCAGGAAGCACACCACCGCCGACATCGTGGCGAAGAACGCCGACATTGCGTTGATGCGCCACGCGAGTGAGGCGATCGGGATCTGGGCGAAGCAGAACGAAACGAGCACGTACAGTGGGTAACCGGGTGGATGTGGCGTACCCAACACGCTGCCCACGTACTGGAATTTGGCCGAATCCCCTCCGCCGCCAAGCCCGGGGAAAAGGGTTTTCAGGTAGACGCCGAACGTGACGAGCGCCACGAGGGCACCAATGAGCCAGTCCGCGTGCGAATTGCCAGCCTCGTGCTGCACACCACCCGTTTCCACCTTCATGCCACGTCTTTCAACACGCTGCCCGTCGATACGATCTAGTAAGCTGGTGACATTCAATCATCCGAGGGCGATATGTTAGTCGCGTTCATCAAATTGAATGAAGGCTGTGGGCGTGAGCCGCGTTTCAGAATCGCAATGATTCGCTGGAGGGCGGCGCTCGCAATCGCCGCCCTCGTCATGGTGGCAGGCCGAGCCGAGGCGCAGAGTGGTACTGCGGCGGAGGTCGCCGCAAAACTGAGTGGGCGCTGGAAGCTCAATGAGGAGTTGACGCCCGCGTCTGCCAGACCCTCGGGCCGCGCCGGGCCGTTGTTTGCGATTGCCGGCGTGCCGGTGCAGCGCGGCGGCGGTGGCGGCCGTGGCGGCGGCGGTGGTGGTGGCGCTGGCGGCGGCGCACAACCGGGTGACGCATCATCACCGTTGATGGCCGAAGAGGTCGCCGCGCAAGCTGCATTGACGATCCTTCACCAGGTGCCGAAAGAAGTGACGATCGAGGCGACAGCCGACGGCATCGTCTTCCGGGAGCCGCGCGGCGAATGGCGCTTCAAGATCGACGGCAAGAACAGCGCGATGGAAGTGCCGGGCGGCACCGTACACAGCAAATCGCGATGGGATCATGGCACGCTCCGTCAGGAGTTCTCGAGCGCACAGAAAAAGCTCGTCAAGTCCTGGACCATCGATGCGAACGATCGACTCGTGTTGACAGAAAAGTTCGAGAGCGTCACCTCGAATTCGGAATCGAAGGCTGTTTTCGACCGGCAGTAAGAGGAATCACTGCCGTGAACGCTGTTCTTCTCGGATTGATCACATTCTCTTGCACGTTCAGCGCCGCGCTCATCGCGACCGCGATTCGCGGCCGATTGCCGGCACCGCATCTCAGTAAGGAGTCGCAGGATGTCGTCAGACTTGGCATCGGCCTGGTGGCGACGATGACCGCGCTGCTCCTCGGGCTGGTGACCGCTGCGGCGCGAAGCACGTTCGATGCGCAGGACGTGGCGATCCGAAACAGCGGCGCCGCGATCCTGACGCTCGATCGTCATCTGGCTCGCTATGGCCCCGAGACGCAACCAACCCGCGAACTGATTCGGCAGGCGATTGGCGCACGGCTCCAGGAGGTGTGGCACATCAACAACGGCCTTGCGGCGCTCCAGGGAGCGCCCGCCGCACCACCGATCGAAGACATCGAGAACCAGATCCTCGGGCTGTCGCCGCAGAACGACAACCAGCGATTCTTCAAGAGCGAAGCGCTGAAGCTCAGTCAGGAGATCGTGAAAGCGCGCTGGCGTATCCTCGAATCCGGTGGCGGCTCGGTGCCGGTTCCGTTTCTCGTCGTCGTGATTTTCTGGTTGACGGTGACGTTTGCGAGCTTCGGATTGTACGCGCCGCGCAACGCGACGGTCGTGGTTGTTCTTTTCGTCGCCGCCGTGTCAGTCGCTGCCGCGGTATTTCTCGTCATCGAGCTTGACGGTCCGCTCGACGGGTTCATCAAGATCTCCAGCAAGCCGATGGAGTACGTCGTGATGCAGTTAGGACACTGAAATTGCTGATTGTTGATTTCTGATTGCTGACAATCAGCACTTTCAGAACTCAGAATGTCAGGCGCGCACCGAATTGGAACGTGCGCGGGTCGCCTACCGCCGTGATTTGGTTGAACGTTGGCACCGGATTCGCCGGATACACGCCGGCGCCGAAATTCGCGTTCCGGGTCAACGGGTTGGCGCGATTGGTGATGTTGAATCCTTCTGCCAATCCCTCCAGCTTGACCGCGTCGGTAATTCGAAACGCCCGGCTGATCCGAAGGTTGAGAGTCAAGAAGTCATTTCCGATCCCGGCATTCCTCGGGATGAATGTGACGCTACGCACGTCGAAGTTAGCGGACGCCGTGGCGCCATTGGCGAGCGGCCGTCCCGTGGTTCCCTGCAGGCTCACGAGACCCGAGGTGATGTTGAAGGGCAGCGCTGAGTAGTACTGCATCATGCCGCTCAATTGAAATCCGTGACTGAGGCGCTCCCACGTCGTCGACGCGCGAGTCATCGACGTGTTGACGCTGCCGTTGACGACCAGCCGGTGCCGCTGATCGTCGTCGGAGCGGCCCCAGTCGCGCATGATGTCGGTCGGATCGATTGGCGAACTGAAGAACGCTTCGCCGACGTTGTTCATCGACTTGGACAATGTATAGGTAAGCCGCACGCTCGACCAGGTCGTCGGCCGCTGCACGAATGAAAGATGCACGCCGTGATAGTTCGATTTGGCCACCGACGAATACTGATTGTTGTTCCGGTATTCCGCACTTGGCCGGCAGCCGTTATTGGTTCCGGCGGCGACACAGGTCGCGACGTTCTGATTGACTTGCATGAGCAGGTTGTCGGCCCCGACGTACTGATACGTGGCGCTCACCGTGCGGCCTGCGCCAAGCGAACGCTCGACCTCGACGCTTGCCTGTCGTGAGTATGCGTTCTGGAGCTGCTGGTTCATGGTCGTGAAATCGACCAGCGTCGTGGTCACGATTCGCGCCGGAAGAACGTTCGGGAATATCGGCGCGCCTTCCTGAGTGGGAATGAGACCGGCGACACTCGGCTGGTGCAGGTTGCGCACGTCCGTCGTGTTTCCCGCCGAGAGGATTGCATTGGCGACGGCGCGGAGCGGCACGCGATCGAAGAAAAGCCCACCGCTGCCGCGGACGACCAGGCTGCCCGCGTCCGAGGGCGACCAGGAGACGCCGATGCGTGGTGAAACGTTGTTGGCGTCGGTCTTGATTGTTTGCAGCAACTGACGATCGTACCGAATGCCGAGATTCACCGTCAGGCTCGATCCAATCCGCCACTCGTCCTGCGCGTACAAGCCAACATTTGGATTTGTCTGCGCCACGACCGGGTCGCCAAACGTCTGCGTGAAGCCGCTGTAATTACCGTTCAGGAAATTCGCCAGCGATGAGAACGAATAGTTGCCGCGAACCGATCGTGGATACGTGATGGTGTCATCGTTGAAGAGAAAGTCGACGCCGCCGCGAAGCGAGTGCGCACCCGCATTGTGCGACACGCTGTCGACGACTTGATACATCTTGTTCACACGCCTGGTCGGCGATCCCGATGCGGTGCCAAAGTTCGCGACACCTATAATGCTTACCGCCGGGCCAATCGGGTCGCTCGGTGGAGCGTCGAGATCGCCGTAGGTAAACTGCGCGCGCGTTTCGTTCAACGTCCGCGGCGAGAGCGTCCAGGTATTGGCGAATGCGATTGAGTGATCGACGTTTGCGAGAGCGGCCGACGCGCTCGGCGCATTCAGCGCTCCGGCGCCGCGAGAGTTCTCCGACGTCACGCGATACGCCGAGTACTTCACGCTTAATTTGTCCGAATCGCTAATAAGGTCGTCAGCTTTACCGAGGACATTGGTCGTGTGGACAGGGTTTGGATAAATACCGGTGGCGACCGGTGCGCCTGGATACCCAGTCGCCTTCAGTCTGGCAGTGATCACCCGCACGTTCTCGGGCTGAATCGTCACGAGGCCGGACTGATCGAGCAGCCGCTGTTCGACGTTTGCGAAATACCACGCTCGATTGCGAGCGAGAGGCCCTCCGATACTTCCGCCGAATTGCTGCTGGTTCATGGGCAGCTTCGTACCAGAGAGCGCATTGACGGCGTTCAGGTTATCGTCGCGGACGAAATCGTAGGCGCCGCCGTGCAGGGCATTCGTTCCGCTCTTGGTGACAACATTGATGTAACCGCCGAGCGCACGCCCGAGTTCAGCTTGCCCGCCGGAGGTCACCACCTGGAACTGTTCCACGGCGTCGACGCCGTACGTCATGCCAGCGAGTCCGGCCGCATCGTCGTTGGCCGAGAGGCCATCGACGATGAAGTTGTTCGAGAGATTGCGCTGACTGGCAATAGATATCCCCTGGCCCGGGACCGCCGACGTTTCTGCGAACAGTTGAGTGCTGGCGATATTGGTAGGTGACACACCAGGGATGAGCACCGCCAGATCGAGAAAGTTTCGTCCGTTCATCGGCAGACGCTCGATTTCGGTCTGCTGCACCGTTCCGGCGATTTGGCTGCGCGCGGTGTCGATCAGCGCCGGTGGCTCGATGATGGTGATGGTGGTAGAGATTCCGGCGAGGGCGAGGGTCAGGGGCAGGTCGAATGCCGAGCCGGCAGTCACGCTCACACTGCGGGTGAGATCCGCGAAGCCGTAGATGTGGACTTTCAACTCGTACGGGCCGACGTTGAGATGCTGAAAACGAAAACGGCCGGCCGCGTCGGTCAGGGTTTCCGTCGACACATTGGTCTCTGTCTGTCGAGCAGTCACCTCCGCACCGGGTATGACGCCGCCTTGCGGATCCGTCACACGTCCGCTGACACTGCCGTAATCGACCGACTGCTGCGCCGCCGCGATCGGCCGCGCACACGAGAGCGCGGTGCAAAAAATCGCCGTCATTCTCCACCCCAACACACGGACCTCCAGGATGAACGCACCACAACAATTTCGAGACACACGTACGCCTCGAATGAAATACGGGTGACGTTTACGCGCGCGGAGGGGGAGCGTCGGGAGGTTCGAACTGTCGGATTAGCTGATCGTGCGAGACGAGTGCCGCACCGGCTAATGGAAAGTCGGCCGCAGCAGCCATGGAATTTGCGAGCACCCCTTCAGTCGAAATCAGGGAGAACAGCGCTGCCGCCGGACCGCCGCAGGTGCCGCGGATTGCGCAGTCGCTGCGCTTTGATTCTGTTGGACGGGCCGCCTGATGATGTCCCGCGTGCGGCGAAGTTGCCGTCGCGCTCTCGCCCGGTTTGGCGCAGTGTGCGTCGCCCGCGTGCCCATCGCCCCTCGCCGTCGCTGCGATCGAGGCCAGATGCGCGTCGTGCGCCAGGCAACACGCACGCGGTACGAGCGCCGACAATGACGTCGCCTGAAAGACCAGCCAGGCAGCGGCAAATGGACGCAGGTGTCGGCGGAAGCGTGACATGGCCTACTTGAAACAGCTTAACGGACGATTGCGGTCCGTGCAAACGGACGGGCTCTCTAATGTTCGATGCTCAACGTCCAATGGACATCTCGTCTACATTGGACATTGAACATCAAACATTTCGAGGAGTTCCTAGGGTGTCATCTTCGCGACGAGCGTTCCCCAGTTGGCCAGCACGCTTCGGAAACAGCCTTTGCCTGGACCAGCGAGTTCCTGACACGGAATCGTCTCGTTGGCGACCCAGATGTTGCCGCTTGCGTCGACCACAGCCGCTGAATAGTCGCCCCATCGTCCGCCGCGATCGTCGAACACTGGATAGCCGGTGAAACCGTCATCGGGGAAGACGCCGCGCGAGGTGAGCTTCACCTCGGTTGCGCCGGTGGCGAGGCTCACCTTCGTGTAGCCGGTGCCGGGGAACAGGCCGGGGCCGACGATGCTGAATCCGATTGCGCCTTTGCCATCCTTATTAACCGCGATGGACGGATACATGATGCTCTGATCGTTGACCGCGACATAGCCGCCGCCGGTGAACGTGCCTGTCAGGTCGCTGCCTTTCCATCCAGGTGTCAACGCGAACCACGCTGCGGCAGTCCGCACCGGTCCATTCTGCGTCTTCACGACGGTCGTCACCGTGCTCCAGAGTTTTCCGTCCGCAAACATCACCTGCTGCATGCGATCGTCGTTGCTGTCGACGAGCGGCGCATGGACGGTAAACGTCTGGCCAAGGAGGCTTCCGTTCAGCAGACCGCAGCCTACAAGCATGAAGAGATTCGGACTACAGATCCCCGCCACGGGAATGTTCGGTTGCTGTGCCACTGGCGGTTATCCGTAGACGGTCGTATTGCCGACGATTTCGTTCTGGATCTGGATCGCGGCGCTGGTCCAGATGTGTCAACGACAGGAACGCTGGATTGGCAAGGCTCACCGGGAGGCCATCCGGCGTTGGCACGTGCGAGGCCGGAACACGCGCCTGGCTGACACCGCCGGTGATGAACCGCTGAAACGATCGATTTTGTTCTGGGCCTTCTGGCCGAGTGTACCACGACGGATATGTGCTTAGATTGATCACCATGGACAGGATGCAGTGGACGCCGCGCGAAGTCGTTGATGTCGATGGACCGCGGGCGATGTTACGTGCGTATCTCGAGCAGCGTGACGTGCGAGAGTTCTGCGCGAGCGTGATCCTCACCTCAAGAATTCCGGCCGCCTGCGATGTTGGCTGCGGATTTGGACGCCTGACGCCTGTCCTGACCGAGTTCGCCGAGCGGGTCGTCGGCTTTGAACGCGAAGAGGGACTCGTCGCGACCGGGCAATCGTTGCAACCGTCAATTGAGTTTCGGCAAATCGATACACTCGCCCGCCTTCCCGCCGACGATGGATCGTTTGCGCTGGGGCTCGTGTTCACCGTCCTGCAGCACGTCCCGGAGCCCGATGTGCAGACAGTCATTCAAGAAGTGCAGCGCATCGTCGCGCCGAACGGACACCTTCTCTTGTGCGAAGAGACCGACCCGTCGATCGAAGCGGGCGATCGCGCGAATGCTCATCTGGGGTACACGTGCGGGCGGCCGGTGACGACGTACGAGCACTGGCTGGCGCCTTGGAGACTCGTCGCGACGAAGCCTCGAACGATCGAGCCCGATTACCCACGGGCCGACGTTGGAACCTACATGCTGTTCGCCGGACCGGCCGGCAGCTAAGGCGCCGAGCGGGCCGGCAAGCGGTCCGATTCGAAATTCGGCTTGACTCGCCGTATGTAATTAGCTAATTTGCTAATCATCTAATAAAGGAAGATGTCCGATGAGTTCGTCCAATCAATTATTCCGCGCGCTCGCCGACGAAACTCGCCGCACAATTCTGCAGCTCCTCGGCAACGGCCCGCTGACGTCGGGGGAAATCGCCGAACGATTCGACTCGAGCTGGCCGACCATCTCCCGTCACCTCGCCGTGCTGCGCGACGCCGCTCTCGTCACGACCGAACGGCGCGGACAGGAAATCCGCTATGAGTTGAACACGTCGGTTTTCCAGGACGTGATCCAGCACCTGATGGAATGGACACGACCGGCCGGCCGCGCGCGCGTGCCAAAACTCGTCAAGGCTCGTCAGAAGGAGGCATGACATGCGCTCGGTGCACTCCCGAAAGCGGGTGGTCATTGGTGCGGGGTATGTACTCGGCGCGTACGCCCTTTATCGCGGACTGCCGGAGTATGGTGCGCCGTCGAGCGCCGGCACGCTTTCGATGAACGCAGTGATGCTGGCATTGCTGCTTCCGACGGCGGCTGCCGTCAGCGACGCATTGCTCCGCCATCTCTTGCTCGAACATCCAGTTGGCGAGACTGATTCAACCCATGTACTCGCGATCTACGACGCGATCATGCTGCGCTTCATCACCCTCATTGTCGCGGTGCACGCGCTCATCCTGCTCGCCCTCGCCGGCGTGTTGGCGGGCCACGAATGGGCCGCGCAAATCGTGCCGGTGATGCTGGGCCTGACGATGATCGGCATCGGCAATCTGCTGCCGCGCACTCGTCCGAATCTCGCCATTGGAATTCGTACTGAACGGACGCTCTCCGATCGCGGCTTATGGACCAGGATTCATCGATCGACCGGATACCTGCTCGTCGCATCTGGATTGGTGATCGTGCTTTCGTCGATCACCGTTCCGGCTGCGATCGGCTCCGACATGGTTCTGGTGGTCGGTCCTGCAATGCTGGCAGGCATGTGGCTCCTCAACAGGTTCGCCACTAAGAGGGTTCATGCGTGACCGGCGTGCATGGACTGTCGCGTACCGACTCATTCGCGTAACGGCGAAAGTTGCTGCGATAGTGCTCGCGTGCGTGCTGATAGTCGCCGCCGCGTACGAACAAATCGGTGCATGGCGCGATCGCCGCGTTCTCAAGCAGATCGGCCGATCTGTCGATATCGGTGGGCGAAGCCTGAACATCTTTTGTCGTGGCGAGGGAGGTCCGACAGTCCTTTTGATCAGCGCGCGCACGGCACCCGGGTACGTCTGGACCCCGACTCAGCGTGGTGTGTCCGCGTTCACGCGCGCGTGCTGGTACGATCGCGCGACGATCGGATGGAGCGATGTTGGCCCGGATCCAGGCTGGGTAGATTCAGCTGCGCGCGATCTGCATGCGCTGATAAAACACGCGGGGATCCAGACGCCGGTTGTATTAGTGGGGCACTCGTTCGGCGGATACATTGCGCGCCTCTACCACCATACATACCCGGGTGAAGTCTCGGGAATGGTGTTCGTCGATACCGCGCTCGAGGACGCCGGCACAATCCAAGGCATGCCGCATAAAGAGCGTCCGCCAATACCACGGTCGGTCATCAGTGCGCTATCGGTTGGGCTGGGCTGGCTTGGGATGATGCGGCTGATGGCGGGCGAACCAGGTCCGCCGCCGAAATCGTGGAGCGCAGACGAGTGGGACATCCTCTACCGTCTCAGACGGCACCGCAACATCCTGCTGGCCGACGCGCAGGTTGGACCTGGACGGGCCTCGGACGATCTCGTCCGCGCGACCGGGCGTCTGGAAGAGATGCCGATGATCGTTCTCACCCAGGGCAAGCCAATCCAGGATCCGAGTTCAGTTGAAGCGGGAGTTCGCCGCGGGTGGGTTGAACTGCAGCGTCGATTTGCGGCGCGATCGCATAGAGGGCGTCAGGTCCTCGTTCCCGACAGCGACCATGGCATTCCCGTCGAAGCTCCGGACGCGGTGATTGCCGCGGTCCGTGAAATCGTGACAACAGTCCGCGCCGATTCGCGCTAACAAATACGGTGGCGTCGCGAGAAAAGACGCGAGCGAGTGCAGCGAAGCGACTCGCGAGAGAGCGTGTGGGGGAGTCCGAGGGGCGCAGCCCCGCGGAGTAAATAACGGCACGCTTCTGGAAACAAACAGCCGGGGGTGTGCAACATGCGACATAAGTATCTGTTCGTTGCAGCGGGATGGTTGATGGCCATCGGAACGGTGACTGCCGCCATCTCGACTGCAGAAATCAAACGACTGCAAAGCGCCGCGGCCGTCATGCGCGAGATGCGTGACCAGCCTGACAAGGGCATTCCTGAAAAACTGTGGCAACGAGCCGCATGCGTGGTCGTGATTCCGGACTTGAAGAAGGCGGCTTTCGGGATCGGTGGCGAATACGGCCGAGGCGTCACCACATGTAAATCCGGAAAGAAATGGAACGCGCCCGTATTCATGCAGCTTGCGAAAGGTAGTTGGGGTTTGCAGATTGGTGCCGCGGAAATGGATCTTGTGCTGCTCGTGATGAACCGCGACGGCGCTGAGAAGCTGTTGACCAACAAGGTATCGCTTGGCGCGGATGCGTCGGTTGCAGCCGGACCGGTCGGGCGCGCCGCCGCCGCGGCGACCGATGCTCAACTATCCGCGCAGATCCTGTCGTACTCGAGGATCCATGGCGTGTTTGCCGGCATCGACCTCTCCGGCGGCGTGCTCGGTCCTGACAAGGATTCCAACACTGATGTATATGGTCCGGACGTCGAGGCCAAGACGATCGCATTTGGCAACGTGCCGGTTCCTCCCGAGGCGCAATCGTTCCTCAAGGAGTTGGCCACCGTGACAATCGGCACCAGCAGCAAGAAGTAAATCAACGATCCGCCCGCCTCGCATCCACCTGAACCGGTGGACTTCTTGCTCCTAATCCCCGCGCGATGCGAAATGCGCCGATTTCGGCGCATTTCGCCGTCCCGGCATCATCAAAAGCGTCACTCGGCCACAAGTTTCGTATGTGACGTTTCCGCGTGTGCAGATGCATGCAGCGGTGTAATTCAACGGACGATCGCGGGAGGAACACATGACTCGACGCGTCGCGGCTGTTGTCGTCGCGCTGACGATTTTTCCGGCGGTGCTTTACGCGCAGGACACGGTGCTCACCGTCACGGTTCCATCGGCTGACATTTACAAAAGCCCGAGTACCGCAGCGCCGGTGGTAGGCCACGCCTCGAGAGGCGCCGCTCTGCCTGTCCAACGCGACCTGGGAAGCTGGGTCCAGATTCCCTGGTCTGCGTCGCCTGAGGGCATCGGTTACGTACACGTGTCAATGGGGCGTTTGAATCCCCGCAGTGCGGATACACCCGCCGTCAGCACGCCGTCTCGCGTGCCATCGGCCTCGGCATCCGCATCCACGTCGCCGTCTCCATCGCCCGCGCCAGCACCGGTGCCGCTGACCACGACCCAAACGAGTGCCGTCCCTCGGGGTCAAGGCACGACCATCAGCCACATCGTCGGCGTCGGCGGCATGGTCGGGACGATGAGCAGCTTCGGCGCAACTGCGCGCTGGTGGCGGAAGAACCACCTCGGAGTTCAAGTTGGGGTTACGCGAGATTCGATGTCAAGCGACACCTCGGACAGCCGCGTGAAGTCGATGCAGATCGAGCCGGGCGTTGTATACGCGCTGTTCGATCGCGTGCGTGATTACATCTGGGTTCGTCCGTATGTCGGGTCGGCGTTGAGTTTTCGTCACGCGACGTTGAGCATGCCGGTTCCCGATCCGAACCAGCCGACCTCTGATAACGGCGTTGGGTACCGAGTCTTCGGCGGCGGCGAGTTCACGTTCGCCACCGCGACGCAGTTCGGGTTGAGCGCGGAGGTCGGTTATCGCCGACTGCCAACGCCATTTCCCGGGTTTGAGCCCGATCGCATGAGCGTCGCGATCGTCGGGCACTGGTACATTAAGTAGAATCAACATCGTTCGCTGTCACACTGCGATTACGTCTTAAGAAACCAACAGGAGAAAGGAGAAGGGAGTCCTTTCTCGCAGCGCGACTGTGAACGAGTTTGTGAATCGATCCGCCTCCTTGCCTTCCGCAGCACCGCCCCCGTGAGTCCCGAAGCAAGTAATAGCAAGGTCCCAGGCTCGGGGACAGCTGCGGGTGCCGCCGCGAACTCGTAACGAATCGTCTCGTCAGCTGCGGCGAAAATGCCGGGGCGAAGTCTCCCCCGCCCGCCAGCGATGCACGGAACATTCCTCGTCATAGAATAGAAGCGGTAACTCGACAGCGCAGCTGCAACTAACCGCCGGGCTGCCCTTCCAATCTCAGCAGAGGTCCGCTTCCATCATGAACAACGAAAGCAAATGCCCTTTTTCCGCCAGGACGCACACCGGCAGGTCGAACCGCGACTGGTGGCCGAATCAGTTGAATGTCCAGGTTCTTCATCAGAACCCGCCAACGGGCGATCCGATGGGCAAGGCATTCAACTACGCAGAAGAATTCAACACGCTCGATCTCGATGCCGTGAAGAAGGACATCGAGAAGATCATGACGACGTCGCAGGATTGGTGGCCTGCCGACTACGGTCACTACGGGCCGCTCATGATCCGCATGGCCTGGCATGCGGCGGGCACGTATCGCATTCACGACGGCCGCGGCGGCGCAGGCTCGGGCGAGCAGCGCTTTGCACCGCTGAACAGCTGGCCCGACAACGCAAACCTGGATAAAGCGCGTCGGCTGCTGTGGCCGGTAAAAAAGAAGTACGGCAGAAAGATCTCGTGGGCCGATCTGCTCGTCTTCGCCGGTAACTGCGCGCTGGAGTCGATGGGGTTCAAGACGTTTGGCTTCGGCGGTGGACGCGAGGACGTGTGGGAACCAGAGCAGATCAATTGGGGAACCGAGGACACGTGGCTTGCCGACGCGCGTTACAGCGGCGAGCGGCAGCTCGCGAATCCACTCGCGGCCGTGCAGATGGGTCTCATTTACGTGAATCCGGAAGGTCCGAATGGCAAGCCGGATCCCGTGGCTGCGGCGAGAGACATTCGCGAGACCTTCCGTCGCATGGCGATGAATGACGAAGAGACCGTGGCGCTGATTGCCGGTGGGCACACCTTCGGCAAGACACACGGCGCCGGGCCGGCCACACATGTCGGTCCTGAACCTGAGGCAGCGCCGATCGAGGCGCAGGGTCTCGGTTGGACCAGCAGCTATAGCAGCGGCAAGGGTGGCGACGCCATCACCAGCGGCCTCGAGGTGACGTGGACGAGCACGCCGACCAAGTGGAGCAACGGCTTCTTCGAAAATCTGTTCGGCTACGAATGGGAACTGACGAAGAGCCCGGCGGGTGCGCATCAATGGACGCCGAAAGACGGGGCAGGCGCCGGCACGATTCCGGACGCGCACGACGCGTCGAAGCGGCGCGCGCCCACGATGCTGACCACGGACCTCGCGCTGCGAATGGATCCGATCTACGAGAAGATCTCCCGTCGTTTCTACGAGAACCCGCAGGAGTTCGCAACCGCCTTTGCGAAGGCGTGGTTCAAGCTGACGCACCGCGACATGGGACCTCTGTCGCGCTATCTCGGGCCGCTGGTTCCGGCGGAGCCGCAGTTGTGGCAGGACCCTGTTCCGCCGGTGACGCACGAATTGATCGGCGCGTCAGACATTGCTGCGCTCAAGGAGAAGGTTCTCGCGTCCAGACTCTCGATCGCCGACCTGGTCTCGATTGCCTGGGCGTCAGCGTCAAGCTTCCGCGGTACCGACAAACGCGGCGGTGCGAACGGCGCGCGGATTCGTCTCGCGCCGCAGAAGGATTGGGAGGTGAACAATCCACCGGCCCTCGCCAAGGTGCTTCGCACGCTCGAAGGGATCCAGAAAGAGTTCAACGATTCGCAGACCGCCGGAACGAAGAAGGTCTCGCTGGCTGATCTAATCGTCCTTGGCGGATGTGCGGCGGTCGAACAAGCAGCCAGGAAAGGTGGATCCGATGTGGAGATCCCCTTCACGCCGGGGCGCACCGATGCGTCGCAGGATCAGACCGACCCGGAGTCGTTCGCCGTCCTCGAACCGAAGGCCGACGGATTCCGCAACTATCCCGCGCTTGGCAATCACGTGCCTGCCGAGATTCTGCTCATCGAGCGAGCCCAGATGCTGACGCTCACAGCGCCGGAGATGACCGTACTCGTCGGCGGCATGCGCGTGCTGGACGCGAACACCGCGTACTCGCAGCGCGGCGTCTTGACTACTCAACCGGGGGTGTTGACCAACGACTTCTTCGTGAACCTGCTCGACATGGATATCGAGTGGAAGCCGACCTCGGACGCGGCGGAGGCGTTTGAAGGCCGCAGCCACGGGAAAAATGATGTGAAGTGGACCGCGAGCCGCGTCGATCTGATCTTCGGATCGAACTCCGAGTTGCGTGCGCTCGCGGAGGTCTACGCGTGCGACGATGCGCGGGAGAAGTTCGTGCGCGACTTCGTGGCGGCGTGGAACAAGGTCATGAATCTCGATCGATTCGAGGTGCCGAATCGCGTTCAAGGAGATGTCGCCGCGTCGTATGCGCTGGCTGTGTGAATGACGTTCTCTTGCGTTCGGCTGGCGAGCTGGGTTCGATGACGGATGCCTTGTCATCATCCGTCCCACAGCTCTCCATCGTCGTCGTGCGCCTTCAGCGCCTCAGGGATCCCGCACCTTTCATGTATCAGCTGCAGTGCGACGTGGAAGCACTCGGCGTCGCGACCGAAATCATCACGGCCTCCGATGACCCGAGAGGCTTCGGCCAGGAACTGCGATCGGCACTGCAACGAGTGCGAGCGTCGTACGTCATCACGGTCGATTCAGACTTTTCCGGGCGGATGACGTTTCTTGCCGACTTGTGGGCACGCCGCGACGACGCCGAGGTGATCGTCGCCTCGCGCTACGTCGAGGGCAGCCGGACCAACATGCCGGCCGCGCGTGCGGTGGGCAGCCGTGCACTCAACGCTGCGTTCCGGCGCGGGCTCAGTCTCGGCGTAAACGATGGCTCGAGTGCGATCCGGCTGTATCGGACCGATGTCGTCAATTCGCTGCGGCTCGAGGCCACCGACTACGACATCCTGCAGGAAGTGCTGGTGCGCGCGCACGCGGAGGGCTGGCGCGTGCTCGAAATCCCGCTGCAGTACGCGCCGAATCGGGACGTGCCGTCGAAGGCGCACGCGGCGCTCGCGTCGGCGTACGTGCGCACGTTCTGGAAGCTGTGGAAACTGCGCAACTCGATCGCGGCCGCCGACTACGATTACCGTGCCCACGACAGCCCAATTCCGCTGCAGCGGTACTGGCAGCGAAGCCGCTTTCGACACATCCGCGAATTGATCGACGGGGAAGGGCCGGTACTCGATGTCGGCTGCGGATCGAGCCACATCATCGGCGTGTTGCCAAAGGGCAGCGTCGCGCTCGACATCCTGATGAACAAGCTGCGGTTCGCGCGACGATTTCCAGTTCCACGCGTCCGCGCCTCCGGTTTCGCGCTGCCGTTTCCCGACGCAAGCTTTCCCTGCGTACTCTGCTCACAAGTGATCGAGCACGTGCCAATGATGCCGTCGATGATTGACGAATTGTGCCGCGCGCTCACACCCGGCGGTCGACTGGTCCTCGGCACGCCCGATTACGATCGCTGGGAATGGGTGTGGATCGAGAAGGCCTACGGCATAGCCGCGCCGGGCGGGTACGCCGACGAGCATATTTCTCACTACACGCGCAAGGGACTCCTCGATGACTTCGCACGGCGGGGCTACGTCCACGAGGCGACCCGGTATATCCTTCGCGGCGAGCTGATCCTGGCGTTTCGGAAACCGGCGCGATGAACCGCGCGATCGCCGTCGTGATTGCCGCCTGCAGTGCCGCCCTGCTCGCGCCGCTCCTGCTGCCGCTCTTGTCGGGCCGAATCTTTGTTTTCAACGATCTCTCCTGGTTTCATCTGCCGATGCGATATCTGTATCGCGAGGCGCTCCTCTCCGGCGATACCGTCTTGTGGACGCCATCGATCTTCGCCGGCTTCTATTTGCTCGGCGAGGGTCAGGCCGGCATGTTCCACCCGTTTCACCAGCTGTTGTACCGACTTCTTCCGCTGGGGCCAGCTTTCAACATCGAGCTGATCGCGACGTATCTGGCCGGGTTCGGCGGGACCTTCTGGTTCCTGCGGCGTCTTCAGGTCAGCCCGACGGCGGCACTCTTCGGTGCCATGCTGTTTGCATTCAGCGGTTTCAACCTGCTGCATCATCAACATCTGAATATGGTGGCGGTCGTCGCGCACGTGCCCTGGCTGCTCGGTGCGGCCGATGTGCTGATCGTGGACGACCGACGGCGTACTCGAACGTTGGCATTCGCCGCAATCGCGCTGATCCTGGGATCCGAGTTGCTGCTGGGATTTCCACAGGCGGTATGGTGGACCGGTCTCGCGCTCGCGGCATACGGTCTGTTTCGTGCCGCCGAAGTGAAACGGGTGGCGCGACTGTTCCCGTGCGCGGCCGCCGTTCTGATCGGGGGGTTACTGGGCGGAATCCAACTGCTGCCCACTGCCGACCTTGCCGCGCACTCGGACCGGATGGCCGCCTCGTCTGACTTCGCGCTGACGTATTCGCTGCACCCAATCAATCTTCTCCAGTTCTGGTCGCCTTACGTCTTCGAGTCACGCGGATGGAGCAAGGTCCATCCGCTGTGGGTTCACGAGTTCGGGATCTACTCCGGTGCCATCCTGCAAGTGGCGCTGATCTGGGTGTGGATCCGGCGTCGTGCTTTGCGCGAACGCCGCGCATTGATCGCGGCCGTCACTACGTTCGCTGCGCTGATGCTGCTGCTCGCGCTCGGCCGCTATGGCGGTCTTGCCGTAGTGCTCTCGCATCTGCCGGTGCTGCGGATCTTGCGCGCTCCAACGCGACACATCGTTCTTGTGCAATTTGCGCTCGCGATTCTCGCCGCGATCGCATTCGACGATTTGATCGCGATCGTCGAAAAACGCACCGCGGCGATCGCCGGGGCAATGCCCGCATTGTGGATTCCAGCCGCGTTCGGGATCTTCACGACACTGCTCTTGAATACGAGAGTCTTACCGTACGGTCCGCAGACGTTCGCGAACGTCAGGGTCGCCGCGACAGGCGCGGCGTTCGTCCTGCTGGTGACGGTGCTCGTGTTCCTCGCCGGACGGCAGGTGCGTTGGGCAATCGTGGCACTGGTCATTGTCACCGCCGTAGATCTTGGCGTGTGGGGCATCACGTACATCTATCGCGAACCGCCCCGCCCGATCGAGGAACTGATACAAGGGATACCGCAGGCGCCGACCAACCCCGGGGATGCATACGCGGTCGCACCCAGCCACGACACATCGCCCAATGTTTTCGTGATGCGCGGATACAGACTGACAACCGGGTACGTCGGCCTCTTTCCGGAATCGTTCCATTCGCTGTGGGGCGATACGGCCGCGCGCCTGTCGGGGGCGAAATGGCGTTTCACGCCTGACGGTGTCAGACATCCGATTGAAGGCGGGGTAGAGCGGGTGCGCCTGCTCGACGAGCAGGGAAATGCTGCGGCTGGAGCGGCATCGATGGCGATCGATCGTCCAGGACGTCTCGCCATCGATGTTGACGCGCCGGGCCGCCGGGTAGTCGCGTTGACCGAACGATTCCACGACGGCTGGGTAGCGACAGCCGATAACGTCCGCGTCGCCACGGTCCGAGTCGAACACGACTTTCTCGGATGCGTTGTGGATGGCGGGGTCCAGCACATCAGTCTTCGGTTCATGCCGCGAAGCTTCGTGTACGGATCAATCTTGTCGGCCATCGGGATTGTGCTACTTGCCGGAGTAATGATCGTTGGGGTCAAATGAGCGTCGGTGCGGGACGCTTCAGACAGGTTCAAGAATCGCGAGGATGAATAATGGCTCAACCAATCGCCGCGAATTCATGACGACCTCGTCGGCCGGGCTCGCCGCGGCTCTTATTGCGGCGCCGCCGACGGCTGGCCCGCAGGCGCCGGCTCGCGGAACTCAGACTCCGGCGCCGCCATCCTCTTCGCTCACGTTCAAGACAAAACCATCCCGTTCGAGGAGCGCAATCGACGGCTTGATTTGATCCTCGCCGGTCAGTAATCCTGATGGTCATGCTGACCGTGCAACGCGAACTGGCGTCGCTGAAGTTCATCGACGGCCTGTCCGCTCATCTGAAAGAGGTCCGGGAGCCGCACAAGGCGCTGCGCCACGCGCTGCGTGACACCCGCGACTTCTTCCGCGCGACGCACGGCTGCATCGCCACGCTCCGCGCCGGCCGCTCGGAAGCCGAGCTTCTTTTTGCGCTGCCGAAACGCGCCGGGTGGGACATGAGCGTGCTGACGCGTTACATCCGTCACACCCACCCGCCGGTTCAGCGCGACATGTTGATCGGATCGGTTCGGCGGCGCGGCGGCGCCTGGGGCGCGATTGCGCTGTTCGCTCCGGACCGCGACTTCGATCGAGAGGATCGACGCCTGATCTCGCGCATCGCTGCCGTGCTGTCAGCCGCGGTTCACCGGATCGATCGCGATCGACTGCTCGGCGTCCGCGATCGGATCGATCGAAAGATCATGGAGCAGATCCATCCCAAGGATCTCTTCTATCAGATCATGGACGGCATTCGATCGCTGACGCTCTACGATCACTCGTCAGCGCTTCTTATCCGCGAAGAAGACGACGCGTCGTTGCGTCTCGTTGCCGAACAGATCGCGTGGACGAAAGCCAAGAGCGAACGGATCGGATTACGGATCCCGATCACCGATGCGGCCGCCGCGCTGTTGCAGTCGGAGCAGGTGTACGGCTTCGATCGACGCGGCGACATCTGGCGGGAGTGGAGAGGGAAGTCAGCCCGCGCGCTCGCCGAATTGCTCGACTACAACCGCGCTTCGGACGGCGAGAGCGAGAACCTTCGGGAAGGATCGATGCTGTGCGCGCCGCTGGTGACGCGCGACAGCCTCGTCGGTGTCCTCAAGATTGCGTCTCGCCATCCCGAGCAACTCAAACCTTTCGACGCAGAGCTGGTGGAACACTTTCGATCGCAGGCCGCCATCGCCATCCAGAACCTGCACCGCACCGAATCGCTGCGCGCTCGCGTGGTCACCGCTGAGCGCAAGAACGCAATGGCCGATCTGGCGCGGAGCGTGTCACACGATCTGAACAACGCTCTCGGATCGATGTTGCCGCTGATCCAGCAGATGCAGGCGGACCTTCGCGGCGGATCGCTGGCGCCGGCTGTGTTCGCCGAGGATCTCGAACACGTGCAGAAGTCATTGCAGGTGTGCCGACGCATTTTCGGCGGGATGCTGACGTTCTCGCGAAACGCGGCGCGTCGCGGCAATTACGGACACATACGGCGCGCCATCGAAACGGCCTCCGCCATCCTCAAGTACGGCATGAGCCGCAGCGCCATCGAACTGCACGTGGATGTGCCGGACGACATTCCGGAAGTCGCGTGCAGCCAGAGCGATCTCGAACAGGTGTTTCTCAACCTGCTCACCAACGCGCGCGAGGCGACGCCACAGGGGGGCCGGATCACCGTGACCGTGCGACCGGTCGATCGCCTTATTGAGATTTCGATCGCCGACAGCGGTTGCGGCATTCCGGTCGAGAATCTTCCACGCGTGCTCGAGCCATTCTTTACGACGAAAGAGAAGGGTCACGGCCTCGGTCTCTCAATTTGCCGGTCGATCCTCTGGGAGGTTGACGGCACGCTGACGATTCAGAGCGAGCCGGGCAGCGGCACGAATGTCCGCGTGCTGGTGCCGGAAGCGCTGTCGCAATCGCCGCTGCAATGACCGCCAGATCGGCACGCATCCTCGTCGTCGACGACGAACCCGGAATGCTTCGCGCTGTCGAGCGCGTGCTGACTGGCGATTACGACGTCGTCGGCACACGGCACTCGCGCGACGCGCTCTCGATCGCCGACGAGTTTCATCCGGATCTCGCGATCGTCGACATTCGGATGCCTGATCTCGACGGCTTCGAATTGATGGCCCAGCTCAAGGCTCGCCGTCCGGGGATCGACGTGATCCTGATGACCGGCAGCGTCGACGACCTGGACGAGAAGCTGGTGCGCGCCATCCAGAGTCACGCCTTTTATTTCATCCAGAAGCCGTTCGATCGCGAGGTCCTCCGGACCCTGGTCGAACGCTGCATCGAGCTCCGCTGGCGCCGTGAAGACCATCGTCAAAACCTCAAGCGACTCGAAACCGAGATGGCAGAGGCACGGGCATTCCAACAGAGCCTGCTGCCGGAGCGCGAGCGGATCATGAATCGTGTCTCGATCTGCTGCCGCTACTCTCCCTGTTCCGGACTCGGCGGCGATCTCTACGACTATGCCAGCGCCGCCGGCGGACAGACCGCGTTGCTGATGGCTGACGTGTCGGGACATGGCGTGTCGGCGGCGATGCTCACGGGGATCGTAAAGAGCGCGTTTTACGCATCGCACGTCGATGGCTTCGACCCCGTTTCGGTTGTTCAACGGGTATCGATGGGACTCGCGCCCTTCAGTCCGGATCGATTCGTCACGCTGGTTGCGGCGCTGATCTGTCCAGAAGAGCGCCAGTTCCGATATGTGAATGCCGGCCATCCACCGATCCTGCTGTGGGGCCGCAGGCCTGAACCCGAGTGGCTGGCGAGCACGGGTCCACTGGTCTCCCCGGTGCTGATCGGGACACGGTGGGACGCATCGGTCGTATCAATGAACGCCGGTGATCACGTTTTGCTCTACACGGATGGCATCTGGGAACCGCTGGCGGACGAGGATGGCCGCGCCGAGGAGCGCTTCACAAAGGCGATCACGCTGGCGCGCGGCGGCGGGGCCACGCTGCTCGATACGATTCTCGCCGATGTCTATCGCGAGCTTGCGGGCCAGCTGCAGCCGGACGACTTGACGCTGCTCACGGCGAGTATCCTCGACTCAACCACACGCTCTCGAGCGACTCTCTGAAAGTCAGTCCATGTTGGAGTCCTATCAGGACAACCGGGTTCGAGCTGTACGATTTGAAAAACGATCCGAGTGAGCAACACGATCTCGCCCGCAGCCGCCGGCGGCAGGCCGCCGAGTTACGCCAAAAGCTCGCGGCGTGGCGACAGGCCGTCGGCACAAATGATGACAGCCAATCCTCTATACAACACCGGCAAATGATGCCCGTGCGCTCGGCAGAGCCTGGTGTGTAAGATTCGCTCTTCTTCGCCGGAGTTGATGGACGTGCAAGCCCTGCCGTCTCCGGAGGGTGGTTCTCCCAACATCCTGCCGGCGCTCGACTTCTTCGCTGCGAGGCGACAAAAGGTCGAAAGTGACGCGCTCGTTGCAGTCTTCATCAGGGAGTGAGACTGCTCGACAGTGGCGGCTGACGCCACCCCGAGCGTTGATGGAGGGCAGGCGGGGCGACGCCCCTGCTCTGCGATAAGGAGGGTGAAATGACGGTCGCTAAAACCGCTTTGTTCACGGCAGGCCTCGCCGCAGTATTCGCACTCGGAATCATGACCGGTCCGACGATTCGCGAGCACTGGTCCGAGGTGAGTGCGCCGGAGGCGACAGTGGCGACGCCAGCTGCCGAACCAAGTGCGCCGGTACCGGCCAAGGCCGAGCGGCCGGCGCCGCGCGCACGGTCGTCGTCCTCGCGCGCCGATGACATGGTGGCGAGGAAGGACGCCCCCGGCACGGTCCGGATGGTCGCCGTCTCTGTGTGGGAACCTGAGTTGCGCGATCGGGTGAAGGCTGTGCTGAATCCTGGGTCGCGTCTCGAGCTTGCGGCTGAAGGCTTCGGCGACGCCGAGCTGTTCGTGGCGGTCGCGCATGCTGCGCGCAATACGCAAGTACCGTTTGTGGTGCTCAAGGATCGCGTGCTCAATCGGGGCCAGTCGCTGGCCGAGGCCATCCACGAATTCAAGCCCGAGCTGGACGCGAAGACCGAAGTGCGTCGCGCTCGCGCCGCAGCGCGATCGGATCTGGATATGACGGGCTAGCGCATTCCCCGGTTCCCATCAACCACGGGCGGCTCTCGTGCCGCCCGTGCCTTTTCGAATGACGTTCTGCGACATCTCCCGTCCTTGGCTACCTTGAACAGCTTGACGCGATTCCAGCATCGGCACACAGTGGGACCATGGCTTTAGAAACTATTCACGGCGCCCTACAACAGACACGATTGACGAACGAATCGGACGAGTACCGCGCACGGCGCGAGGAGCTTCGTCTGGCCGAGATCGATCTGATGCAGCGGCGCGAACGCGTCGCCGAATTACGCCGCAGCCTGCCGCTGGGCGCAACCGTCCAGGACTACGTGTTCCAGGAAGGCCCGGTCGACCTCAATGCCGGTGACTCACCGACACGAAGTATTCGCCTGAGCGAGCTGTTCACGGGACCAGACCGTTCCCTGGTGGTCTATCACTTCATGTTCGGGAAGAAGCAAACGAGTCCATGTCCGATGTGCACGATGTGGATCGATGGCTACAACGGCGTCGCACAGCATGTGGCACAGAACGTCGACTTTGTCATTGCCGCCGCTACCGATCCGTCTGCCTTGCGCCACCACGCCCGCAACCGCGGATGGCACAACCTTCGGCTGCTCAGTTGTGGCAACAGCACGTTCAAGTACGACTTGCTCAGCGAGGACGCGGAAGGCAACCAGGATTCGACCATGTCGGTCTTCACGCGCGGCGATGACGGCACGCTCCGGCACGTTTACACCACGCACCCTTGGATGGCGGAGGATATCAAGCAAAGAGGAATCGATCTGCTGACACCCGTCTACAACATCATGGATCTGACACCCCAAGGCCGCGATGACTGGTACGCAAAGCTCACTTATCCGGAAGGGCCTCACTGGCCGCGACGTTAATCCGGAATGCGCGCCCTCGCTATTTGGCGCTGTGAAGATCCGGGGACGATGACTTGATGAGTGGCAGTGTCAGTGCCGATGGATGTTCCGTGTCGTGCAAAATCGTGTTCGTGGCCGACACGAAGCGCCTCGCTCGGCCGTTCTCCTCGCCCGTGTTCATGTTGCGATCGAAACGGGGGAAATTGCTGCTCGACACCTCGAGCCGCAGCACGTGGCCCTTCTTGAACACGTTGCTCGTGGACCACACGTCGATCGCAAACCGATACACCTGCCCGGGCGTCATCAGCTCGGCCTTCTCCATGGAGTCGCGATAACGGGCACGGATGATGCCATCGCTCAGGTTCTGCGCGAAGCCATTCGGCCACACATCAACAAGCTTTGCGGTGAAGTCCGTGTCGACTGCCGACGATTTCGCATAGAGGTCGAGCGTCACGTGGCCGGTGACTTCCGTGTCTTCGGCGAACGGGGTAGTCGAATACACGAGCACGTCGTCTCGCGCCTCGACCGGCCGCTGATCCCGGGGGCCGGGCGGCAGGTGCGTGCTGTCGCAGCACAGCAGCCCGCCAATCGTCCGAGCCGGGTTCGCCGGATCGTAGACATACGAGTCCGCTTTCTCGGCTGCGGGAGCACTGGTTGACAGCGTACCGTCGCCTCGCAGCGAGTTCGCCTTGCCGTTCGAGTGGAGGAAATATTTTGTCGCTTTCGCACGCGCGAGCGGCCAGTCGTCCTCGTCGCGCCACTGGTTAGCACCCATCACGAAGATCTTGACTGGCTTCCCCGAGAACTCGTTCTTGGCTCCCTTGAACAGAAAATCGTACCAGGCGAGGGTCATCTCGTCTTCGTCGAAGATGGATGCCTCGCCGAAGTCGACGTCGCCGATCTTCGGACCGTTACCGGCATGGCCGCCGACGATGACGCGCAGGTGCTGGCCTCGCTTTGCGGCGTCACTTCCGCCCCTGGCCTTGACACCAGTGTAGTTGCGCAACGAGCCGTCCTGGAAGAGGTCGTACCAGGCCGCCACCGTCAGCATCGGCACCTGGATGTCGCCGAAGCGCTCCTCGATGGACCACTGCTTCCAGTAGCCATCGTACGTGGGATGTGCGAGCCAGTCGAGATAGTAAGGAGCCAACGTCGCTGTCGATTCCGGCGTCCGGCCATCTGCAAGCGGGTTGAAGAGCGGGAACGTATCGAGCGGCAATTCCCACATGCCCTTCGTTGCGTCAGAGCGGCTCCGCGTGTTTCTTGCGTACGTGTCCTGCGCGAGGCCCGACGTCCACGACTGGTTGAACCACTGCGTGAACGCGCCGCCCTGGTAGGTCCAGTTCGAGTGGTAATTACTGGCTGTCACAACAGGACAGATGCCTGCAAGATGCGGGGGGTGAGCGATCGCGGTCAACATCTGCGTGGCGCCGACGTACGATCCGCCGAACATCCCGACCTTGCCGTTCGAGTACGGCAAGGCCACCGCCCACTCCACGGTGTCGTAACCATCATCGGACTCGTGCCTGAACGTGTACCACTGGCCCTCCGACGCGTACCGGCCGCGCACGTCCTGGACGATCACGACGTAGCCGCGCGCGGCGGCCATCAGGCCGAAAGTGCGCTCGCCGTTCTTGTCGTAAGGTGTGCGCTCGAGCAGGACTGGAAATCTTCCGTTTTCCTTCGGCCGGTAGATATCCGCGCGCAAGGTGACGCCATCGCGCATCTTCACCGGCACGCCAAACTCGGTGACCAGCGCTGCGTCTTGAAGCGGCCTGCCCGAGACACTGAGGGAGACCGTGAGTAGTCCCGCGAGAAGTGCGGCCGTGCACCTGCGTGCCATGCGAGTCCTCCGATTCCTGCCGAGAGCATAATTCTATGATGACCGACCCGGCCGTTACGTATGCGAGCTACCTGAAGATCGACGAGCTGCTGGCGCTGCAGGAGCCGCGCTCGCAGGGGCCCGAGCACGACGAATTACTCTTCATCGTCGTCCATCAGGTATACGAGCTCTGGTTCAAGGAGCTGTTGCACGAACTCGATCGTGTCCGGCAGTGGCTCGAAGCCGACGAGTCGCATCGCGCACAGCACACGCTGAAACGGATCCTTTCGATCGTCAAAGTCATGGTCGCGCAGCTGGACATCCTCGAGACGATGACGCCGCTCGAATTCCTCTCATTCCGCGAGCGGCTCGAGGCGGCAAGCGGTTTTCAATCTGACCAGTTCCGCCAGATAGAGTTCGTGCTCGGCGTGAAGTCGGCGCGAGCGATTGGCCGCTTCCCGGATAAGAGCCGCGCCCGGGTCGCGCTGGAGCGACGTTATGGAGAGCCGACCTTGTGGGACGCGTTCCTGCGATACCTTTCGCGCGAAGGATATGTTCTCCCGCCATCGCATCTCGAACGGGATGTGTCAAAGCCGATTGAACCTTCGTCAGACGTGCAGCGGATCCTGCTCGTCGTCTACAAGGACGACACGAAGAACGTCGAGCTGTGCGAGCGGCTGGTGGATCTCGATGAAGGAATCCAGGAGTGGCGTTACCGCCATGTCAAGATGGTGGAGCGGACGATCGGCACCAAGCGTGGGACCGGCGGCTCCACCGG
Source organism: Acidobacteriota bacterium (assembly GCA_046734955.1). GTDB lineage: Bacteria > Acidobacteriota > Vicinamibacteria > Vicinamibacterales > 2-12-FULL-66-21 > JALZOC01. The sequence goes on from JBKPSH010000096.1 coordinate 32,052, forward strand.
CGCGGCTTACTTGCAGGACACAGTCGGCCGGCCGCTGTTCCCAGATCTTTGGGAGATCCGGTCGCAACTGTAAGGTCACTGCGTGTCGGCCAAGTCGCCGCGCGAATTGTTACGATGCACGCGCGACACGATGAAAAGAACAAGCTATCGCAGAACCCATAAATGTACCGGTCGCTAATAGTCAGATGAGACGCACACCGCTCACGGCTGCAAGCCGGCGAGAGCTTTCTTGTCGATCTTTGCGACCACATGCACTAGAGGATCGACGACCTCCGCGATCTGATACTGCATGGCGCTGCCGAGGACGATGGCGACTTCATTCGGGGTGAGCTTGTAATCGTCGGCGAGCCAGCGCGCGAGGTTCGTGGTCGCTTGCTGCAGCGCCTCTTGTAAAGAGTTGGCAATCCCGGATGCCATACGGAATTGCGCGTTTTCGGCGCGCGGCTGCGGCACATTCTTGTTCTTCACCAGTTCAACGGTGACGGAGAACTCCATCGACGTCTCGAGCGCATCGCCGGTGAGCTCGCCATCCCCTTGCGCCGCGTGACCGTCACCAAGGAACAGCAAAGCGCCGGGATGCATGACGGGCAAGTACACTGTTGCCCCTTCACCGAGCTGGTTGAAGTCCATGTTGCCGCCCCACGCGCCCAAATAACCAGACCGCAACGACATTTCCTGGGGCGGCGCGACGGCAATGCATCCGAGCATCGGTTTCAGCGGCACGGTGTAGTTCTTCAGATGCTCGGATGGCTTCGTCAAGCGAGCCACTCCTGCCGAGCGATCGAGCGTCCACTCGCTGGAGAACTTCTCATCCAATTTCAGATTGCGGTAATAACCGGGCCCAAGCGCGCTTGGGACGATCTGGTCGCCGGACATCGCTGTGTCGCGTGTCAGTCTCACTCGATTCAGCCTCACCACCAGCGTGTCGCCCGGCCACGCGCCGTCGACGAAGAACGGACCCGTCAGCGGGTTCCCGCCGGGTGAACGCCGCTTGCCACTTGCATCAGTGCCGCCAGCATCGACACTCCACGTCTCGATTGTGTCGCCCGGCGCCACGTGCAGCACGGGCTCATACTTCGACGAGAAATAGTTGTAGAACTTCGTCGGTGTGAACTGGTGCGTGCGCGGTGGCTCACTCGGCACGACCGGCCGACGCGCGATGAAATCGAACGGCCCGTCCGCATCGGAACCCTCCGCCTGAATTTGGCTGTCCTTGAGGGTGAGCCGGATCGTGCCGTTCGGCGGATCATTCCCTTCGCGAAGGGTTCCGGCGCAAACGCTCGATTTCAGCTGACATTCGATCTTGGTTCCGAAGATCGTGCCGGTGACGCTGTCGCCGGTTTGTTCGAAGCGGATGATTGCGTACCGCGTGGATCCGAAGAAGTGCACCGTGGCCTCCCAGTCCCCGGACAGATTCGATTGTCCCAGCAGCGTGGCGGGCGTGAGCGTTATGAGAAGAGCGAGCAGCGGTCGACGCATCAGACCTCCTCGGGGTATGTGGCGAGATTCATTCTAGGGCGATTCAATGGTGGAGAGGTTGGGGGGCGCCCGGCTGCTCGGACGGTCATGTCTTAGCGAAGGCGACGAAAATTCTCCCGTGCGCGGCCGTTCCAGGTTCCCGTGAGGCTGTTGCCGTCGGCTGAGAGCGCACCGGCGAAATGATCGCGCGCCTTTTGATAAATGGACATTTCGTTCTGCAAGACGACGTTCCCGGGATCGGCGGATTCGACCTTTATCAATCGACCAAACGTCTTCGATTCATAGCGTTGAGGAACTATCACGCTGTCGGTGTCGATCCAGGCCGTAAAGTCACCATCCTGCGATTGCAGGATGTGAATGACCACCGAAGTCGTGGGGTGCCCCCGGCGGCTGTGCGGTGTCGGATATTTTTTCCCAATCTCCGCATAATGGATTCGCCGTCGAACCCGTCGCGGGATGTGGCCGTTCGAGGATGACCTTCCGCGTTTCACCGTCGAGCACCCATTCACCCGTCCAGCGCGCGGCAGCTGGATCGAACGTCGCCGTGAGCCCCAGCAGGCGCAGGTTCGTGCCGTCGAAACTTGCTCCCGAGGTGTTCGGCATCGGCGTCAGGCTATACCATCCTCCCGAGCCCCTACCGGGTTTCCGATGATAGACACGCACCTGAATCGATTGCTTCGTTGACTGCGATCCAGAGATCATGAAGAAGATGCCGTCCACACGTGATGGACCTGCCACTTCCCAGGGACCGGCCAATCGATCAGGTTGTGAAATAACCGGCTGGCCCTGGCCAATCACATTCAGGGTGCCCGACAGGATTAGACCTAGCACGATCAATCTCATATCAACACTTTGACACCGATTAACCCGCTCTGGCACGCTCACCGTTCATGAACGCGTTGCGCCGCGCTCTGCTCGCGGCAGCGTGCACGGGGGCGGCATGGTCCGCTGCGCTCGTTCTGTTCGGCGGTTTCAACGCCCGAGTATTTGGCGTCGCGATCAGGTCGAGGAATCCCGATCGCCCTCTCGCGCTCGCGTGTGTCGCGCTCGCTGGTTATTTCATTGCCGGTGGCAGGATCCAGCGCGAGGCGATTCGGCGCTGGCGCAGCCGAGCGTTGGGAATCTTCCATGCGCTGGTCAGGCGTCCAGGACTTGTCGCCGCAGCGCTGGCGGTGGCACTCACGATCACAGTGGCGGCCGCGAGTACGCGGATTGCCGGTGGTGCCGACGCTTACGGTTACGTCAGCCAGGCGGACTTGTGGCTCGCCGGTGATCTCGTCACCAAACAGCCGTGGGTTGCGGAAGTTCCCTGGCCGAACGCCGAATGGTCGTTCTCGCCCCTCGGCTATCGTCCCGCTGAACCGCCAGCGCAGTGGGCAATCGTACCCACCTACTCTCCCGGTTTGCCGTTGCTATTCGCCGGCGCGAAACTGCTGGGCGGTCAGTGCGCGCTCTTTGCGGTTGTCCCGCTGCTTACGGGCGTCGGCGTGCTCGTCACCTACGGCATCGGCAAGCGTCTGATATCGCCGTGGGGCGGGGTCATCGCCGCGTGGCTGGTTGCCACCAGCCCGGTCCTGATCGGCATCGCGCTCGAACCGCTCACCGACGTGCCGGTGATGACCGCCTGGGCGATCAGCATCTACGTGCTCCTCGCACGGATCGGCGGACGACTATCGCCGGCGATCGCGGGTCTGGCCGCGGGGATCGCGATCCTCATCCGGCCGAACCTCGTTCCGCTGAGCATCCCGCTTGGCTTGTGGTACATGATTCGCCGTCAGACCGATGGCGACGCCCGCCTCTTCTCGAGCGCGCTGTTCACGCTCGGTACCCTGCCGGCGATCCTGCTGATCGCGTTCCTCAACAACCGTCTTTACGGTTCGCCATTGTCGTCGGGATACGGAACGCTCAACGATCTCTACTCGTGGTCACACGTTGGTCCAAATCTGCACCGCTACTTCGCGTGGTTCATGTTCGCGCAGACGCCCGTGGCGCTCGCAGGTCTTGTCGCGCTGCTGGTGCCGGTCAGACGGCTGTGGACTCGTGCAACGGATCTCCGGATCGTGCCGCTGTTCGCGCTCTTCGTGGCGCTACTCTGGGGCCAGTACCTCGCCTACGAGGTATACGACTCGTGGGGTTTTCTTCGATTCCTGCTGCCGTCATGGCCCTTCATCATGATCGGCATCGCCGCCGTGTTCCTCGCGGTGAGCGACGCGTGGCTCGCGCGACTGCCGCGCGCGGTCGCGCGAACTTCGGTTGCGCTCGTCGTCGTGCTGCTGGGCACATGGACTTTCTCTCCGGTAATTCGCGACAAGGTGCTGGTTGGGCGCCAGGCAGCGGCTATCGAAGCACCACTCGGTCAACTTGTGCGCAAGCACACGGTCGACAACAGCGTGGTGCTCGTATGGGAACGGTCAGGAACGATCCGCTACTACGCTGGCCGAACGACGCTGCGATACGACTTTCTCAATGGGGATTGGCTGGATCGCGCGGTCGCATGGCTCCGTGAGCGCGGAGTTCACGTCTATGCGGTTCTCGATCCAAATCACGTCGAACAATGCCGGCGCCGCTTCGCCGGTCAGGCAACCCTGGCCGCGTTAAAGCATCCCGTCTTTCTCTTCGAGCCCGCCAGCACGTCGTTGTACGATCTGACGACCCCGCCACCGCCCGATCAATCGCTCATTCTGTACGCGGAAGATCCCGGGGGCCGGCCGCCTTGCGACCCGCCGGTCGGTTCGACGCCGATCGTGCTTCGCTGAGACAGTCGAGAGATTGGGCACGGGACCTTCTGGCCTCTGACGATGTCGACGACGGTCCGAATTGCCTCCACGACGATCTTCGGTTGCTCGATCGCGACGACATGACCGGATTCTTGCGCCACGATCAGGCATCCTCGGTCTGACAGCGACGCTTGATCTTCCTGCAACTTCCGCCAGGTTTCGTCAGCGTCTCGTGCACCGGTGACGACGAGAACAGGGATGGTGAGCTTGCGGCGCGAGCTTCTGACTTCCGCCGCGCTCTCGCGAACGTGAATAATCTCGTCGGCTGCCGCGCGGTATCCGGCCGCGCGGAACCTCGTCGCCTCCGCGAATGGCCGCACCGATGGAGGCAGCGATTCGATTCTTTGGCCAAATGACACGCCGAACAGTCGGAAGACGCCGAGCGTCGATAGCGCAGGAACAAATCGCGCCATCTGCGGCACTTCAAGTGCCTGGTCTTCGTGCGAGGCGTCCACGAGCACGAGACCTGCGGCGCGCTCAGCGTGATCGGAAGCGAACACTCGGACTTCGAAACCCGCAATGGACGCCCCGACGAGCACCACCGGTTCTTTTATCCCGCTGCGGGCGAGGAGTTCAGCCAGTTCGCTCGCGATGCGGCGAGCTGTACGCGGTGACGGCCCGGGATCGCTGTAACCGATCCCGGCGCGGTCGTAGGAGCAGACACGCGTGAATTGAGCGACATCAGGTTGGACAAAACCCCAGTCAGCACTCGTGCCGCCGAGGCCGGTGTCGAGGATCACGGTAGGCGCGCCGTTCCCGGTGCACCACAGGTGCAGCCTATACCCTCCGATGTCGACGAGATGTCCCGGAGGTGGAGTCGCCGCGAGATCCGTTCGAGTCGCAAGCCATTGGTACGTCGTACCCGCGACCGCGATCGCAAGGATCAGCCCACCCAGACTGACGAGAATCCGCATCGTCCATCGCCGCATGTTGACATTGTCGCCTGTCGACTCCTTCAGTGGCGTGCTAATGCGGCGAACGCCTCATAGAACACTTCATCAGGACACAGTTCTGGTGTGAGGATCCGCTGCATCACCAATCCCTCGATTAGGGCATGGATGACGCACACGAGACGTTCGGCGGGCATTGGTAGCTCCCCGGGATTGAACGTCCGCAGCCATTCGGCGCCGAACTCGTAACTGTCCTTCGTGACTTCCACCACGCGGCGACGCATCGCCGCGCTCTTCAGCGTGTAAGCAAGCCCGGTAAGCCGCCCGATGGCGACCGGCGCGCGCTCGTCGGCGGCAGCCAGCGTCGCCTTTGCAATCGCGTGCATCGCCTCGGCGAATGTCGCGCCGGGTGAGATCTTCGGCTTGATCGGCGCCCAGTAGGTCTGCCCGAGAGCGATGAACAACTCGTCACGGTTCTTGAAGTTGCCGTAGATCGCGCCGGTCGTCATGCCGGCTCGCCTCGCAACCTTCTCCAGGGTCGTCCGCTCGTGGCCTTTTTCGCGGATGAGTGCGCGGGCCGCCTCGAGCAAGGCGGCTCGCGTTCGTTCGCGCTTATCCCCCTTCGGCTTCCCCCGGGGTGACCATTTTTTTCTGCTTGCCATAAACAATAAAATAGTACATTTATTTTATAATCTCAATACAGAAACAGCTGTAGATAAGGGCAACACCATGACGAACGCAATGACTGGGAAGAATCCGATCGAGGGCGCCCTCCTGCCAGCCGTCGAGGCCGGGGAACTTGCCGGCGCGGCGGCCCTGGTCTGGCGAAACGGCGCGGTCCGTCACGTCGCGACGGTTGGGCGCCGGGATCTTGTGTCCGGCGCGCCTGTTGAGCGCAACACGATCTTTCGGATTGCCTCGCTGACGAAACCGATCACGACCGTTGGCGCGCTGACGCTGTTCGACGAGGGACGTTTCGATCTCGACGAACCAATCACGAAGTACGCACCCGAGCTGGCGAACATGCGCGTGCTGCGCGACCCGGATGGTCCCCTCGACGAGACCGACGAAGCGGCGCGTCCGATCACGTTCCGCGATTTGCTGACGCATCGCTCCGGTCTGACGTATGGCGAATTTCATCGCGGTCCGATCCGACGCGCCCATGCGGAGACCCTCGGCGCGCAGATCGACAACCCACTCACGCCCGACGCATGGATCGCACGGCTGGCGACGTTGCCGCTCGTCGATCAGCCAGGGGCCGGATTTCACTACGGTCTCTCAACAGACGTGCTCGGATTCCTAATCGCGCGCCTGGAGGGGGCGCCATTGAGCGCGGTGCTGGATCGCCGGGTCTTTCGTCCACTCGGGATGGGTGATACCTGTTTCACCGTCCCGCAGCAGAAGCGAGATCGCTGCGCGGGGTTTTGTGGTTTCGATAACGAGGGCCGTTTGACGGCGCTATCGGAAGCACCAGGTGGTCATGCGCGGGACCAACGGCCGGACGGCATGACGTTCGAGGCAGGCGGCGGGGGACTCTGGTCGACGCTCGATGACTATCTTGCGTTCGCCCGCATGCTGATCGGTGACACGCACACCGGTGCGGAGGTTCTGCGTCCAGAGACGCGCGCGATGATGACGTCGAATCAGCTGACGCCTGAACAACGCGCCAGGACGCGCATGTTTAGGCGTCCCGTGTTTGCCGCCGGGCACGGCTACGGTATGGGCGTCGCGGTTGTCGTGGAACCGGAGAAGGCGGATCCGCTGCAGTGCCGCGGTGGCGTCGGCACGATCGGTTGGCCAGGGGCGTACGGCAGTTGGTGGCAGGCTGATCCGAACGACGGATCCGTGCTGATCTTTCTCGCCCACAGCATGGTGGAACTACAGCAGATGGTGCGCGGGATCGGTCTCGGTGTATGGAGCGCGATTGCGACGTTTCACAGCATTGCAAGCGCCTGAGTCAAGGCCCGGTGCAATGCACCGGGCCTCCTTTCGAAACTACTTGCTTCGTCGCGCGAGCAAAGTTGCGAGCCCTGTTCCAAGCAGCAGCAGGCTCGCCGGTTCCGGTGTGGCGACGGGCGCGGCCTGGAACTGATAGCCGATCGCGTTATTTTCGTCGAAGAACCCCATCCCGGGCTCGAGGAGGAACAGACGTGCGACCTGATCGGAAGGCGATGTTTCTTTGCACTACCTACCGTTTGCCAACATCGAAAGAGATGCCCTGAGCCACGCGAAACTGCTCGGATCCCTGACGGCCGAAGGATTTGAACCACCGGGCGTCAGTTCGCAGATCCAACGCGCTATTCATCGGCATCTTCAGGCCGCCTCCGGCATTCACCGTCAACGCCAGGCGGGACTCAGTACCGACGGGAGGACCATTCGAGGAAAAAACAGGCGCGCCGTATTGCGACAGTCCCACTCCGGTGGCGACATACGGGGTGGCTTGGCCAACGCGCGGCAGGGCATACAAGAGGCTGGTGCTTGAACTCAGCGCGTGAATGCGACCCTCGGCACGACGATGCGCAACGTCGGTCTCGACACTGAGCGCGGACGTTACGGGGAAGGTAACAACGACACCTACGGGAGCAGCTTCCGCCGAGCCAACCGCTACGTATGGAGTCACTTCGACAGCTTTTGTTTCCTGTGCGTCCACGGGCCCGGCTCCAAGGATGAGCACGACGATGACAAAGAGGGTGGACTTGTAAGCTCGCATCACTCCTCCTCAGCCGTGTGATTACGGACGGGGGTGTCAGGCAGTGAATCATGAAGAGGAATCATGAACATGTGTTCACGATTCACTGCCTGACACCATTGGAAACTTAGACGGCCAAAAGTTCAGAAGAGTCGGAATACGCAGTCTCACAGCAGGAAATCGAAAAGGTTCGCGATTGGCAGCTCCAGCAGAAAACGGATCCGGTGGGTGAGCGGAGAGGCCCCGAGGAGCGCCGAACGTTGCGCGATCGTGCCGCCCTCGATGACCTTTTCGGACGCGGCTTCGCGCGCCGCGATGCTCGCCAGCACCTCGGCCGCGAGATCCTTCTGTCCGCGGCACACCAGCATCAGCTCGGAATTGAGATTGGCGGAACGTGGATCGATGTTGTACGTGCCGAGCAACGTGGTTTCACCGTCGATGACGCCGCGCTTGGAATGCACGCCCCACCGCGGAGTGCCGCCGCGGAGATTGGTGCTCTGCGAGGGTAGCGGCGCTCCGCCGTACGCCGAGAGCGTGAGGCCGGTATCGGCCAGTGAGCCGAGCCGGGGATAGAGCGCGGCAACGGAGTACGATGCGTCGGTGGAGGCGAGGCTGTTGGTCAGCACCCGTACACGCACGCCTCTCTTGTGCAGATCTTCGAGTACGGCGTAGCCGCCGCTTTTGATCACGAAGTACGGCGATTCGACGACCGCCTCCTGTTTTGCGCGGCGCAACTCGTCGACGATCGCGTTGAACACGTTGCGGCTTTTCTCCCCCTGGTTCGGGAAGTCGGTGACGAAGCGTAGGTCGTGGCATTCGTGAGCGTGGTGCGACTGCCGGTATGACTCGCCCGCCGCACGCAATCGCTCGAGCAGCGCGACATCACCCGTTTGCGGGACCACGAACCTCGCGGCCTCGTCGTTCGGTTCAGACTCGAGCGCCGGCTCGGTGGCGAGCCGCGAATTCCAGTAGACGTCGAAACTCCGGAGGACCGTTTTCACGATCGGCCCGGTGACCTCGAGGTCGGAGTCGAGGAAGTTGTAGTGATCCGAGAGATCGAAGTAATCGTTGGCGATGTTGCGGCCGCCGGTCAGCACGGTCGCTTCGTCGATGACGAGGAGCTTGCGGTGCGAGCGATGCTGGATGCTGACCAGCCGGTAGACGGCGCTGGTGTTGTAGTAGCGCACCTGTACGCCGGCCTCGCCGAGGAGCCGCGCATACGCGGGTTTCAGCTTGAACACCGGAGCGGAGAAGTCGACCAGGATGCGCACCTGCACGCCCTCGCGGGCCCTCTTGATCAGCGCCTGGGTGAGGAGTCGGGAGGCATCATCGACGTCATAGATGAAGAACTCGAGCGCGATCGACTTTCTGGCGGCTCCGATCAGCTCCAGGCGACGCTGAAAGGATGCGGCACCCTGGTCGAAGTGCGTGATCGTGTGAGGCGCCGTGGAATGCGCGAGCAGGCTTTCGTCGATCTTGGGGTTCTCGCGCACGACCCATTCGACGACGGTGAGCCCGATCGCGAATACGAGATAGACACCGAGGATCGCACCGATGACGCCGAGGACGATCGGTTTCAAGAGGCGCACGGCCCGCATGGCTCCCAATAGTAGTGCGGCGAACGCTTCGGCCGGACGAAAGAATCTGATAGAAGGACGAGACAGCAGTCGACAGCGTTCAATCGGCGAAAAACCCCGGGCGCGGCGGGCATGACGCCCGCCGCCCCTCCGGGTTATGTGCGAACTACGGACAATGCGCGATCAGGTACTGCGCGTCGGCAATCATGATCGCCGCGGCGGTTGCGTCGATTCCGGTTCCTGACTGCGCCTGCAAGAGATTGATGAACGCTTGATAGAGATTGGCGGCTGTCGTGCAGTTGCCCTTTGCCCGCGCGTCGGCAGCGCCATCGAGCTTCGCGAGCAACGCACCGGGAAGTCCTGGATCCTTGATCAGCCCTGCACTCAGGAATATCGCCACGTCCTGCTTGATGCTTTCGGCGGTCACCACGATCGAGAAGGTGACCGACTGCAACGACCCGTTGTCGACACGGTCCTTGCTGTCGACAGCGAACGTGTGGTCGCCGAGCGTCAGCTCGAACAGCAGATTAATTGCCTGACCGTCGTCGAGGCCGTGGCCTGCGAGCGTCGGCGATCCATCCATCTTTGCCGTCAGGGATGCGACACCGGATCCCGCTCCGTCGGTCGCCGAGTAATCGAGCGTCAACACCGCGCTATGCGGGTACTCGGCGGCCGTGGGCTGGACGATCGTGATGACGGGCGCGGTATTGTCGAGAATCACGTGCGAGGAATGCGCGACCTCGACCATCCCATTGTTGCCGGTCGCGAACATCTCGACGGTGTATCCGCCATCCGCGCCGGTCACCACGAACGTCACGGGCGGCGCCTGCGTCGTGAACGCCGGAGGGGTCGTGCCGTCAGAGAAGACCCGCCACGAGATCGATGCGACGCCGGAACCGGATCCGCCGTCTACAGCGTTGATCGTCATCGTCGTGCTCGACGTGATGAACTGCCCGAAGCTGGGCGTGCCGAACTGAAGCGTCGTCTTCGGCACGAATGGCGCGCACGCCCCCTGCTGATTCGACCAGTACGGTGCGACGAGGAAGGAGCCTCCCAGTGAGGGATCCGAGGTCGGGATCGGAATCGCCGGCGTCGGGTGCTGGAATGCAGGCGGACCGGTCTGCGTGCCGCCCGCAGAACAGATATCTGCGGCCTCGCCGACCTTCAGATCGAGCGCAACCGCGTTGAATCCGGCCACGAGCTGCTCGAAAAAGTTGTCCCCTTCAGCCGCACTCACAACGCTGTCGTTGATCCAGCCTGTGGCCACCAGCGGGTCGACAGCCGCCTCGATGATCTCGTGCGTGGCGGCCCTGAAGATTTCGTTGCGGATGGCGGCCGGCGTCGCGCCGCTCGCGCACTTCGTCTGGACGACGGCGAAGGCGTAGGTCTGCGCAAACGGGACGACGATGAACTTCAAGGCCGGCACCGAGCCGAAGAAGTGATAGGCAGAGAACTGACCGCACCCGCCTTCAACGATTTCGACATCCCGCGGCAAGTACACGACGTACAACGTGTTGTCGTCCGGCGATGGAGCTCCGCTGATAGGGGGAAGTGCTCCCGGGGGGAGCGGCGGCAGGTCGAACGGGTTGAATCCCACCATGCACGTCGTCCAGGCGAGTATGTCCACGAATTCGGCGTGACCTCCAAGCGGCTCGAACGCCGAACAAAGGACGCTGCGGTCGTGTGAGCCAGTGAAGGATGCACTGCCAACCCCGTACTGCGCTGCGGCGCTGAAGTAGCCGCTGTTCACAAGCTCCTGCGTTAATGAATCGATTTGTGCTCGCGTCGGCGCGTCAGGATTGTTCGCGTCCCAGTCGGAGTCGAGATAAAGGTTGTGTATCTTCGGATGTTCAAGAACCCGTCCTTCGATCACGACGGGCACGATGGGCGGACCGGCGTACGCCGGGGTATACGGGATCGAAAAGATCGGCAAGGCGGTGAGTGCAAGGTTGAACGCAGCCGATTCAAGTACCTCGAGCGCGGTGTTGTCCCGATTGTCATCGAGAAGGTTCGGAAGCGGCCCCGCGCTCATCGCCGTCGCGAGACAGACGGCAATCAGCACGGCGGAGGCGAAGCGACGAACGATTGCATGGCGAACACGAGGTAGTAGAGACATGGCCCCTCCTTCTGAGCGGGATCAATGAAGCGGAGGAGTGATAATCCGCTCGGTGTCGGCGCCAATCAATTAGCGAAAAGTATGATTTTAGGAGGCGTTGAGGGTGGACTTACGCCAAACGTCGTACGACCTGCGAAGCAGGTCGTTGCTTTGGTGTGTGGCGAACCGAGCTCTTCTCCGTTGACCCGGGCGAAAGTACCGGATATCAGCCACACCTGTTGGTAGCAAGATCGCGATCGCCTTCCCGGTAGAGTGCACTGGACGCCCGCCAGCGGCAGCCACTGCGAGCGGTCGGATGCTGCGTCGGCGAGTTGATCGATGTGGCGGCCATCACGATACGCCGAAAGACGGCTCACACGAAATCGGCGTGAACCCCGCGTTGTAAATCGGTCAGCCGTTCCACTCTGTAGTACAGCGGAACTGTATTTACCGGCCTATCTACGCAAAATCGGCGTGGGCCGTGTCTTGCACTCACGACAAAATACGATGCTCACAATTGCGCTGTCTCACCTGCTGGGGCGCGGTGTGCGCCTGGAGACGCACGAAGCGGTTGCGGTCGCACGTCAGCTCCTGGCACACCCCTGCGGTATTCCGACTCTTACGAATATCCAGCTCGGCTCCGACGGCTCGGCGTCATGCATCAACACCGACGGCGCGCCCTCGGTGGCGAGTATCGCCGACCTGCTGCTGACACTGCTGCCGGCTGGTACCCCGAATGTGCCTGCGCCGCTTCGCTATGTAATCGCGCGCGGGCTCGAGGCGGTCGAAGCGCCGCCCTTCGGATCGCTGGGCGAGTTCTCGCACGCGCTGGAGCGGTTCGAAAAGGGAGCGAGTCGCGACGTGCTGAGAGGCATCCTGCAGCGCAGCGCGCGCCCATCGCGTCCGATCGCGGTGCCGCGGCCGACATTGGTGGTCTGCAAACCTGCAGCATCCTCGAGCGGGGCGCCACGGCCGATCGCTGCCGCGCCGCCGATGTTCAGGTCCTTTGGCGGCGATCGAGAAGCTGGTCCGCATGTTCACTCATCGCGGCGATGGGGACTGGCGGCCACAGCGGCACTCGTCGCCTCATTTGCGGTGGGCTTCGCCGTCGCCAACGGAATCACCCACCGCCGTGCCGCGACGAATCCATCCGGCTCCGCGCGTCTGTCGGCCGAGGTCTCGGCCGCTCCATCTGCGGCGAACGATTCGACTGCGAACCCGGCGGAAGTAGAAACGCGGAATGAGATCGTGCGTGTACCGGTTGAACACGTGGGTGAACAGGTCAGGGCCATCGACGCCGTCCGCGCGACCAATGCGGACGCCTTCTCTCCGGCCTTCGCATCGGACGGCACGGCGATCTTCTTCCACACCGGCCGTGAGCGCGACGCGCGGAGCGCGATCGAAGTCGCCGCCGCCGACACTCAGACAGGCGCAGATCTGGGCATCATGACGATCGTCGATGACGGATCGCACAACTATCACGCGCAGCCATCGCCGGATGGGCGGTTCGTGGCGTTCGACTCGGACCGGGATGGTGAGCGTGGTATCTACGTGGCGAACCGGGATGGCTCGCAGGTCCGCAGAGTCAGCGGCGAGGGCTACGCCGCGGTGCCGACCTGGTCGCGGAATGGCGAGTGGCTCGCCTACATCCGGGCTGAGACGGACAAACCCTCGGTGTGGAATGTGTGGGTGCAACCCGCCGCCGGCGGCAGCGCGCGCCGCCTCACGAACTATCGATATGGCCAGACGTGGGCGGCCTCGTGGTTCCCCGACGATCGCCGCATCGCGTACAGCCACGAGGACGCGCTGATCGTGATGGACGTGCAGACGGGCGAGGTCACTCGTTATCAGACGCCGGTCAAGGGACAACTGGTGCGGACGCCCGCGGTCTCGCCGGACGGCACCAAGATCATCTTCCAGGTCTTCCGCCACGGCGCCTGGCTTCTCGACCTTGGCGATGGTTCGATGCAGCGCGTGCTCACGGATCCGACGGCGGAGGAGTTCGCCTGGTCGCCGGACGGCCGTCGGGTCGCGTTCCACAGCCACCGCGACGGCCAATGGGGCATTTACGTGCTGTGGAGAGGTTAGCGCGGCGTCTTTTGTCCGTTGCATCCGTGTGGGAAATGCGCTATTCAAGCCGCTCTCGCACGGGAGCACATGAGCGCGACGCCCGCATTGGTCAGCCAGCCAATCACCCCTGCCACGCACGGACGGCTGGCGTTTCCACTCGCGAGCCTGCCGCTCTTCGTCCTGCTCGCTGTGGTGCACACGTGGCCGCTCGCGACCGCCCCCGGTCGGCTCTCGCGCAACGATGCGCCCGATACGGTCCACAAGGAATGGATCCTTGCATGGGACGCTCATCAGCTCGCGCACGATCCGTTGCACCTGTTTGACTCCAACACCTTTTATCCCAAGCGCAACACGCTCGCGTATTCGGATCATTTATTTGTCCAGGCGCTCATGGGGGCGCCGCTGCTGTGGGCGGGGGCCTCTCCTGTACTCGTCTACAACCTGCTGATCATTGCGGGGCTCGCGCTCACCGGATGGACGACCTGCCTCGTCGTTGAACGGTGGACGCAGAATCGTCTGGCCGGCATCTTCAGCGGGTCGTTGATGGCATTCAATGCCCTGACGTTGACGCGATTTCCCCAGATCCAGGACCAGCACATGGAGTTCTTCCCGCTGGCGCTCTGGGCGCTTGATCGCCTGCTGACCGTGCCGCAACTGGCGACGGCGGCCCAGTTGGCGGGGTGGTTCGTCCTGCAAGCGCTGACGTGCGGATACCTCATGGTGTTCACGTCGCTTTCTCTCCTGGCAGCCGTTGCGACGAGGCCGCTGGAGTGGGCAGGTCCTCGATTTCGCCGCGTCGTACCGCTGCTGCTGTTCTCGGCCGGCCTTGCATCTCTGGCGCTGATTCCGTTTCTGTTGCCGTATCTGCGTGTGAGCCGCGAGGAGGGATTCACCCGGTCTCTCGCCGAGGTGTCCGAGTTTTCAGCGCATCTCACCGACTATCTCGCCACGGGCGGTCGGTTCCATTTCAATCTCTGGAGTCATCGGTTTTTCATCAATGACGCGCTTTTTCCCGGTGTCATTGCCTCCGGTCTCGTCATCGCGGCGGTAGTTTCGGGCGTGGCATGGAAGGATTCGCGTGCAAGGATGGCGGTCGCCTTCGGTCTCGTGGCGTTCGCTCTGTCATTCGGTCCGGCTTTCCCGCTGTATGCCCCGCTTGGCCGCGTGTTCCCACTGATGGCCGGGATTCGAGGCGCCGTTCGCTTCGGCCAGCTGTTTCTCGCGGCGATTGCCATCCTCGCTGGATTCGGATGGGCGCGGTTGCAGCAGTCCGAACGGCGCTTCGTGGCGCTCGGCATCGTCTTGCTCCTCGGAGTACACCTGGAAGCTTTGCGCGCACCGATCCAGTACCGTCCGTTCCACGGCATCTCGTCGATCTTTGACGACCTCAAGACCGGCAAGAAGGTAATTGCCTGCTTCCCGTTTCCTCCCGCCCGTGCGATAGGTGAGAACGTCGACTGTATGCTGGCATCGACCCGCTTCTGGCAGGCAATCTTGAACGGCAATTCGAGCTTCACGCCCGAGCTCTACGTTCGCGAAGCCGAAGGGCTCGCCGCGTTTCCCGAAGGAACCTCCCTGCAGTACCTGCGACAGCTTGGCGTGACGCATGTCATCGTCTTCACGAACAAGTTGAGCCCGCCGCGTCTCGCGCATCTGGACGAACATCCGGAGTTGGTGTTATGGAAGGCGGACGAGGCGGTTCGGATCTACGTACTGAATTAATGTGCGCCTTCGTACGAGAGTTGGTGGCTGGGCAGATCCGAATGACGGCTCGGTGCTGATCTTCCTCATCGACGCAAGGACCTGCGCGGTATACTGGCGCTGGCGCATCGGGGCGTCACCCACGTCCGCGGAAAGGACTGCGTCCACCCCGACATCGGTCTTGTCAGCATCAGGATGATCTCTTTTCCTGCCCGGGAGAGCGGACAACGGGCACGAATGGCCGTGCGATAGCACGGCCGGGAGAGGAGCTCGTCATGACCGTTCACCCGACTCGCCCGCCCCTTCGCGCGATGCGCGAGAACCCCGACATCGATCAACTGAAGCGACAGGCCAGGGAGTTACTGGAGGCGTACCGCGCGCAGTCGTCAGACGCGGTCGTCGAGGTCTCCGCCCACCATCGCTCTGCGACGCCGCAGACCTTCGCGCTGCACGACGCGCAGTTCGTGTTGGCCCGCTCGTATGGGTTCGAGAGCTGGCCGAAGCTGAAGGCCGCCGTCGATGGCGTCACGACCGCGAGGTTGCACGACGCTGTAAAGAAGGGTGACCTCGGCGCGGTTCGTGCGCTGCTCGCGCGGCGGCCTGAGATCGTCGATCTGATGCGCGGTGGACCTTCGGGCTTCGAAATACGCGCCCTCCATATCGCGGTCATGCAGCGCGACGTCGAGATGACCCGGCTGCTGCTCGAGGCGGGAGCGGACACGCGCGGCGGCATCTGGCCCAACCGCGACGCGACCAGCCCGCGCACGATCGCCGAGGAACGCGGCTACGACGAGATCGTCGCAATGATGATCGCCGAGGAGGAAAAGCGCGGCGCGCGAGGTTCCAACGCCGACGGCGACGGCCTTCACCGCCTCAGACACGCCATGATGACGGGCGGCGAGGACGCCGTGATTGCCGTGTTCGAGTCCCAACCTTCGTTGGCCAACATCTGCCCACCCGACGGCGTGACGATGCTGCACCGCGCGGCAGGCCAGGGCATGCTCCGGGTGGCGAAGTGGCTCCTCGACCACGGCGCCGACGTGAACCAGAAGTCGCACCCGGACTTCTGGTGGCGCGAGGAACGGACGCCGCTGGACTTTGCTGTGTGGGAATGTGCCGAGGAGCCGTCGCGTCGATCGACATGCGAGGCGATGGCTGCATTGCTCATCGAACGTGGCGCCGCACTGACTCCGCTCTCGGCGGCCGCGCTCGGACGTTGCGACTACCTCGCGTCATGTCCGCCCGACTCCCTGCAGGGAAAAGGACTGCTCCAGGCGGCGGTACGAAGCAACCGTCCTGACGTCGTGCGTGCGTTGCTCGAACTGGGTCTCGATCCGAACGAGCACATGCAGCTTGGCCATCACGAAGATCAGACGTTCTCGACGGGCGGCCCGCTGATGGAGGCGGTCAACACCGGACGGATTGACATCGCGCGCCTGCTGCTCCAGCACGGCGCCGATCCGAACGCAAACGTGTTCACATCAGGCTCGCCAACGTTTGCGGCATACGCGGGAGGGTCGCCGCGTGTGGACGCGCCTGACCCGGCGATGATCGACCTGTTGGTGGAACACGGAGGCTGGATTACCGCCGAGTTCGCCGGGTACTTGCGCAGGCCCGACCTTGCACGCCGCATGCTCGACGGCGAGCTCGACCCGCGTCTCGACGGCACGTTCTCGAGTGAGAAGGTCGCCGAACAACTCCTGTGGAGCGGCGCGAGCGGCCGGAGCGCGGACATCGTGCGCATGGCGCTGGAGCGGATCGACTGGCCGCGGGATGACCCGCGATGGTTCTGGATGTTGTGGCGTCCGCTGCCCGGGCACGAAGACTTGAATGATGCCGAGCAGGCGGACTCCCGCGAGTCGTTCCGGCTGATTCTCGAGCGCTGCGATCCCAATCTCCGGGCAGCGGAATCCGGACAGACGATGCTGCACGAAGTGATCGCCCGGGACCATGGAGTCGGCGTGTCTCTGGCGTCGCTGCTGCTCGATGCGGGAGCGCGCATGGACATTCGGGATGAATTTCTGAAAAGCACGCCCCTTGGGTGGGCGTGCCGGTGGGGGCGTGTGAAGCTGGTCGAACTGCTCCTCGCCCGAGGGGCGGACCCGATCGAGCCCGAGACTGAACCTTGGGCGACACCGCTCGCGTGGGCCGAACGGCGTCAACATGGCGCGATTGCATCGATCCTGCGGCAACACGGAGCTGAGCGCTAGCAACCGCGTACTGCTTGTCATGGAAACACGTAGTGGGTCGCCTACGCGACGATGGTCTCCCCAGGGCGATCGATCGGGATCGCCGGAACGTTCACGCCGCCGTGGTACGCTGCAGCCATGCTCGACATCCGGTTCAACGTTCGAGCGTCGGGGATGCTCGTTGGGGTGTGCCTCCTCCTTTATGCGGCGGGAGCGCAAGTCATTGGCGTTCATCAGGCACCACCAGAGACGGGGCAGGCCGCCTACGCGCGCATCCGCGACGATGGGCTGCGTCGCTCAAAAGTGATGGATTACGCGACCGAGCTGATCGACGGCGTCGGCCCGCGGCTGACTGGATCTCGCAATCTGAAGAAGGCAATCGACTGGGCGCGCGAGCAGCTCACGCAGATGGGGCTCTCGCAGGTGCGGGCTGAGAGCTGGGGGCAGTTTGGGATCGGCTGGGAGCAGCGCAACGTCTCGGTCCGCATGGTGGCACCTGACACCGCTGTGTTCATCACGCACGCTGCCCCGTGGTCTCCGCCGACCGCCGGCCCAGTGACGGCAGACCTTCGGCCGGTGGGAGGACTCCCCGATGAGCAGGCGTTCGCAGCCCATCGCGGCATGCTGCGCGATCGAATCGTGTTGCTTGCCCGCGCGCCAGGGCCGCCCGAGGTCGTCCCGTTTGATAAGCCGTTGTTCACTCGATTCGATGATGCGGAGCTCGCGGCGTACGCGCGTATGCCGGTAAGCACCGCCGCGGAGGACGCTCCGGAAGTCCGCGAGCGGACTTTCACGGAGGTCGCGTTCCGCGAGCGGATCGGGCGCTTCCTCGCGGCGGAAGGCGTGCGCGCGGTGATCGTGCCAAGCGGCAATCGGCCGAGCGGTGGCATCAGCGGCGGCACACTGATGGTCGACGGCAACGCCGCCTTCGGGTTGCGTGCGTACGAGAAGGCGCATCGGATGCAGGTGCCAGTGGTCGTCGTCGCCAACGAGCACTACGGCCGGTTGGAGCGGCTGTTGACGAGGAAGGTGCCGGTCCGCGTCGAGGTCAACGTCGACGCCGCGTTCACCGGCGATCGCGAAGAAGGCTTCAACGTCCTCGCCGAGATTCCAGGCGTCGATCCCGTGCGTAAAGATCAAGTGGTGATGGTCGGCGCGCATCTCGACAGCTGGGCGGCCGGCACGGGGGCCACCGATGATGGCGCGGGCGTCCTGATCGCGATGGAGGCGATGCGGATCTTACGCGCGATCGCAGTCCAGCCGCGGCGGACGATTCGCATCGCGCTCTGGACCGGTGAAGAACAGGGCGCGCTGGGATCGCTTGGCTACGTGAAAGCGCACGTCGCAGCCGTGCCGCGCGCGACGACGGACTCGGCGATGGCCGTGCCGGAGTTTCTGCGGCGCAGAGCGGGACCCATCGTGTTCAAGGAGGAGCACGCGCGGATCTCCGCGATCTTCACCCTGGACGCGGGTGGGGGACGAATTCGAGGTGTCAGCGTCGGCACGCAGCCGCTCGCGGCGATCTTCGAACCGTGGGTCGCGCCGTTACGGGATCTCGGAATGACGATGGTGAGCCCGAGGACCGATTGCGGCGGTGATTGCCGTCCGTTCGCGGAGGTGGGGCTGCCGACGCCGGTGTTCAGGCACGATCCGCTGGATTACGAGACGCGCACGCATCACACCAACATGGATACGTATGAACATCTGATCCCCGACGATCTACGTCAGGCGGCGGTGGTCGTGGCGACGATGCTGTACAACACCGCGACGCGGGAAGAGATGCTGCCGCGACCAGCACGGCCGCAATAACATAAGGAGGTGCACCGCGCGCGTCCGCCCCCGGGACTTCTGGCGGCTGACAACCCGGATCGCTTCGACAGACGATCCCAGGGACCGGCTTCGATATCGGCAGCCGTCGTTCATCACATTTCATGCCGATCCGATGCGGCGACCGGCTACACTCGCACCGCATGAAACGGCCACTCGCGTCAGCGTGCTGTCTTGCTGTCACGCTGGCGGCCACGGCGATCGCCCAGACGCTCGATCACTTGAGTCCCCCCCAAAGCGGCGATGCGGCAGTCACCAACAGAGTTGCCGTGGCCGGCCGCATCCATGAACTGATTCAGCAGTACTTCGTGCACTGGGAAGGCGCGCCGCGCGCCGATGTCGAGCGCGCGTACATGGATTACGTGGCGCAGTTACCGCGCGCGACCGATCGTCACGCGTTCGACCTCGCGACCCTCCGATTCATCGCGGCGCTGCACAACGGCCACACCCAATTCTTCGACGATCGCGCCGACGATCGGGCGGTGAAGTTCCGGTTGCTCGAGGTCGAGAATCAGTGGGTCGTCGTCGGCAGCCAGACCAGCAGCCTGCGGCGCGGCACGATCGTCCGCACGATCGGTGGTCGGCCGGTGGCCGACGTCGTGCGCGAATTGTCGCAGTACGTCGCGGCGTCGAACGATCGCCTCGCGCGAACCCTCGTATTCAATTACTCGCTGCTCTTTCCCGAGCGGATCGCGCTTGGACTCGCCACCGGGGACGTCGTCGTGGTCGACAAATCCGTCAAGCCCGACGCGCCCATCGTGTTTCCGAGCGCATCCGAAGGAAAGTGGCTGGACGAATCCCGGATCGCCTACATCCGCGTGCCGTCATTCGGGAGTCCTGGGTACGAACAAACGGCCGTCGACCTCGTTCGTCGATTTGCGTCGTCGCCGAATCTCATCGTCGACGTTCGTTTCAACGGCGGCGGCACGACGCCCTTTCAGCTCATCGCCGCGCTCATGAACAAGCCGTGGCGCACCTGGCAGGGATGGGCGAATCGCGAAAGTCGCGAGCAGAGCCCCGCCGCCGACGCCTTCGACGGTCGTCTGTTCGTGCTGGTCGATCGTTTCTGTCAATCGGCGTGCGAGGATTTCGTCATGCCATTCAAGGACACTCATCGTGGGTCTGTGATCGGTGAGACAACGACGGGAAGCTCTGGCAATCCGTACCGCGAGGAGCTCGGCGACGGGATGCGCGTCAGGATTGGCGCGATGCGTTATCGCTTCCCCGACGGCAGGGCGTTCGAAGGGATCGGCATCGAGCCGGACGTCGCTGTCGCTCGGACCGTGGCGGATCTTCGCAGTGGGCGTGACGCGATCCTGGAGCGCGCGCTGGCGCTCGCGAGAGCGACACCGCGTTAGTTCCTGAACTCGAGGGTCGCGCGAGAATACCAACGCTCGTCAGGAGCAGCGATGGCTGAGAACAAGACCAAGCCAACCGATGCCAGCGTCGAGGACTACATCGCCTCTCGGGCCAACGACGAACAGCGCGCGGAACAGGACTGACGCCGCGTCGGTGCTGACTAGCGGCGCACCGGCGGAGCCTCGCCGCTTGTCTGCTGATAGATCGTCTGAATGGTGGCGAACGTATCCGCCTCGGCCGCCGTCTTGTCGTGCCGATAGCGCTTCACGCGCGCGAAGCGCAGCGCGAGCCCGCCGGGATACTGCGGGCTGGCCTGAATGTCGTTGAACGCAATCTCGGCCACGATTTCAGGCCGCAGGTAGACCGTGTAGTCGTTGCGTCCGATCTCGATCTCGAGAAAGCGCTTCGTCTGCCAGGCGAGCATCTCGTCCGTGAGGCCTTTGAACGTCTTTCCCAGCATCACGTAGCCGCCGCGTTCCGTATCACGCGCGCCGAGATGCAGGTTGCTCAGCGTCCCCTTGCGGCGGCCGTTTCCCCACTCGACCGCCAGGATCACGAGATCGAGCGTTCGCGCTTCTTTCACTTTCAGCCACGCTGATCCTCGCCGCCCGGCTGCGTATCCCGCATCGAGCGCCTTCGCCATCACCCCCTCATGGCCCGTTGCCAGAGCACGCGCAGCGAACTCCGCCGCGTCGCGCGCGCTCGACGTCACGATCCGCGGCACGAGATTGCCAGGAACGACGATCCGATTGAGCGTCTCGATCCGCCGCGTCAGCGGTTCGTCGACGAGTGCACCGCCGTCGACGTACAGGGCATCGAAGAAGAATGGACTAATCGGCAGTGTCGCCTTCAATCGATCGACGTCAAGCTTGCGACCGAACCTCCGCATGGTGATCTGGAACGGCTGCGGCGTACCATTCGGACGCAGGACGATGGCTTCGCCGTCGAGAACCAGCGCTCGTGGCGGCATCGCGCGGACGGCAGTCACGACCTCAGGAACCGCGGCCGTCACGTCGCGCAGGTTTCGCGAGAACACCCGAACGTCATCATCGACTTTGTGCGCCTGAATCCGCGCGCCATCGAGTTTGTACTCGAAGGAAGCGGCGCCAAGATTGCTGAGCGCATCGGCGACGTCGGCCGCCGAATCGGCCAGCATCGGCTGGACCGGCTTGAACGGTTGCAGGATGAAGCGCGAGAGCGCCTCGTCTCCCTCGAGGATCGCCGTTCGCGCCACGACGCCAACATCACCTGCGAGCATCGTCGCGCGCCGTACCCTCGCTGCCGGAATGCCCGACGCTCGTGCAATAGCCTCGAGTAGAACTCCCTCGAGCGCGCCCTGACGCAGCTCACCGATGAGCAGTCGCAGCAGAAAGTCCTGTTCGTCACGCGTCGCCTGGCCAAGCAGCTCGCGCAACAATCGCACCCGCTCTCCAGCGGACCGCGTACCGCCGGTCGCGGCCATGCGATCGAAGATCGCATCCACGGTCCGCACGTCGAGTGACGAAGCGTCCGCGGCCGGGACATCGCGCATCTTCGCGAGCTGGGCCCATCCAATTCCGAGCCTGCCCTGCCGCGGCTCTCCGGTCAGGCAGGCGACGACGATCTCGATCTCGTATGGCGGGGTACGTTTCAGCAGGTCGGCGAGCCGAGCGATTTTCTCGAGCCGCCCCGAGGTTTCGGCCACGGCATGGGATGCGGCGACGAGGTCGGCAAAGCGCACCCGATCATGGTACGGTGGCCGCATCCGTAGCGAAAGCAGCGGCCTCTCATGCTAAGGTCTGCGGCATGAAAACGTCACGCCTCTTCATCTCACTGCTGATCGGCTGTATCTGCACGCTCGCCGTGGCGCAGGCGCCCGCGGGCCGGTGGTCTGAGGCGAAGGCCAACGAATGGTATGCGAAGCAGCCCTGGCTCGTCGGCAGCAACTACATTCCGGCCAACGCGATCAATGAGCTGGAGATGTGGCAGGCCGAGACGTTCGATCCGAAAACGATCGACAAGGAACTCGGCTGGGCCGAAGGGCTCGGTATGACGACGATGAGGGTGTTCCTGCATGACTTGCTGTGGCAGCAGGGCGCCAAGGGGTATCAGCAGCGAATCAATCAATTCCTCGACATCGCCGCGAAGCACAAGATCAAGCCGCTGCTCGTGCTTTTCGATTCGTGCTGGGATCCCAATCCGCATCTCGGCAAGCAGCACGATCCGACGCCTGGGGTGCACAACTCCGGGTGGCTGCAGGCGCCCGGGGCGAAGGCGCTGCAGGATCCGAAGGAGTATCCGCGCCTCAAGACATACGTGACGGGGGTTGTCAGAGCGTTCGCCAAGGATTCGCGCGTGCTCGGCTGGGACGTGTGGAACGAACCGGACAACATGAATACGAACAGCTACGGCAGCCAGGAGCCGAAGAACAAAGTCGATCTCGTCCTCAAGCTGCTGCCGCAGGTGTTCGCTTGGGCGAGGGAAGCGGGCGCCGAGCAACCGCTGACCTCTGGCGTGTGGAGGGGCGACTGGTCGAGCGACGACAAGCTCTCGCCCATGGAGCGCGTGCAGCTCGAGCACTCGGACGTCATCTCGTTCCACAACTACGACAAGCCGGCGGAATTCGAGAAGCGCATCCAGTGGCTGCAGCGCTTCCATCGGCCCATTCTCTGCACCGAGTACATGGCGCGCGGCAACGGCAGCACGTTCGACGGCTCGCTGCCGATCGCGAAGAAGTACCAAGTGGCTGCGATCAACTGGGGCTTCGTCGCCGGGAAGACGCAGACATATCTGCCGTGGGACTCGTGGCAGAAGCCCTACGTCGAACGTCAACCGACGGTGTGGTTCCACGAAGTCTTCAAGCAGGACGGGACGCCGTATAAACAGGAGGAGGTGGATCTGATCCGGAAGCTCACGGCTGTGGCAGCTCCTGCCGGCGTCGGGCGAGAGTAGCTGGCGCGAGTGCCGGGCTACTCCGCTCTGAGTGCGTCGACGACATCGACCCGCGAGGCGCGCGCCGCCGGCGTCAGCGACGCGACGATCGCGGCGACGATGAGCACGAACGCGGCGCCTGCGATGGGCGCGAGTCCAGGCATCTGCACGTCGGGCACGAAGCTGCCGACGATCCGTGAGAGCAGCATTCCGCCGATTGCCCCGGCGACGATGCCGCCGATGCCGATCGCCGCCCCCTCCCGCACGACGCGCACGAGCAGGTGCCTCGGTGTCGAGCCGATCGCCAGCCGCACGCCGAACTCGCGCGTCCGCGCGCTGACCGAGAACGCCAGCACGCCGGCGACCCCGACGATCGCGATGAGCAGCGCCACGCCCGCGAATCCGCCGAACACCAGCGCGTTGACTCGCGTCGGCGCCAGCACCTCGGCGCGGATGTCGTCGAGCGTTGCCGCGCGCTCCACCGGCTGGTCGTTCGCCAGCTCGCGGATCACCTTCGTCACCGGCGGCACCAGCGAATACGGGTCGATCTTCGCGTGGATGAACAGCCGCCCGCCGCTCATCTCCTGCTCGATCGGGTGATACACCGTCATCGTCGGCTCGGGCACCAGGTGCTCGTCGTCCACGTCGGCAACCACGCCGACGATGCGGCGGGGGCCGGTGCTGACGCCGATGAACTTCGTGACCGGGTCCGTCCACATCATCCGGCGGTTGACGGCGTCCATGCTCGGGAGCATCCGGCGCGCCAGACTCTCGCTGATGATGACGACCTTCTCGCCGTCCGCGCGATCACCATCGTTGAAGTCGCGGCCGGCGATGAGCTTCACCCCAAGCGCGCTGAAGAAGCCGGGCGACACAGTGCGGAACTGGGCGCGCGGATCTTCTTCTCCGTTCGCCTTGCGGTAACCCTCGACGGTGAACTGCGCGGCGAAGAAACCCGGATCGCGCCAGGGCACGACCGTCCCGAGGGCCACCCGCTCGACGCCCGGCAGCTCCGAGATCCGGCGAATCGCTTCCTGATAGAAGCGCGCGACCTCCGCGGGCTTGCGCGTGTAGGATACGACCGGCACGTTCACCGCCAGCAGGTTGCCGCGGAAACCGGTCTGCTGGCGCTGCAGCGCGAAGAGTGTCGTGATCAGCATTCCGGCGCCTGCGACCAGCACGAATGACGCACCGATCTGCACGACCGCGAACACGCGCAGCCGCCGGTTCGTGCCCGACGTCAGCCGCACGCCGCGGCCCGACAGGCCCATTCCGTTGGCGGCATCGGCCGACGGCAGCCGCGGCACGAACGCCAGCAGCACCGCGGCGGCGATCGCCAGGCCGCCGCCGACCCAGAGCAGGCTCGAATCAACCGTGACGTCGTGCGCGCGCACTGAGAAGCGCGCCGCGTAAAGCGACAGCACCGCGACCATCGGCCGCGCGATCGCCACGGCCAGCACCGCCCCGGTCGCGCAGAGGAGGACGCTCTCGGCGAGCAGCGTCCGCCGCAGCGCGGCGGTGCCGGCGCCGAGCGCCGCGCGAATCGCGAGCTCGCCTTCACGACGCACCGACCGCGCGAGGATCAGGTTGGCGACGTTCGAGCACGCGACGATGAACACGAGTGCTGACGCCGCGAGCAGCACCAGCAGGATCGTCCGCGCCGGCGAGATGATCTCGTCCCGCAACGCCTTGGCGTCGATGCGGAAGTCGGCCTGCTTCTCGTAGGACTCGGGATGCGCCTTCACCATCGCCGCGTGCGCGACGCGCAGTTCGGCGCGCGCCGCGTCGAGCGTCGCGCCCGGCGCCAGGCGTCCGAAGAGCTCCGTCATCCGGTGCACACGGCCGTCCACCATCGTCGCGTCGAGATGATGCGGACTCGTCACGACGTTGGCGATAATCTCGGTCTCCTGCGGATATGGCACCGACGGCTCGAGCACGCCAACGATTGTCGCGGGCCGATCGCTCAGCCGGACCTGTCTGCCGACGACGTTGGGATCGCTCTTGAACGCGCTCGTCCAGAACCGGTACGTCAGCACCGCCGCACCGTCCGCCTTCGGCCCATCGTCCGACGGCCCGAGCAGTCGTCCCATCACCGGCTTCAGCCCCATCACCTCGAAGTAGGAGCCGCCGACGACGCCCGCGCGAACGGTGCGGGGGTCGCCGAGACCGATCATCGTGAACTCGATCGTCGAGAAATCACCGAACGCGCTCAGCGACTTCACCGACTCCCGGAGATCCCTCAGCTCCGGGACCGAGAAAGCCGCGTTCGCCACGCCGATGCCTGGCGCGCTCTGCCGGATATAAATCAGCCGATCCGCCTCGCGGTTGACGAGCGGCCTCAGGAGCACGCCGCGCACGACGCTGAAGATTGCTGCGTTGGCGCCAATCCCCAGCGCGAGCGTGAGGACGACGGTGATGGCCAGGCCCTTTGCTCGGGCGAGCGATCGAAGGGCAAAACGAAGATCGGTCATCCAGCTCATAGTTGCTCGTGCCCTGGGCGCGTGATGGCCCACTCACTTCCTTTCAGACAGTAGTCGAAAGCCCCACCGCGATTTCGACAGACTTCGCTGGCTCGGCCTGTTTTTTCTGACCCGAATCTTACTTAAAAACAGCTGAAGTGCCGCTCGGGCAGGAGTGATCCCGTCTCAAAGGCACTCAAGGAGGGTACCTGAGTACTTAGACGATGTGCGGATCGAACACACGAACGTGTGCGTTGAAGTCACATCGAAAGTTTTTGAAGCTCAGGTGCATTTTTTTTTGAACTCGCCTCTCAATATCGCCGATAGTTTTGGCGCGTGACACTTCGTCGTCATCACCCCTGAGC
>JBKPSH010000097.1:0-8394 GCA_046734955.1 Acidobacteriota bacterium
CGATAGAAGTCGGAAACGATACTGACAGGGGCGCTCAAAACCCGATCCGGGCTGACGACGCGTGCCATGCGACTCCTCGCGTAAGGCATTTGAAGGGTAAAACCAGTGTAGAGCGTATTTCAGGCGGCTGTCAAACGCAGCTATAAGCCAGCGATGAACACCGACCACTCGGAGACGCCGCCTACCGCCCCCGAACTCCGCGCGCCACGATCACCCCGCCGACACATCCAAGCAGCATCCCTCCGAGGACGATTAGGACGCTCAGAAACCATGGCAAAAATGTAATCCCGCCCAGGCCAACAGCCTGCGCCGCGGCGGCGCCATACCGGGCGTTCGCCGCGGTAAAGGCCATCCATAGCAGCAGAATGGCGACCAGCGCCCCGACACCGCCCTGCAGCACTCCTTCGACGATGAACGGGCCGCGCACGTAGGTCAGCGGGGCACCCACTAGCGTCATGATTTCAATTTCGTCTTCGCGCGCCGTGGCGGCAAGCCGGACGACGCTCGCAACCGTCAGCGCCGAGGCGAATCCGAGGAGCAGGATGATTCCCAGCCCCATGGACCGCAACAGGCGAACAACAGAATTCAGCCTCGTCAACCAGCGACGGTCGTAGCGAACGTCCGCGACGCCTTGGAGCCCGGCGAGCGTCGTCGACAGATTGTCGACCGCGCCACCTGCGTCGCGAACTTCAGGCTTGAGCTGGATGTCGAATGACGCGGGGAATGGATTGCTTTCCAGGCGGCTGGCCGCGCCGGCGAGATCCGGAAAATCCTGCTTGAAGCGCGCGACTGCCTGGCTCTTCGAGACGTACGCGCGCTCGGCCGCAAGGCCACTGCCGGCAATGAGGTCGTCGACGATGCGCAGCTGATCCTGCGTGATGTCGTCTCTCAAGTAGACGGAAAGTTCGGCCGACTGCGTCCATCTCCCCACCAGCCGCTGGACGTTCGTGTTCAGGACGAGAAAAAACCCGAGTACAAACAAACCGCCGGCGATGGTGAGAATCGACAGGATGGCGGCCTTGCGCCCGCGCCACAAACTTGCCGCCGCCTCCGAGAAGAAATAGTTGAACGCGCGCATGGCTATCGCATCCGTGTGAATCGGTGTTCTTCCGTGGCCCTAGACCAATTCCACGATGTTGCCGTGGTCCAGAGTGACTGCACGCCGGCCGACGCGCCGGATGAGTTCGCGATCGTGCGTCGCGACGACGACCGTCGTTCCCCGCGCGTTGATTTCGCGGAACAGGTTCATGATCTCCAGTGACAAATCCGGATCGAGATTGCCGGTCGGCTCGTCGGCGAGAATGATCGCGGGATCGTTGACGAGCGCGCGCGCGATCGCAATCCGCTGCTGTTCACCGCCTGAGAGCTCTAATGGGTATGCGTTCATTCGATGCTGGAGGCCTACCCACTTCAACACCTGAAAGGTGCGGCGCTGCTGTTGCGATTCCCCCATCCCGAGCACGCGTGGAACAAAGGAGACGTTCTCGAGCACCGTTTTCGTGGGCAGAAGTTTGAAATCCTGGAAGACGAATCCGAGGGAGCGTCGATAACTCTGGACCTGACGGGGTGTCAGGGTCGCGAGGTTGCGACCGCCGACCATGAGCTGCCCTTCGGTCGGCACGTCCTGACGCAGCAGGAGACGAAGCAGCGTCGACTTGCCGGCTCCACTCGGTCCGGTGAGGAAAACGAAGTCGCCTTTTTCAACACGGAGCGACAGATCGCGCAACGCGTAAACACCTCGCGCATACGTCTTCGAGACGTGGTACGCCTCGATCACGCGGGATCCCTGTCGAGCTCGCGCCGGACCAGCGCATTGACCAATGCTGGATTCGCTTTGCCGCCCATGGACTTGATGACCTGACCGACTAAAAATCCATACGTCTGTTTCTTGCCCGCGCGATACTGCTTCACCGCATCCGCATGCGCAGCGAGGACCTTGCTGACTGCCGCCTGCACCGCTCCTTCATCGTCAATGCGGGCAAGCCCCTCGGCATCGACGATCGCCTGAGCCGTCCGGCCGGACGCGTACATTTTTTCGAACACATCTTTCGCAGTGGGCCCGCTGATAGTGCCCGAGTCGACGAGCCGAATCAAGCCCGCAAGCGCTTCCGGCGTGAGCGGCACCTGCTCGATGCGGATGCCTTCTTCGTTCATCTTGCGCGTGACGTCACCCATGATCCAGTTGCTGGCCGCCTTCGCGTTGCCCGCGGCGGCAGCCGTCGCCTCGAAATAGGCGCCAAGCGCGTGCGACTGCGTCAGCAGTGCGGCGTCGTATTCCGGCAGCGCGTACTGGGCCATGAAGCGGCGCCGGCGCGCATCCGGAAGCTCGGGAAGCGTTCTCTTTAATTCATCGATCGCAGCCGGTCGAATCTGCAGAGGGGGCAAGTCCGGTTCGGGGAAATAGCGGTAGTCGTGTGCCTCTTCCTTGCTGCGCATCGAGGCGGTGCGCCCTGCAGCCACGTCCCACAAACGGGTCTCGTGTTCGATCGCCCCGCCGCTCTCGAGAATGCCGACCTGGCGTTCGATCTCATACTCGAGCGCACGCTGAACGTGACGAAATGAGTTCAGGTTCTTGAGCTCCGTCTTGACTCCGAACGGCTCGCCGGGGCGCCGCACCGACACATTGGCATCGCAACGGAGGCTCCCTTCTTCCATGTTGCCGTCGGTCACGCCGGCGGCGACGAGAATGGCGCGCATGCGGCTGAAATACTCGCCCGCCTCAGACGCCGATCGAACATCCGGATGGCTCACGATTTCGATGAGCGGGACGCCACTGCGGTTGAAGTCGAGCGACGTCATCCGATCGGAATCCGCCAGTCCTTCGTGGAGCGACTTGCCCGCGTCTTCTTCGAGGTGAACCCGGATGATACCCACGCGGCGCGACTCGCCGCGCACCTCGAATTCGAGGGCACCCTCGGTCGCCAGCGGTCGATCGTATTGAGAAATCTGATAGCCCTTGGGCAGGTCAGGATAGAAGTAATTCTTGCGCGCGAAGATCGACGTCGACTGCACCGTGCAGCCGAGCGCGAGCGCAGCCTTGATCGCGAGCTCCACCGCTCGACGGTTCAGCACCGGCAGCGCGCCCGGCAGACCGAGGCACACCGGACAGGTATTCTTGTTCGGCGGCGCGCCAAATCGCGTGCTGCAGCCGCAGAACAATTTGGTTTCGGTCTGCAGCTGCGTATGAATCTCGAGACCGATCACGGGTTCAAAGGGCATGTTGCTGAAAATGCTGATTGTCGATTGCTGAATGCTGATTGTAAGGCCAATCAGCAATCAACCATCAGCAATCAGCAATTTCAGATGGCCTTCATCACTTTCGCGAAGGCCTCCACGATGAGCGGATCGAACTGCGTGCCGCTGCACCGTTCCAGCTCGAGGAGCGCTTCGGACGAGGTCATCGCGTCGCGAAAAACCCGTGATCTGGTCATCGTGTCGTAGGCGTCGGCCACCGAGACGATGCGCGCGCCGATCGACACTTCCGCGGCGTGAATGCCCTGCGGGTAACCGAGACCATCCATCCGCTCGTGTGCCTCACGCACGATTGGCACGCTCAGATGAAGGTAGGGCACGGCCGCGACAAGGTCGCCCCCAATTGCCGGATGTCGTCGAACGAGCATTGTTTCTTCGACGGTCAATGGCGCTGGTTTACGCAGAACGGCTTCAGGCACCGCGAGTTTGCCGATATCGTGCAGCAGCGCTCCGTGCTCAATCGTCGTGAACGCTTCATTCGGCAACCCGAGAATGCGGGCGACGCTGACCGCCAATGCCGCCACTCGGTAGCCGTGTTCATACATCTCGCGATCGGTCAGCGTCAGCATCGCGAACATCGAATCGACCATGTCGTCGCTGTCGACAGAAATGCCGCCGATCGCGTCGCTCAACCGCGAGCGGCGAATCGTCATCTCCTGCTCGAGAGACTCGCGCCATCGCCGCGCGTCCCACGCCGCCTCGTGCCATTCGAGTCCGCGCGTGACGGCTTCACGCAAGCGATCACGCCCGAACGGCTTTGTCAGATAGTCGATGACGCCTTGCCGCAACGTCCGGACCGCCGGCCCGACGTCTTGCACACCGGTGGCCATAATCACCGCGGTCTCGGGATACTCCTGGCGGATGCGCTCGGCAAGCCAGACACCGTCGTGTCCAGGCATGCGGATATCGCACAGTGCGACAGCAGTCGGTGACTCGTGCAGACATCCGAGCGCCTCCTCGGCGCTTCCGGCGGTCGTCACCTGGAACCCTCCGGCCTCCAACCAGCGCGCCATGATAGTCCGCACGTTGTTCTCGTCGTCGACCACGAGAACGCTGTGTGCGCGAGCGGCGAAATCGGGAGTCGATGCGTCGTGGTTTTTCCGTGCGGTCATCGCTTTATCCTCGGCCGGGATCAGGCCTCGGCCATCATCGTGCTCTCGCGGCGGCGCGTGATCGTGTCCGAGAGATCGAGCCGTTCGAGCCGTCGATACAACGCGCGCCGGCTCAATCCGAGCATCTTGGCCGCGGCTTTCTTATTCCCCCCGGCCCGCATCAGTGCACGCTGAATGTGATCTCGCTCCACCGTTGCCAGCAGGTCCTTCTCGGCTACATCGTGGGACGCGCCGTCGGTGGGTGCGGCGGTCCGAACCGCCATCGCCGGCATGCTGACCGCAAGCTCCCGCTCTGAAATCACATCGCCATCGACCAGGATGCAGGCTCGCTCGATGACGTTGCGCAGCTCGCGGATGTTGCCTTCCCAGTAGCCCGATGCCAGCAGTCGCTCGGCGGCGGCAGTCAACCCACCAATCGATTTCTGGAGTCGCTCGCTCGCCTCCCGAACGAAGCCGGCGGTGAGATATGGAATGTCCTCTCGACGCTCGCGAAGTGGTGGAATCTTGATCTCGACGACGTTCAATCGATAGTACAGGTCGCTGCGGAATCGGCCGGCGGCCACTTCAGCGCGCAGGTCGCGGTTACTCGCCGCAACGACGCGGAGGTCGATGTGACGGCCTTCGAGCGCGCCGACGCGGGTGACCTCAGCGGTTTCCAGCACGCGCAACAACCTCGCCTGAAGCGAGAGCGGCAGCTCACCGACCTCGTCCAGGAACAACGTGCCTCCATCGGCGACCTCGAAGAGACCCGGCTTGTTCTCGGTGGCCCCCGTAAACGCCCCGCGCACGTGGCCAAAGACTTCGCTTTCGAAGAGCGACTCGACCACCGCGGAACAGTTCACTGTCACGAACCGCTTCTCACTACGCCCACCAAGTTGGTGCAGCGCCCGGGCGACGAGTTCCTTGCCGGTGCCGGTCTCCCCGGTTACCAGCGCGGTGCGCACGTGCGGTGCGAGGCGACGCACCGTCGCGAAGAGTTCCTGCATGATTGGGGCGCGCCCGACCATCCCGCAAAACTCGAGGCGACGAGCAAGTTCCCCCTCCATCGCCAGGACGCTGCGCCGCCGTTCCAGTTCATCGCGAGTGTCTGTCAACAACCGTTCCAGGCGCGAAAGGTCCAGCGGCTTGCTGAGATAATCCGACGCACCCAACTTGATCGCTTCCACCGCGCTCTCGACCGTGGCAAAGCCGGTCATCAGCACCGACTGGCAGCGAGGATCCATGTCGCGTATGGCGCGAATGACGTCAAGACCGCCGAGATCCGGCATCCTCAAATCGACGAGCGCGATATCAGCATGCCGGGTGCTCAGTTCGGCGAGCGCCTGCATACCGCCGGCGCAGGCGACCACCTCATAGCCGCTGCGTCGGGCCAACCGCTCGACAACTTCGAGAATGCCAGGCTCATCGTCGACGACGATGAGGACCGGCGGCTGCGCCGTCATACACACTCCTTGGCAATCGCGCGAACTGCGGATCGAATTGCCCGCAGCTGAAAGGGCGGCGAGAGTACGGCGCTTGCGTATTCCCGTCCGAAGCGCTCGACGTCGCCATCGTCGGCCGACATCGAAACGAGCACGAGTGGAATGCCGAGTTCTTCGCAGGCCGCCTCCCAGGCGGCGACGTCCGCCGCGACGACCCCGCGCTCGACGAAGGCAGCCTGGATCTCGCGGCGCCGGTAGATCTCGAGCGCCTCGCTGCTTGTCGCGGCGGTGATGATGCGGGTGCCCCAGCCGTTGAGGGCGGCCGCAAGGTAATCACGTTCACCCTGCTCGGCGTGAGCGATCAGAACCGGATCATTTGACGCGACAGCGTCAATCCGCGCCGGCAGCAAGACGGAGAACGTGGTCCCGCTATTAACCACGCTCTCGACGGTGATCTGACCACCGTGATCGCGAATGATTCCGTAGCAGATGCTGAGACCGAGACCGGTGCCCTCCCCAACATCGCGAGTCGTAAAGAATGGATCGAAGATGCGCGACAGGTTTGCGCGATCGATGCCGTGACCGGTGTCCTTGACGAACAACTCGACGGCGCCGGCATTGGCGTCGAGTCGCGCCCCGACGTGGAGCCGCTTCGCCGGACGGCCGCGCATCGCCTGCTCCGCATTGAGCACAAGATTCAGCAGCGCCTGTTGCAGCTGACTCCCGTCGACCACCACTGATGGCAGCGCCGGCTGAAACTCGGTTACCAGCTCGATGCCGTTCAGGCGAAGCTCGTAGGAGCGGAGCGCCATGACGCGGCTGAAAAGATCGGCCACGTCCTGGGGCGCACGTTCCGCGCTTTGACGTCGCGCGAACGCGAGCAGATTGCGAACGATCTTTGCGGCGCGCTCCGATTCCTGCGCGATCCGTCGCAGGTCTTGTGCGAGCTGCGCGTTGTCGCCGTCGGCGTTCGAGGTATCGAGTTCTTCCTCGAGCAGCTGCGCGTATCCGATCACGCTGGTAAGTGGATTGTTCAGTTCGTGCGCGACGCCGGCCACCAGCTGTCCGATCGCCGACAGTTTCTCGGCTTGGAGCAGTTGTGCCTGTGTTGACTTCAGCCGATCGAGTGCGGCCATCGAGCGCGCGTTCGCGAGTGCCAGTTCGTCGCTCATCTGCTCGAGCCGGCGCTTGCCGCGAATGTCCTCGGTCACATTCTTCGCGACCTGCACCACCGATGCGCCGTTGCGCCCGTCGACAACCGGGAAGGTGGTGACGCTGAAGATCTGGCCGTCGGCGAGCGTCACTTCACTCTGGCTTGCGTCGTGGGCGACCGCTCGAGCGATGACACATGCACTGCCCGTTCCGGTGCAGAAACCCACGTCCTGGCAAGTGGCGCCGCGCAGGTTTGTGACATCACGCGAGAGATGAGCCGCCAACGCCCTATTGCCGCGCAGCAGCGCGCCATTACTGTCGAAGACCGCAATCGGATCCGCAATCGCGTCGAACGTTTGCTCCCAATCCCGCTTGCCGCGGCGAACGAAGTCGTGCAGCCGCCCGTTCTGGACCGCAACGCCAATCTGCCCCGCGATGACGCCGAGCAGCCGTTGGTCTGCGAGCTCGAATCGTCCCGGACTCTCGGCGCCGACCGTCATCGTTCCGAGCAGTTCGTCGCCGGCAAGAATCGGGACCGTCAACGTGCTCAGCGGAAGAACTGCTTGCGCCTCATCGCTCGGCAGAAGCGTGCGCACGTCGTCGACAATCAGCGGCGCGCGGGTACGGATGACGCGCTCGCTCGGCGGAAGGCCTTTGTCCTTGAGCCGCGTCCACACATCGTGCATGGAAGACGGTCCAACGAAGGCCTTCTCGACGAAAAGGCCTGTCGCCTCTTCGCTGAGGCGGATCGAACCGCCCAGGACGCCGAGTGCGCGCACCGTGCACTGCAGTGCGCCGGCCAGTACATCGTCCAACTCGAGCGAACGCGCGATGCCGTCCGCAATCTGGTTGATGGTCTGCAGTTCCCAGACGAGACGGCGGTTATCAAGATTCATCTGCCGACGTTCGAGGGCGCGTTCGATCGTCGCAAACAGCTGATCGACACCAAACGGCTTCTGCACAAAGGCGAATGCCGAGAGCTCGTACGAGTGAATCGCGGAGGCAAGGGAACTACCCGCTGACAAGACCACGATCTCAGCGTCGGGGGTCTGCTCCTTGATCCGGCGGATGACGTCGAACCCGGACTCACCGGCGACTGCCAGATCAACAAGCGCCACATCGAAGGCTCCGCGTTCGAGCGCCGTGTTGACGGCAGCGAGAGACGTCGCGTAGTCCACGCGATAGCCGCGCGCCACTGCCGCGGCATCGACACGCCGCGTCACTGGATCATCGTTATCGACGATCAGAAGCGAGACCGGACGAATGGGCATGGACTGATCCCCCAGGCCTGTGCTGCACAACTCGCTGCTCCGCTGATCACTCCGAGGGGCTTCGCCCCTCGGACTCCCCTTGTATCTTTACTTCCATTCGATCACGGACGCGGTAGCTCGTGACTCCCCTGGTCTCCACACCGTCGTGTCGCCTGAGCGCCGTGTCCGCGCATCGACGGTCAGAGC
>JBKPSH010000098.1:0-15065 GCA_046734955.1 Acidobacteriota bacterium
AATGTGCCTTCGCTATATAGTGTGCGAAAGGGGGCAAAACATGACAGACGGCATATCGCGGCGGAAATTCATGACCACCGTGGCCGCCACGGGGGCGGGCCTGACGATCGTGCCGCGCCATGTGCTCGGCCGGGGATTCCAGGCTCCAAGCGATACGGTAAACATTGCGACTGTCGGCATCGGTGGAATGGGCGGCTCGAATACGCGAGCGCTCATGAGCCAGAACATCGTTGCTGTGTGCGATGTCGATTGGGATTACGCAGAAAGACGCTTCGACGGCTACAAGGCGGAACTCAGCCGGATACAGGGCGGGACGACACAGAATCAGCAATCACAGCGTCCACGCCCGACGCTATCGAAGGCGCAGACGGAAGCCGATGCGCGACGTCCGGCACAAGATTCGAGCGCAAACCTCAAGCGTTTTGTCGAAGAGCAGTTGCCGAAGATTCAGCGGCACACCGACTATCGGCAGATGCTCGACAAGCAGAAAGATATCGACGGCATCGTGGTCGCGACGCCAGACCACATGCACGCCGCCATTGCGTCAGCGGCAATGGACGTCGGTAAACACGTGTACGTGCAGAAGCCGCTGTGCTGGTCGGTGCAGGAAGCGCGTCACCTTGCTCAGAAGGCGAAGGCGACGAAGGTCATCACTCAGATGGGCAACCAAGGCCACTCGTTCGATGGCGCGCGGACCGGCTACGAATACATCACCAACGGCGCGATTGGCGACATCAAGGAAGTCCACGTCTGGACCAATCGGCCGCTCGGTTATTGGCCGCAGGGGATCCCGCGTCCCGCACCAATGCCACCGTCGAGCTCGGAGAAGCCGCTCCCGTGGAATGGGCCCGGCGTCGAAGCGCGTCTGGCGGCAGCGATGGTCGGTAACTATCCGGTGCCCGACAAGCTGTCGTGGGATCTGTTCCTCGGTGTCGCGCCGTTTGTCGAGTACCACCCGATCTATCACCCATTCAATTGGCGCGGCTGGGTAGATTGGGGTCAGGGCGCGCTTGGCGACATGGGTGCGCACCTCATCGACCATCCGTTCTGGTCGCTGAATCTTGGGATGCCGACCGCGATTGAAACGATTTCGACGCCGTTCAACGCCGCTACCTATCCGGCGGCAACGACGACGTACTACGAGTTCGCGGCTCGCGGGAACATGCCGGCGGTGAAACTGACGTGGTACGACGGCGGGTTCAATCCGCCGAAGCCGGAAGAGATCGGTGACGAACGGCTGAACGGTGAGGGCGGCATCCTCTACGTCGGCAGCAAAGGCAAAATGCTTCAGGATACCTACGGCAACAACCCGCGCCTGTTGCCGAAGTCGCTGCATGATTCGTACGGGGTGCCGAAGCAGAAGCTCCCGCGTATCACCCAGCAGGAACACGAGATGAACTGGGTCGACGCGATCACGGGAAAGGCGGAGGCCTCGTCTCCGTTCGAATACGCATCGCGGCTCGTCGAGGTCATGCTCCTCGGCGTCGTCGCCCTGCGCGCCGGCGGCAAGATTTACTACGACGGCGCACAGGGCCGCGTCACCAACATGGTGAAGGTTGGCAACAAGACCGTCGATCCCAATGAGTTCCTCACTCGCAACTACCGGGAAGGTTTCAAACTGACCTAAGCGTTCGAGACGGGCTGGAGCGCACGATGCGCTTCAGCCCGTGGTCGATCGCGATCCGCGTCCATCCCGCACACCTTATGAACAAGACAGTCCGCTTCAAGCTGATCCTGATGATGGTGCTCGAGTTCTTCATCTGGGGCGCCTGGTTTCCGCTCATCTTCGGATACCTCCCCAGCCTCGGGTTCACCGCCGCTCAGCAAAGCTGGATTCTGAACGCCTTCCCGATTGCGGCCATCGTCGGGATGTTCTTCAGCAATCAGTTCGCGGATCGGAATTTCGCGGCAGAAAAATTCCTCGCAGTCAGTCACCTGATTGGCGGCGTCGCGATGTTGTATCTCGCGTACACACGATCGTTCTGGCCGTTCTTCCTCGCGATGCTCGTGCACTGCCTCCTCTATGTGCCGACGATCTCGATTACCAACTCGATCGCGTTCGCGCACATGAAGGACGCGCAGAAAGAGTTCGGAATCGTGCGCATGGGCGGGACGATCGGTTGGATTCTGGCCGCCTGGCCGTTTACGTTCATCCTTGTTGATTGGACGAAAGTCAACGCCGCGGCTCCCGAGGGATTCGTCAGCTGGTTAGGCACCGTGCTCGCTTCGGGCTTAACGGGAACCGCGCTCGAGCAGGGAACGACATGGACCTTCATCGTTGCCGGCATCGCCTCGCTTGCGCTCGCGGCGTTCAGCCTGACGCTTCCACACACTCCGCCGAAGCCGGTTGAAGCCGGCGCCGAACGGTTCGCATGGCTCGAGGCCGTGCGTCTGCTCCGAACGCCCTTCATCCTGATTCTCTGGATCGTGACCTTCGTCGACGCCACCGTTCACAACCTCTTCTTCAACTGGACGGGACGATTTCTAGGGACCGAAGTGGCGGGCGGTGGCGTAGGGATTCCCGGTAACTGGATCATGCCGGTCATGAGCATCGGTCAGATCGCCGAGATCCTGACGATGCTCGTCCTTGGCGCGGCGCTAAAGCGACTCGGCTGGCGCACGACGATGATCGTCGGCATCCTCGGCCACGCCGCACGATTTGCCGTGTTCGCGTTCCTGCCGCAGTTTCCGGCGCTGGTTGTCGCCGTCAACATCTTGCACGGGATTGCGTACGCGTTCTTCTTCGCAACGGTTTACATCTTCGTCGACGAGTTCTTCCCGAAGGATGCGCGCGCCAGCGCGCAGGGGCTCTTCAATCTGCAGATTCTCGGCTTCGGCCCGCTGGTCGCGAACACGCTGGGGCCGATCCTGATCAGCGAGACGTTCAATCACGGAGGCCTGGTCGATTTCCGTGGACTCTTCCTTGTCCCACTGATCTCTGCCATCGGTGCCGCGATTGCGCTCGCGCTGCTCTTCCATCCGCCCGACAAGACGCAGACGCGGGTTGGCGTGCCGGTTACGTCGCACTGAGAGTCTCGCGCAGTCGATCGCGCGCGGAGCGCGCGACGGATCTCGGCGCGCGATCTTATGCGCTCTCAAACTTCAGGAAGCGACAGCTCGGTGCAGGCTGCGCTCTTTAGACCGCGGCGATCTGGCCGCCACTGCCCCGATGTAACACAGGGCGATGACCAGCAGCAGTGCGCGGAAACCTGTGACGAGCGAGAGATACTCACCGACGCCACCAACCATCGCACCCAGCAGGTTGACCCCGTAGTCGCGCGCCAGCGCGTCGGACTGCGCGATCGCGGAGCCAAACAACAGACCAGCGCAGAGCACCGGGCTGAAGACCAGCACCGCATAGAAGATCGACTCGGCCGCCCGGCTGTCGAAGGTCACGCGACCGATCGGAATCAAGTAGTTCAATACCAGCAGAGCAACGAGGACGCCCGCGACAATCCATGGCCGGTCGATTGTCTTGCGCGCGACGACGGCATTGGCCAGAAGCGCCATCGTCAAGACCGACGCGATGGCGAGCGAGGCGACTACCCACGTCGAGCCCCACAACAATGCGAACTGAATGATCGACTTCGTCTCGAGCAGCATGAACCCGGCGCCGAGCAGAAAGAACTGCCACGACCATCGCTGGGTCGAACCACCTGACGGACTCACAATCGACAGCGCGAGAAAGACGGACACGACCGATACGATCAGCACGACGGCCAGCGCAACAACGTAGTGGCGCGGGATATGACGATCGCGCAGATAGAGAAACGGCCAATCATCGCTGGCGGGTTCGATCGACGGGTCCCGTTCGTGAATTCGCGCCGGACTCGGCGAGCGAGACTGATTGTAGGCATTAACCTGATCGGGAACGCGCGGCGGCGCGGTGAGCTGCGCGAGACGCGGCCCCGCCATCAACACACCCAGGAACGCGCGCGCTTCATGCACGTGCACGCGCGGTTCGGTCCCAAACGCCACTGCTGCCGTGTTCGCGAGCCGATCGACGAGCCACCGTTCGCGGAAATAGTTATAGACGATGAGGATGCCATCCGGTTTGAGCCGGCTGCGAACGTCACGAAATGACTCTTCCGTGAACATGTAGCTCTCGAGCCGAACGCCCGAAAAGCTCGATTGCATCGTCAGTGAGTCGATCAGCGCGAACACGACCAGGTCGTATTGCTTCGTGGTCGTCCTCAGAAAATGACGGGCATCGTCGTTGATCACCGTGACTCTGGGATCCGAATACGGATGATCCGGGTGGTGCTCGCGCCCGAGGCGAATGATGGCGGGATCGATTTCGACGGCGTCCACGTGCCGGACGCCGTGATGAAGTGCGGCGGCGACATCTGTTCCCGAACCGGCACCCAGAATCAACACGTCCTGGAACGCGTTGTCACCGAACACGGCATACGGCCATTGATAGAAGTATTCCTTCTGCTCGACGGGAGCCATCGACTGGTGAAAGATGTTGTTCACCTCGACGACCGTGTCGGGGCCCTGCTGGCTGACGGTGATCTTGTAGTACGGGGACCAGATGGCACCACGCGCCATCGAGTACACGAGCACGAGCGATCCCCCAAGCAACACAAGGTTGACCGCGACCATCGCCATCGCCGGGCGACGGGCAGGAGTTTCACCGGGCCCATCGACGCGGCTCTCGGACGTCAACAGCAGCGGCACCGCAGCTGCGAACGCAATCGCGAACCACATCGGCGGAGAAAGCTCGAGCCACGAAATCAACCCCAGGACGATAACGCCGGCAAGACTGCCAGCGAGATTGATGGTGTAGGCACGAAGCGGCGGCAACGTGGCCATCTCCCGGCCCATTCGCTGCGCGAGGGTCGTAAAAAGTGCGGCGACGACGACGAAGAGCAACGGCAGAAGCATCGTGCTCTCGACGAGCACGACCTTGGCGGCGGTGCCGCTGGAAAAATAAATGCTGCCGGACGCCGCAACAGACACTTCAAGCCGGAAGTAGTTCACGGCGGCAATCACAATCGCTTGCAGCAGCGGAAACCACGTGAACAAGCGGATGCGGGCCGGTGCGAGCAGGCAACCGAGCCCAATCCCCAGAAAGCTCGCGAGCAGGATGAAGTTCGAGAAATACGACAGCAGCCGGATGTAGGCCGGCATCCATCGAATCAGTGCAATCTCGAGAAAAAGAACCAGGAAGGACGCGAGAAAAACGCGCGTCGCGCGCAAGTTGTCGCCACTCATGCGTGGGAAACAGCCAACCGGGCGTGCAGGATCACGGGAAACCGCGGCATCTCCATAGGGGGTCTGATTGTACCATCCTCGCTTGAACTGAAACTATGGAACGTAATAGTGTCTTGGGCTGCAGGATCAGGCGAAGCCAAGGACACGCAAGCTATGACCAAACGACACATCGTGATTGCCATTATCGCGACAGCCTTGGCCGTCGCGTCAGTCATCGCACAACAGAATCCGTATCTCGGCCGATGGAATATTCAGGCCACTGGCGAGAACGCAGGCGTGTACTGGCTCGAGGTCAAGCAAGACGGCGGAACGCTGTCGGGCATGTTCCTCGACGGCGGCGGCCATCCGCTTCCCCTTCCAGTTATCAAGGTCGAGAACGGCGAATTGATCTTTCAGCCCACTCGACAGAACAAACCAGGCCCCGAGTTCCACATGCGAGCACAGGGTGACAAGCTGACCGGCAGCGTGAAGCTCGCCGATCGCACTGTCGAACTCGCAGGCGCGCGGCCGCCAAAGTGGGGCACGTATGACGCCAACGCGGCGCACAAGTTCGGCAAGCCCGTTGAACTCTTCGACGGCAAGTCAATGGACGCATGGGACGTGCAGAGAAAAGACCGTCCGATGAAATGGACGATTGAAGATGGCGCCATGACTAACGACCCCCCTGGTTCGAACAACCTCGTATCCAAACAAAAGTTTCAGGACTTCAAGATTCAGGCGGAATACAAACTGGACAAGCCGCACCCGAACCAGCGGGGCGGCATGACAAAAGCGAACAGCGGGATTTACCTGCGCGGACGCTACGAACTGCAGGTCCTCGACGATTACGGCGACAAGCCTTTCGAACGCGGTCACATGTCGGTCTACGGTTGGCACACTCCGACTGCCAACGCGAGCAAGCCCGCCGGTGAGTGGCAGACGATGGAAGCCACGGTCGTCGGCAACAAGGTGAGCGTCGTTCTCAATGGACAGAAGGTTCAGGACAACGTGACGCTCGAAGCGATCACCGGCGGCGCGCTCGATGCCAACGAGAGCGAGCCAGGCCCAATCATGCTGCAGGGCGATCACGAAAAGGTGTGGTATCGGAAGGTGACCGTGACTCCGATCACAGACGCTCGCAAGTAGCACGAACGAGCGCACTACTCATTCGCTCCTCAAAGCCACCATCGGATCCACGCGTGAGCCGCGGCGAGCCGGCAAATACGTCGCCGCCAGGGCTACGAGCAGCAGCGCGACAGATACTTCAATCACCAGCGCCAAGTCGCGCGGCGGTGCTCCCGGCATAACCGTCGTGAGCACTCGCATGAACGCGACTGCTCCGCCGACGCCCAAGAACGCGCCGAGAGCGGTGTACATCGTGCCTTGTTTCAGCACGAGACGAACGACATCCGTTCGAGTGGCCCCGAGCGCGAGCCGGATTCCCAGTTCGTGGGTGCGCTGCGACAC
This sequence comes from Acidobacteriota bacterium, assembly GCA_046734955.1. GTDB lineage: Bacteria > Acidobacteriota > Vicinamibacteria > Vicinamibacterales > 2-12-FULL-66-21 > JALZOC01. The sequence goes on from JBKPSH010000098.1 coordinate 6,664, forward strand.
CGAGTAGGCGACGACGCCGTAGAGTCCGACGGCCGCAAGCACAACGGCAAGGAACGCAAACAGCCCGAGTAATGTCGTAAACGCGCGTGGACGCGCGAGCGTGCTGGCGAGGACATCGTCCAATGACCTGACCCGAATGACCGGCACGTCGGTGTCCACCGACGAAATCACGTCCTTGAGTAAACCTGCAATCGACGCCGGATCGGTCGTGGTCCGAACCACGAGCGTCATGTATGGCCAATTGGGTCCCGGTTGCAGCGCGTTGAGGAAGATTTCAGCTCTCGGAATTGAGCCGAGGCTGCTCTGGCGCACATCGCCGACGACGCCGACAACGGTGAGCGGCCTGTCACCGTCCACCGTAATCTGCTGTCCAAGCGGGTTTTCATCCGGCCAGAAGCGGCGCGCGGCAGACTCGTTGATCACAACGACACCCGGCGACGTCGCCGTATCGGTCGTCGCGAAATCGCGGCCGGCGCGCACGGGGATGCCGATGGTTTTGAAGTAGTCCGCACTGACGACGTTGAACAATGCGTTCAGTTGTTTGTTTGTCGCGCGTCCCAGAATGCGGAACCCCAGGCTGTCGGAGCCGCCGTTCAGTGGCAGATCCGCCACAAACGCCGTCGAGACAATCGCCGGCATCGTCTGAAGGCGATCGTGGACCTCCTGCAAAAAGCGGGAACGCGTTTCCTGCACCGCAAATTTCCGTTCAGGCAGCCAGATGTCCGACGCGAGAAGATTTTCCGTCGTGAAGCCGGGCGAAGTGCCGCGCCACGTCGCGAGTGTTTTCAAGAGCAAGCCGGCCCCGGCGAGCAGCACGAGTGCCAGCGCTGTTTCCGCGATGATGAGCATTGCGCGAGTGCGTCGTCCTCGAATTCCCTCCGAGACCGCGCGCCGAGCCTCGCGAAGCGACGCATTGAGATCCACGGGAGCGGCACAGATTGCCGGCACCACTCCGAACAGAATTCCTGTCAAGGACGAAACCACGAGCGTGAACAGCAGAACCCAGCCGTCGATCCGAGTTTGCTGAACTCGCGGTATGTCGATGCCACCCGATAATAGTACGACGAGCAATTGCGTGCCGAAGTACGCGAGCAGCAGGCCCAGCACCCCGCCAGCCAGCGCGAGCACGATGCTTTCCGTGAGCAGCTGCTGAAAGACGCGCCACCGTCCCGCTCCAAGGGCGAGCCGCAGCGACAGCTCACGTTCCCTCGAGGCGTTGCGCGCGAGCATAAGATTCGCGACGTTGGTACAGGCGATCAGCAGGACGAGGGCGACGACGCCCAGAAACACGAATAAACCACGTCGCAACTGCTGACCGACGAGCGCATCAACCAGGGGAACGATATTGACGCCGACGTTTGCGTTCGATTTTGGATACTGTGTGGCAATGCGGCTCGCCAGTAAAGTCATCTCCGCCTGCGCCGACCGAGGATCGACTCCAGGCTTGAGTCGACCGACGATGCGAAGGTAGCCGTGATTGCGGTTGTTCTCGCGGAGAATCGGGAGGTAAAGCTGTTCCTGCTCGAGCGGTGAGAACCTGAACCCTGGTGGAAGGATTCCGACAATCGTCCGAAGCTGTTCGTCCGCGCTGATCGTGCGTCCCACCACATCGGGACGGCCGCCGAAAAGCTCCTTCCAGCCGCTGTCGCTCAGAAGCGCAACCGGCGGCGCACCCGGCACATCGTCGCCGGCGGCGAAAGAACGACCGGCGGCGACCTGCACATCAAGCATTTCAAAGAACCCTGGCGTCACCTGGATCGACGGCACCAGCTCAGGACGAACGCCGCCCGACAGCGTCACGCCGCGTGCCGTGAACGCACCCATCGCATCGAAACTCGACGCCTGGTTCTTCCATGCCTCGAAGTCTGGATACGACGCAACGTCTTCGCGATCGCCGCTCTTCGTGTTCGTCGCCCACAGGAGCATCAACCGATCGGCACGCGGAAACGGCAGCGGCCTGAGCAGGACCGCGTTGACGACGCTGAAGATGGCGGCGTTGACGCCGATCCCCAGACCGAGCGTGATGATCGCGGCAGCGGCAAAGGTGGGACTCTTTCGAAGGACTCGCACACTGAACCGCAGGTCCTGAGCGAGATGCTGGAGCACCGGCACCCTGCGACGGTCGCGATATAACTCCTTCACCTGTTCGAGGCCGCCGAGTCGAATCAGTGCGTCACGACGCGCTTCGGCGGGAGACATCCCGGCGCGGATGTTGTCCTCGATATGCATCTGCAGATGGCTATCGAGCTCCGCCTCGATATCGCGGCTGCGTCGATCGAGGCCGAATGTGGCCGCCAGACGCCGCGACCACGCGCGCAGGTGTCTCATGACGACGACTCCGGTGAAAAGAAGCGCGCAATGATGCCGGTCGTGCGTTCCCACTCACGCGCTTCTTTTTGAAGCTGCTTTTGGCCGGCGCGGGTCAGGCGGTAGAACTTCGCTTTGCGATTGTTTTCGGACACGCCCCACGCTGACGAGACGAATCCTTCCTGTTCGAGCTTCAGCAGCGCGGGATAGATGGTGCCGTAGTTGACCGACAGATGCCCGCCGCTCGTCTGCTCAATCCGACGCGCCAGCCCGTATCCGTGCATCGGCCCGAGGGTGTCGAGGGTTTTCAACACCATCAAGGCCAGAGTCCCCTGCCACACATCAGCTTTGTGGTCACTCATATTGGTATCCCATATAACACAGCTCATATGGGAATGCAATAGGGCGCCGCACGGCACCTACACACTCACGCTGCGATCATGTCTAAAGATCGACAGGAGAAAGGAGAAAGGAGGATCTTCTTTTGTTCCTCCCTTCTCCCTTCTCCTGCGGTCTCTTAAGACGCGATCGTAGTGCGACAGTGAACGTCGTGAGCTTTATGCGTTCAGTCTCAACACCTCCGCCGGGTCGATCCGCGAGGCCCGGCGCGCGGGAAGCCAGCCGGCGGCGGCGGCGATGAGAGTCAGCACCAGCGCCGCCAACACGAAGGTGGCAGGGTCGGAAGGTTCGAAACCATACAGGAATGAGGTCACGAAGCGGGATGCCCAGATGCTCGCGCCTGTCCCCATGGCAATGCCAAGAGCGACGAGCACCCCGACACGATTCAAGATCATGCGAACAATGGCCGGCGCGTTCGCGCCAAGCGCCATGCGGATCCCGATTTCACCGCGACGTCTGTTGACCGAGTACGCAGTCACGCCATAGAGGCCCAGGCTGGCAAGCAAGAGCGCCAGCCCGCCGAAGAACGTCGACAACCTGGCGAGCAGCCGCTCCTGCGTCAACGCTCCTTCGACCTGGCTCGAGAGTGTCAAAAACGTCAGCGACGCCTGAGGATCCGCCTTGCCAAGCGCAACGCTGAGACTTCGCGTCAACGACAGCGGCGGCGCGCCCGCCGATCGCACACCGATCGACACAATCGATCTCGGATTGCTCCATTGCGCGAACGGCACGAACATTGTCGGTTCCATCTCGGCACGGAGCGACCGATAGATTGAGTCTTCGACGACGCCAACGACTTCAAAGCTGTCTTGCTTTCCGGAAGGTCCCTGATCTGAAAAATACTGACCGACGGGATCACCTTGCTCGAGAAATCGGCGGGCAAACGCCCGGTTGACGATCGCCACCCGCGGTGCGCCCATGCGATCGCGCGAATTGAAGTCCCGGCCGCCGGCGAGCTTGATGCCGTAGGTCCTGAACCAGTCGGGACTCACAGCGTTAATCCACGATGCGAGTTCACGTCCCTTCAAGGGCGAATCAGGCGGCACGACAATCCGGGTGTTCCATCCCGCCCGCGCGGTGGGTGTTGTAAAGGAGATCGCAGCGCTCGTAACACCGGGCACTGCAGCGGCTGCATCCCTGAGCTGTTCGAATACATCCAGGCGCCGTTCCGCTGGGTGATTCACAGCAACGGTGGCTAGCAGCACCGGCTCTCGATCGAATCCAAGATCCCGCGTCGTCAACGAGAAGAGCGTCCGCGTGAACAGACTTGCCGTGACGACGAGCACCAGCGAAAGCGCCACCTGCAGCACGATGAGCACCTGACGTACGCCGGCGCGACGTTCACCCGATGCACTACGCCCCTGCTCTTTCAACGCTTCGAACGGCGACAAGCCACTCACACTGAGTGCGGGCGCCATGCCGAACAAGATCGCCGTCGTGGCGGCCACACCAATCGTAAAAGCGAGCACCCGCCAATCAAGTGGCATGTCGAGAAACACACTGTTGCTGGCGCTCGAGAGCTGGGCCACAAGCGCACCGCTTCCCCAGCGCGCAAACAAAAGACCGATGGCCGCACCCGCGCCGGCAAGCAACAAGCTTTCGGCCAGCAGTTGACGGGAGAGTCGAAGCCTGGAGGCGCCGAGCGCCAGGCGCACGCCGAGTTCGTGACGCCGCGCAGTTGCTCGAGCCAGAAGAAGATTGGCGATGTTCGCGCACGCGATGAGCAGGACCAGTCCGACGACCACCATCAGTGTCTCGAGCGGCCGCTCGTATCGAGTACGCAGCGTCGATCGACCCGACGGTGCCGGTTCAAGCTCGAACGGATCCGTCAGGTAGTCATGATTCAACCGTTCCGGCAATGTCGCGGCGCGAATCTGAGGCTGAACGCCGCGCAGTTGTCCGGTCAGCTGCGCGATCGTCTGATCGTGTTGCAGACGGAGCATGATATTGAGCCACCAGCTCAAACGCACGTCCAGCGCGCTTTCCTCCCCATTGATGATGGCTTCAGCACCGAGCGGCAGAATGACGTCGGCCGACCGTCCGACATCCGGACCGAAGAAGCCATTCGGGGTCACGCCAATAATCGTGAACGGCTTCCTGTTGACTGAAAGCGTGCGCCCAAGCACATCGTCCGCGCCGCCGAATCGCTGCTGCCAGAATCGATAGCTGATGACGGCGACCGGGCCGCTCTGACCACCGCGGCGATCGTCGTCGGCGGGTGCGAACGTGCGACCGCGGATCGCCGACACACCCAGGACGTCGAACATCTGTCCACTCGCGAAAATGCCGTCAACCGGATCGGTCTCACCGCTCGGAGAAAGATCGAACCGCTCGGCTGACCAGGCAAACGCGCCATCGGCGATCTGATCCTGCCGCGTGCGGATCTCTTCCCAGATCGGATTGGTCCACTCACCGGTCAGCAGCACGAGCCGGCTGGCGTCGGTAACGGGCAGATTTCGGAGCAGCAGGCCGTTGTAAATGGAAAACAGTGCGGAGTTGGCGCCAATACCCAGGCCGAGCGACAAGACCGCCAGTGTGGTAATCGCCGGTGTCGCACGAAGCGATCGCCAGCCGTCGCGCCAATCAACAACAAACCACGATCTCATCGGGATTTTCTCCTGCGCACGGTTGGGTTGTGATTCGGATCGCTCCGCGAGACCGGAGCGCACGGTGTCGACAATGGTGAGCAGCCAGAAGCGCGCATAGTCGCGCAACCCGCGCGATCGTGCGATCTCGTGGTCGCAGGCAAAGGCGTAACGCATTCCGGCGCCGAAGCGATCTCGAAATACCCCTGGATACGCGCGCAGCAGCAACGCGTAGACGCGGTCGGAGATCGTGCGTCGGATATCGGTTCCGCTCACGCGGGCCCTCTCTTCGGAGCAACGCGCAGGCCATCGATGGCAGCCACGAGTGCCGCGAGCCGGCGCCGTTCGGCCGCGAGCACGGCATGTCCTTGCGCGGTCAGGTGGTAGTACACGCCCCGACGCGGGTCGTCACCGGCACGGCGTTGCGACACCTCGACGACCAGTCCCTCGTCTATCAACTTCGCGAGGTGACGGTAAAACGAGCCGGGACTGAGTGGCACGTGACCATCCGACGCACGGCGGACCGCCTGCATCACCGCGTAACCGTAGTTGTCGCGCGCCGCCAGCGCGAGCAGGATGTGAAACACTGCCGGCTTCAGCGGTTTGGTCGAAGTCGCCTCATTTGTGCGCTGTGCTGCCACGTCATCTCCAAAACGGATATATCTATTATAGATATGTCCATATTGACACGCAAGCGCCTGCGGGCAACCTTCGCAACGACGGTGGCGCGAAGGTTGGAGGGCAGCGCCGCGAAGCGGCGCCCCCGAGCGAGAGCGCTTGGGGGTTGGGGCCCCAAGCGCAGTGATAAAAGCAGACAGAAAGTGAATCGAAGCTGGAACCTATTTCTGAGGCTTTCCCAACCCCGGACTCGCCAAAAAATCCTGATCGGTGAGGCTATTCAGAAATGCGATCAAGTCGTTCCTCTCGGCGTCGGTGATCGCAAACCCCTTCAACCGGGGACTCTTCACGGGACTCTGGACCCCGCCGGATGCATAGTGGTCGATGACCTCCGCCAGCGTCGCGATGCTGCCGTCGTGCATGTATGGTCCAGTCACTGCAATGTTGCGAAGCGTCGGCGGGCGGAAGCGCCCCATATCGGTTCCGACGTGAGTTATATCGAAGACGCCGCGATCGGACGACGGATACGCGCCGCGGCCGTCGACGTTGAATAGCCCCGTGTTGTGAAAGGTTGGTACGCTGTCCGTGCTGCCGTCGTGAACCGTCGGTCCCGACAGATTGAATCCGGCATGGCACTGCGCACAGGCGAGCCGATCGGAGAAGAAAAGCGCCATCCCGCGCTGCGCCGCCGGGGATAGGGCGGTTCGATCGTCGCGGTAAAGATATCGATCGAGTGGCGAACTCGCGGAGATCATCGTCCGCTCGAATGACGCGATTGCTTTGACAATCGCGTCGAGCGCGATCGGCTGTCCAGGAAACGCGTCCTCGAACAGGCGCGCTTCCGCGGGATCGCTGGTCAACCGCGTGACGATCGTCGTTTCATTCCCCTTGATCCCCATCTCGATCGGATGTTCGTTGAACATCGGGACGGCCATCTGCGCTTCGAGCGTTCGCGTCTTGGGATCGGCCCATCCGTACGACGCGTTGAAGGCGACATTGGCGAGAGACATCGAGCTTCGCGCGTGGGACTGGCCGGTAGATCCCAGCGCATGAGGACGACCGTCGGTGAACGCGAGCTTCTGCTGATGGCAGGATGCGCACGCATAGGTGCCATTGCCGGAGAGGCGGGTGTCGTAAAAAAGACGACGACCGAGGCGAACCTTCGCCTCGGTCATCGGATTGTCGGCTGGAACCCTGGGTGGCGGAACACCGCGGGGAAGGTGCCAGTCGTACGAATCAGCGGCTCGAGCGCTGTCGCAGCGCGAGCCGCCCGCAAGGGCTCCAAACAGGATGAAAACTACGAGAACTCGCGCGTTCATTCGCTCTCGCAATCCGGAATCTGGTGTCCGGGATCCGCGATCCGAGATTCACGGATCAGCGATTCGCGATTCGCGATTCGCAATTCGGGATCGGCGATTCGCAATTCGGGATCGGCGATTCGCGATCAGCGATTCGCGATCAGCGATGAGTGATTAGCGATTCATTTACCAGCCGGAATATCGCGTCGTGATGCCCATGAGGCGCGTCTGTTTTGACAGGCCGTCGCGCTCGCCGATCCACTTTTCGAACGTCGAGAGCGCATCCGGCGACACGCCGGCGGGATCGGTCTTGTGCGAAGCGACCCACTTCTTCATTGCTTCCATCAGCGAGTCGGCCTGGGCGCGATCCAGCGCAAACAGATCCAGATACGCCTGTCTCGCATCGTCGATTCGATTGAGGCCGAGATACGCTTCGGCGCGGTACTCGATTGCTTCAACAAACATCTTCGGCTTGGCCATCTCGATCGCCTGGTCGTACATCTCGAGCGCTTTGGCATAATCGCCGGTCTTGCGATAGGCGAAACCCATACCGTTGTAAGCCGGAGCAAGTTTCGGGTTGAGCTTCGCGGCGTTGTTGAAGTCCTTGAGCGACTTCTGATATTCGCTTTTCGCTTTCGCCAGCGTCTTCTCGACGTCGGCGCCCTTCTTCGTCGTCGCTTCGTCTTCGAGCTTCTTGCCTTTGACGCGGTGCTCGTCGCCGCTCTTGTACGCTTCGATCGCGCGCTCCTCGGGCGACATCGAGGGTAACGACGATGCCCCGCCGCCGGATGGCGCCGACGGCGCGCCCGAGCCGTTTGCGAGGATTCCCACGTGCGCAAGGCCCACCGCCGAAGCGATTAACACCGACGTTCTGAACATGCGAAACATTTACCTGCTCCTTCTAATGGCCGGGTCTGAAGACCCTGCCCTATACCTACCCGGCAGCCGCTCTATTGATTTCTCGTCAGCTCAATATCCAGCGTGATCGAAACCTGGTCGCCGACGACAGCACCGCCTCCTTCGAGCAGGCGGTTATAGACGATATTGAAATCACGGCGATTGATCGTCGTCGTACCCGTCGCGCCGATGCGGCGGCTGCCCCAGATATCCTTGATCTGGGGCGTGGGACCCTCGACGTCGAGGGTCACCGGTTTGGTAATGCCTTTAATCGTGAGATCACCGAGCACCTTCAACT
>JBKPSH010000099.1:0-34314 GCA_046734955.1 Acidobacteriota bacterium
GCTTCATCGCGTCAAACACTTTGAGGCACTCCCGGACCTACAGCGCGCGTTAGCGCGCGCGACCCGGGTCGCGACCAAAGAACACGCGGCGTGAACGGTGGGCGTCACCAAATTTCAACTAGGAATGGCATTGACCCATTCACGATCAGTGATTCACGATCAGTGATTCACGATCAGTGATTAGTGATGAGGGATTCACTTCATCACCCCGATCATAAAGAGCACCAATTCCAGGATCAGGATCAGCACAACCGTCAGTTCGAGGAACTGGCCGCGCGAGATGGCAACCTGCTCGACGGCGAAGCGATAGATGTCGTCAAGCGTTTCCAGCTTGTCCTCGACGCTCGCCTTCCAGCGCGCGATGCCCAGTCGCGCGCTCACCAGCGCCAGCAACCGCGCGGCGTAGATGTCCCCGACGATCTTCAGCGCGTTCTCCGTCCGATCAGTGATCTCGTTGATGTCGATGAACAGCGAATGCAGCTGGTTTGCAGCACGCGCGGTGCCGCGTCCCATGAGGTTGTTCCACCAGCTGGTGCGCTGAAGCTGCGGATAGATGCGCGCCAGCTCGGCGTCCAGCAGCGCATCGTGATACCGGAATTCGAGCAGCTGCGAGTTGGCGAACTCCAGCAGCTCCAGCGTTGCCGCGGCGCCAGCTTCCGTGTCGTAGACGAACGCCGCATTCCATGTCGGAATCACCAGATCGCTTGCGAGATAGGACAGTCGAACTCGCAGAACCTCCTCCTGCTCCTGCGGACTGAGAGGCTGTGCCTCGCCACGCAGCAGTTGAGCGATCTGCGGTCCATGCGCGGCAACGAGTTCGTCTGCTGACGTGACGCCGCCGAGTTGGTTCACAGCAACGACGAGGTAGTCTTCCGACAGAAAAGTGGCGCGAGCGCGGGTGATCGAGGTCTGACACCGTTCGACGAGGCTCCGCACGGCGGCTTCCGATTGCGCTTCGAGTGCGGCGTTCTCGATATAGCGATGGCTGCTCTCGACCAGTTCCGCCCAGGAGCCGCCAAACGTGCGCGTCAGCGCGAGTGAGATGACTCGGTAGTCGAAGAACTTCAGGCGCGCGCGGAACCCGTCGATCGTCGCGAAACCGAGCATCTCGCCATCGGCAACGAGCGGCGGTGTCTGATAACGAAGGTACGCCGAAGCGGTTGCCTTTGACGGGAGACGTGCCTCGGAGCCGGTTCCAATGAGTTGTCGCAGGCGTGTCAGATCGATGTGTTCGGCGACATCGAAGAGATAAAGCGCAGTGAGCGTGCCGGCGCGAATCATTGTGTGAGAACTGACCGGATCCTCTCCTCGCTCAGCACGGCATCCGATTTCTTCGCCTCACCGAGGATGCGGTCGACCATCTCGTCACTTGCCGTGAGCCCGCGTTTCTCGAGCCAGAAGATCACATTCGAGCGACCCGACATCGGTCCAACATCGACCTCCTGTTCGCGCCCGACGAGTGCCGCTGGCACCCCTGAATACACGGCATCGACGAGATCGTGGTCGTTCTTGCGCACCGCTTTCACGATTGCTGCCGCGTGCACGCCGGTTGCCGTGCGGAACGCATCCTTCCCGACAATTGGATAATTTGGTGGAATCGGCACGCCGGTGGCCTTCGAGACCGCCTCGCAGTACTCAACCAGGGCGGAAAGATCGCGATCGATATGACCCATCAACACCAGATTGACGAGCAGCGTATCCATTGGCGTGTTCCCGACACGCTCGCCGATGCCAATCGCAGCGCCGTGCAAGCGCGTCGCGCCAGCCTCGAGCGCCGCCAGCGAATTGCTGACGGCGAAGTCACGGTCGCGATGGCCGTGCCAGTCGATTCCGACGCCCCCCCCGCATTCGTCAACAATCCCGGCGATGAATCGTACGACCGCCGCCGCACCTTGCGGCGTCGCGTGGCCGACCGTATCGGACACACACACGCGCGATGCCCCCGCACGAATCGCCGTCGAGTACAACCGGCGGAGCGTGTCCGGATCGGCGCGAGTCGTATCTTCGGTGACGTACATGACCGTCAATCCTTCGCCGATCGCAAAGGCGATCGCCTCTTCGGTCAATCGAAGCAGCTGGTCGATCGTCCAGCCTTCCGCATACTGCCGCAACGGGCTCGAGCCGATGAACGCGCAGCATTCGATTGGGAGTCCCGTACGTTGCGAGATCTCAGCAACCGGCTTGATGTCGGCAATGACAGTCCGTGCCGCGCAATTTGCCTTGACGCGCAGTTTCTGCGACACGATTTCGCGCGCCAGCCGCTCGACGTCGCGCACGACGTGCGGCCCTGCGCCCGGGAGTCCGATGTCGGCGGTGTCGATGCCCAGGCGATCGATCAGGTGAAGGATTTCAATTTTCTGCTCGATCGTCGGACACCTGACGGAGGGTGACTGCAGCCCGTCACGCAGCGTCTCGTCATCGAGCATGACGGTGCGGGGTGGGCGATCGGCAACGTGATTCCAGTCGTGAATGAGGGGGTGCATTCTACTTTGGCGGGGTCTAAAGACCCGACCTACCCATGCAGCACGCGGTCTTCAGACCGCGCCGCCGCGGGGGGCGAAAGCACGTATTGTCATAAGCGCCGCCAGCAGAACGATGGACGTCCACAGCGTGGCCACCCAGGTCGCATGGAAGATTGCGGGATCCATGACCTGGGCAACCGGTGTGAACGGCCTTCGGCCGGCCTCATGCTGCGCAGCGCGAAACAGATATTCCTTCACACCGCGCACGACCATCATTTCAAAGATGCCGTTCCAGAGGGCGACGGCAAGGACAATCCAGACGGCGACGGCTATCCGCTGGCGCCGCAGAAGTGGCTGCACGATCAAAAAAGCCCGTATCGCAGCATCATGGCGGTGATGTCGTCACTCTGCGCCGCGCCGCGGGTAAACTCGCGCACATCCGCAAACAGCGCTTCCAGCAGTTGTCGTGGCTCGAGTTCTTTGTTCCGCTCGACGACCGAGACAATCCGGTTCTCACCGTACTCGTCGCCACTCGCCGACATGGCTTCCGACACGCCGTCGCTGAACACGATCAGCCAGTCGCCAGCTTGCAGCGTCACCGTTTCTTCTTCGAACGTTGCCGCGTCAAACAGTCCGACGATCGGACCGCCGCATTCGAGCCGCCGCACCTGCGTCGAATTGCCTGGCGAGATGATGAGCGGTGGATTGTGACCGGCGTTGCAGTAGGTCAGCCGCCCGTCCGGATTCATCGCGCCGTACATCAACGTCACGAACCGCGATTCGATGCCGCGCCGATACAGCGCGAGATTGACCCGTCCGATCGTCTGCGAGGGCGAGTCGTTCGACGCCGCCTGCGCGGCAAAGATCCCCTGCATCATCGCGCTCAGGAGGGCCGCAGGCGGTCCCTTGCCAGCGACATCGCCCAGGGCAAAACCCATGGCGCCGTTGGGCAGATCGACGTAGTCATAAAAGTCGCCGCCGATGGAGCGGCACGGAATGGAGGCAGCCGCGGCGCTGAAGAACGTCCCGGCGCGCGCCATCTTTGGAAGCAGTGCCTGCTGGATCTCGGCCGCGATCCGCATCTCCTGCTCCATCCGCGCCTTCTCCATCGTCTCCCGATAGAGGCGGGCGTTTTCAATCGCGACGGCCGCCTCGGTCGCGAGCGTTTCCAGGGCCGCGCGGGTCGAGTTGGAGAGAAGTGTTCCCTTCTGACGGCTATCGAGATAAAGGACGCCGATGCGCTTCTCGCGGTGATTCTCCGCTTCGGCTTTGTCGAGAAATCGAACCAGCCGCAGCGGAACGCATAAGACATTCCGGATGCCAAGCGCAACCGTGCCGCCATGAAGGTTGACGATGCCGGAGTCCAGCAGGTCGGCGACGATCTTCGGCTCGCCGGTCCGGAATACCTCTTCAGGAATCTTTCGGCTCGTCTCGAAGCTGCCGCCCGACAATGTAATGCGCCCTCGCGCCCGGGCCATCTTGAACTCGAGTTCGACGTCGGGGTTTGCCAGCATGATGAACCCGCGCTCCGCGCCACCGACGTCAATCGCGGAGTCCAGCACCAGCGACAGCACGTCGTCCAGGACCCGGCCCGATCCGAGCGCGCGGAGACCTTCGAGCAACGCGCCGATCTGCCGCAGGTCGCCGATCGCGGTCGTGGTCGGCGATTTCTCCTCAACGACATCGGTGTCGCGCACGAGGAAAACCATTTCGGCTCCGCCGCTGCGGCCAAGGCGGATCCGGTCGCCATGGGCGAGTGAGTGCTCCGTCACCTGATCGCCATTGACGTACGTCCCATACCGGGACGCCCGGTCCTTCAATATGTAGGTGCCATTCGGATCGAGGGTGATTTCCGCGTGGTCGCGCGAGACTTCGCTTCCGGCCAGCCGCAGGTCATTCGTTTCGCGGCGGCCAATCTCGAATGGCGCTTTCGCCACCGGGACGACGCGCCGGCCGAGCGCGTCCGTGACTTCGAGGCGGGCCTCTGGCATGCGGGGAGTGTACCTCAGCGGCGCCGTATGGCGCGAGTGATGACGATCAGGACGCCTACGGCGGCAAGCACCGCGGCGCAGAACTGCGCTTCGCGTGGATACGCCGTCGCCTGGGCGCCGGCCAGAGCGACGAGCGCCAGCAGCAGTGGAAGAATTCCTGCCCAGAGCGGTGGGCCGCCTCCACGCGTGGGAAGCGGAGCGGGCCTTCGTACCGGTTCGGTCGTTCCCACTCCGCACCGGTAGCAGACAATCGCCTTGTCTGCGATCTCAGTCCCACAATTCCGACACTGCATCCGAGAAATTATAGATTACACGGCCCTGCTCACGACGGACGGTCAGGGGATCGATCCTCGCTCTATCAAAGAGCGTGAAGGTGGGCAGCGACCCAGGGAATGACGACGAAGACAATCAGTGCGACCCATGCGAGAAACAGCAACATTCCCCAGCCGAGATGATCGCGTAGTCGAATACGACGTAGCCGATGCTTCGAGCCACGCTGGACAAACTGACGACCGTTGGAGAATGCCGCCCGGCCGGCTCTGCTCATAGGCGGACGTCCCGGTGCTCTTCGTGCATCGCACGAGAAGCTCACATCCTCGCGAGCGCAAGTCCAATCGGCATTCGATCAGTGGCGGTTTGGCCGCACCTGGCGGTCGGATCGTTCAAATGAATGGGGAGGGTCAGAGTCTCAGCAGTCGCTCTCGCACGACACGCGACTGAATGCGGCTGACCTGCAGTTCTTCGCCGGTACTCATCGACACGAGATAACCGCCACCAGGCATCAAGTGAACCTTCGAAATCAGATCGATCGCAACGAGCGTGCCTCGGCCGAGCCGGACAAACTTCGACGGGTCGAGCCGTATTTCGAGATCCTTCAACCGATAGGTGATGGTGTGCTTCTCACCACGTGATGTGGTGATGTGGAGGAGTTCCCGTTCGGCAACAATCGAGGCGATCTGCTTCACGGGCAGGAGTGTGACAACGTCCCGTTTCCGCACCGGAATACGTTCGAGCGACGGCAGATTCGCTTCAGCTTCATACGCGTCTACCGCCGCCCGCACGCGGTCGACCTCACTCGCGTGCACGTCCACCTGTTCGAGGCGGTCGTGCGCGCGCGCCAACGCATCGCCAAGTCTGCTCGGGTTGACAGGCTTGAGAAGATAGTCGACCGCATTCACCTCGAACGCGCGCAAAGCATATTCTTCATAGGCGGTGACGAACACGATGAGCGGAATGTATTTGCGCCTCAGTGCGCGGACCACGCCCAGTCCGTCCAGTTCAGGCATCTGAAGATCTAGAAACGCGAGATCCGGCCGCTCGTGTTCGATGATGGAGACCGCTTCGACACCCGTCTCAGCCTCACCAACAATCTCGACATCGGGACGACGTCGCAGCATCGACGTGAGAAAGGCCCGGCCCGGACGCTCGTCGTCAGCGACGATGGCACGTATGGGTTGCGTCACCCGCGCCGCTGCCTGGCATCCGCAGGGACGCCGGTCTGAGATGACATGGTGAACGGCACACGGACCTCCGCGGTTGTTCCTCTATCCGCCGCCGAGGTCACTCGAAGAGTGGCGGCGGCACCGTACATGTGCTGCAATCGATCTTCGATGTTGCTCAATCCGACGCCGGAGCGATGTCCGGCCACTTCGACGTCCCGCAGACCAGGGCCGCTATCCTCGACGCCGAGTACGAGGACGGCAGAGCTACCGGCGGCGCGTTCGACGCGTGCGCGTACTGCCAGATGACCGCGTCGCCGAAACGGTGCGATTCCATGTTTAATCGCGTTCTCGACCAACGGCTGAATCAGAAGGGCAGGAATGACCGCTGAATGGAGCGATGTGGGAACGTCGATGTCTACCGAGAGGCGCTCCTCGAAACGCGCCTGTTCGATGTCGAGATACGCCCTCACGAACGAGAGTTCTGTCCCGAGCGTCGACATCTCACCATCGGATCGGAGCACTCGGCGCAACAACTCCGTCAATTGCAGGAGTGTTTTTAGCGCCCGATCGGGAGCCGCATCGATGAGATGACCAATCGTCGTCAATGCGTTGAAGAGGAAGTGCGGGTTGATCTGCGCGCGCAGCGCGCGAAGCTCCGCCTCGGATGCGAGGCGGCGCATTTCCTGCTCCCGGAGATTGTTTTCGCTGCGTTCACGTTCGATGCGAATCGCATCGATGCGGCGCGCGACGAGCTGCGCCATCGACTCCAGCATCCCCACATCGTCAGACAAGAGCCGACGGCCTCCGCGCAGTTCGCGAACAGAGATCGAGAATCGCGGTGAATCGGTCGTGGGGACGAGCACCTCGGCACTCGTACCGCGCGAAGGCACGTCGATAACCGCCAGCCCCTGGGTCTCCGTGTCGGGTGAGCTCTCTCGCCAGATGACGTTTGCCGCGCTCAGCGCCGGCGCGATGGCGTCGCACGCGATGTCCAGCGCTGCCGCGGCCGTCGTCGACGCGTTGAGTCGGCGTGCGGCGCCGGTGCGCAGCAAATCGTAATCGGCACGCCTCAGCACCACTGAATCGACGAACCAGGTTGACATCCCCATCAGTGCGGGATACAGAAGCGCCGCGCCCAGGCTCACGCCGAGGAACAGCAGGGCAGTCACGTTCCCGCCGCCGGACGTTGGTCCAACCAGTCCGTTAGCTTCCATCGTCACGTAGGCGAGAAGCGCCATGGTGATCAAGGCGACGAGCGACAGCGCGCGTTTGAGAAAGACGTCAGCGAGCGCGAAGGGGTACTCCTGGTAAAGGATCGACAACACGAGTGGCAGCGACGCATGATGGCCGATCAGTTCGATCGGCCAGGAGACCTGATGACGTTCTCGCTGGCTCAGATGCAGCGCCGACACAGCGAACACGGCCAGCGCGCTCATCCACAACGCGCGGCGGGCTCCTGGCTGTCGCCGCGTGACGATCGCCAGCGGGACGATGAGCGCGGCGAAGCCAATCGTCAGCAGTTGCAGGCCGCCGATGGCTGGAACCGCGGCGCCCCGCAATGCCGAACCTATCTGAACCAGAGCGGCGGCGCCGCTCAGCAGGTAGGCAGCAAGGACCTGCACGAATGCTGCTGGCGAGGTCAATCTGAGAAGGCCGGCACGCAAGACAGAATGAACCACGACCGCAGGCAGAAAACCCAACGATGCGAATGCGATCGCTTGCAGGACCGACGGTAGAGGGCGGATGCCGAAGCCGCTGAGTCCGTTACTGACAAACGCTTCGACATTCCACGTCAATCCGAGCAGCGCCGTTAGCACGAGAAGGCGGTCTGTGCGGGCGTCTGGTGTCGCGCCCCGCGGACGGATCACCATCACGAACAGCATCGCGTAGAGCGCCGTTCCGGCTATGAAGCCAGTGACGTTCACGAGCGATGCGGCATGAGATGGTGACATTTGTAGCGATCAGACGCGCGATCACGCCTTAAAACTTCACCGTGTACACCACACGAAAATTCGCGCCGATTTCCGGCGCGAGGTCTTTCAGGTAATTCAGGTGATTGCGATACAACGCGTCGGTCGCATTATCCAGCCGGGCCGTGATGGTGTTGGTTGATTTGCCCGACGCAAATGAATACGAGATGAAGAGTTTCAACAGGTTGTATCCATCGGTCGATGTCTCGCCGACCTCCCCGTCCGGTGTCGAAATCGTGTAGATCCGATCCTGTTTGGCTGTGAAGATACCGTCGGCACCAACCTGGAACGCGTTCTTCTGAAAACGCACCCCAGCGCGGCCCCGCAGCGGCGGCATGCGCGGCGCCGGCTTGTCCTCCGATGTCAGTTCGCCGCGGACATAGTCGAGCCCGCCTTCGAGCCACACTGCCGGGACGACGTTGAAGTCGACATGTGACTCCACTCCCTGAAGCCTCGCGTCCCCCTGGACAAAAAACGTCTCCTGGAGGTCCTCGACCATCTGTCCCGTGAGCTGGCGGAAAATGAAATTGTCAATGCGATTGATGAAATATGTGACCTCCCCGGACGCTCGGGTGCCGCGCCATCGAACGGACGCATCGAACCCGAGGGCGTGTTCGGAATCGAGATTCGGGTCGCCGTTCTCGAACGCGTTGTTGCCTCCGTGGGGACCATGGAAATAGAGTTCTTCGAGCGCGGGATTCCGGGAGGCGCTGGCGAGGCTGAACGCCAGGGTTGTGACGTCGTTCGGCAGGAGCAACACGCCGACCGATCCAGAAAAGTTCGTGAAATTGCGTGAGATCTCATCCTGCGCGGGAGTGAAGTTCGCGCGTTCGACACGACCGCCGAACTGAAGCTGCGCATGCGATGAGGCCGCGACTTCCTCATAGAGGTAGGCCGAATAGCCGGTCTGATCGACCGGCGGCGACAAGACTTCCTCCCCCGCCGCCGCGAACGATCGCGTCAGTACCGCCCCACCGATGGAGCCCTTCAGCCGCCCCAGCGGTCGGTGATGCGCGAGCAGTTCCAGCTCGGTGGTGTTGTTCGTGAATGATGTCGCCACCTCGTCGCCGTCGCGTTCGTCGTGTTTGTAGCGGCGAACGCCGAACGATCCCCGGAACGAATCGAAGAAGCCGCCGACGTTCCGTTTCTCTCCGCGGACCGTGAAAATTTGGCGGCGTGGCGTCAGATTCGTCGTGCCTTCTTCAACGAGCGGGATGCCGTAGTGCGTGCTGTCGTACGCATAACTGCCCCCCAAATATCCGGTGTCGCTGGTGTAGGCGAGGCCACCTTCCGCGAATGCGGCCCGGTTGAACGAGTTGGGCACGTCCCCATCAGGCGATCGATAGTCACCGCTGCGCCGGCCACTACCACTGAAATGCGCCGCGATTTTTCCATTGCCGACCGTCACATCGCCGGCGGCTCCTCCTTCCTTCGCGCCAGAGCCGGCGTCCAACGTGAACGACCCTGTGGCCGCTCGTACGGGGGCGTTCGGAATCTCATTGGTGATGACGTTGACGAGACCGCCGATTGCGTTCGCACCATACAGCAGCGTGGCCGGACCGCGAATCACTTCGATGCGCGACGCAGCGGCAGGATTCACATTCACACCGTGGTCGCCAGACTGGCTCGACAGATCGCCCATGCGCAATCCGTCCTCCACAACCAGCACACGGTCGCCATCGAGGCCACGCACGACCGGACGGGCGGGACCAGGCCCGAAACTCCGAAGCGCGATACCGGGCTGATTCTCGATCGTTGCGCCGAGTGTTCCCTGCATCTCTTTGGTGAGTTCCTGGCCGCCGAGTACATCGGTTGCCTGGAATGATTCAAACGTGCTCTTTCCTTCGGGGCTGACGGACGTGACCTCGGTGAAATGCAGCTCAGGGTTGAGCGCGATCGCAACCGCCGGCGTATTGGGCTGGACCGTGATTTCCGTCCGTGACGGCAGAAAGCCGTCGGCGCGAACCACCACGTGGTAGGCTCCCGGCGGGACATCCGAAAAGGCAAACCTCCCATCGCTACCAGTTCTCGCTTCGCGGCTGAACGACGCCGCTTCGAGGATAACGAGCGCGTTCGGGACAGTGGCACCCGACAGGCTGTTGGTCAGGGTACCGGCGACCGCGCTCGTTTGCTGCGCGGCGGCCGGGAGAGAGAGACCTCCCAGCGAAATCAGGAGGACTGCGATAACCCACGACAATCTCGGTTTCATGAAAGCTCCTCGCGCGTTGACCGACGCGCCTGAGCCCTATTTCGTCATCCGTGCTTTGACCCGAGATTGATTTCATACCAACGGTCGAATACATCGAACGAGCGGTGCATGGCGCTCAACGAACAGCGCCGCTTTCGGAGGCGACTCATGCCCGCGGTTCACGCGGCTCGAGCCGCCACCTGCACTCGTCGCGGAACGAACACACGGACGACTGACATCCCGACGAGAACCAGTCCGAAGGTGCAGACGATGGTTGCGCCCGTGGGAAGATCGAGAATGACGGACAGATACACCCCGAGCGCTGACACAATCGTGCCCATCGTCCACCCGATCGCGAGTCGCTTCCCGATCGTGTCTGCGAACAGCATGGCAGCGACGGATGGGACAATCAGATAACAGAACACCAGCAGCACTCCGGCAATCGCGACCGACGAGGTCACCACGAATCCGAACGACGCGTAAAACAGGAAGTCCCACCATCGAACGCTCAGGCCACTCACTTCTTCGCGATCGTGGTTCAGCGAAATGGCGAGGAACGGCTTGCGGAAAATGTAGTGAAAAAGTCCGATCGCGCCGTAGAGCAGTGCCGTCTTCGTGACGTCGTGCCACGAGACGGCGATGATGTTGCCCACCAGCATGTCCTTGAGGTGTTCCGATTCCGACGTCGACTTGCTCATCGCGAGAATCGACGCTGCCGACGCGACGGCGTAGCTGATGCCAATAATCGCCTCCTGCGGGATACGCGCCTTCTTTCCACGAATCATCGAGAAGATCGCCGCGCCGATGAACGTGAACAGCAGGCTGACCCAGTACACCGAAGGGGCATGAGGATCGCCGCCGGAAAACGGCAGAAGGATCGCGATCGTCGCGCCGAGGGCAGCGATCTGAGCTAGCGAGAGATCAACGAAGATGACCCCCCGCTCGACGACGTGGACACCCAGGTAGGAGTGAATGCCTGTCAGGATCAGGCTCGCGACAAACGGCGCGGCGAGAAAATCGATGATTTGGCCGAGTGTAAATCCTCCCACTACTTCGCTCCTGTTTCCTTGATCGCGTTCACCAGCAGGTTGATGTCGTAGTCGAACAGCTTGAAATAGTCCGTCACTTCCTTCACGCCACCTACCGACGGCGGCATGACGAGAATCTTCGCGCCCGTGTCGCGGCCAATCGCATTGGGTGTCTTCAGATCGAAATAGGGCTCGACGAGAACGATTTTGACATTCTGCTGCTTCATCGCCGTTTCCAGATCGAGCGTGTGCGCCGGTGACGGAGGAATACCGGGTTTCGGTTCGACATAGCCGATTACGTCGATGCCGAACGCATCGGCAAAGTTGGGCCAGGAACGGTGATACGTCACGACTTTCACGCCCTTGTAAGGAGCCATTGTCGCCTTCCAGCGCTTTGTGGCGTCAGCGAGCCGCCGATCGAAATCCGCGTACCGCTGCGCAAAATACGCCCCATCCGCTTGGCTCAACTCGGTCAGCTTGGTCTGGACGGCCTGCGCGACGCGACGGCCATTGTCTGGATCAAGCCAGAAGTGTGGATTTCCCTGTGGATGAACGTCACCCATGGCGCGGGTAATCTGCCCAGTCGGAATATCCAGGATCTTCGCGTTCTGCGACGCATCGAGGTATCCGGCGCTTCCTGGTTGAATCTTCTGATTGCGGCTCTGTGTAATCAGCGGAGGTAACCAGCCGATCTCGAGTTCCCGGCCGACTGCGACGAGGAGATCCGCCTTATTCAGCTTCAAAATGAAGCTTGGCTTTGCTTCCACAAAGTGCGGATCCTGGTATCCCCGTGCGAGCGATTCGACGGTGACCTTGTCACCGCCAACTTCCTTGACGATGGCCGCGAGATCCTCCGTCGAGGTAATGACGTTGATGGCCGCGAACGCGCTCGTACTTGCGAGAGCCGCAATCGCGAACGCGGCGGTGGTTATCAATTTCTTCATCGTGTGTACTCCAGATATCCAGTCACGGGCCGCTCTAGAACACATGCGCCCCGTGCGCACCGATTGAAAACAAGAATTGGAAAAGCGCCTCGTTTGCGGTGACGCCCTCGGCGTACTTCGTTCGACGATACTGACCGCGAATCTGGCTGAACTCGCTTGGCCAATACGTCAGAAGCACCGACGGGCCCTGATCGACGAGCGACGCGTCGTTGGCGCGCTCCGATCGATCGAAGCGGATGCCTGCAAACCAGCGTCTCGCGAACTGATAATCACCACTGACGTACATGCCAAATGCGTTCGCATCTCCCTCACCAAGGCCCTTTCGGCTCCAGATAAGTTCGGTGCGTCCCATGAAACGACGGTAGATAGCACGCCGCAGAGGACGGTATCGCACCGTCGCATCGACGCCGAACAGTCGGGTCGTTGCATCGGGACCGAACTCGTTGTGCCCTCGTGCGAACGAGAAACCAACATCGAGGTTGGTCCCTTCCGTGATGTCCCGATACCCGCGAAGGCGGCCCAGCCAGCTCACATCGTTGCGTTCGTGCGTTTGAAAGATGCCCTCGTTGCCTTGGTACACTTCGCCTGTTGCTTCAAGGAAGAGCAGAGGGTTGACGATCAACTTCGATACGGAGATTCCCGAGTCGCTTAATCCCTCTTCCGATCCGAGGAGGTTTTTCATGACGAGCGGTGCGTCGACCCACGGCAGCGTGTGCGCGTGCATGGTGTTTACCTTGCCGAACTGCTCCTTCATCTTGCCGACCTTCATCAGCAAGCCGCCGGGGAGTCCAGTAAAGGTCAAAAAGCCTTCCTCGATCTCGAGTCCTTCAGGGGACGCAGAGAGAAAGAAGTCAGCGCGGGCGTATGGATCAACGATGGCCTGCAACGAGAGCTCTGCTTCATGCAATTCCAGCGACGGCGCACTCTCGACCTCGTTCTCGCCGACGGCGCCGAGGAAGTTACCGATGACGGCCATATCCGGGTTGAAAATTTTTGAGAGCGCACTGGCGTTGCCATATACCGGCAGGGACCCCTGCGGTCCCCCTGCCCCTGCAGCGCCAGACGGCACTTCAACGCCTCCGGCTTGACCAGGTTGTCCCGGCGCCTGACCGGCCGCCTGGACGGCAGGTGGAACCGGCGCGGCCGCCGCCGCTGGTGGCGCCACAGCCTCAGGCAATGGCGGGACCGGCGCCGGCGGTGTCGTCGCGTTGCCAAGCTTGGCTTCGAGCGCGGCCAGCCGGGCTCCGTACGAATCGCGGATCGCCTCGAACTCCTGCCGCAGGCGATCCAGTTCCTGGCGAATTTGCTGCGGATCCGCCGATTGTTGAGATGCAGGTGGTGGCGCACCAGTTGTTGGCGTCTGCGCAAACGCCGTAGGCGCGAGCCACAAACAAAATGCCAGAGTCGCGCACATGGTCGTACGCCGGATCAAGCGACACTTCGCGATCACAATGAAACCTCCCTGTGCAAAGCACATGAGCCTGGACTAATCCAGCCGCGGGCAGAGCCCACGATCAAACTGTTACTGAATTGTGCTGATCAGGCGACGGGAGGAGCGCGACCGGAAGCGGGACGGATTGAGGCCGAGTGCGGTGCATCGACAGGGTCGAGAACGGCAATGCCCGCATCGAGCAGCCAAAAACGGGCAAGGACGCCCGGATCGGCAGCGGCTTCGGCTGACGAACCCACGGCGCATGTCGTGCAGTGGGTCGTGGACTTAAGATGGCAGACGAGATCGTGGTGGCCGAACGGCAGCAGCGCGGCCGCGAGAATGTAGAGTGCGAGAACGACCTTCAACCGCAGGCCGACGGATCCGCGAGGGAGCCGCCCGGGTGTAAACATCTTCGGATCGATTATACGATGCAAACGGATCGGTCGGTGTAGGGCACGCCGGCCGGTGGTAGGGGCACGGTCTTAAGACCGTGCCCTACAACACCATCCTCTACAATACACTTTCGAATGTTTCCCATCAGCGACGTCATCCCGTCCAGAACCACTCCATTCGTCACGGTGGGTCTCATCGTCTTGAACTCGCTGGTCTTTCTGTATGAAGTTCAGCTGTCGCGGCCGGAACTCCAGATGTTTGTCCAGGTTTTCGGCGTTATTCCCGCCGACTTCACCTGGCCCTCGGTCATCACCAGCATGTTCCTCCATGAAGGCTGGATGCATCTCATCGGCAACATGCTTTACCTCTGGATCTTTGGCGACAACGTCGAGGACCAGCTCGGTCACTTTGGCTTCGTGCTGTTCTATCTCGCCGCCGGCGCGGCGGCGTCACTCGGACAGGTGATCGTCAGCGCCGGGTCGGCGATTCCGATGATTGGCGCGAGCGGTGCAATTGCCGGTGTCATGGGCGCGTACTTGGTGCTGTATCCGCACTCGCGTGTGCTCACAGTCGTCTTCCTGCTCTTCTTCATGGACATGGTCGAGATTCCGGCAATCTTCTTCCTCGGGATCTGGTTCATCAAGGAACTGTTCAGCGGTGTCGGATCACTGGGCGCGGCATCACTCAACGGTGGCGTTGCTTTCTGGGCGCACATCGTGGGTTTTGCCGTAGGTGCCAGCATCGGCTTGTTCTGGCGAGTGCGTCACCCGCCACAACGCACTTACTGGATCTGATGCTCGCTACTCGCTGCTGGCTGCTCGCTACTCGGGCTGATAACGGAAAGCGAGAAGCGAGAAGCGGCACCTACGTCTTCGTCCGTTGCCTGATATCGTGCGACACCTGCGCGAGATCGATCATCAGCCGTTCGAATTCCTTCGCATATTCGGCGGGCGGAAGGAATTGCCGCCGGATTTTCAGATCGTCGACTTCCGCCTCCAGCGTTGCTTTACGCTGAAGGAGCTTCAGGAGCAGTTCGTCGGTGGGCTGTGCGCCTGGAAGCGACTCGTCCAGATACGTGCGGCTCGCGAGCGATCCGTCATCTCCTGGCGTCGTGACCTCGTTGCCCACACCATCGCCGTTGTCGTCAAGAAGCGCGTGCTCCGTCGATAACTGACCGCGCTGTTGATAATGTCGGCGGACGGCCGCACTCGCCGCTGCGAACGCCTCCCAGATCGATACTCTCTCGTTCTTGTCCAGATCCGCGCCCGGATCTGTCAGAGCGCGTATGAAGTACTCCGCGAACACGGTGTCGTACCGCTGGGCAGGCGAATCGGTCGCGGTGATGACGATGCGTCGTGGTCCGGAAAGACGCTCGAGGAATGGAAAACTTGCCGAGGACGTGTTCACAATAACCAGGCGGCCCGGGATCCCCTTCAACAGCGCCGACCATTCGACCGACTCGAGATCGGGACCGACGAGATTGAATTTGGCATCGGTGCCGTCGAAGGTGCCATGCCCGATCAAGAAAACGAACAGCACATCGTCGCGCGTCATTCGCGTCGCGGCCGATGCGATGGCGCGGCGGACGTTTTCTGCTGTCGCCGCATCTGCGGAACGCGTCGTGTCGGACAGAACCTTGACAAGAGCAGGATCGAATTTCAGCGCCTCGACCAAAGTTTTTGACAACTGCGCCGTCCAGCGATCGTACTGCGCCACGTACTCAGCCCCGCCGGCGGCGCCCGACACAATCAAGGCTTGTCGCTGCTCTGCTCCCGCTTGAATAGAACCGGCGAGGAGGATCACCGCGGCAACGAAGATGGTCGCCCTCATCTCAGACCCCATCGTCGTCGCAGCAGCCATTCGCTCATGAGCAATCCGACGATCACTGCAAAAGACCATCCCGTGTGCCACAAGTCGTGGGTAACTGCGAGGCGCGCCGCCGGGACCGCAGCACGCAACCGTTCGGCGAGCGCCGCAGTCTCGCCCGGTGCAATGAGCGCTCCGCCAGAGCGCAGTGCGACGCGTTGCAGGACCTGCAGATTGAGTCTCGGATCGGTCATTTCCGGATCTGAGCCGCCGACCAGCATGGCTGAAGACGCGGTCCCCATCGTGTTCGCACCACGGCGGGCTGCCGCGCGAACGCGGTACACGCCTGGGCCTTCGGCTCGAAATCTCGCGATATATGCGCCGGCCTCCTGCGTCTCGCGTGATTGGGCGGCAGGAATTTTTTCGAGGCGGCCGTCAGGGGCGGTGAGCTCGACATCCACGGTCGCGTCCGTTTGCGGCACGAATGCGGCGTCTCGTGCCAGCACTCGCAGGGTAAGGTTTTCACCAGGCGCGGCGGCCGCGGGTAAACGGATGGCAACGGGATCGTCCGCCGACAAGGCAAGCCACCGCAATGCCTGACGCCAGAATGTGTCGTACGACCGATCGGTTGACGGCAGCAGCATTCGCCAGCGCCACGCCCCTTCACCGGCAAAGATCAACGACCGGCCCTGTCCGTAGCGCTGCACCGCTACCAGCGGTCGCGGCACGCCGCCGGCTCCGCCCGTGATCGCGAGTACGCTTGCGCCAGGTCTCGGACCGCCGAGCGCGACGGTCGAAGCAAGCGCGGGGGTCGCGTCCCATCGCTTGCGCGTGTCATCGAGCGCAGAACCGAGTTGCATGATCGGATGCGCTTCTCCCGCCATCGTCAACGCGACGCGGTTCATCCCGCGTGACGTCGAAGCGGGCAGAACAGTGTCCGTTTCGCCGCGATCGACGAGTTGAAGCGGCAGAACTTCTTCGAGCGGTGTATCACCGAGTCCGGGTTTCGTGAACGTCCTGGCGCCGAGGACAAGCACCCCTCCGCCTCGTTTGCCGACAAACGCGCGCGTCAATTCCTGCTGATCGCGTGTCAACTGCGACGCTTGGACGTTGGCGAGAACGACGGCGTCGTACGCAAACAATTCTTCTGCGCGCGAGGGGTAGCCGCTGGCGAGGGCGTTGCCACGCGACTGTGAGGCCTGAATGTAGTACGTGTCAGCACCTTGCTCGTTCTTGCCCTTACGGACGATCGAGTCGATGTCGAGACCCGGGTCGGCCGCCCACGCGCGCTTCAGGAAGCTATGCTCGAACCCCGGCGCCCCCTCGACGAAGAGCACGTGATGCTGGCGCGCCGGCGGCTGCACGAGTACGCTGCGAACGTTGTTCTCAGGAACAAGCTCGCCCGAAAGCACCGGCACTTCGACCGAATACACGACTGCGGAACCGCGCGCAGGCGTGACCTGAAAAATGGTGTGGACCGGAATTCCCTCCGCTGCGGGCGCAATCCGACGTACTTCGATTGGCTTTCCGTTCGCCTCGAGCTGTAACGCGATAGGTTCCGTGCCCGTGCCGTGACTGACGGCGGAGACGGCCAGATCGATTCGTGAATCATCGGCTACCGCTTCCGCCGCCGTCACGCTCGTGACCTCGCGATCGCGACCGATCGTCCTCGAACCGACGCCAAACGCATAAACCGGTGGAACCGCGGCGTCGGGCGGAGCGCTCATGCTTGTGTCGCCACCATCGGAGACGACGATGACACCGGCCACCGGCCGTCCGCGATACCGATCGCGCACGGCCGCGAGTGCGCCGGACAGATCACTCTGTCGATCGGTAGCGGCGAGATCGCCAGGAGCGGTTTCCCGAAGTCGATCGCCGAAGCTCAACACGTCGAGATGAAACTGATTGCCCAGTGACGGGTGGATGTCTCGGGTGACGAGATCGTGTGCGCGATCGATCCGGCGGCGCCCGTCCGCATCCTCGATGCTCATGCTCCGCGATGCGTCGACCAGCACCGGAACGAACACATCGCGCAACCCGCTGTTGCTGATCCGGACCGGCCGCATCAGAAACACGACGAGCGTGGCGAGCGTGATGAAGCGCAGCGCGATCAGGACGTCGCGTCGCGGACGCGGCACGACGTTGTGCGCGTAGGCCCGCCAGGCGACGACGCCAATGGCGACCGCCACCAGAAACATGCCCCACCATGGCAGCGCATTGGCGAACGTCAGGTGCGCCATCTATTTCTTCTTCGCGAGAGACTCGAAGTAGCGCGAGATCAGTTGACTGTACGCGTCCGGCACGCGATCGCTGCCGCCCGCGCTGAAGCGATCCTTCGATTCCGTTCGGGACAGGCGATCGGAAACCGAGGCTTCATATTTCTCGAGCGCGGTATCAAGGTTGCGCCGCAGGGATTCCCAGTCTGATCGATCCTGTTTGAACGCCTGAGTGCCCGGCGCCGATCGACTGAATTCCTGCTGTTCGGGTGTGGCGCCGCCGAGATCACCGGTGCTGCCGCCTTCCAGCCGGCGCAGGGCGTCCTGCGCGCGCTGCAGCTCGCGCCGATATTCTTCGCGCAACCGTTGCACCTCGCTATCGGCGGTGCCGCCATCGGCGCCTTGCCCCTTGCCGCCTGCTCGTTGCGATTCGCCCGCACGCGATCCCGCTCCCGACGTCTCGCGCGCGCGGGCCTCGGCGTCGCGCAACTGCTGTTCGGCGCGCTGGAGACGATCCCGGATCGCTCGCGTCTGCCCGAGTTCGGTCGAGGCCGGCGAACTGTCCGCGCCAAGCTGGCCGGCGACCCGATCCAACGTTGCCGCCAGTTCCTGCTCCGCCGCGCCACGTCCGGTTCCGTGCGGTTGACGCATCTCGCGCGCCCCGGCACGCATCCGATCCGCAATCTTGTCGCGCGTCACTGACTGCGCCGCATCGCCGAACGTTTTGGCATCCGCGCCGGTGCCGGACTGCGCGAGTCGCTGCGCCTTGCGGGTCATCTCATCGACGCGCGACGCGAGACGCTCCTTGTCGTCGGCGAGGCGCCGTCGTGCATCACCCGCGGTCGCATCAGGGTTACGATCCAACCGCGAGGCTTCGCTGGCAATCCGGTGCTGCTCCTGAGCGATCTGTTGCGCCTCGAGTTTCACGTCAGAACCGCCGCTTTGAGACACGCCTGCCTGACCGGACAGCTGCTCCTCGAGCCGTCGTAGCTGGCTGAGCGCGCGCTCGCCGCTGCGAGCCGCATCTTCCGGCGCATCGCGCCGCAATTCGCCCGCCGCCGACTGCATCTCATTCGCCGCGCCGCGCAATTGCTCGCTGCCCCCTCTTTGCGATCCGTCGGATTGGCCCTGTCGACTCTGCGCCGATCCGCGGGCGTCATTGCCCGAGCGGCGCAGCAGTTCCTCGGTCTGCTCGCGCAATTCCATCTGCTCGCGCGTCAGTTTTTCGAGCTGCCGCTTCATTTCTTCAGCGTTCAGATTCGCCTGCGCAAGCTCGCGCTGACGGCGAGTGAGATCTTCCTGCCGCTTTGCCAGGTCGCGAATCCGATCCAGCGCACTTGTCGACGCATCCGGCTTGTCCGGTCTAATCTCCGCCGCTTCGCGCGTCTCGTAATTCGTGCGCTGCTGACGCTGCAGCTCCTTGTCGAAAAGGGCTGACAAATCCATGCCGGCGCGATTCCCACCAAAACCACTGCCGGCCGAGCCCTGCGACACCTGACGGCGGCGCACCTCCGCCTGAAGCTGGAGCAAGCCATTGAGCGCGGTCATCTCGTGCGGAAGCGCATCCCTGGTGCGCTCCGATGTCAATTGATCGACCGCCTTCCCCATTGCGCCGACAGCTGTCGCCGCCGGATCTCCGGCCTGCGTTCGTGTTTGCGGCGATGCTTGTATCAACTGCTGCGGCGCTGGCGGTCGCGCCCGCGAACGCGTTGCGCGTGGCATCAATTGCTGTTCAGCGCGTGACTTCAATTCCGCTTGCGCCGCGGCAATTGCCTTCACATCCTCGGCCGACCGCGCGGCCTGGGATCGGCGCTCGACGTTCCAGGTGGATGCGATGATGTCTTTCTGCGCTTGTATCAGGCTGTCGATCTGCGGATCGGAAGCACCGGACGCCTGACTCTCAGCAGACATGAACTCTTCGTTGAAAGGCTTCACTTCCAGGAAAAAGATGTCGCTCGTGGCCTCGGTCGCCCGCTTCCCACGGCCGACGTCGGTCGCGCGTGCGTAGTAGGTGATCACATCCCCGGGCTTCACCCCGAGATCCTCTGCCGGCAGAACCCGCAGCCCG
Source organism: Acidobacteriota bacterium (assembly GCA_046734955.1). Classification (GTDB taxonomy): domain Bacteria; phylum Acidobacteriota; class Vicinamibacteria; order Vicinamibacterales; family 2-12-FULL-66-21; genus JALZOC01. The sequence continues at coordinate 19,941 of JBKPSH010000099.1, forward strand.
ACTTTTTGAATATCGGTCCCGGTGATGCGTTCGAACGGAACGACGTGTTCCGGACCGCCGGCGACGGCGTACACCAACTCGAATTTGCCGATGCCGTAGTCGTCGTCAGCACGCGCTTCGATTGGGACCTCCTCGAGCGGCGTGATTTGCTGATCGGCGGAAGGGCGCAGGATTCGAACGTCCGGCGGACGATCGTCCATGACCCTAATGAAATATTCGGCTTCATCGCGCGACCCGAGACCATCGCCATCGGCCAGACGAATTCGATACGAATCGTCTTTGGCCAGGACGAGATCGGTCTCGAACGTTCGATCGTCGCGGCGCTGCAACGGCACCCGCGGCGATTTACCGAGCGCGAGCTCACCGTGAGCGACCGGCTTGTCGGCGTGAACGCGCAGGTGGACGCGTGTGCCGGCTGGCGCATAGATGTCTCCGCCGTCCTTCTCGTCACGCGGTGGAAGGCCAGCAAATGATGGATAGATGTAGTGAAGATCGATCCGACTCACACGAGGGGGGCGAAGTATCGTCACCGTGTAGCGGCTCGATCGCGCAGACCCGACACTTACGTCGTACGCGAAGGTCCGATCCACCGATTCAATTACGTACTCGAATGCGTTGGCGGCAGACGCCATGGGCACTTCGCGGTGCTGGCCGTTTGCGAACACCGTCAATGTGGGCGCGAGTTGCATCACCCGGCCGGCACCACGATGCACCGACGCGCGAATGCGAACCGGCGTTCCAATCGCGACCCGAACGTCGCCCGGGTCGACCTGAACATGAACCGAGCCGGGAAAAAACTTCAGCCGGGCGGCGTCCATCGCCCGTTGAAACGACGGCACGCTCGCGACAATTACCAGCAGCAGCGCCGCACTGCCAGCCGTCGCGTAGAGACCTCGTCTTCTGATCTCAGCCGGCTCAATCAACCGAGAGGCATCGAGCGTACGCACCCGGCCGATCGCTTCATTGAGAATCAACGGCAGAAACGCCGGTTGTGACGACGACGGCCGCTCGGCCGCGTCAATGGCGCTGATCAGCGATTCGTCCAGAACCGCGGCGTCGATCGCTCCGGATCGTTCTTCAACGAACCGCGCGACCTGTCGATCCGACGGCCCGCTGGGTATGCGCCACGCGGCGTTCGCCAGCGTGACCGCCGCCGACACGGCGGCTGAGCCGAACAGCACGACGAGCAGCAATCCGTCAGGGTGGAACGCACGATCGATTGCCGTCGCCAGCACCAACATCAATGCCGCCACGGCGGTTCCACGCGCGACTCGACGGAGCGCGACCATCGTCGTCCACCGCCGTCGAACTTCGGCGAGAAACGCGCGCAACTCGTCGTAAAGACCCGCGTCCGTCATGCACGCCCCACGAATGATTCTGCCACCAGCGCCGCCACCATCAGGAGCAAACCGTACCGCCAATAGCTCTGTCGAGCCTCGAGGTGAGTTGAACGCGTGTCGCCGGCTCCATGTCCAGTCGTGTCTACGCGTTCGACCCGTTCGCTGAATGCCTGCGGCCGCAACGCGGTCGTGACCCCTTCACGGGGATCGACGTTCACGGCAATCGATCGGTTGTCCGTGCCCACACGGTAGACGCCCGGCCGCGAACCCGCGCCCGCCGGTGCAGTCCCGACGATGTAGTCGCGAGCGTGATCGTGGGAAGCCGACACATAGCGAACGGTTTCGATGATGAACGGGACAAACGCCGGATGCAGCGGAAAATCGTTCCACTGGCGATCGAGATCGGAAGCAAAGAGGACGATGCGGCCATTTCCTTCGCGACGTTCCACCAGCGCTGGATTGCCGTCGGTGAACCGGGCTGCGACGTCCCATCCTTCCGGCGCCACACGCCATGCGCGCGCGAAGCGCACCTGCCCGAGGTTCGCTGAAAGCGATCCGAATGGGCGGAACACCGGGTGCCGTGGGTCTGTTGGCGACAGCGCCACCGACGCAGGCATTTCGATCGTCCCGGTCATCGGCGTCCCCCAGTTGAAGATCGCTGACACGACCGTAGCCTCCACCTCCGGTGAGCCTGCAATCACGAGTCCGCCGCCGGCCCTAATAAACCCTGCAATCGCGTCACGACCCCGGCGATCCAGCGCCCGCGTCGACAGAAGCACAACCGCCGAATACTTGTTCAGATCTGCCGTCGTCAGCGCCGCCGGCGTGCTGGTGCTCACGTCAATGCGATCGGCATCGCCACCGCCGATTGCCGCCAGTGCGCGACCGATGTAGTAGCCGGACGGATTCGCTCCAGATGTGACGAGCAGAACGGACTGCGACGGCACTGCGTCGAGGATTGCAAACCTCGAGTTATCCGACGGTAGACCTTCGGGATCATCGATCGACACCGTAAGCGAGCCGGCGGACGGTGCGTGATACGGCATCGTCACATCCACGGCAGAGTCGGCACCAACTACATATGTCGCCGTATGAACAATGCGGCCTTCGTGTTCGATTCTGATCTGGCCGCTGCGCGCCTGCGATCCAGTGTTGCGGACTGCCGCCATCACGCGTTCGGGCGTAACTGAAACAGACACGACCGACAGGTTCGACGGGGGTGTGCCCGCGTCGCGGACGTCGAGAGAGATACCGGCGGGCAATACGCTTCGGTCCTCGCCATCCCAACCCGAACGCTGGAGATCGCTCACGACGATCAGACTGGCATCGTCACCCGCAGCAATCTCGGCGGCCTTCGTGAACACCTCGGCGTATCTGGTCGCGCCGAAGCCTGCAGAGACGCCTTTCAACGCCGTTCGCGCCGCAGTGGCGGATCCGGGAGGCGCGACAGTGTCGACGTGATCGTCGAACGCCAGCACTGCGACGCGCTCACCGATCGCGGCGTCATCGATCGCGCGCGCAGCGAGATCGAGCGCCTGGGCGAACCGGCCGGGTGCATTCATGCTGTAGGAGCGATCGATGGCGACGATGCGAAGCGTTGTTCCACGCGCGGCGCCGGCGAGGTACGGCCGAGCGAACGCCGCCGCGAGGAGCAGCAGCGCAACAACGCGTGCAGCCAGCAACAACAGATCGCGGAGTCGTCGCCGCTTCGAACGCGCGACCGGCGACTTGCGGAGCAGCCGCACCGCGGTGAACGGCACGGGCGGCGCAACGTCGCGCCGTAAGAAGTGCAAGATGATCGGAACCGCGATCGCCAGGCCGCCGAGCAGAAACGCAGGAAACAGGAAGCGCATAATCACTCCCCTGCACTTCTCTTGAATCGGCGGGGCCCCCTGCACTCCGCCTGGCCAAACATGTTCTCGACTCCGCCTTGTCCGCCGTAGCACTTCAGTGCGAAGGCGGATCGCGTGGGCTCACTCGCGCGCTCGTTCGCCAAGTGCCGATTTGGTTTTGAAGCCACTTCTCGTCACTTCCTGCGCGATCGTGCCGACAGATATGACAACAGCGCGAAATCGAGCGGCTGGGACGAATCGAGTTGCACGTAGTCGATGCCCGCGCCGCGCAACTCCCGATCGTACCGCAGGGTCAGGCCGGCAAGCTCGCGCAGGTAGGCGGCTCGCACCGACGCAGGATCGGCTGTCAGTTCGTCGGCGCTCTCGACATCCTGGAACCGCGATGCCCCGCGAAATGGAAACGTCAACTCGTGGGGATCGAGCACCTGGAACACAACGACGTCGGTGCCGCGGAATCTCAGATGCCGAAGTCCCTTAATCGCGGGTTCCGGGTCGTCGAGCAGATCGGAGATCAACACCACCAGGCTTCGCTTTAGCAGCGCCTCGGCAAGTTGATGCAGTGGCCGTCCGACGTCGGAGCGCGCGCCCGGCTTCAATGCTTCGAGTGCCAGCAGCAGCGCGTGCAAGTGTCCAGGGCGTGCGCTTGCCGGCATTCGAAACGTGATGCGGTCGTCGAACGCAATCAGTCCGGTCGCGTCGCGCTGCCGATTCATCAGAAATGCGAGCGAGCCGGCGAGGACCGAGCCGTACTCGAGTTTGCTCATCGGCGCGCCACCGCGATAGGCCATGGAGGCGCTGACGTCCAGAAGCACGTGGCATTCGAGGTTCGTTTCCTCCTCGAACTTTTTCACGTAGTGGCGATCGCTGCGCGCGTAGACCTTCCAGTCGAGGGTCGATAAATCGTCGCCTGGCAAATACTGGCGATACTCGGCAAACTCGACGCTGAAACCCTTGAACGGGCTCCGATGCAGCCCTGACAGGAAACCTTCCACAACCGTCCGCGCTTTCAGCTCCATCGTTCCGAGGCGGGCGATGACCGCCGGATCGAGAAACCTCAAATCGCGCGACGTGGAGGTCTCGGCCATGATCTACATCCCGCTTTTGGGGAGAGGTACGGCTTCGAGCAGCCGTTCGATCAGATTATCAGCAGATATGCGCTCTGACTCGGCATAGAAATTCGGAATCACGCGGTGACGCAGCACGGGACGCGCCAGGGCCTGGATGTCGCTGACGGAAACGTGATAGCGCCCGAGGATCAGGGCGCGCGCCTTTCCCGCCAGAATCAGCGCTTGCGATGCGCGCAGGCCCGCTCCCCATTTCACCCATTCGCGGATGAATTGATGATCGCTTTGCCGGCCGGGGCGGGACGCGTCCACCAGCCGCACGGCGTAGCGCGCCACATCTTCCGCGACGATTACCTGCCGCACGAGGTGCTGGATCTCCAGGATGTCAGCGCCGCTGAAAATCCTGGCCGGTGCGGCCATGTCGACACCGGTTGTGGTCGTGACCACACGCACTTCCTCGTCTTCCGACAAGTAGGTCATCACGATGTTGAACATGAACCGATCGAGCTGCGCCTCGGGCAGCGGATACGTGCCTTCGAGCTCGATCGGATTCTGCGTCGCCAGGACGAAGAACGGGGGCTCGAGCGGATAGGTGCGGCCGGCGGCCGTTACGTGGTACTCCTGCATCGCTTCGAGCAGGGCGGCCTGGGTTTTCGGCGGGGTTCGATTGATCTCGTCGGCGAGGAGAATCTGAGCGAAGATCGGCCCCTTCACGAAGCGAAGCGATCGATGCCCTGCCTCTTCGTCGAGGACCTCGGTTCCGGTGATGTCCGCCGGCATCAAGTCGGGCGTGAACTGAATACGCTTGAACGACAGATCCAGAATCTGCGCAAGCGTCTTGATCAGGAGTGTCTTGGCGAGACCAGGAACACCGGTGATCAGGCAATGACCACCCGTGAAGAGCGCGATCAGCACCTGATCGATCACATCGTCCTGTCCGACGATGACTTTCCGAATCTCGGCGAGGATGCGATCGCGTTCCTGCGAGACCCGCTCAGCGACGGCCGCGATATCCGTTGTTGTCCTGTGCATCAGTGTGTCAACGAATAAATGATCTCGTTGATCTCCATGCGGTACGCCACCGCCGTGTATTTCACGTAACCCGGGAAGTCCGACGCGTTCGACCATTCCCAGCCGTCGCCCATGTCGACGTTCCAGTTGATGAGGACCATGGCGCGTCCGTTGTCGTCCTCGATCGCCCGCAGGTGCGCCACGTATCCCCCCTTCTCCCACGTCCGTCCCTGCAGAAACGATCCGAGCCCAGGCGTCTGGGGAAAGCTATCGAACTGATAGAAGCAGTGAAAGATTGGATGGGTCGCGGGCAGGTCGATGATCTTCCGGTCAGGAAACACACGCCGAAGTTCGCTCTCCAGGTTTGCCCACTCGATTGGTCCATGAAAGTCGTCGAACGTCAGCGTGCCGCCGCGCAACAGGAATTCGCGCAGGATTGGAACCTCGGCTTCCTTCAGCCGGAGGTTTCCCGGTTCAACAATGTAAATCCACGGATAAGAGAAAAGATTCGGATCCTCGAGCGTGAGCACGACCGGATCGTTGACCTGAATCGCGGTCACGGTGCGGACGCGCCGCGACAGATTCTGTTCCGCTGCGGGCGCGTCGATGAACCACGGCTCGTCCTCGGGATTCAGGTAGCCGCCGCGAGGCACGGTCCAGGCCGTATAGCGAATGCGCGCGAACGTCCATTGCAAGCCGGCAAAGCGCGCGTCGGGCGGGTTGCCGTTCTGCGCGTCAGCGCGGTCGGGAAGCCCGGCGATCGCGGCCCACAGCAGCAGGCCAAGAACGGCCGCTACTGGGAGCAGCCGTTTCATTGGCGATCACCGGGCGCGCCGGATCCTTTGATGGAGCGAAGGAGCAGTTCCTGTGCGCGATCGAAGCTGGGAGCAATTTCCAGCGCGGCAAGCGCCTCGGTTTTTGCATCGGCCGGCCGATTGGCGAGCAGATACGCCTCGCCGAGATCGCAGTGCGCCGCAGCCTTGTCGGTCGGACCGATTGCCAGCGCCGCCTTGAATTCACGGATGGCGGTTTGCGGCTGATTGCTCTTGAGGGCGAGTTGTCCCAGGCCGCTGTGCGCCGCCGGATCGAATGGATCGATCGCCACGATCCGCTCGTAGGCCTGCATCAGGATCGGCTGCGACTTCGTTTTTTCCGCAAGCGCCGCGAGCCGGCGGGCGGCCTCGACGGCCGAGTGATCCTGCGCCATCCACGCGCGATACTCCGCTATGGCTCGCTGAGTGTCACCCAACTGTTCGGCGAGGCCCGCCATCACCGCATGTGGACTTTCGTCGCCGATCGCGCCAGGGACGAGCGCGGCTGCCTTCTCGAGCGGCTCGAACGCGGCGCGATCGCCCGCGGTCGCGAGCGCCTTCCCGTACGCAAGCTGCGCTTCGTAGTTCCCGGGGTGCGATTGCGCTGCCGCCCTCAGGCCGTTGATGTCGGTGGGCACGGGTCGTCCCGCAGCACCGCGACCCTCGGTCGCACCAGGAATCGCTCGAAGCGCCGCCCGGATCGTGCCGAAGCGGGCATCCAGCGCCTTGTCGAACGACGCTTGCAACTCGGGCAGCGTCACGCCGATCCGTTTCTCGATAGCGGCATCTCCTTCAAGTCCTTCGCCGTACGATTTCACGAGCGCCTGCAACTTCGGCTGTCCGTAGGTCTCGACGATGTGATCGATCAGCAACGACGCCTCGTAATACGCGAGCGCAATCGTGTCAGGCTTGGTGAAACCCGAGTTGAGATCGGCGAGCTTCAACGCCTTTCCACGTTCAAGCGCCAGCGCAAACGGAATCTCCATTTCGCGCCCCCAGTCGGGTCGCGCCTGCGTCTCCTCGTATTCGGAAATGCCTTCGGTGAGCCACCGGGGAATCCGCTGATTGGACATCTGCAGCGTGATGACGTGCGTCATTTCGTGCCACAGGGTGGCCTGCCATGAGAATGATCCCGGCGGCCTGCCCTGGACGCGCGGCGAATCGAGCGAGACGACGCGGCCGAAGCACGCACCGAGGGCACCAATCATCCCGGGAAGGCCAAGCGTGCGCACCGCGAAATCGTCGTGCTTCGGGAAGATCTCCACGAGAATCGGGCCCTTGGGCGTGAAGTTGTACTTCGCCGAAAGAGTTTTCAACGCTTCCTGCGCGAGCGGCATTGCGTACTCGCGCATCACCGGCGCTTCCGTCGGATCGAGTTTGAGAATGATGTCGCCTTCACGGATCTCGACGAACTTGTCGAGCGAATCGAGCAACGCGAGCAGGTTGAAGGTCACCCTGTCGTACGGATCGATCTTGAATGCGCGTTCGAGCGATTGTCGCGCCTGCGCCTCGTCACCGGTGCGCATCAAGTGCATGCCGAGCTCGGCGTGCGCCCGCGCATTCGTGGGATCGAGCGCAATCGCCTCGCGCGCGAGGTTTACCGCCTCGTCAAAGCGATAGTTACGCGCGGAGAGCTCTGCGGCGACGCGATAGATCTCACCAAACTTTGGATTGATGGCTAAGGTCGGCTTGACCTCGGCGTCGAATGCTTCGCGGGAGCCGCGAACGTAGGTGATTGCGGCCGCCAGTGCCCGGGCATCGAGGTGCGAGGGATTGAACTCCAGCACCCGCGCGATCCGTTCTTTTGCCGCATCCCATCGCGTGTTGTCGAGATCGAGCTGCGCAAGGAGCAGTTCCGCATCAGCCAGATGCGGATCGATCTCGAGCGCGCGTGTCGCTTCCGCCGCAGCGGCAGGCGGATCGTCTTCCGCGAGCGTTCGCGCCAATCCTGCATGCGCAGGGGCCCATTCAGGATCCGCGGCGAGCGCCTGCTGGAACGACTTCACCGCTTCCGGATAGTTGTATTTCTCGAAAAACAACAGTCCCCAGGCGGTATCGAGCGACGGGTTCGAACCCGAGGCGCTCGCCGATCGAAAGAAGGCGTTCGCGTTCCGCGCTTCCCCTATGGCAACCGCCGCGCGGGCCGCGCGTGTAAGCGATGCCTGATCGTTTGCTGCGGCGCGATACAGCACATTCAACAGCGGCATGGCCTCGTTGCCGCGGCCAAGCATCTGCAGGAGTAAGGCAAGCTCGAGCGCAGCGTCGCCGAGCGGGTGACGATTCGCCGCCGGACGAAGCATCGCGATCGCATCGTCGTACCGGCCTTTGTCGATCGCGAGGTGCGCAAGAACGGCCGCGGCGGCGGGATCGTCGGCGGGGCGTGCACGCGCGAGCGTCTCTGCCTCAGCAGCTTTCCCATGCGCGATCGCCCGCCACGCGCTGGCCGGAAATGCCATCGCCGCCCCGGTCGATTGCTGGCCGTGCGACCGTTCGGTCACCGCCGTCCAGACACACAGAGACAAAAAGAGAACAACCGCCGGGCGGAGAACTGTATGCCGCATGTCCCTGTCTGGATTATAGAGGGTTCCGATGCCGCCGATGCCGTTGACTGTTAGACGGCACAGCCGCGGTGGCAGTCTGAGTTGAACCGTGGTCGGGATCACGGAGGGACGGGCTCAAAACAGTGCACGCCACGTAAAGAACAATGCGGCGCAGAACCCCTGTCCGATCCCGAACGCCGCGGCCCATGCCGGCACCGCGCCCGCCGGGAGGATCGCGGCAAACGCGAGGAACAACGGAAAGAGCGTGGACGTCAGACGCCCGGTGGACAACAGGCCGCCGGCGGCGAGAGGCGGCAGAAGATTGATGAGCACGAAGACACCCCACGCCAGGCCGAGCTTGCGAAACACGGGATAAGTCATCATCAGCGCGAAGATGACACCCACTGCATTGATCGCATTGTAGGGATTGTTGACGATGAGCTGTAGCCATGGCTGGTCGCGGAGTGCCTCGAAGAACGAAACGACTGGTCCAAGCCCCTCGAACGATCGTCCCCACGCTTCATGACTGCGTGCCCACGCGAACCACACTCCTCCGGTCAGTTGATAAAGGTACAAGGTGAAGATGAGCATCCCGACGGCCGGCATACTGGCTACCGCAAGAGCGCCTGCGGCCCGAGCGAGGCGCGAAGTCGCCGAGCGAGAGCGAGCGGGGGTGGGGCCCTGCGAGCCGTGAGAAAAGAAGATACCCTCTCGTTGTACCGCCAGGACTGTTAACGGAACTGCGAGAAAGCACCCATTCGGCCTGGACAGTCCTGCGAGAAGTCCCCACGCCGCAGCCGCAATCCAGTCGCGGCGAAGAAAGTGGTAAGACGCGGCTGCTGAGCCGAGAAGGAACAACGACTCCGTATAAGGCGCGTTGAAGTACACCGCGAACGGATATGCGGCGAGGAGCAGCGTCGCAGCGGACGCGCGATCGGGCCCAATGAGGTCTGCTGCGAGCCGCGAGACGTAGTACAGCGCCCAGAAGAAAGCGGCAAGAGAAATTACGGTACCGGCCCAGAGTCCACGCAGCATGCGCCGCTCGCGGGACGGTCCATCTTCATACATACCGAGCACGGCACCGACCGGACGCATGAGAAGCGGCAGTGCAGGAAAAAAGGCGATGTTTCTCTGACGTTGAAACGTGTGATCCCAGGTGTAACCATCAAGGGCGATTCCGCCATACCATCCCGCATCAAAGCGCGCCGGGAGATTGTCCACCGGCTCGCGTGACAGGACGAAGCCGGGCGTCGACGTAATGCCGAGCGTGACGACGGCGGCCAGCGCGACGACGAACACGGCAGGGCGCGTGAGGAAAAATGCACGAAGCGCGTCGGCGAGATGCGGACGCTCGAGAATCGCCCCGCGGAGATCGCGGAGACGCGACAGTGCACTCGGCCGCGGCCACATGAGGTGTCGGACGATCTGCACACTGGCGGCGACGTAGATCACAATTGACGGCGACAGGACATTTCTGAGGCCGCTAAATAACGTCACCGGTCTCGCGACGAGCCACCACCACACGGAGAGGCCCAGGAGCAGCAGCGTGATCACGTCAGCCGTTTTCGGCGCCGCTGACAATGACGGTTTCGTTGGTGTTAGCTCTGGAACGGCCGCCATGGGGAATGGAGTGTCAATTATCGCTGCGTACCGGGATCCGTTGTCCGGGATCCGTGGTCGGCAGCGCGGAGCAATACCGTCCGATTCATCCCGGATCCCGCATCCCGCATACCGGATCCCGGATCCCGACTGAGCTCATAGAGCGTCGACGGCGCTCCATACCACTCGGCGCGAGCCAGTCGCCGCAACCCCGCCGTCGCGTCGAGTCTCGCCATCATCAATGCGCAGACATCTGGTTCCCATAACCGGCAATGCAAGGCGATGTGTGTGACACCCACGCTCGCGAGATACTTCAATGCTGGCGTGTCGGGAAACGTCGAAACGCCTTGCAATAAGGCATCGTAAGATGCGGGAATGAACCCGCTGTATCCGTTCACCATCGGCCGCCAGTGAGACATGGAAAAGTACATGTACGGCAGGTTCTCACTGAATCGATCCGCTGGCGAGTGGACGGGAAATTCGAACAGCACGGAACCGTCTGTCGGCAGCGCGGCATAAACGGTTGGCGTCGACCGCCAGACGGGCAGCGCGTCGGAGTGCGGCCAGGCGTCGACGATGATCAACGCAGTCAGGCAAGCTGCCGCCACCGTCCTCGCGGTCGTACTCGCGAACCAGGACAGCAACCGTGCCGCCCCGATCCCGGCAAGCAATGCAAGCGTCAGAACGACGAGGATTGCAAAACGTGCCGGCACTCGAACGGAATGCAATGGCGGAAACCATCGGTACAGTGCGCGGTAGACCGCGCCGTTGAGGCCGAGTGATCCGTCAAACGCAACGATGCCACCGGCGATAAGCGCTACACGCGATGCAGTCAGCGGAGGCCACGCGCCGGCTGCGGCAAGTGCGATCGTTGCCGCTCCCGGAAAGAGCGCGCGTTCGGCATGCGTCGAATGTGGCAGCAGTGCGCGATAGACAGGATTGCGACTGGCGGTACGCACGTAATCGGCTGGCACGGCACTGAACGCCGCGACGGTCTCGCGCGGCCGGTCGCCACGGTCCGGCGCGGACTTCATGTACACACCGATCAGCGGGGATACAAGGGCTGCCGCAATGCAGGAGGCAGCGATAAGGTGCCATAACCGCCGATCGCAGACTCTGTGTCGCGCAATCAACACCGCGCTAAAAACGGCGACATACATCGTCAGAAACAGACCGTAATACATCGACGAGTACCACTGTGCGGCGAGAATCAGAGCCAGCGTCAGAGCTCGCCATGGTCTAACAACGTGGCTACTGCCGTTACGTTCGCTCACCATCCGATAGGTTGTGAGCAACGCAATCGGCATCCACATTGTCATCTGCAATTCGAGATGACTCAGATGATTCACCCGGAACGGAGCGATCGTGAAAGCCACGGCTGCGATCCACGATCCAAGAGAGCTCACACCAAATGCTCGAGCGAGCGCATACGCGGCGGCCGCCGAGAAAATGAATGCGGCGAGCAGCATGACGTTGTAGGCGACCACCGGATGAAGGTGGAGGGCGGCGAGCGCTGACGAAGCCAACGCCGGCAGAAGCATCGAATCCGAGTAGGTCAACGTTGCGCGGAGCGGATAGAAAATGTTTGCGTCAAAAAGGTGACGCGGGTCGGTGACGAGCTGATGCCGCACCCATGCCATGCGCCACATCGAGAAGAGCGGATCGCCACGATCGGGAACAGCGTAAAGATCGCGGGCCTGCTGCTGCAAGGCGATCAGCGTGACCGCAATGAGCGCAGCGAAGGCCCACACAAATTCGCGAGTTCTGATCGGCCGCAGCACGTTCGGCGAATTTTAGTGTGAACTCGCCCTGCCGAGCGCTCGTTCCTCCACGCGGACGCGCAGCGCAATCAATAGGACGAACAGCAGCACTGAAATCGTGCCGGACACGGTCGCGCGAGCCGCGAGCGCAAGGCCGGCGAGTTCACCGATCACGCCAACGTAATTCGGGTGCCGCAGGTAGCGATAGGGTCCGTGCGTGATCAAAGAGGAAGACGGTGGAACGAGCACACGAAACGTCCAACGCGATCCAAGCGTTGCGATGGCCCAGTACTTTATCGACTTTCCGAGAATGAAGACGCCGATTCCCAGCAAGAACACCGGGTTCAGGTCCGCTCGTCGTGCCATCGCCTCAACCGCCATGGTCAGGAACGCGGCGGGATAGACAATCTGCATCCAACGATAGACATCATCGGCCGGCTCGATTGCACCGGCAGCCCGGAGTGCACGTTCATGACGTGCGGACAGGCTGGCCTCAAAGGCCATCGGCAGGAATGCGAGGACGAGGACGATGAGCGCGACGGTCACGCGGCGTGCACATCACCCGCGTACCGGATGGCTTCCTGCAGCAGCCGCGGAACCATCGACACGCCGTACTCACAGGCACGAACCGCAGCCGGATACGTGACGATCCAACGCATCGTCCGATTGAACCGCCACTTCGCCGCGAACTCGCGGCGTCGTAACGTAAGGAGGCGAACGTGGGCGGCGTCACACCCGTGCTCGAGCGCGTCGAGCGCTTGACGCGCGGCGAGTTCCGCACCCCGAAGGGCGAACCGCAGCCCGTCCCCGGTGATCGGATCGACGAACCCGGCGGCGTCCCCCGCGAGAAGCAGCCCGCGCGCGCCGGCGGCCCGCGCATCAACCGCGAGAGGTCCGAGACAGATCGGCGGTGTCACCATCCGTGCATCAGCAAATCGCTCCTTCAATTGCGCGTCGTGTCTGAGCGTCGTCAGCAGGAAGTCACCTGGAGGGCGGCCACCAAGATCTGGTGTCACGACACATGCGTTTGTCGTGCCCTTTGGCAGCGCCGCCACCCCCATGTAGTGCGTGCGTCGCACGTGCATCTCGCCGTACTCGGTCACGCCGCTGACATTCTCGAAATACGCGCCGATAGCCCAGCGTCGCGGCCATGGTGCCGCGCACGACAGCGACAGCGCGCGCGCGACGCGAGAGTAGCGGCCGTCGGCGGCAATCACCATCCGCGCCGGAATCTTCAGGCTCTTGCCCTGGCGTCCGGTGATCTTCAAACCCGTCACGGTCGGCTTATCGCCGGATGTGTCCACCACCGGACCTTGCACGAGAACGCCCGGTTCAATGCGTGCCCCGGCACCGGCGGCAGCCATCATCAATGCCGCGTCGAGATCGGTCCGTGAAATGGCGCGGCCGCTGACGTTCTCGTACTTGCCGACGACGCGCACACCGTCGTCTCCCGTGACGATCATCCCGGCCAGAGGAATCGACGCACTCGCCGCACAGCGCAGCCCAAGACGATGTAACACGGCAAGCGCACCGGGATTCAACGTGTCTCCACACAGCTTTGGCCGCGGAAACTGCGCCCGGTCAAGCACGAGCACGCGCGCCCCCGCGCGCGCAAGCACTGTTGCCGCGATTGATCCGGCTGGCCCGGCACCGGCGATGACGACGTCGATCATGATCACTCCGAGGGGCTTCGCCCCTCGGACTCCCCTTGTATCTTTACTTCCATTCGATCACGGACGCGGTAGCTCGTGACTCCCCTGGTCTCCACACCGTGGTGTAGCCTGAGCGCCGCGTCCGCGCATCGACGGTCAGAGCTCGTACAGTAGATCGATCGTTAGCTCGCATTCGCAAGGCTGAGCGTGTACCGTCGAGTGATCGAGCGGAAGGAGTGCGATGGCGGACCCGTGTAGCGTAGGTATCGATGTCTCCAAAGCCACCTTGGACGTCGCCTGGTCGACCAATCCGACCGCCCGGTGGCAAACGACGAATGATGACGCCGGCTGGACCGCGCTCGTCGCGCACGTGCGCGCCCTGCAGCCGACCATCATCGTCCTCGAAGCAACCGGCGGCTATGAAATCGGCGCGGCGAGTGCCCTGTCGACAGTCAATTTGCCCGTCGCGATTGTCAATCCCCGACAGGTCCGCGACTTTGCGAAGGCGCTCGGCCTGTTGGAAAAAACCGATGCGATCGATGCGGCGGTGCTGGCCACCTTTGGGGCGCGACTCCAGCCGACGCCCCGGCCGCTGCCCGATGACTTCCAAGCCGATCTGCAGGCGCTGGTCACGCGACGCCGGCAGCTCGTCGACATGCTGACGGCCGAACGGAACCGGGTGGCGTTGGCACGCGGCGCCGTCCGCAAGAATGTCCTGGCGCACATCGCCTGGCTCGAGAAAC
>JBKPSH010000100.1:0-77649 GCA_046734955.1 Acidobacteriota bacterium
GGCTTTGTTGAGGCTCTGCGCGAAAAGGCCCGCAGCCACGAGCAGCACAAGGGAAAGCGCCGCCTGCAGGACAACGAGTGCGCGCTGTAAGAGCGATGCTCCGAGGGCGGTCGTGCGAGCATTGGCGCGCAGGGCCTCGGCAGGCTGCGTCCGCGCCGCCATCATCGCTGGAGCCAGACCAAAGAGGACGCCGGTCGCGAGCGACAGCACGAAGGCAAAACCGATGACGAGAGGCGACGGCGCCGCGTTGATCGGCATGTTGTGCTGGTCGGGGAAGGCGAGCGCCAGCAGCGCGTGCGCTCCGAGATACGAGACGGCAAGGCCGAGCAGGCCACCCATACTCGAGAGAAGCACACTTTCCGTCAGCAACTGGCGCACAATGCGGCTGCGCTGCGCGCCGAGCGCCGAGCGAATGGACAGTTCAGCCTTGCGGCTCACGCCGCGCACTAACAGGAGGTTGGCAATATTGGCGCAGGCGACGAGAAGCACGAGCGCGGCGATCCATTGCAGCAGCTTCAGGTGATCCTTATACCCGTTCTGCATGTTCTGGATGCCTCCGCCTCCGGGTGTGAGGACAACGTGGGTGCGAGGAAGAACCTTCTGAGCGCGCGGATCGGTAAATGTCTTGAGTGGCGCAAACTGTTGCTTAAGCAGCGAGCTGGCCTTGGCCTGAACGGCGGTCACGACGGTTCCCGGCCTTACGCGACCGATGATGTAGGCCCACTGAGTGTCGGGATCATTAAAGTACGGCGCGCCGATGACAGGGTCCATCGAATTCATGGGAAGGAAGTACTTAGGCGGGTTGGTATCGATGCGGTCCCCATAGAATCCCTTGGGAGCCACGCCGATGATGGTGGCCGGCTTGGCATTGATGTAGAACGCGCTTCCGACCACGCTCGGATCCCCTGCATAGTCCTGTTGCCATGCGTCGTAGCTCATCACAGCAGTAAGCGGCGCGCCTTTCTGGTCATCGGCATCTGAGAGGAGGCGGCCAGCTGCCGGCGACAGCCCGAATACGCGGAAGTAGTTGCCGGAAACGAACGTCCCCATGACGGACTTCGCAACGGTCTGCGTTCCGCCGCGACGGACGGTAAGGGGCCGCCAGGCGTAGCCGGACTCCATTGCGGCTAGCTCTTCGAACTCCGGCAGGCTCTTTTTGAACATGTAGTAGGTGTCTGTCGAGAAGAGCGAGTAATCGCCGGCGTCGTTCCATCCGCCATTGACGCAGCAGTCATCCTTGTCCCCAATTCGCACAAGGGCGCTGGGGTCCACGACCGGCAGGTTATGCAGCAATATGGCGTTGACCAAGGTGAAAATGGCCGAGTTGGCGCCGATGCCCAGCGCCAGCGTCAGCAAAGCGGTGACCGTGTAGCCCGGAGTCTTGCGCAATTGGCGGAATGCATAACCCAGATCCTGCAGTAGAACGCTCATCGCTTCATCTCCACAGACGTCAGCTTGCACAGACAGAAAGCACGTCGCTGCGCATTTGCGTTGGACGGAGAAAGGACTCTCCGGGTTGGTGGTGCGCTGCTGACATTACGGCTTCATCCACAGCGAGGTCTTCTGAACTTGCCAGCAGCCAGCGCACACGCAGGCAATTAACGGCCCGGACTCACGAAACGGCCCTTGAATATTCCGCGCACGCCGGGGTTAGTGGCGCGGCCGGTTGCGGAGAGTTCCCAGTCTGGCGGTCCGGCGGCCGCATAGAGGTCTCCGTCAACGGCGACCGAGAGGGCACGAATCCGCAACGTGGGCAGTCCGACGTTCGCGGCGATCCACGTATCGCCTCGATCCTCTGACACGAAAACGCCGGCATGAGTCGTTCCCGCGATGACACGGCCGCCGGCGTCCACGACAAGCGAGGATACTTCCGTCCCTCCCGAGCGGCCGAAGAGTTGTTGCCATTCGCGCCGAGTGGGACTCCACCGGAAGATACCCCGGCTGGTCCCGGCAAGAACGCTTCCGTTGAGGAGGACCGCGACGGCGTTCACGGCTCCCTCCAAGGGATCGGGCCCCAGCAGACGCCAGTGGTCACCGTTATCGATCGATCGATAGATCTCCCCCGAGCCCTCCCCGGCTACTGTTCCGGCGAAGATCGCCCCATCCGCGCTCGCACTGAAGCTCGTCACCGTGAAACCGCGGAGCCCCACCGAACGTTCGATCCACGTTTGGCCATTGTCGGTCGACCGAAACAACCCATCGGCGGTGCCCGCGAAGATCACTCCCGTCGACGGCACCGTGAAAAGCGTTAACACCCGCTCGTTGAGCGCGGTTTGCTCCCAGCTTTGGCCGCGGTCGGACGATCGGTATAACCACTCAGATACCCCGAGCAGCAAATTGCCATCGTTCGTCAGGGCGACCGCACGTCCGTCGCCATCCGGCAGCAACAACGGACGCCAGTGAACCCCGTTATCCGTTGTCCGATACGTGCCCGAGTCGGCGGTCGCGTAGATGTCGCCCCAAGGTGCGGCGAACAACGACGTGCCCAGCACCGTGTGAAGGCCGGTATGTCGCCATCTGCCGGCCGCCGATTGCCACCTGTAAACGCCGGTGACGCCAGCCGCGTACAGGGTTCCCGATTCGTCCAGTGCCAGTCCTCTGATCGAATGCCCGCTCAGACCCTCGTCGGCATCGGTCCACGTCGCGCCATTGTCGGCCGACCGCATCATCGTCGTTTGGAACGGTCGGTCCGTGCCCTTGCTGATAGCCGCATAAATCTCGCCACGCGGGGTCATGATCAGCTGACCGACCCAATGCCCTGTGAATCCCAGATGCGTCCAGGAGAGACCGTCGTCGGTGGACCGATACACGCCTTTGGACGTTCCGATCAGAAGACTTCCTGTCTTATCCACGACGGATGTGGATACTTGCGACGGTACTTTTGCGACGGGTTCCCACGTGTCACCGTAGTCAGAGGTGCGGAATGCGCCGCGCCATGTGCTGACGATCATGGCGCGAGACGACAAGACGATATCGGCGGCTGACAGGGTTTCTTTCCAGGGCATCGCCACAAGCGTCCACGTCGCACATCGGTCGCGCGATCGAAACAAGCCGACGTCCATGACGAAGTAGAAGAGTGTTGCCCCCGCATCGATCAGGCGGCCGTAGTTGCCGGGCGGCCGTGGAACGGCGCCGCACCTCACCCACGAAGCGCCGAGATCTGCAACCCTGTGGAGACCGTTCTGCTTGAAAACAAACAGGTCGGGTCCGGCCTTTGTCATTCCCCAGCTTTCTTCGAATCGTCCTGTTACCAGTCGCCACGATTTGCCGCGATCGCGCGATCGCCACGCACCATGGTTGTGCAATGGCACAATGAGCTGCCCCGCGTGCACGATGATCGAGTCCGCCTCGCCGCCAAGGGGCCCAGTCGTCGGCTGCCACCGGATGATCGGTCCAGGCTGGGCGGTCGGCTGAGCCGCGAGGAGCATACCGGCGGTTGCGATGAGACAGAGGAGCCGAGTCATTGCGGCATCCTCAGTACGAGCTGCACGTCGCGATCGCGATCGTTGCGACCGATTTCGGCGGATGCGTCGCTCTCTCTTATGCGGCCGTTTACTTCGCGACGGCCCTCCGCTTGGAGCCTAAAGCGAGCGCCGTAGGGAAGCGTCACACGGAAGCGGCCGGCCGCGTCGAGCGGCACCTTCGCCGGCGCCGCGCCGCGCAGCATCAGCGTGGCGTCGGCCGCTGGGGCCCCATCGCTCCAGACGACGACGCCGGTAATGGTTCGTTCGACGGGGTCCGCAGGTACTCGGAAGGTACCGGCATCAACAATGGTCGGACCGTCGACGGTTACGATTCGCGCTTCACCGGGTAGTCGCGTGCCCGGGTGGTACGCGCGGCGATCGAACTCCGTCGATTCACGACGATCGTCAAGGTTGAGCGCGAGCACG
This sequence comes from Acidobacteriota bacterium, assembly GCA_046734955.1. Lineage (GTDB taxonomy): Bacteria > Acidobacteriota > Vicinamibacteria > Vicinamibacterales > 2-12-FULL-66-21 > JALZOC01. The sequence goes on from JBKPSH010000100.1 coordinate 3,891, forward strand.
TACTGACCGGGAGGAAGCGGCGTGAACTCGAACCGTCCACCAGTTCCCGTACGGACCCGTTCGATGGGAACGTCGACGTCCTGGGTGCCAGCGTTGACCGCAGCGATCGCATAAACGATCTCGTCCTCGAGAGGTGTGCCTCCATCGTCAAGGAGGACACCGCGGATGCCGCCAGGTTCGCGGACAGTGAAACTGATGGGCGTGCATCCACGCGCATATCGCAAATTCACCGTGAAGGACCCCGGTCCATTCGCGCGATAGACACCGGACACGTGCGGTTCGAGCAGCATGCGATCAGGAGCGCGGAGGGTCAGCGTGTATTCTCCGGGCAGCAATCCGTTGAAGTCGAACGCCCCGTCATTCGCGGTGACCACTTCGCGATTGACGCCGCTTCCTTCGAGACGGATCGGCAACCCCACGATCGCTCCACGATCTCGAGTGCCGCGTGTGACGAAATCCGGCTCCTCGTGCCGCACGGAGCCGAAGATACGCCCCCCGGAGGCTTGGGCTTTCAGCGCCCGAAAGTAGGCGAGATCCTCCTCCGCCTCGCTGGCGAGGCGTGTGCGACCACACGCCGCGATGAACCTCTCGTCGCCCGTGCCAAAGGCGTAGACAACGTATCGGTCGCCGATGTGAAAGGGTGATTGACTCACCGGCTCCCATGCCGCGGCACGGAGTGTTATCGTCGCGGCGCTCGCTCCGCGTTCGACCTGCTCTACGTGGAACGTGATGCGCCGCTCGCCTCCCGCTTCGGCAATCTTGCTGACCGTACCGACGAAGACAGTCTGCGACTCCCAGTATGCCTGGCAGGGTGGTACGATCCGCCCACACTCGCGCGCGCCGACGGAGCCCTCTCCGATCGCGACAAAGGCGGCGAGCGCCAAGTTACACATGACTCTACGGATCATGGAATATTAGACACCGCGGCGCTGGATCTCAGCACCGTGCGCGCCGGGGTCCCGGCAGCGGCGATATGCCGCTGCCGTGCCCTGGATATTCGTTGGGATTGTGTCACTGCCTATTTGGTCACGTGCAGCACCGTTCCACTGCTGCCATTGAAGTTGGCGTCACCCACATACGTGGCGGTGAGAGAATAGCTCCCCTTCTTGAACTTTGCGGTCCCGCTCGCGATACCGTTCACGAGCGGTGCGGAGGCTACGAGCACGCCGTTCACGCGGAGCTCGACCAAGCCGGTGGGGATACCGACCTCGGGCGCAACCGCCGACACCGTGGCGGTCAGAGTCACGTCCTGATTCGGTTTTGATGGGTTGGGTGACGACGACAACGAGAGCGACGTATCCAGCTTCGCCTTCACCGAGTAGCTGATCGACGATTGCGACATGTTGCCCGCGTGATCGACGGCGGTCACGACGAACGAGAACGTTCCGGGGGTTGACGTATTGAGATTACCGCCCTGGTTCGCTGTGCAACTCGCGATGCCGGACGTGGCATCGCTGCAGCTGAAATCGACCGCCACGATCTGCCCTTGCACGTAGCTTTGCGCTTGCGGCTGCGCGATGGCAATCGACGGCCGTGTTGCGTCTCGCTTGATCACAATCTGCTTGGTGGTCGCGCCGCCGCCGCTCCGTGCAAAGCAACTGAAGACACGCGACGTGACGTCAGTGGTGACCGTGCCACTCGGACAGGACACTTCGACTAGCTCGGAGTCCGTCTCGTCGATGTTCCACTGCACGACGACATCGGAGGTATACCAGCCGTTGGCGCCAAGCGCGCCTGTGACGATGGCGGTGACGACAGGAGGCGTCTCGTCATAGGAATCGTAGTAGTAAAACCACGTCTCTTCAACGCTTGACGCGCCGTCCGGGTTGGTGATGACAACCCTGGCGAAGGTGGAGACATGGGGCGGCGTGACGCCGTGGATCAGAGTGCCACCTTCTTCTACGACGACGTCCGTCGCGGGAACGCCATCGAACGTCACGCTCGCACCACCCTGAAAGCCGAAGCCGGTGATCTGAAACGGCGTGCCGCCGGTCGTCGGACCCGAGTCGGGACCGAGCCAACTCAGAACCGGCCGCAGTTGCTGGTGGAAGCTGACCACTTCCGATCCGAGCCACAGCTGATACGTCGTCGACTCACCCCAGTAATTGAAAGGAATCTCGACATTCAGAGTGCCGGGACCAATGCCGCTGTATGTCGAGTACAGCACGTATCCGTAGCTCGTTCCCGAGACCAGCGACGCCTTCCAGAACGTGTCCTCCGGCACGACGATCTCTACCGGTACCAACCCGCCCTCCATCGGTACGTCGGTGATGCTTGACGTCATCGACACACCAGTCGCGACGAACACGCCGCCAGGAAAAACGAGTTCCTGGAGGATTTGAGACCCGCCATTGAACGCGATCGCACTGCCGTCGGCACTCATCGACGTGCCAGTGGCGTAGTCGTCGCGGGAACCATCGGTGCGAATGCTGACGTCAAATGAGGCGTGGAGGTCGCGGTCGATCACATAGACGTTCCATCGCTCGGGGCCGACGCCATCGTTCTCGTAGCCCATGAACGCGACGAAGCGACCATCCGCGCTGATCGCGATGCCGTCTGCCTGGTTGAAAGCGGCGTTGATGTGCGTGAGCTGCAACCGCATGTTGGTTGCCGTGGCGATATCGTAGACGAACACATCGGCGAATGCATCGGCGTCGTCGGCAACGAGATTCGGCGCCGTGCTGGTGTAAGCAAGCTGCCCGTTGTCGCTGAAGTCTGGCGCGAAGCTTCCGGCGATCACGTCTCCGGAGCTCGGAAGCGGCCGGTCGACGCGTGTCGACGTTCCCAGCGTTCGGTCGTGCAGATAGACGCGGTAGCCGATCGAGGCGTAGTTCTCGTCGACGGCGGCCGCGGAAACTGCGATATACCGCGCATCGTTCGAGATTGCGACGCTATCGATCGAGTAGATGCGATCGCCTTCGATCGCGCCCATATCGATTGCCGTCGTGGTGACGGTGCCCGATTCGTCGAACACGCCGTTCTGGTCGGCATCCCGATCGCGCAGCCACACCAGCGAGCCCCCGGCGAAACCGAAGTCAGCCGCGAACACGACAAAGCGTCCGTCACCGCTGAGACGTGCCACGGGCAACGCGCAATTGCAGTTCAGCCGCTCGCCTGAGGGCCCGACCGTGACGAGCGACGTCACGCCCGTGTCGAGGTCGCGCACGTACAGATCGATGACGTCGTTGGTGTCGGTGGGATCGAGATTCGACGCCCGTGACTGAAACACGACTTGACGGCCGTTCGCCGAGATCGCCGGCCACATACTGTGCGCGTTGCCCTCGGTACCGTCGGTCGCCACGCTCACGCGCTCCAACCCGCCAGTCCGTCGATCGCGCACGAAGACGTCGAGGGCACCATTCGTGTCGCCGGCGACGAGTGTCCGGTCCGAATCGAAAACGAGGAACCGACCGTCGGCGCTCATGCCGCGCTGACGTACGACGCTGTAGCCGGCGAACGCGCCCGCCGCCGGCTCCGCCTCGTCGCGGATCACGCCGCTCCATGGCGATGGCGTCTGGGCACTTGCCGCGTGTGGCGGGAGCAGAAATAACAACAGCGCGCACGTCCGTACGCACCACCGGTGGCGGTCTTTCAATACCATTTTGGGTCCTTCCGAATGGAGGCTTGGGGGAGCGGTCACACAGTGTATCGGCACATCGCCGTGGATCATGCGAGCGCGCCGAACCGGGATCACGACGAAAGGCGATCTTTCGGTTCAACCTCCCACTTGGGGCGATAGTTGAGATACGTGCAAAGTTACTGGTTGATCATCCAGCGTGGCGTCATGATGTAGCCGGTGACCTTCCCTCCGGCGATGCCGTCGATGAACACGCCGACGTAGTTCGCCACCATGAGCAACGGTTGGCCGCCGTGCCACCAGCTTCGCTCGTACTCTCGAGGGTTGAATGCGAGCACGGTCACAATGCGTGGGCTCACGGGCCCGCACTCCGGCGACGGCGCGCTGCTGTTGATGACTGTCTTGGTGACAGGATCCGATTCCGCGTCTGGATCGAGATTGATGAGGTCCGCCTCGGAGTCTGAGCGTTGGCGCTGATCGCCACCGTGTGCATCGCCAGACCGAGCATCACAACGAGCCCTACGCCCATGCTTGCTCCCTGATTGCGGGAAGCGCCGTGACGGAACTTCCGGGCCGGCTGCACGGCAAGAAACGCACCGGGCCGGGAACTCGGGAATCGCGAGAAGTTACGACCGGAACGTGCCAGCGCCAGTGGCGTGTCGCGGCGAGACTGTAATCGGTCCGACAGATCCGACGCGGCGTGATCACTCGCAGCTCACGGCTGCCGCCGGTGCTCTTGAAGGGACGGAGGCTCTGTGAGCAGGCTGGCTCTCGCCGGGCGGATCAGCGCGCTCCACCGGCCGTCTTGCCGCCCTGGTCCGCCTTGCGCTCGGTGATGAGCGCGATGTTCTCGATCTGCGCCTTGCGCAGCGCGTCCATGGCGGTCATGACCGCCGAGTACTTCGCGTCCTTATCGCCCTTCACGTAGACCAGCTTTTCCGTCTTGTCCTCCACTGCGCGCCGGACGCGCGGCACGAGGCCGTCGGCCGGCACTGGAATCAAGTTCACGTAGAACTGGCTGCGTGAGTCGATCGCGACGACCGTCTGGCCTTGGGTCTCGGGCTTTTCGGCGCTGTTGTTCGCCTGGGGCAGCATAAGCGGAACCCCCTGCCGCAGCATCGGCGCGATGAGCATCATGATGATCAGCAATTGAGGGCTCCTTTGGAGGCCAGGTCCACGGACATCGCCGTATTCTCCTTATGTGGACATTTGGAAATCTCCGCCTTCAGACATTTCCAAATGTCTCTTACTTCGTCTTCTTGATTTGGACACCGCGGACAGAACAACGGCCGCGCCAATGAGCGCAGCTCTTGACCAGGAAAGTGCGACTTCTCGCCGATTCTCAAACGCGAAACGGCGACGGGGCACTTGCGAATCGTGGGCTAAGTCAGCGGGTCCACGCGATCCCGTGTTTCCAGTTCCCGTGTGATCGATTTGCTGATACTGGCATCGCTCTTCGACAGACGGGCCTCAGCACGCGGAAGCAGTTCATCCTGAATCCGGCGGATGCGTCGGTGACAGGCGGCCAGTGTTTGCTGCGCGCGACGAATCTGTACGATGAAAGTGTTCGGCATGGGCCATCTCCGGGCTTTGGAGAGAATGGCGGCCCTCTGCCGTCGGACTCAGGAAAGCTGGGTCGAGCGTATCACGCAACACTCCGGCTCAGTTAGGCGGATTGTCCGGTTCTCTCGTCGATCGTTGACGTGGAAATAGGCCTGTACTTCTGCGAAATCAAGCGAAGGAGCTTCGAGCGAGGGTGTTAAACTTCGCGCCCATGGTCCACGATGACGAGAAGCTCGCCCTCGACACCCAACGACTGGAATTGTACCTGACAAGCCTTCAAGCGGAAGTGGAGGCCAAAGTTCGTCGGGTTCATCGGTTCCGTGAGCAGATGCGTCAACTCGATGTCAGTCGGTCTGGAAAAACGAACGTGGTCCAACGGGAACGTGCCGTCCGAGCATTGATCGCACAAGTGAATCAAATGCTCGAAACCAATATCGTCGTGCGCGAGTTGTTACAAGACCTCCGCACCGCCGCGACGGCGGTGCTGGACGATCTCGCGGGGTGCTAAGGACCGGGCACGGTATCGTGAGCGGCATTGGCGAATACGCGAACATGCGACGATCAGGATCCGGAGCCCAACTCTCTCCCAGCATCCGTGGTATGCTTAGAGTTCGGATCTTGCCACGTACTGTGCCGCCCTCCGGCGTATCGAGTCACCGCTGACTCGCTCCTCCTGAAGTTCAGCCTAGCTACGAGACGACATCCACCGACATCACTCGAAGGTCGGGAGCGTCGCGATTGCGACAGAGGAGTCAGTGTCATGAGTCGAAAGTTGTACGTCGGAAATCTGCCCTATGAAATTGGCGAAACAGAGCTACAGGAACTGTTCGCTCGCGCCGGATCGGTGGAATCAGTCTCGGTGATGCGCGATCAAGCGACCGGACGCGCGCGAGGTTTTGCGTTCGTCGAAATGAGCAGCGACGAAGAGGCCCAGACCGCGATCCGCGAACTGAATGCCAGCCAGGTCGGTGGCCGCAGCCTCACGGTCAACGAGGCCCGTCCGAAGGCCGACCGTCCCGGCGGTTTCGGCGGCGGCCATTCGCAGCGTCGCCGGTCAGAACCGCGCTGGTAGGCACGTGGGCGACCACGCGGCAGGCGCTGTTCGAGCGACGGCGCCTGCTCGCGGCGTGCACATCGAACCCTGTCACGAGCGTCGCTGAACCGCCGTCGCGGTGTTCGTTTGGCTGATTCGCTGATTTTAGGAGATGCTCATGGTCAGACGCCCCGACGACATGAACGCGTTCGAGTTCGTTGTTGTGGCCGGCCTTCGCGCGGCACAACTGAATCGCGGCTGCGCAGCACGAGTCGACTCCTCGCCGAAGGTCGCCGTGACCGCCCAGCACGAAGTCGCCAAGCGAAAAGTGCTACCACTCCGAGTAGCGGCCGGCCCCCTCGATGCGGCAATCGATTAGCTCATGGGTGAGCGCGCTCGCGCGTCTCGACCGTGAGTGACACTCTCACGGATCTCGCACCGCCGATCAATTCGAGACGAGCCGGCTTGTGATACACTCGGCATTCCTTTCCTGAGCCTCCCGGCGCAAGCATCAGCCGCCAGTCTCACTAAAGTAAATACTCGCGCTTGTCGCCGTGTGTTTCACCATCACTCACCAGGTGCTATCCCCGGAAGGGGTGTCCCGTGCCGAATTCCCGCTCACGTCTGCGTGGCGTGTTAGTCTCGCTCGCTGTTTCCGCCTCCTGCCTCGTCGCCGTGTGGCTGTGGGCAGTCCCGAACGTGCTCTCTCCCTGGACCTTTGCTTTCATGGCCATCGTCCTGAGTGCCGGTGCGACCGTGTCGCTGCTCACGTGGCGCAATGCGCAAGCGGCCAGCACGGTCGGGCAGTTGCTGCAAGCGACCGAAGCTGCCGGTGCGCCGGGGCCATTCCGGGTTGAGGCGTCGCACACCCAATCGAAGTAAGGCAATGCAGCATCTCGACGCGCCCTGATACCCAAGGAGGGACGATGATCTCTCGTGAACTTGCATCACAACCCGCACGGCCAACCAAGTGCCCCCAATGCAGTGGGCGTGATCTGACCACGGCGAGTAAAGTCATCGACAAAAGCACATATTGGCGCTGCCTCACGTGCGGAGAAATCTGGAGACCGGCGCTTCGCGACCGTGGCAGCCGATTCGGGTTTCCTCGATGAGGCCGGACATTTTTGCCGGTGTCGTGATCGCGCTCGCCAGAGTCACGACCATTGCCGAGCGACTGCACGATGGCGACGCCGAGGGCCGTGTCCGCCGATCAATCGATGACTTTGCGGTGGCGTTTGCGCGGCGAGAGGCAATCGGTCCAGCGGTCGCGCGAATGCGCAACAGCATCGTCATGCTGCATGATGGCGGCGACCATGCACTCGCGCTCGGTCCGTCCGAGGGCCACAAATCACTCATCGAGGATCTTGACGCCGCGATCGAACGCCAGCTGCTGCCAGAGTTGCGCCGACTCGGATTCGAACTCAGCGTCTAACGGCTCGACAACGTCTCGACAGACGCTTCAGGGTCGTTCGTCTGGCGTGACGCCAGCGAACGTGGACTCAGGCCGGCAAAGCCACAAGGCCGACTTCGAACGTGTTACCACAAAAACCGCCTCTTTGTCGCGCACTTGTCAATGAAGCGTCACCGTTTCTTCACCGCCTGTTTTCGGCTTTGCGTCTTCGCCGGTCGTGACCTCTTTGCCCTTGTGCCGTGCGTTCTCTTCAGTGGCATGAGATTGATGCCGCCTGCAGTCTCGATCGATGTTGGCGCCGGTTCGTTCTCTGGCGTCAAGAGCGCGCGCAGCTCACAGGCATTCTCGAGAGCGGCACCACTGGCGGTGTTGTCGAACACACACCAGACTCCGTGGGCGGTCGCAGTAGTCTGAACGGTGTCTGCAAGCCTGGCGATGTAACGGTCGTCATATTTCGACCAGTATTTCCGTGGCGATCCATGCAGGCGGAAATATGCGACGCCGGGCCAGCCGGCGGGAACCGCCGCTGCCGGTAGCGCAGACGGATCGACCGCGACTCGGGAAATTCGGTAGTGCACCAACAGCGAGGTTGCAGCCGACGAGAACCATGTCGCATGTCTCGGCTCGCACACGACAAGGCCATCGTACAGGTTGCGCACAAGCTGCAGAAATCTGCTGACTAGTGAGGCGTTGAACGACAGCGACGGCGGCAGCTGCATAAGTAAGGGACCTCGTTTCTGAGCCAACCCGTCGGTCTGACCGAGAAATGCGACAAGTGGCTCTCCGGCGTTGTGCAGCTTCAGTTCATGCGTGATCGTTCGTGGCATCTTGACCGCAAACAGAAAATCGGCAGGAGTACTGTCACGCCATTTGGCGTAAGTGCTCGGGGCGTGCGGACGATGGAACGATGAGTTGATCTCAGCGCAACGGAGGCAGCGTGAATAGCGCTGAAGATGCGTTCCAACCGACGCAAAGCGAGGTGCTGACGGGCGCGGAATCGACCAACCCGCCGTCCCGATCCGAATATCGGGCGCTCGCGCTGGCGCTTCAATTCGCCTGATGCTCACGGATCCACTGGACCGCGATCTCTCTCACACACCGCGTGACGGCGTGACCGATCGGAGCCCCGGGAATGTCGTCGCCGCGAGCGCGCGTCGCCGCTGCTCAACGCTCTCCCATTGGCGAAGAGCCCTCGATTCCAGTTCGACGAAGGTCGCACGCCCGGCCGGCATCGCGGTGCCGAGCTCTTGCAGCGTTCGCCACATACATCGCTTCGCTTGGATACCCGTCGCCAGCGCCTCGAACGTGCGTAGCAGCGAGAGATCGCCGGGTGCGCCTCCGGTGGCGAGGCTCACAAGCCGTCCCGACGCTGATGTAAGGACCCGTTTTGGCGAGCGAGGCGACGCACCGAAGTGGCCCAACAGCGATTGAACGGTCGCGCGATCCTCTTCGAGTTCCTCCAAGAGATGACGGAACAGATGGCGATCGGACGTGTTTTCGTTTGTCGCCGCGAGGCGACGGACAACGTAGATGGCGGCGTCCGCGGCACTGAGATGATCCCGAAGATAGGCGATGAACGACCGGCGCTTCTCGGTGGCTACACCCAAGCGCCTGGCCGGCCGAGTCAGGTACGCGACGACCACTCCGGCGCCGGCCCCGGCCAGTATCGCGATTCGGCTCGTCATACCGCCTCCTCATCGAGCATTTCTACAGGCATCGCCCGCACGTGAATGGTCGTTTGTTGGAAGCGTGTGGCGAGCGTCGCGGCGTAGGCGCGCCACCATCGGCGATCGAACGTCTCAGTCACGACTTCAACCATCACCACGTCATCCGATTCGGTGTGGCCGTCGGGCGCCGTCCACAAGCCCTTAGCGGGCGATCGCACATAGGCCGTGACACCTGTAAATGTGTTCGCCAGCTCACGTCGGGTGTCCGCAAGCGACGTCATGGCCTCACTGGCGGCCTTCGGCGTTGGCAATAGCAGCTGAATCAGGACCATAGGTGCTCGGCAACGTCGATGTCGTCTCTCCTTGTGTGAACTCATTCCGCGCCGCTTCCGGTTCACCCCGGATGTCGCTGACAACACTCTCACCATTCGCGCCGAGGTCCTCAGCGACGAGTCATCCCCCGCGAAACGAGTCCGCTGTCAGTGCAACGAAACGCTGGCGAACCATTTCGTAGCACTCACAAGCCGCACCGGCGAGTCCTTCCCGATCGCGAATCTCGACGTGCCCATACGTGTACAGGATGAAGCCGGCCTTCTGTAAGGCCCCGGCGGCAACGGTGACGGACTGTCGACGTACACCGAGCATCGCCGCCAAAAATTCGTGACTCAGATCGAACACGTCGCGCTCGATTCGATCTTGGGTCGACAACAACCAGCGAGCACACCGTTCATAGATGTCGTGACGCGCGTTGCACGCGACAGACTGCATCGCCTGGAAAAGAGCAGCTTGTGCGTAACGGGCGACCAGGCGGAACAACGCGCCTTGCCGCGCCATCTCTGCTCTAAACACTGTCGCTGGCAGTTGCGCGAGATCCGCTTCCGACACTTGCATCATGGACTCGCCCTGGGAGATCGGATCCTCGCCGAAAAACGCTTCGATACCCAGCATCCCCTCCCGTCCGATGGTGCCGGTTTCTACTGCCGTGCCGTCAGAAAGCATCGCCGTTACGGACGTCACGCCGCCCTCCGGAAAGTACACCGAGGTGAGCGGCTCACCCGAGTGATAAAAGATGTGCTTCCGTTGCGCGTGGATGATCGTGAGTGACGGCGCTAGTTGTCGGTAGTCCTCTTCGGGGAGCATCCCAAGCAGGCGATTACCCGTCCGTCGGAGAGGCTCTGGCGTCTGGACGGTCATGGGAGTTGCGACGGCAAGGTCGCGGCAGCGCTTGGTCGAGATGCAGCGATTCCCGTCGCATCCTTCCGTGTCCTGATACACGGTACGCGGACCGGAAGTCCCAACGGCTCGGCTTCAAGTTGCTGTTGCACCTGGCGACGGAGACGCACGGAGGCGTCTGCTTCGGCGATCATCAGCACCGCCGATGGGCAAGATGCGGGCCGTGCACCAAGCCCACCGCCGGTTGGGTCGCCATCGTCTCACACTGAGGGCCGCGGTGGCGCGGCGCTCGCATTCTAATCTGACCATCGCACAGACCGGTGAGCGCCGTCACCGTCAAGGGCTTATTCGTGAGTGGTCGCGCACTGGCGCACTCGTTGCACGGTCGGTCTCGGCTGCATAAACAGAAGCCGGACTGACAGCTGCTGCTGATGCATTTTCATCGACCTGGCGTCTTCCTAATGCTTCGACGGACCGCGAGTCGCGCACGAAGAATGGTTCGGTCGCCGTTGTCAGGAACCAAATCCACGTCCCCTCGTACCCGCCAGAGAGCGGCCTGATCACTAAATCCATCGCCGCTGGCTTGCGCTCGCGAGGACGGAAGGTCAACGTGGCTCGACATTCCCAGTCTCGTCTGTGATCCAGCCGCCGGAGCAGTGTGGCAAACGCCGCACGATCTTCTGCAAAGATGCGAAGTTCGCGACCTTTCAAATGCTTCGCGCTGACATTCAGTAGCGAGCCCGCGAGACGGTTCGCGTCCACGATCCAACCGGCGCCGTCGGCCAACAGACACGCGCCAGGAACGATTTCAAACAGATGGTCCCACGCGTCATCCGCGGCCCGCACCGCGGCGCGCAGGCGGTCGCATTCCAGCTTCGCGCCAGCTAGATCCCGAATAAGGGAGTCACAGGTAGACAGGGCACTTTCGATGAGATCGGCCGACCGGCCGACCCCACCGCGCTTCGACAACTGCGCGAACTGAGAGCGAAAAAGGGTGAGCTGGCGAGTCCACTGCGGGACCGGATCTATTGATGTTGTCAACCTTTGTCTCCCCTCTGCAGGATTGCCCATACGTGGCGACCGACGCTCAATCGATGTATTCGCGGATTGGCGACGGCACCTCAAGTGTATGTGGAGCATCCGCAGCAAATAGAACCGACATCCGAAAGACATCGATGTTACACATGTGGAGCGCGGGGATCGGTCCGATACCGGACAGTGGCCTTGACAGGATGCTCAGTAAGGCTAACGGAGAACACCGGCGAGTTCATGCGTGACAGGATTGGACATGGATCTGCGCGGATCAACGCGCCGCCGTGTGCCGACTAATAGAAGAACGGGCCCAAATGGCCCGGCTACGCGCCGAGCCTGAACTGACCGGTTCCTCCCACGGCCTCTCCTCATTACGGAAAGTGGTTTTGCCGTAATCGCGCCATGTGCGCGTGCAACTCCGCAATTTTCGTGCGCAGTCGGGCGCGGTGTTGATCGTGCTCGAGCCTGTCGAATGGCCGCGACTCTAACGCCTCGTGTTCGCGTTGAAGCTCCTCCACCTGTTGTTTCAGAGCGTCGTGCTCGTCGTCAATGCTTGGGCTCACTGGTGACCTCGAACGGCCATAACCGTCAGCATTTTGAAGCCGGGCCCGTTCTTGGCGTTTCGTTTCCGACATCAATCGACCCTTGAAACGACGCGCGTTGTGAATAGGAACATTTCAAGCGTATGCTGGTCACCCTGCGTTTACAACCGGCAAGTTGTGACCGCCGGACACCGCAACCCACGCGAAGGTCGGCGCGACGATCGTCCTTTCAACGGGATGACGATGCTGTGCCCCCGCTGCGGCACGCGACACCATTGAATTCAACGAACGCTATCTGACGAGGAGTCGCGTGTTCTTCCGGTCAGAAAACCTTTACTCATGTCGACTAGACACTGAATTACTATGGTTGACTAACAGCCGTCATCGCAGGCGATCGATTGCTGCGTTCAAGCCTGAACCGCCTCCCTACGATTGCCGTAGGTCCCGGCTCGACGAGCAACGACGTACACTCGACGATGTGCTGAGAGAGTCAGACACCCGCTCAGTGGAAGAGATGCTCGGGCGACCGTTTGGAATCATGCTGCTTGCGGCCGCGCTTCTCGCGGCGGGCCTTGCGGGGATCGCCGCATTGTGGGCGTCGTGGCCGAGGACTTCCAATACCTCTCCTCTCGCGGCGCTGTTCGCGGCGGCGTGGAGCTGCGCGTACATCGTCGCTGGCGTCCTCACCTGGCGGCGTTCTCGCTTCGCCGCGACCGCCGTTGTCCCGGCGATGGGATTACTGATGTTCCCGTTGTCGTTCCTCTTTCCCGGGCGCGGCCAGGTGTTTCTTCTCCCTTCATTCGTGGTCATCTTTTTTTTCACTTTGCTCGGCTACCGGTATCTCCGGAGGAAATGTGAGCCCTCCGCACATGTCGACTTACATCACTCGTCGTGAGGCCCTGAAGCTCGCGAGCCTCGCACTCGTCAGGCAGCGGGACCTGCAGCGCGGCGTCAAGAAGGTCATCGTGGCAGGTGCAGGCATCGGGGGATTGAGCTGCGCCTGGGAGCTGATGCGCCGCGGGCACGACGTGTCCGTGCTGGAAGCCTCGCCGCGAACGGGGGGGCATGTCTTCACGTTTCGCGAAGGGCTGGACGACGGCCTGTACGCGGATGGCGGCGCGGAGCACTTCACACAGCCCGGATATGAGAAGTTCTGGTCCTACGTGCGTGAGTTCAATCTGCCCTTTCTGTACTACCCGCGCCGCGAGCATCTGCTGCGATGGATCGATGGCCGGATGTACACGCCAGAAATGCTCGCCGACGCGAAGGCGCTTGGCGAGCTCGGGCTGAACCGGCGCGAAATCGAATTTCTAAGTCACCATCCTTTCGCGGAGCTCTCCTCGCTGTACTTCCGGCCCTATCTCGATAACTTCGCGGATGAATATCGGCCCTTCGACGCGGGACTCAACGCGCTCGATCAGATCAGCTCCGCCGATCTCTTTCGGAGAGACGGTGCGTCGGCCGGTGCTCTCCGCTTCATCGGCGGTCGCGGATCTGCGCTGCAGGCCGTGTGGCACGCCGCCATTCTGAAACGACGCGGCGTACCGCTGTTTCCGCCCAAAGTGTTCCGTCTCGTCGGTGGCAATCAGACCCTTCCCGATACGTTCGCGGCTCGACTCGGCACACGCATCAAGCTGCACGCTCCGATCACGGCGATCGAACACGGAAATTCGGGTGTACGGGTCAACTATCTCGAACAAGAAACGCCCGCGCGGATGGAGGGCGACTACCTGGTCTGCGCGATGTCGGCGCGAATGCTTGCGAAGCTACCGGTCACGCCCGCGTGGCCCGAGAACAAGGCGTTCGCAATTGGCAACGTGCCGTACTATCACGACACTCGGGTGATTTTTCAATCCCGCAGCCGATTCTGGCAGCGCGACGGCATCAGTCCGAACATGCAATTCGGCGACACCTCCCTCGGTTCAGCGTGGAGTGCGTCGGAGGAGGTGAAGACCACCCGTGGCCTGCTGGCGGGCACGGCCTCGGGCGTCGGGACCGCTGAGCGGGCGCTCGCTACCTATAAGAAGTACTATCCCGGTCGGTCCGAGGACATAGAGAAGGCGAACGTCGTCGTGTGGGCTCTGGACCCGTGGGCTTCCGCCTGTGAGCGGACATCGTATGCCCCCGGACAACTCGCGAAATTCTGGCCAATCCTCATCGAACCGCACGGCCGGATTCACTTCGTCGGCGCGTACGCGGACAACCTGAACTGGGGAATGGAAGCCGCGACGCGTTCCGCGAACCGCGTCGCCGAGGCCATTCACAAATTGTGAACTCGGGTGGCTCCTCTCAGACGCCTTCGAGACCTCGCTGCCAGTCGAACCCGACCGATGTGAGAAAGGCACGGGCAATCAGGGCCGACCCAGTGTTATTGGGGTGAACGCGGTCCCAGTTGATCGTGGCCGGATAGTAGGTCGTGAGCAGTCGATCGAAAGCGGCCTGCACGTCGACGAACACGCTGCCCGCCGTCGCAGCGGCGATCTTCTTCACAACGGCGCTGTACCGGTCCATCGTCGCGCGCATCGCGTCCTGCCGGTTCGGTTCGATGTAGTACGGCGTCATCAGGACCAGGCCCTTGAGCAACGGCTTTGTGGACGAGACCAGCTCGCCGAGGTTTCGCTCGTATTCGTCGATCAGCACGTGACCCTCGGTCTGCTTCGGCGAGTCGTACTGGCGCCAGACGTCGTTCGCGCCAATCATGATCGACAGCCAGTCCGGCTTCAGGTCCAGCACGTCCTTCTGCCATCGCGCCTTGAGATCGCGGGTCGTGTTTCCGCTGACTCCCATGTTGATGACCCGGATCAGGCGGTCGGGATACACCGCGCCCAGCAGGGCGTCGACCATCATCACGTAGCCGCGCCCTAGGGCATCGTCCGCTCGCCCCTCACCGATCGGCCGGGCGCGGCCGACGTCGGTGATCGAGTCGCCGATCATCACCAGCTTCTCACCCTTCTGCAGCCGCAGATCGGGCCGGCGACCGGGCGTCTGAGCGGCGGCAACCGGGATCCCGAGCGTCGTGAGCCCGGAAACGCCAGCGAGGGCGGAAACAACTTCTCGTCGTGTGACCATGACTCCCCTTCCACGTCGCCAGCTTCGGTCCGCTCGGTAAAACGAGCCGCGCAGTCCGCGTTGGCATCATCCAGGTTCGGTGGGAATTATAAGCCGTGGCGCTGGTGCTATCCGGGTTATGGGAGAAGTGGTTCAGGCAAGAGTCACCCAGTGAGATGGAGCCGCACTACCGCGCCCCCTAGATTCTCAGTCCCGATCGCGACGAACAGCTCGCGGTCGGTCACCGAGACACTGAAGGCGACACGGCGGTCGAGGCGCGCGACGAGGGCGCTTACGAGCGCGCGATCAATCGCGTACAGCTCCAGCCTGTCCGCTTGATGAATCTTTTCGCCGGCGAGCCGGTTGAGGAATTGCCGCGGGTCCTTGTGGGTGTAGACGACGACGCGTGTGGCGACTTTGGATGCCTTGTGCAACCGGGCGGCATCCGGCGTGCCGACGTCGATCCATGTGTCGATGACCCCGGTCAGACCGCGGACGGCGATCGCGGGCTCGTCGGGCTCCGATATTCCACGCGAGAATGCGATACCGTCCACGAACTCGAGGAGGTACGCGAGCAGGCGCGCGATGAGGTGCTCCTCTGACTCGGACGGATGACGAGCGACGCGTAGCGCAAGCGACTCGTAGACGCCGCGATCGCTGTCGGCGAGCTCGATGTCGAAGTTGTAGATGGTCGCCTGGAGCGCCATGCTACCCACGTGACGAGGGGGAGAAACGCACGGGCAAAGATGATGTCACAAGCCTGACCGTCCGTGAGCCCACCTGAACAATCGACGACGCCCGCGCGCACACGAGATCGCGCGGACGTCAGCTTCGGATCAGATCCACCTCGTCCGCCTTGTATTGTGAACTCGGTTCTTAAATTGTCGGACGTGCCAACGGGCGCGGGACTAACGAGCATGACGAATGTCAATCAGCCGCAGCCAGCCGGGCGAATTGACGCTTCAGCGCGTTGACCTGTGCAAGGTAGCGGCGGGGGTCATGGTCGCCGCATCGCTGGCCGCCTCTGAATCGGAAGCCCCGGAGTGCGTATCCGTCACCGACGCCCTCCCCGCACAGATGGATAATCGCCGCCAGGTTTTGCCGCTGCTGTAGCGAGGCGGTCGTGATTCGGCTGCGGGCGAGGATGCGCGCGACCGTGCGATCCAGCAGCGCAGCGGTCATTTCCACAGAATGACCAGGCAGCACACGTGTGTAGAGCGCGTTGAACCAGCACGAGTGCGGATCGTACCAGGGGCCGTCCTCGACGACGACATGATCCTGGATGCAATAGCGCCGCGCCTCTGCGAACGTTCCATCGGTGATCTGAAACATGCCGACGGCGCTCGAGGCCGGTCTGTATAGATCGAACGGATTCTTGCCGAACCTCCACCGCCAGTAAGTCCGCGCGACCGGGTTGCCGCTGCTCTCCACCTGGGCCAGTGCGGCCAGCAGTTCCGGTGTCACGACGGTCGTGGAGTGCTCCTCGAACAGCGGACCATATTGCCGCCACGTCTGCGCCGGCACCTTCGCAAGCGAACCGCTGACCGCAACGAATACCTCGCTGGGCTTGCGCACCACCTGCACCATCCAGTTCACGGCCGCCCAGATGATCACCAGTAGGACCGTCCCGACGATTATCCGGACTGCCAACGGGGCAACTCGCAGGCCCTGAAAGGCGCGTCGCCCCAGGCGCGAGGCCGAGCGGCTCGGGCGATAACCTCTGATGCGCGTCGGGCGGAGTGCAGCCTGCGAATTCATCGCGTGAGGCATGATGGACACACACTTATTATCGAACACCGCCTCCCGAGGATCTTCCGCTTCGAGTTCCCGAGGCGACAGCCCGCAAGTGCTGGACAGATTTCACCACATTGCACGACCGACTCGACCACATAACTGTCATCGCGCCACGAATCTGTGCGCGCGTCGCGCCTCCGCTGCCCGTAACTCCGCTCCCTACGCTGCTGAAGAGACGGCACGACACTTGTGAGTCCAGGCGCGTCACTCGGACTCAGTTCCCATAGCCGCTCGTGCGCCCTCAACCCAGGATGCCCATCATGAACAAGCTCGCGGTCGTGACGTGTGTCGGAATTGGCATGTACCTATCCGCACACGTCGTGCTCAGTGCGGACAGCGTGTCGCAGGTTCAGTCGTCCAGTTACTTCGGCAACTACGCCTACGACGAAGCGACCGATACGGCCGTCGACGCGAGCGGGTTCGTCTATGTCGTCGGATGGAGTGAGCTGTTCGGGGGCAATGCCGATGCATTCGTGCTCAAGCTGACGCCCGACGGATCGCAGGTGGTGTACTCCACCTACTTCCGCGGCACGGGCTTCGACGCCGCCAACGCGGTCGCCGTCGACGCCGCGGGGACGGTCTACGTGGCCGGTCACACCACATCAGCCGATTTCCCGCTCGTTCATCCGCTTCAATCGAATCTCCACGGCTCGTCGGATATGTGGGTGGCGAAACTCGATCCCTCCGGATCGATCGTGTACTCGACCTATTACGGCGGATCGTCATTCGAGAACGGCGACGCCCTCGCGCTCGGCCCCGGCGGTGAGGTGTACATCTCGGGCGGCACGGGATCGACCGATTTGCCGGGCGTGAACGGCGTGCAGCGCGCCAACGCGGGCGGATTCAGCGATGGATTTCTTGCGAAGATCGCTCCGGACGGTGCCTCGGTTCAGTACGCCACGTATCTTGGCGGGAGCGGCAGCGACGAGCTCAATCAGGTCGCGGTCGGCCCCGATGGTCAGATCTACGTCGCGGGCTACACAGCGTCGGCGGACTTCCCGGTTGCCTCCGCCTTCCAGCCGGCATTCGGCGGCGGCTTCACGGATGGCCTGGTCGCAAAGCTCTCTGCCGACGGAACACGAGTCGTCTTCTCCAGTTATCTTGGCGGCGTGGACCGCGATGCGGTCATCGGCCTGGCGGTGGATGGGCAGGGGGCCGTCTATCTGGCCGGGAACACCAGCTCCTACAACTTCCCCACCCACAACGCGTACAAGCCTTACAACTACAGCAGCTACTCTGATGCGTTCGTGACAAAGCTGCAGCCGGACGGTACAGCGCTCGTGTTTTCTACGTTCTTCGGCGGACAGGGTGACGACGGGGCGCTCGACATCGCGATCGATGCGACTGGCCAGATCCATTTGGCAGGCCAGACCGCCTCGTACGACTTCCCGCTGGTTGGAGCCGTTCAGGAACAGGTCCTCGGATTCGATGCGTTTGCCGCGCAACTGACAGCCGACGGCAGCACGGTGGTGCGATCCACCGCAATTGGCGGCTCCGGCTTCGACACGGCGAATCGGCTGGCGTTCTCCCCGACTGGTGACGTCTGGGTCGTCGGGCGAACGGATTCCCAGGATTTCCCGATCCTGAACGCGTTCCAGTCGTGGCTCGGCGGGTCGACGGATGCGTTCGTCACCCGACTCTCGGCGTACTCGCTACCCAACAAGGTGCCGGTTGCGTTCGCCGGCCATGACGCGAGTTATACGATCAGGGGCTGCTCCGCGCGCGTCACTCTCAATGGATGGGCGTGGGACGAGGATGGCGATCCGCTGACGTTTACGTGGACCGGGGATTTCGGTACCGCGACCGGGGCGACTGCGGTCGTGGATCTACCGGGCGGCCGTCACACGATCACCCTTACCGTCACCGATGGACGCGGCGGCATCGCGACCGATACGGTGGACGTCTTCGTGAGCGACATCGACGCGCCAACGATCGCGGGCGCCACTGCAACGCCGAATGTCCTCGGTACGCCCAACCATCAGATGGTACCCGTGTCGATTGCGGTGTCGATCGCTGATGCGTGCGGGCCGTACACAACGTGTCGCATCGTTTCGGTCAGCAGCAGCGATCCGGTGAACGGCCTCGGCGATGGCGATTCAGCGCCCGACTGGGACGTCACCGGACCGTTATCGCTGCTGCTGCGAGCCGAACGCGCGCTCGGCAGCGGCCGCACCTACACGGTTACGCTCGAGTGCGTGGACGGGTCAGGACTCGCCTCGCGGACGTCTGTCGTGGTCACCGTTCCGAGGCCCTAGGTGCACCATCGTTGTGTTGAGAAACGCAGGCTGATACAGAGTCGCTGAAGACTCGAGATACTTATCGCACTATTTCTGCTGCGAGGCCGCTGCCGCGATGTTTGCCGTTCCGCCTTCAACAGCGGCGAGACGTTCACGCGTGATTAGTGGTTGTGCGGCTGATATCTGGCGCGCGCGACAACGGCGGCCATCGCGAGCAGCACAACCGTGGTCGCCGCGGAGCTGTACTCGCCTCGAGTGATATGAAATATGGTCGCCGACACCATCACGATCATGAGGCCGCCGGCAGCCCACGGCACGAGCTGCGGCGCAATGCCCGTGATGGCGGGCAGCGTGATGCCGACGGTTGCCAGGATCTCGGCGACGCCGATGAACAACTGAAACCATCGCGGTAATTCCTCGTTCATGAGTTTGGCGATTTCCACCGGCGGAAACAGCATCATCGCCCCGTGCGCAAGGAAGACCAGGGCCAACAGGATCTGAATTACCCAGACCAGCCTGTTTCCCCATACCCTTTGACGAACTGAAGAGTGGTAGACAGGGTCACCGTTGGATGTCGCGTTCATGACTGAAGCTCCTTTTATAAATTCATATCTTCAAATTCACTCGCGCGCTCGGATAAATCCCGCCAGCCGTGAGAAAAAATGAGAAGTGATGTCCCTCGGGGGAATTAATCGACGAAAATGCACGTGACCGAGGTCACGAAAGCACGGCGCTGACGACCTTCCCGCTGACGTCTGTGAGCCTGAAGCGTCGCCCCTGGTACAGATACGTCAATCGCTCGTGATCGATGCCAAGCAGGTGCAGCAGTGTCGCGTGGAAATCGTGCACGTGAACGGGCTGTTCGACGACGTTGTAGCTGAAATCGTCGGTGGCGCCGAAGACGAGCCCCGGCTTCACGCCGCCGCCCGCCATCCAGACGCTGAAGCACCGCGGGTGGTGATCGCGGCCGTAGGTGGTGGCGGTCAGCTTGCCCTGCGAGTAGCTGGTCCGCCCGAACTCGCCACCCCAGACGACCAGCGTGTCATCGAGCAGGCCGCGCCGTTTGAGATCGATGACGAGGGCCGCGCTCGCCTGGTCTGTCTCGCGGCACTGCCGTTCGATATCTCGCGGCAGGTTGTCGTGCTGATCCCAGCCCTGGTGATAGAGCTGCACGAACTTGACACCGCGCTCGGCGAGACGGCGCGCGAGCAGGCAGTTTGCGGCGAAGGTCCCGGGCGTCCGCGAGTCCTTGCCATAAAGATCGAAGGTCTCTTCGGTCTCGTTCGAGACGTCCATCACACCCGGCACGCTCGCCTGCATCCGGTATGACATCTCGTACTGCGCGATGCGCGTGTCGACTTCACGATCGCCGAGCCGCTCGGCCGCGTGCTCGTGGAGCTCGGGCAGCCGATCGAGCAGCAGCCGCCGGCTCTCAGGCGACACGCCGTCGGGATTGGAGAGATACAGGACGGCGTCTTTGCCGCTCCTGAACTGCACGCCCTGGTGTTCCGGGGGCAGAAAGCCGCTGCCCCACAGGCGCGGGTACAGCGGCTGATCGACCTTGCCCGGAGTGATCAGCACGACGAACGCCGGCAGATCTTCGTTGTCGCTGCCGAGGCCGTAGTGAATCCACGCGCCGATGCTCGGCCGGCCGGCGATCTGCGATCCGCTCTGAAAGAAGGTGATCGCCGGATCGTGATTGATGGCGTCGGTGCACATCGAGCGGATGATGCACAGGTCATCGACGATCTTCGCGGTGTGCGGCAGCAGGTTGCTGACCCAGGTGCCGGCAGCGCCATGTTGAGAGAACTCGAACGCCGATCCGGCGAGCGGCAGCGACGACTGGTTGCCCGGCATGCCGGTGAGCCGTTGTCCCTGCCGCACCGAGTCGGGCAGCTCCTCGCCATTGCGGGTCCTGAGGATCGGCTTGTAGTCGAACGTCTCCATCTGCGACGGCCCGCCGGCCATGAACAGATAAATGACCCGCTTCGCCTTCGGCGGCACATGGAACCGCCCGTCGAGCACGCCGCGATCCTGTCCGTCGCTGCCCGAGGCGATCAATCCCGCCGGGTTGATCAGGTTGGCGAGGGCAAGGCCGCCGAGGCCCATGCCGAAGCGATTCAACACGGCGCGCCTGGACAGGCCCGCGACGGGAACCGCACCGACGCACTTCGCGCAACTCATGATCGTCTCCTCATCGCAACACCACGAACTCGTCGAAATTCATGATCGCGCTCACGACCGTGGTCATCGCCGCCAATTCGGCCGTCGGCAGCGCGCGATCTCGTGGCGATTCGCCGACCGTGAGCAGCCTCGCCGCCGCATCGGGATGGCTGCTGAATTCGGCGTCCTCTTCCTGGAACAATCGTTCGAGAATCGCAGCCTCGGACGTGTCGGGCGACCGGCCGACGAGGGCGCGGAATGCCAAGCGAATCCGCGCCGGGGTAGCTCCGGATGCGTCGGCAGGCGTCCCTGGCTGCCGACCTCTTCCTGCGTCGCGACGATGCCTTGCCCGAAGTGCATCCGCCAGATGCGATTGACCACGACCCGCGACGCGAGCGGGTTCTTTGGATCCGTCAGCCAGCGGGCAAGCCCGAGGCGATTGCGCGGCTGATGGGCGGGGAACGACGGCAGGCTTGCCGGCGTGTTGGGAGGCACGACTTCCCGTGGAGCGTCGTAGGCGCCGCGCTGGAGACGATGCGCCGGCCGCGGCGTCTGCATCTCCTCCATCACCATGATTTCGGGCGCGTGGGCAATCAGCGCCCTCGCGCAGATCGAGACGCAGCTTCGCTTTTCGCCTGGACGCGTCCGGTCCATGGCAACGGAAACAGCGATCCGAGAGGAGGGGACGAATCTGGCGGGTGAAATCGACGCGGCTCGTCGGCGCAGAGGACGTGGCCTTTTGCTCGGCGATACCGTGAGTGGCGAACACAGCGATCGCCAGCGCCACCGCGACGCAGGACCGGACCGCGATCATTGGCATATTTTAATGCAGCGTGCTACTCACAACGACACAGCGGATCGTCACGGTGCTGGATAAGAACACCTCACATTTGACCAACGAAACACACTCGTAAAAGCAGTCACGACTGGATCGCTGATGCCTTCAACAGGAACCCGGTACACACTTCTTTACTTTGCGTGTGTCCTCTCCGTGATCACCTACGTCGATCGCGTGTGCATAGCCTCCTCGGCTCCGGCGATTCGCGGCGAACTCGGATTGGATGCGGTGCAGATGGGGTGGGTCTTCAGTGCGTTCACGTTCGCCTACGCGGTATTTGAAATCCCTACCGGCTGGATGGCCGACGTGTTCGGGCCACGCAAGACACTCATGAGAATTGTGCTGTGGTGGTCGGGATTCACGGCGGCCAGTGGACTCACATGGAATTTCACTTCACTCGTGGTTGCCCGCTTCCTGTTCGGCGCCGGCGAGGCGGGCGCGTATCCGAGTATCTCCCGCAGTTTTTCGCGATGGTTTCCGGTCACAGAACGGGGGTCCGCGCACGGTGCCGTGTTCATGTGCAGCCGCCTTGGCGCGGCGGCAACACCTCCAATCGTCATCGCGATCATCTCAGGCGCGGGCTGGCGTGTATCGTTCTGGATCTTCGGCGCGCTCGGCGTCATCTGGAGTGTGTTCTGGTGGCGCTGGTTCCGCGACGACCCGGCCGCGCATCCGTCGGTTGGTCCTGACGAACTCGCCCTGATTGCCTCCGGGACGCGATCAACTCCGCGTGCCAACGTCCATTGGCGCGATCTTCTCGATCTCAATTTGCTCTCTATCTGCCTCATGTACTTTTGCATCGCGTACGGGTTGTATTTCTACCTGACGTGGCTGCCAACGTACTTCAAAGAAGCACGCGGATTCAGCACGCAGCAGTCGGCGTGGCTGGCGAGTGCGGTTTTGTTCACCGGCGCCATTGCCTCGATCACCGGCGGATGGCTGACCGATACGTTAACCCGCCGATACGGCTTGAGAGTGGGTCGCTCGATAGCCGTCGTCGCTTTGCCGTTGAGCGCTGTCTTGATTGTTGCGGCGATGCTCTCGGCTTCACCTCTCCTGGCAGCAGTGCTCATGGCGTTTGCGTTCTTCTGGGCTGAATTGTGCTTGAGTCCGAGCTGGGCGATGTGCCACGACATCGGCGGCGAAGCGGCCGGAACGATCACCGGTGCGATGAATACGCTTGGCAATATCGGGGGATCGATCAGTCCTCTTGTCGTCGGCTACTCGGTGCAGCTATGGGGTTCGTGGTCGACCCCGCTCGTGATCATGGCGTGCATCTATCTTGTCGGCGGCATCCTGACGTTGCTCGTTGACCCTCGCTGTCGATTGGTCTTTCGACGAGCACAGGAGGCGGGTGTTTAGAGGCCGCCGCGAACGCCCGCCCACGCCAAGGCTCCGGCGTGGTCTCGCCGTAGCGCTTCGCGTGAAGGCGCAAGCGACTGAGCGGGTTCGGGGCCGAAGTCCCCCGAACCAATGAAGCTTAATGAACGACGACCGTGCCAACCATGTCGGGATGAATCGAGCAGTGATAGCGGAACGTGCCGGTATCCGAGAACGTGGTCGAGAACTGTGCTCGTGGCTGCAACGTTCCCGAGTTCCATCCAGGGTTATCGGAGGTCGTGGTGTGCGCAGTGGAATCGCTGTTCGTCCAGGTTACCGTCGTGCCGACGGGGACGTCCAGCTGGGATGGGTTGAACGCCCTGTTCCCGAGAGTCGATGCGCCGATGGGAATCGTGATCGGAGTCGAACCGGGCGTCGGCGTCGGCGTCGGTGACGGCGTCGGCACCGGCGATGGTGCCGAGTATCCTCCTCCACACGCGCTCGCCAGCAGAAGAATCGCGGATGCAAAAATAAGACGTGTCCTCAACATAGCTCCTCTCATTCAGCCGATGGCATCGACTGGCGCGAATCACCGCGCGAACGTGCCGCACGTTCCAGGCTGTGAGCGCGTTCACTCAGGTAGGATGTTGGTCTTAAAATGTTTCTCACGATGACTGACTCGGATCCCGCGAATTCGGCCATCACGAGCGTTGTCACCCGAGCGATTCTGCTCGTCGCGATCGTTGCGACGATCAGCTGCGACCGGATTACCAAGCACGTTGCCAGCAGCACGCTGGCCGGCGCAGCGAGCCGCTCATTTCTTGCCGACACGATTCGATTCGAGTACGCGGAGAACAGCGGTGCGTTCCTGAGTCTCGGCGCCGACTGGCCGGGTTGGGTGCGCACGACGGTCTTCGGTGTCGGCAATGCGCTGCTGCTCTGTGCGCTGGTAGTGACTGCGATCCGCCTTCGCTGGCGACGGCCCGCGTTACTCGGTGTCAGCCTCTTCGCGACCGGCGGAGCGTCGAACCTGCTGGACAGAGTCCTCTATGGGAACGTCATCGACTTCATGAACGTCGGCGTCGGCCCGTGGCGCACCGGAATCTTCAATTTCGCCGACATGGCGATCATGATCGGAGCCGCGATTGTCTTGTGGGCCGGCTACCGGACTGATGCCGACGCCGAGCCGTCGTTGGAAGGCTGACCTGTCACTAGTCTGACCAGCCCTGAGCGCCCTCCGCACGCGCGAGTTGAAGAGACCAGCAAGGGAATTGCGTAGCCGGCGGGGTCAGATAATCAGGGGCAGTGAAAACTGCTCCGCTGCCGGTGGGTGACGAAGTAAAGTGTCTGACATGAAACAGGAGCCGGTGCCGCCCTGGAGCTGGATCTTCCTGGCCGCGACGGTGCTCGCGCTGTCGTCAACGCTGCAGGCAGCGCGCATGGCGGCACTCGGCATCAGACCTCCGACTTCGATTCCATTCGGTCGGCTGCTGGCACTCAATTTCACACTCTGGTGGATTCCCGCCGCTCTGTCTCCGGCGATCTTTCGTCTCGTCGATTGGCTCTCGCGGACCGGTGTGTCGTGGGCACGGTCGGGGCTGTATCACCTTGGCGCGTTGCTATCGTTTTCCGTCATTCACTTTGCCGTCTTCTTTTGCGTCTACGCGACGTTCTGGTGGCAAGATGGCCGACTGCAGAAGGTGTCGTGGCTTTCATGGGCACAGACGCTGTATCTCGACAACATCAACTGGACGATCGTGACCTATTGCTCGATCGCGGCGCTTGGGTACGCGTTCAATTTCCGCCGTCGCAACCATCAGCGAGCGCTCGAGGTCGTGAAGCTCGAGACCGAGTTGGTGGAGGCGCGGCTCGGTGCGCTCGCGGGCGAACTGCAACCGGAATTTCTCTACAGGGCCCTTGATACCGTTGCGAATCTGGTTCATGTCAATCCGGATCGTGCCGATCGCGTGATCAGCAAGCTCGCGGATTTTCTGCGCCTGGTGCTCAACCGCACCGGAATCATCGTCGGACCGCTGCAGGACGAGTTGGAGTGCGTGGAACGCTACATCGAGATCGAACAACTGCGCCTCGGAACGGGCGTCTCAATGGCGCTGGAGATCGATCCAGACACGCTCGATGCCGAGTTCCCACCGATGACCCTTCATAGCATCGTCGAACTCCTGCTCGATCATCCGACTGGCCAGCAACTCACGGCTGCAATCACCATCGAATCGACTCACGACGACACGAGGCTGCATGTTCGAATCAGCCGCGCTGCCGCCGAACCGGTTCCGTCACAGACAACGCAGTCGGGTTGGACACGACGTCTGACTGCTATTCGCGAACGCCTTCGTGATTTGTATGGCGACAGGCAGGAAGTCGGACTCAGCTTGGACGAACGGGCTTCAGCCGTCTCGATCAGCGTGCCCTTCCGCGCAGTGGCGGTGACGGAATAGGAAAGGTAAAAGTCACCTTTCCCTTGAAGACCAAGGCGCGATTGGACCTGTGACGTGATTGCTTTCGAAATCGCGATCTCTCTTTACAAAGAGCGTAACGACCGCTTTGGAATTTTTGGCGCCGCGCCGCGGTTATTAGTCCCGTGGGACGTGGTGTGCGCGATTCCCGCATTTGAAGCGACGAAACTGCCTAGTACTTTCGATTTGCACGGTCGTCACGTGTCTTGCATGGAAGCGTGCATCTCACTCACGCGAGTGTTCAACAGAGAGTAAAGAAGCGCCCATGAGTGTCGTTACGCTTGACCGTCGTGATTCGGGAACATCGGGAACTTCGTTCACACGCTTGCTACGCTGGCTCGATGAAGGCACGGATTCCAAGGGCGAGCGGTATCTCGAAATTCGGCGCCGGCTCGTCGCCTACTTCGATCGACGCAATCGACCGGCACCGGACATCCTTGCCGACGAGACGCTGGATCGCGTCAGCCGCACGCTGGAGGAATCGGGACGCATCAAAGTGACGCCTCCCGCGCGCTACTGTTACGTTGTCGCGCGGTTCGTGCTGCTCGAGGACATCCGGCGCAGTCAACGCGAGATCCCATTCGACGAGACACGGCCCGTGTCGTCATCACACGAACCCTCGGCCAACCGTCTCGCAATGGAGGAAAGCGCCGAGCGATCGCTCGAGTGCCTGACGCGTTGTCTGAACAAGCTGAAGCCGGAAGATCGAACGCTAATCGTTGAGTACTACCGCGATGCGAAACGACAGCGCATCGACCGGCGCCGGGAGTTGGCCCGTGCGTTGGGAATCACCATGAATGCCCTGGCCATTCGGACGTGGCGGCTCAGGACGAACCTGGAAGCGTGTGTGGCTCGGTGCCGGAACGGCCGATGAAACATTTCGCGGCCTCATATCCTATAGACACAAGAATGGCCATGCCGACGCCGCCGATTTCCGACGACCATCTCGTTCGTTATCTGCTCGGCGCGTTGCCCGCCGATGAAAACGAGCGCCTGGACGAACGGACGTTTGTCGACGAGGAACTGGCCGAACGGTTGCGGGTGGTCGAAGACGATCTCGTGGATTCGTACGCAGCCGGCACACTGACCGGCGAGCGGCTCCAGCGATTCGAGTCGTTCTATCTGGCGTCGCCGCGGCGTCGAAGTAAGGCCGCGTTTGCGAAAGGATTGCAAGGAGCGATTGACCGATCCACGCGCCAGCCGAGACCCGTTCCGAATACAACACCACCGGTGAGTCGTCCCGTGGGGCGAGCTGTGTGGTGGCCGCTCGCGGCGGCCGCGGCGCTTGTCGTCGCCACCTGCGTGCTGTTCCTGCAAAACATCACGCTCCGACGCGAGTTGCGCGACAGCGAGCGTCACATAGCGGTCGCCGATCACCGGGCAACAGCCGCCTCGGAACAGCTGGGCCTGGAGCAGAAAACTGCCGCCGCCGCAAAGCAGGCGCTCGCTGATGCGCGCGCCGCACAGCCGCTGGCAGTTGCACTTGTGCTGCTTCCACAGACACGCGGCGTCTCGTCCGTGCCAATCCTCGTGTTGCCGACAGGCGCGTCAGCGGTGCCGCTCACGTTGGCTCTCGAAACCGGCGGCGGGGCGTCGTTCGAAGTCGCGCTCAGAGATCCCGCAACCAACGGGACCATCTGGCGTAGTCCGTCGCTGGCGCCACAGCGCGTGCGTCAGACGCCCATGGTCCCGGTTGCCCTCCCGGCGGCGCTGTTAAAAGCGCAGCACTATGCTCTCGATCTTTTTGAACTCAGATCCGGCAGTGGGAAGGAGTTCGTAAGCAGCTACGCATTCGAGGTGGCGCGGCAATAATGCGTGGTGATCTTCTCTTGCACCACCTCATCGTTCCGCCGCTCGCGGCCCTCCTCATCTCGAACCCCGTCGGTCAGGATTCCGACGTCGTCCTCAATTCCACGGACCCGATTCAACGGCAGATCGCTCGAGGCGAAGAGCACCGATACCGTCTCGCTCTCGCGGCTGGCGAACTCGCGAGCATCGTGGTCGAGCAGAAGGGAATCGACGTCGGCGTGTTGGTTCGCGACGAAAGCAATGCGGTGGTTGAGGAGTTTCAGGACGAAATCAGGCGCGACGGCGACGAGCGCGTCGAAATCGTCGCCGAAACGGCCGGCTTGTACGTTCTTTCGATCACACCTGCGGATGGCACGACGCGCGCCGGCGATTACCTGATTCGTCTCGACGAGGAACGCCCTGCCTCCGACGCGGAACGTCGCATGCAGCAGGCGCGCGTTTTGCGCACGCGCGCCCGGCAACTCGAACGCACGGGAAAATACGCCGAAGCGCGATCGCTGTTCGAGCAGTCGCTCGCAGCGGCAGAATCTGTGCGCGGGTGCGATGACGTGTATGTCGCGCTCATCCGGTTCGATCTCGCTGGCAACGCGCTCGAACGGCAGGACAACACACGATCGCGCGAACTCTACACACGCGCCATACACATATTGGAAGACCACTGGGGATCCGCACATCCCTACCCGGCTATGGCCCGTTCACGTGTCGCGCTCCTCGATGAACGGGCGGGAGAGCGGCAGAAGGCGGAAGCCACCATTCGGGATGTCCTGCCGATCCTCGAACGGGCGCTTGGGCCGGAGCACCCCTGGTATCTCCGATCGCTCGGGACGCTCGCCAACCTGCGTCAGAATTCTGGCGATCTCCAGCAGGCCGAACAACTCGATCGCAGTGCCCTTGCGGCCGTCGAGAAAACCGGACAGACAGGGACGCTGCTCCATGCAACGCTTCTGAATAATCTCGGCGACGTCCTTCGCGCCCGGAACCGGTACGCGGATGCGCAACCACTGTTCGAGCGATCGCTTGCGATCGGTGAGTCGATCCTCGGCACAGACAGCTTGTTCGTGGCAACCGCGTTTCAAAACATCGGCATCATGGCACGCGAACGCAAGGACTACGCGACTGCCCTTGCGTCCTACGATCGCGCGCGCTCGATCCGTCAGCAGCTGTTAGGGCCCGATCATCCGAGCCTGGCCGGCATCCTCACTAACACCGCCAACGTCTATCGCGCCACCCGCGACTATCAGAAGGCGCTCGACACCCAATTCGAAGCACTTCGAATGTGGGAGACGGCCGTCGGCCCGTATGGCCGCGAAACGCTGTTGGTGATCGGCAACATTGCGCGCACCTACGCCGCAGCCGGCGACATCGACAATGCCCTCGCGTTTCAGCGTCGCGCCGATGCGATCCTGGAAACGCAGCTGACGCTCTATATCGCGACAGGATCCGAGCGGCAAAAGCTGGCCGTCGTGCGCAACGATGCCGAGCGCACTGATCGAACGATCTCCCTGCACTTGTTGCAGGGTGCAAACAGGCCGGATGCGGCGTCGCTCGCGGCGCTCGTCATCCTGCAGCGCAAGGGCCGCGTGCAGGATGCCATGACCGACGTCTTCGCGTCAGTGCGCCAGCGTGTGTCCGATCCACGCGATCGCGTCGTGATGGACGAACTCAGGGAGACCACCGCACACCTCGCGCGCATCGTCCTTGGCAATCCCAATGCGGCATCCACCGATTTGCGAGAGTCGATCGCAGAGCTCGAGTTGCGAAAGGAGCAGCTCGAGGCCGCACTCAGCCAGCGGAGCGCCGAGTTTCGTGCCGAACTGAATCCCGTGACGCTCGAGTCCGTGCAGTCGGCGATGCCGGCCGACGCGGCGCTCATCGAGTTCGCGGTATTTCGTCCGTTCGATCCGGTTGCCGAGCGCAATGACGAGGCCTATGGGCGGCCGCACTATGCCGCATACGTCATTACCAAGCGGCGCTCTCCGGTTG
Organism: Acidobacteriota bacterium; assembly: GCA_046734955.1. Taxonomy (GTDB): domain Bacteria; phylum Acidobacteriota; class Vicinamibacteria; order Vicinamibacterales; family 2-12-FULL-66-21; genus JALZOC01. Next base: position 33,555 of record JBKPSH010000100.1, read on the forward strand.
GCGTCGATCTCGGCACCGTCGCGGACATCGATCCGCTCGTCGTCCATCTGCGCGACGCACTTCGCAATGCGGCCGATGGAACCGTCAGGATCCGTGCCCGCGCGCTCGATGACAAGATCATGCAGCCGCTACGCGCGTCACTCGACGACGTCACACGGTTGCTGATTTCTCCTGACGGCGGGCTGAATCTCGTGCCGTTCGAGACCCTGGTCGACAAACGAGGGCGGTTCCTGATCGAGCGGTTTGCGACGACATATCTGACGAGCGGACGCGATCTGCTTCGTATGCAGATACCGCGCGCGGCGGCGGGAAAGCCAGTGATTGTCGCCGACCCGTTGTTCGGCGAGCCGTCATCCGCGGAGGTATCGGTCGCAAGACCGGCTCGAAGAATCGGGCTTCGATCGGTCACCACCGGCACTGAGATCTCGAACCTCTACTTCGCGCCGCTCTCTGGCAGCGCCGTCGAAGCACGAGCGATCAAAACATTCTTCCCGGACGCGACGCTCCTCACGGGACGTCAGGCGACGAAAGCCACAATCGAGCGACTCAGTGCGCCCAGCATTTTGCACATCGCCTCACACGGATTCTTTCTCGCTGACAACGACCGCGGGCCGTCGAACGCGATCGCGCAGAATCCGTTGCTCCGATCGGGCGTGGCGCTCGCGGGAGCGAACCTGCATGGTGAGGCGCACGGCGACGGCATTCTGACGGCACTCGAAGCGGCCGGACTGGATCTCTGGGGCACCAGTCTCGTCACGCTGTCGGCGTGCGACACGGGGGTCGGCGAAATTCGCAACGGCGAAGGAGTCTATGGTCTGCGGCGCGCGTTCATGCTCGCCGGATCGGAAACGCTTGTCATGAGCCTGTGGCCGGTCAGCGACGCAGTCGCCCGCGACACGATGGTCGCGTACTACGCTCGACTGCGCGCCGGCTTCGGCCGCGGCGATGCGCTCCGCCAGGCAAAACTGGCAATCCTGCGGCACACGTCTCTTCGTCATCCCTACTACTGGGGCGGTTTCATTCAGTCTGGTGACTGGACCCGCCTTCGCCTCTCTCCCTGAAAGATTTCACCCTCTTCCTCCTACTTTCGTAGGAGGTGAGATGAGGTCGAACCTGGTTCTCCTGACGGCACTCATCGCCGCGGCGATCAGGATGGCGCTCCTTCAGAGCCGCATGCGCGGGCTCGAAGCGCAGGCGATCACCGACCCGCTGACCGGCGCATTCAATCACCGTCACCTGCAGAACACGCTGGCGACCGCCGTCGAGCGCCGACGACGATCTGGCGAGCGCGCCTCTCTCCTGCTGTTCGACATCGATCGTTTCAAGCGCATCAACGACGCGCTCGGTCATCCCGAGGGTGATCGCGTGCTGAAAACGCTCGTCGCGCTGATCGGACAGCGCATGCGCAAAGTCGACGTGCTCTTTCGCTGCGGTGGAGAGGAATTCGCGCTGCTGCTGGCAGGTGCGAAGTTTGCCGATGCGCTGTGCGTGGCGGAAGACATCCGCCGTGTCGTCCAGGATGCTGGGCTGGTCCCTGGACGCCCGATGTCGATCAGCGTCGGTGTCGTGGAGCTCGCGCACGAACAATCCGCCGAGGAGTGGCTCGCCGAGGGCGACGCGGCGCTCTATCGCGCCAAACGCGCGGGCCGCAATCGTGTGGCCGGCCAGTTTGGCGATCCGGCGCGTTTCGCGAACAAGCAATCCGGCAGCAACAGAATCCCGTTTCCGGCCCGCATTTCATGAGGCAGCTGTGGTTTTCAGACATCGCATCGTCGCAGTTCCCCTGATCGTTGGATTGACACTCCCCCTCGCCGCGGCATCCCCGGTCGCAGACCAGAGCACGATTCCGTGTCAGCCGTGTGTCGACTGTAGTGACGATGCCGGGCCACGACTCGTACGTGTACGGATGTACAACCAGACGCGCATGGATGAATCAGTGTTCGCCAACATCCTCGAGGTCGCCAACCACATCTGGACGCCATACGGGATCAGCGTCGAAGCCACCAACAGTCTTGATGCGATCACAGTTGTCGTGTCTGGCGGGACGATGCACGGCACGGTCGATGCCGCGCCGATTGCGGTTGGCGATACGCTCTTCACCGAGGGTCACGCGACTCCATACATTCACCTCTGGCTCGGAGGCGCGGAGGCACTCGCGCGCAACTCCGAGAGCGATGGTCAGTCGTTCACGATGAAACCGGCCGTCGAACGCGATGCCATTCTGCTGCGCATGCTCGGCGTCGCACTCGCGCACGAGCTCGGGCACTACCTGCTCGATACCTCGCGTCATTCGTCGGCTGGATTGTTACGACAGACGATGGCCGCGCGCGAAATGGAGCAACCCAATCCGGCGCATTTCCGACTGTCGCGCAAACAGCTGCAGATGATGTGTCAGAGACCGGAGCGGCTGGTGGCGCAATAAGCCACAGAAGAACACGGACCAAGCAAGCCATGGAACAACACGGAAGAACACGGACCACACAAGCCACGGAACAACACGGAAGAACACGGACCACACAAGCCACGGAACAACACGGAAGAACACGGACCACACAAGCCACGGAACAACACGGATTCACACGGATGTGTGATGTTTTCGTCTTCGGCGGCGACAATCGAGAGTATGACTCGATTGTTTGTGCCTGGCTTCCTGGTGGTCATCTGCTCGAGCGCGTGCATCCTGCGCCCCGGCATGAACTCGGACTTGCGCCTGGCCGCCGGAGGAACCGCGCCGACTTGATCTGGCCAACGCCGCAGACAGCCGTCATCTCGTGACGGATGTGGAACTCGTTGACGAACTTGTTGACCGCTATCGGTTCCACATCCCCAACGAACAGCCGCAGTGCGAGGTGAGATTGCTCGAGGCTGTCGTACGCACACACTCGGTTGCGAACGCCGACGTCGCGCACGCGCGCGAACGCGTGTCCGATCGAGGACTGAACCTGCCGGTGTACGTCCCGGTCGCAGCTCTCTTCATCTGCAGTGTCGTCGTCGTCACACGCCGCGTCGAGCGGCGCTTCAGCGGCGAAACGCTCCCCACCATCATCACGCTTGCGATCGCGTCAGTCGCGCTCAGCGTTCTATTCGTATTGATCGGAGAATTCTGGACGTCTGTTCTACAGATGATTCGCGTCGGCAGTCAGCACGTCGGCGGGAGAGTCGCGAGACTTCCGTGGAAGCAGCACGAGCCGGAAATCCTTGTCATCGGAATTTTTGTGTTCTGGACCGTCCTGCTCGTGCGGCGAAGATATGACAGGCGTATTTCCTATCGCGGCTGAATCGAAATCCGCCGCAGGATCTCACTGAACTCGATTCCCGCCCGCCGAATCTGCTCTTGCTGATCGCCATCCGACAGACCGGCCCGATGAACGACGGTGCAGAAGACGCTGATGCTTTGTCCGGCCGCCGTGGTCGCAAAACTCCAGACGTGAATGCCGCCGTATCCGCTGCGAAGCCGATCTGCGAGCGCAGATGGCGCGTTCCAGGCTTCGAAGCTGGGGGCGTCCATCTCGAACCAGATCCACAGTCCGCCATCACGCCGTACCTGGCCAGACTTGATGATGTGCGGATTGCTGATGAACGCGGCATCGGCTCGCGCCGCGACGGTGAACGAATCCAAAACCGATTGGCTGACCGGCTCGGTCACGGAAAACTGCGCGGGCTGCGGCGATGAAAGCGTCACGGCACGGGTGCCATTCGCGTCCTCTGCGTGAAGCGTGATGCCGGCAGTCGACTCCACCATCGACCACGCCGATGGATACGCGAACGTGATATCAAGTGTCGGTTGATGAAGCACGCCATTGCTGAACGCGGTGGACGAAGCCATAGGACCGCCTGAATCACCAAACGCATCAGGCCAGGCGAGCGGTGCCGGGGCGTCGCGATTGGACGTTAATGGTCCTCCGGAAGCGGTCGCAGGCTTCGCATCCTCCGGCCGATCTCTGAGCGTGAACGACATCTCGACCATGACGAGAACCGGAACCGGCGTCCCGTCCTTCATTCCCGCCCGGAAGCGCCACTGCTTCAGTGCGTTCACTGCCTGCTGATCGAGGCCGAACTGGAGATCAAGCGAATGCACAACCCGCACGTCCCCAACCGATCCGTCCGGCATCACCACGCACTCCAGGCCGACAAGGCCCTGAATGCGAGCTCGCATCGCCTCCGCCGTGTAGTTCGGCTTCGTCTCGCGCACGAGCACGGGGGCAGTGACGCCCTGGCCAGGACGGTAGATGTCCGATTGAGGTGCAGTCGTTTGGTTTGCCGGCAACTGCTGAAGGAATGCTGTCGCGAAAATCAGAGGAACCAGCTTGATCATCGGACCCTCCAGCGTGACCTAATCACTCGCGCGCACGTTCGCGACGCCGTCTCTTTTGGATTTTACGTTCGGCTCGGTCAGAACACACTCCGTGTTCGTCCGTGGTTCGCTTTGTCCGTGTTAGTCCGGGGCTGGTTTGCCGTGTTCTTCCGTGTTCGTCCGTGGCTGGTTTGTCCGTGTTCTTCCGTGGCGAGGATCGGCCGGAACCCGCCGTGGCTCCGGCCGACATCAAGGAATGAAGACTGAGAAGCGGGGGGCGAGACGATTAGCGCTGAGTCTGCGTCGGCGGGTTGAATGCATCGCACGACACATTCGGGTTCCAGTTGGTAAACGTGCCGTTGGGGTTGTCCTTCCACGCCCACACGTGCAGCGCGTAGAACGGATCGAGACCAAAGCGGTTTGGCTTGTCGAAGAAGTGGAACAGTTGGCCCTTCAGCTGTGGCGGTCCGGTGTGCTCGGGGTTTGAGTCCCACGCCGCCGCGTCCACGATGTAGTCCGCGCCGGTGATGTGGATGCCGCCGCCCGGCGTCGGCTCGAACAGAATGATCTCAGGCTGCTCCGCCTTGATCTCTCCGTCGCCAACGAGCTGCATGTTGATGTAGTGCATCCCCATCGCGCCGAAATCGCCGCCGCTGACGCAGCCGAAGTTCAATTCGTACCCTTCGCCGGGACCGGCAACGTTGGTGACGTTCTTGAACTTCGCTGTCGCATCGCGGACTGCTTGCACGAGCTCGTTTTCATCGGCCGTCACTTTCTGCGCCTGCCCCACGATCGCGTGCTCATGCGATTGCGCGAGTGCCGCACCGGCCGAAATCGTGCACACGGCCGCGGCAACGAGCGAATGGGCGATCGATCGGCTCACTGTTCCGATACGCATCAAAAAGCCTCCTGACGCGGCAGGGATCCCGCCGCGTGGTAATCGGCGCCGCTCCGAACGCGCCGGATTGCGCGTTCGCGTGCAACGTCGCCGTTACCGCCGTAGGCAGCGGCGATCAAACTCTTTCGAAAGGAAATATCCGCTGGTGCACTACGGAAGTGGAGGCGTGTCGCGGTTACGAGACCACGATCCGGCCTGTCATTCGTGGATGCAGCGAGCAGAAGTACTGATAAGTACCCGGCGCATCGAACGAGTGGGAGAACTTCTCGTCGGTATCGAGCACTGGCGATTTGAACCTCTTTTCGGTGCTCATCACAACATGGGGCGCGTCGTCGTGATTGACCCAGGTGATGGACGCGCCGACCGCCACCGTTGCCACGGCGGGCGCGAAGCTGAAGTTGTCGATGACGACGTCGTGCGTGCCGGACGCTGGACTATCGGCTTCGAGCGGCAGATCGGTGATCGCAATCGGGTGATTCACTGCCTGGAACGACATCCGCGACAGGCCGAGTACCTTCCTGAGCCGGTCGTCGGCCACTTTCATCGGCCCCGGAGAAGCCGCACTGCCTGGCGCGGGCTGCGGAAACGCCGTGGACATCGCGGTATGAAACGTGACGTGTCCTTCGACCTTCTGCATGACTTGATGGATGTGGCCGTTGAGTACCGAGACCGAACCAAAGCGTTTCAAGTACGACAACGCACGCTCGCTGTCGTCGGTGCCCCAGCCCCACTCGGGATACACGGACCAGAGCGGAATGTGTGCGAACACGACGATGGGTGTGCTGCTCGAGAGCGGCTTGACGTCATTCTCGAGCCATTCGAGTTGCTCGTCGCCGAGGGTGCCGAGTCCACCGGCTTTGAGATTGACCACGTTGACCAGGCCGATGAAGTGCACGCCGTTCTGATCGAAGCTTTGCCAACCCGAACCGAGTGTGCCCTTGCCGAATCGCTCCAGATAACTTTTCCCATCGTCTTCGAGCACATCGTGCTCGCCGGGAACGTAGAACACAGGCACTGACAGCTCTGACAGCACGTGCTGCAACGTGTCGAACTCCGATGGGCGCGACAGGTGCGTGAGATCGCCGGTGTGAAGAACGAATGCCGGTGGGTCGGGTTCCGCCTTGATCTTCGCGATTGCCTCTCGAAGTGTGGCGGTCACGTCCGTGTTGGCTGGTTTGTCAAAGCCAATGTGGCTGTCGCTGATCTGCACGAATCGGAGCGAGCCCGCTCCGTCCGCCGTCAGAGCCCCGCCGGAAACCCGACCAAGCGGTGAGCCCTTCAGAATGCCACTTGAAAGCGTCCAAACCGCCCCAGTGCCCACCCACGCCATGCATTGCAGAAAATGGCGCCTCTCGGGATCGATCATCTCTCTTCGTCTTGCCACGCATGCCTCCTCGTACTCGCAGGATCTCCGGCTCTCTCGAGTCGCCCTTCGATACTTCTGCTTTACAAGACACACGCAGTGGCGCGGTTATTCCGCGCGGAATAAAAAATCAGGTTTCTGTGTCTTCTGAAGGAGTAATGGTTTCACGCTTGTTCGACGCGACCGTCCTTCCCCACCTCGATGCGGCATTCAACTACGCACGTTGGCTGACACGAAACGACGCCGAGGCGGAGGACGTCGTGCAGGATGCTTGCGTGCGGGCGCTTCGTTATTTTTCATCGCTGCGCGACGATGATGCGCGTGCATGGTTTTTTGCGATTGTGCGGAACGCGTGGTACAGCCGCATCGCGCGTCACGCAAAGGTCACGAGCATGACAGCATTGAATGAAACCGGTACCGCAGCCGCTGATGATACGCTCGATCCCGAGGCGCGGTTGCTGCAGCAGACCACCGTCGCGCACGTACGTCAGGCGATCGATCAATTACCTGTCGATTTCCGCGAAGTGATCGTCCTCCGGGAGATCGAGGGCATGTCGTACAAGGAGATTGCGTCAGTCGTGCACGCGCCGATCGGGACGGTGATGTCGCGGCTGGCACGCGGACGTGAGCGGTTGCTCGCGGTGCTGAAGCTCGAACCAGCAGTGGAGGGGGCGCTGTGACCTGCGAGTCCGTCGATCGCGACCTCGACGCCTACATCGATCGCGAACTCGATGCCGCGGGCGACGGGGACATTCGCGATCATCTGACCGGATGCGCCGTTTGCCGCGGCCGTGTTGCCGAACGACAGGTCCTGAGCCGACTCGTTCGAGCGCTTCCGTATCATTCGGCACCCGATCGCGTCCGCGCCCATGTCTTTCGGCAAACGGCGAGGATGAACTCCAGGCATCGCCTTCTTACCTGGGCCGCCGCAGCCGCCGTGATCATAGCTGTTGGAGGCGGAGTCTCGCTGCTACAGATCGCCACTGTCGGCACAGACAGCACCGTCCAGCAAGTGGTTGATGGCCACGTGCGATCTCTCATGGGCGATCATCTCTTCGATGTCCGTTCAACGGATCAACACACGGTGAAGCCATGGTTCCTCGGCAAGCTCGATTTCTCGCCCCCGGTCGTCGACTTGGCCGCGACCGGTTTTCCGTTAGTAGGCGGTCGTCTCGATTATCTCGACGGCCGGCCCGCAGCCGCGCTCGTGTATCAGCGTCGCCAGCACACGATCAACGTCTTCGTGGCCGCAACGGACAAGGCGTCCCGTTCAATTGAAACGCGAACCGTGCGCGGATTCCACATCCATTATTGGACTCGGGCCGGCATGTCTTTCTGGGTCGTGTCGGACCTGAATGATGACGAACTGAGCGAATTCGCTCGGGCACTAGTCTCTCGGTGAGAATGCAGAGCGTCTCGCGCAGAGATCGCTGAGAACGCAGAGGGACGCAGTGTCAACCGGGTCCCACGTCGAATGTGCAAAACGGTGGGACCCGGTTGGCACTGCGTTCTTCTCTGCGGGCTCCGCGCTCTCGGCGTGAGATCCTCAGCGCTCTCCGCGCGATCAGGTTTTGAAACCGGTTCTAGGGTCGTAGCTCACTATGGCCACAGTCAGCGACCTGCGCGGTCGATATCTTTCAGCAGCGAATCGATCGAGGCGCTGCGGCCGGCGCTGTAGGCGCGCTCCCAGCGCTCGGGACCAAGTCGGTCACGGACTTCCCGTTCGGTCCGTTCGCGCAGGTCCATCACGGATTTATCCATTAAGGAGATGCCGGTCCGCTCGGTCACGGCATCCCGCGCGCCAAATATGCGAGCCGCCCAGGCATGGTCTCCTTTGATCAGTGCCGCCACTGCCAGGGGCGTGAGGGCGTAGATGAACGCAAACGAGTCGTGGAGCTGCCGGCTGCAGAGCAGCGTTTCGCGCACGAGCGCGATCGCTTCCTCCGCCTTCCCGCGACGAACGGCATGAAGGGCGCGGACGTAGAGCGGCAAGTTCAGGAACCACGGCCCGCAATGCCGCAGCACGGCTGTCGCATCATCGAGGAGCCGGTCCGACTGCTCGAGGTCGCCGTCGGCAAGCGCGACTGATGCCTGGGCGAGCAAGGCGTTCCCCACCCCCCAGTCGTTTGACAAGGCGCGGAACCCTTCAGCGCTCGAAAGAAAACGTTCGCGTGCCGCCTCGAGGTTGCCGTGCGCCCGCTCCACGTGTCCGAGCAGATGCCCTGCCATCACCGCAACGTCCAGATCAACGGCGTCGAGGGTCAGCGCTCGCGTCGTCCAGGCGCGTGCGCGCGCGAGGTCGCCCTGGGTAAACAACATCGCGGCGGCGCCCACGAGGGCTCTCGATTCAACCGACGGCAGCAGCGGCGTTACGTTCAGACATCGCTCGAACCATCGGATGCCCTCCGCCGCACGTCCTCTAATGAGCCAAAAGAAGTGCAGTTGCCACGTGATCTCACATGCATCGCCGGCACGGCCGCGGTCCACGAGCCACGCCAGCGCGACGCGATAGCTTTCCAGATCATCGCGAACCCGATCCAGCCACTCGGCCTGTGACGAACCCACCAAACCGAGACCTGCGTGCAACGCTTCACCCTTGCAGTAACGAACAAGTCCCTCCATCGCGTCGTCGCGCTCGTTGGCCGTGACTAACGCCAGCGATGCGTACGCGCGTACGGTTTCGAGCATCTGGTAGAGCGGGCGGGTGGGCACAGAGCTGGCCGCGCGCGCGAGAAGACTTTTGTCGATGAGCCCTGCGACAGCCGCGATTGCGTTGTCGGTCGCCGCCGAGTCCCGCCCACGGTCGGTCCCGGCGAGAACGGCCCCTGCCGCCTCGACGGGGAAACGGCCAGGAAGTGCGCCGATGCGGCGAAACCCGCGCTGCTCGTTCGCATCGAGCAGTTGATAGCTCCATGCAATCGTCGCGCTCATCGTCTGCTGCCGTTCAGGAAGATCGCGCGGACCGGCGGTCGAGAGCAGGACATCATGGTCGAGCCGCCGATAGAGATCGTCGGCCGGGAGGACCTTCATCCAGGGAGCCGCAAGTTCGAGCGCCAATGGAAGCGCGTCAAGTCGCCGGCAAATCGCCGCCACCGTGCCCGTGTTGGCGGCGGTCAGGCGAAACTCCGGTTGGACGTCTCGAATTCGCTCAACGAACAATTGCACGGCTGGGATCCGTGCAAGATCCGCTGGCGCGAGCAGATCTGATCCGGGTTCCAGGGAGAGCGGGCCGACGGCGTACTCGCGCTCTCCGCGCACCCGCAGCGGCGCCCGGCTGGTGGCCAGCAACCGAAGCGGCTCGGCCGACGTCAGCAGCTCGGCGAACAGCGACGCCGCGTCGAGCACGTGCTCACAGTTGTCGACGATCATCAGCGTCGGCTGATCGGCACACGCCGCGCGCAGACGCATCGTGAGATCGGCACCGCTGACATTCGAAAATCCAAACGCGTCAGCGATGGCCGGAGCGACAGACGTCGCCTCAGTGATACCGGCGAGCGGAACGAACACGACGCGGGTCGTACCCTCATCGGCGACGCTGCGTGCGACCTCCAGCGCGAGACGTGTTTTGCCGACACCGCCGGGGCCGACGAGCGTGATCAATCGCGCGGCCGATTCCGTCAGCCACGTGCGCACTGTCTTAAGTTCCCCCTCGCGACCAAGAAGCGCCGTCAATGGCAGCGGCAGCGGCGCGCAACTCAGTTCATCAACCGCGGTTTGATGCCGGTGAGCGCGGGCGCTTGCCAGCAGCGCGTCACGCGCTGGACCGGACAGATCGAGCGCCGCGGAAAGGGCGCGGACAGTGTCGATGTGAGGCCGCCGGCGCTCGCCTCGCTCGAGGGCACTGACCGCATGGACCGACAGTCCGGCGATCGTGGCGAGCTCTTCCTGTGTGAAGCCCGCCGTTTCGCGAAGCGCTTTCAGATGCGCCCCAAAGGAACCCGGAGCGCCGGCTTTCATGGGCCCTCATCTTACTGCGATGGTGTGCGTCGCAGATGAAATAGGCGTCCCAGTGTCACACTATGTTTATAGGGGGCCATGGGATGTTGTTTGCGAAACGCGTCTTCACGGGCGCCGGGCTTTGGGGATTGCTGGTCGTCCCGCCGCTATTCTTTCTGTACGATACGGTCGGCCGGCTGAATCCACCTGCGATTACTCATCCCGAGTACTACTATGGTTTTGCCGCCATCACCACAACCTGGCAGTTTGCGTTCCTCGTGATCGCGTCCGATCCGGTTCGATATCGGCCCCTGTTTCCGGTGGCGATTCTCGAAAAGCTCGGGTGGGTCGTCACGGTGACGGTTTTGTACGCGCAGGGTCGCGTCGCCGCCAACGCATTGCCGCTCGGCGCGGCCGACATGCTCCTGGGGAGCCTCTTCGCGATCGCGTTCGTGAAAACGGCTGCCCGATAATTGATGCGCCCGTGGCTCCCGAGTCCCGGCGGGCTCACACCGGCACCCGGGACACATCGACTCCTCGATACTTGTCCAAATAATACGAAAGCGCTCGGGGACTGATGCCCATCAGCCGAGCGGCTTCCCCCTTGGCTGTCGACATCGCGAGTGCCCGGCGAATCGTCTCGCGTTCGGCCCATTCGACGTTCTCTCGGATATTCAACGATGGCACGTCGCCGGAACGGACGCTGATTGATTCGATCGTCACTGCCGCGGAAGTCAATATCGAGCCGGTCGTCAACACGACAGCGCGCTCGATCGTGTTTTCGAGTTCGCGGACGTTGCCGGGCCAGGCGTAGTTCATGAGCGACGCGATCACGCCGTCCTCGATTGCCTCGATCGACTTCCCGCAGCGCATGGCGTGCTTGCGTATGAAATGCACGACCAGCATGGGGATGTCCTGGACGCGTTCGCGAAGCGGTGCCACCGTCATTGGAATGACGTGCAGTCGATAAAACAGATCGTCCTGGAACCGCCCTGCCTCCACCAGCTGGCGAAGATCGCGGTTGGTCGCGGCGATGACACGAACATCGACGCGCTCGCTCCGCTCGGCTCCAAGGGGCTCAATTTCCCGCTCCTGCAGAACACGCAGCAGTTTTGCCTGAAGCGTCCCGCCCATGGCGCCAATTTCGTCGAGAAAAATCGAACCGCGGTGCGCGAGCGCGAACTTTCCCCTCCGTGTGTTGGTCGCGTCGGTGAACGCGCCGCGAACGTGGCCGAACAGTTCCGACTCGAGCAGCGTGTCGGGAATCGCGGCGCAGTTGACTTTGACGAATGGAAGCGATCCATCCCCGGCGCAGTGATGGATGGCGCGCGCCACGAGCTCTTTGCCCGTCCCCGTCTCTCCCGTGATGAGGACCGTGCTCCGCGTCGCCGCGACAAGCTCGATGCGCCGAATCAGGTCCATCACGACACGGCTCTGCCCGACAATGCCGTGCGACGCAATCATCGGTCCGGCAATGGCCGAGAGAGGCAGACAGTCACTTGCAACGTTCACAACGCCTCCATTTTTTTTGAATCCCGCTCATTGAATACTGGTTCCTTCGTTCTTGAACGCTTCTCGCAGCGCCTCGCGGCCGCGCGACAGCCGCGACATCACGGTTCCAATCGGCGCGCCGATTTCGTCAGCCAGCTCGCGATACGAGAGCCCTTCGAATTCGCGGAGCACGAGGAGATGATGCAGCTTGTCGGGCAACGAGTGCAGCGCGCGAGCGACTCGTGTGGCATCATCCGCGCGACTGAGTAGTGTCTCCGGATCCGTCGGCGCCGACGTCGCAGTCTGATGTTGCCGCTCGTCAAAGGTATCCATGAGTGCATCCAGCCGACGGCGACGCCAACTCGCGCAGGTGTTGCGGACGATGCGCAGGAACCAGGCGCGGCCGTCGCCGCCCCTGAAAGTACGGAAATAGCGAAACGCACGCAGCGACGCTTCCTGCACAACATCTTCCGCGTCCTGTTCATTCCGAGTGAGATAGCACGCGACGCGAAAGGCCGCATCGAGGTGCGGAATCACGACCGCGTCGAAACTCGCATCCGGGGCAACCGCGAAGAGCTGCGGAAGAGACTTACGCATCGAGCGACTCCACGATCTGCCGCATCCCCTGCTCGAGCGTCGGATAATCGAAATGAAAGCCGCTTCCTCGCAATCGAATGTTCGAGTAGACGGCGTTGCGACGCAGGTATTCGGCAAGAACCGGACTGGCGACGAATCGGGCGATCGCACCTGGCACCGGCCGCACTTGGAGCGGATGGTTCACCATGCGCGCGAAGGCGGCGGCGAATTCACGCAGAGTGATCGGATTGCTGTTGACGACAAAATAGCGGCGTCCGGCATGGCCGTGCTCAGCGAGGTGTACGAGCGCTCGCGCGCAATCGTCAACGTGGACCGGTGAAACCCAGTGATCGGATCTGCCAAACTGGATGACGCGACGACCGGCACGAATCGGATCGATGATCCATTTTCGAAACCACGATCCATTGCCGTATACAAGTCCCGGCATTGCCGTGACGATCGGAAGTCCGGCGATGATGTATCCCTCGAGGCGATCGAGCGCCGGCCCATAACGACGCCCGCAAGTCGAAGGGTGCAGTGGTGCGTCCTCCGTTATCGGACGCTCACTGGTAGACCCGTAACAACATGCGTCGGCGACGTACACAATGCGCCGCGTCGCACCCGCCGCGATGGTGTCGAGCAGCAGCGCATCGGTTGTCACGCGCGCTCGCGCCGCGAATGCCGCCCGCGGCGACCCGTCATGCGGACGCCGATCGAGGTACGGGCGTACGTGGAACACCCAGTCGGCGCTCGCTTCGTCCTGCCACGCACCGGGGTTCGCGAGATCGCCGAGAACAGGCACTGCACCACTCGATCGCAACCGCTCGGCCGCCGCCGCGGAGTCCGCGAGAGCGAACACGCGATGGCCGCGAAGTGTCAGGACTTTGACAAGGGCGGTGCCGATGAATCCGTCACCCCCGGTCACAAAGGCGGTCGCTGCCGTGGCCGTCATGCGCCAAGTCTGGAATAACGGTCAATCGGGAGCCACCCACAGCGCTCGCACACGACTCGTACGGCACCCGTACGCTGCGATCGGTCCGACGCGATTCCGACAACATTGCGCGCGAGGACGTGAAATGAATCGCATGAGGATTCCTGTTTTTATGGGTGCCCAAAGGAGGACCCACTGATGCAGTATCTACGTTCGATTTTTCGTTCCAGGATCTCCGCTTCGCTTGCAGGACTCTCGATTGCGGCATTCGCACTTGCCGCAGCCGCCCGCACCAGCCAGGCGGCTTTTGTCGATGGTGACAGCACGCCACAGCTGCTCATCGGCCGCGACGACGACAGACAGGACAATCCGGCGGTACAGGCAGGCGCCGCTGCGAACCAGTCATTGAACCGGACCGACGTCCTGATCGGCGGACGGAGCAACGATGTAATCTTTGGCCTGAATGGCAACGATGTTATCGATGGAGGGCCGGGTCAGGACATCATCCTGGGCGGACCCGATGGCGGACCGGCCCCTGGCGGCCCGCCGAACAGCGACATCATGTTCGGCGGCCCGGGTGATGATGTGAATCTCTGGGCGCCGGGTGATGGCAGTGAGGCATTCATCGGAGGTCCCGGGCTTGATGCGCTAATCTTCGGTATTACCGATCGCGAGAATGGGTCGGTGAAGCTTACTCAGGGGGTTCCCGGCTTTCCGCAAGGCATACCGACAGCGAACGTGAGCGGTCAGCCAAACTTCTGCACGGTCGAGGCCAGTCCTCTGCCAGGTTACGATCACCTGATCCGGTTTAAAGGCCAGGCCGGCAACCTGATCGTCACGCTGCGCGTGCGCGACGTCGAGCAGGTGTTTTGCAGTCAGGATGGAGGTATCGTGGTGGCAGATCTGACGCAGCCTTCGCCCGGTTTTGTCCCTGTATCACTGGAGGACGTCCGGACGTTGAATCCACTCGTGGCAGCAATGATCCGTTGATTACGATGTGAGCAGTGTCGATCGCCCCTCGGTTTTGGGGCGACCGACAGGCGGTATTCAAGGAGGATCTCTTGCGGATTGGAATCATCGGCGCGGGAATGATCGGAGCGACTCTCGCGAAGTTGTGGATAGATGCCGGCCACGATGTGCTCGTGGCGTCGCGCCATCCCGAGGAATTGCGAGAATTGGTCGAACGACTTGGCCCGCGCGCCTCGGCAGGCACATCTCGGGACGCCGCAGCCTTCGGTCAAGTCGTCATGCTGACCGTGCCGCTCAAAGCAGTGCCCGATCTCTCGCACGACCTCGCGCCGCTACTCGCCGGAAAAGTCGTGCTCGACACCGGCAATGCCTACGAGCGCCGAGACGGTGAGGTCGCAAAAAAAGCGTCGGCGCATCCGCAAGGATCAGCCGGATGGGCCGCGGGAAAATTCCCTGGCTCGCTGTGGGTCAAAGCGTTCAATTCCGTCTACTTCAAAACGCTGGAGACCGAGGCGCATCGCAGCGGAGATCGTGTTGGCATTCCACTCGCGAGCGATGTGCCTTCGGCGATGCAGACCGCTGCGGATCTCGTTCGTGATGCCGGATTCGATCCCGTGATCGTTGGCGGTCTCGCGCGAGGGAAAGAGTTCGAGCCCGACACGCCTCCTTATAACACCGGGATGAGCGGACCCGAACTGCGGCGACTGCTGGACCGTACCGAAGCACAACACGCGCGGCGCTTGTGAGAATGACGGCGGGTCATGCCGCCGTCACCTCCAAACGACAGTTACCCGCGAATCAACGCCATATCAACCTGAGGCTCTGGTATCGCGCGGAACGAAGATCTCGCGGCGGCCGAACAGGCGGGCGTCGATCGAGAATGCGCCAGGCCCAAGGAATGCCACGGCCAGCGCATTGGCAGCAACGAGGACCGACGCGACCGCGTCGAGAAAAACGCCGTTGACCGGGTGCGGAAACCAGAACAGCACCATGGCAACGGCAAGCGCCATACCGGCCACGGGCGTCACAAGTCCAACGACCAACGCCGTCGCACTCACGATGGCCAGGGAGCCTGCCGCCAACCCGCCAAGCGTCAGGTCAGAGGCGTTCGAGAGGCATACGGCGCCTTGAGCCATCGCGACAGACGCGGAGACCGCGCGTAAGAGCAGAAGCCCCGCACCAGGCCAGCCACTGGCGAATGAAGAAAAGAAGCGTTGCACCACAACTAGCGTAGCGTCCGTACGCGCGCCGTCAATCCCCCGACTTCAGCGCCGGTGTCTACAACTATCGTGGTACGAAATGACTTGCCGGACGGGCTATCAAAGCTGGATGATGCCGCGGCGGACGCCGATCGCCACGGCTTCGGTGCGATCGTTGGCGCCGAGCTTCTCCATGATGTGCTTGATGTGAACCTTGACCGTCTCCTCGGAAATCCAGAGGAGGTCAGCAATGTCACGGTTTCGGTTTCCGCCCGCGACGTGTTGCAGGACGTCGCACTCGCGCTTGGTCAGCGATTCGTCGCTGACGTGCTCGGCAAGCTGCGCCGCAATTTCTGGAGGGATTCTCTTCTTGCCGGCATGCACCTGCCGCACGACGTCGACGAGTTCCCTCGGCGGCATGCTTTTCAAAACGTAACCTCGCGCACCCGCCGCAAGTGCACGCTTGATCTCGACGTCCCCCTCAAACGTCGTCAGCACGACAATCCGCGCGTCTGAGAAATCGTTGCGGATGGCAATCATCGCATCGATGCCGCTGATGTCAGGGAGTCTCAGATCCATCAACGTCACGTCCGGGCGATGCTCGCGGTAACGCTGAATCGCTCCCTGCCGGCTGCCGCCTGCGCCACGACAACCATGTCGCGTTCGTTGTTGATCACCGCGGCAATGCCCTCGCGCAGGAGTGCATGATCGTCGACGATAAAGACACGAATCCTTTGTTCGGCAGTCACGACTTGTTCTCCCGCACGTCACGACCGCCTTCGCCGCTCCATGCATGTCCGTGTCGATTCCGTGTTCTTCCGTGGCCCGTGTGATTCCGTGTTGCTCCATGGCCCGTATGATTCCGTATTGTTCCGTGTTCCGTGTGATTCCGTGTTGTTCCGTGGTCTGAACGCGACCCGGGCAGGCACGGGTAGTTCGATCTCGGTTCCCGCACCGCCGCTGCTCCACACGCTCAATCGAGCACCAATCCTGCCGGCGCGGTCGCGCATCCCGGAAAGCCCCCAGTGGCCCTCGCGGCCGCGTTCGAGAACCGCTTCGTCAATTCCCCGTCCATCGTCACGCACCAGGAGACGCAGGCCGCGTGACGCATATTCCAGCTGCAGCTCGATGTTCTTCGCCTCCGCGTGACGGAAAGCGTTCATGACCGCTTCGTGGCCGATTCGGTACACCTCGTCACGGATGACCGGGTTCAACGGACGCTCTCGTCCATCGACAATCACGCGATAGTTCACGTCCTCGACCGTCGGAATCTCGGTCGAGATACCGGAAAATACTTCCGCAAGATCGCGAGAGGTGTCGGTAGCCGACCTGAGACCACGTACGGCGTTCCGCCGCTGGTCAATGACACGGGTGACCAGATCCTGCACTTTCGTCAGCGACTCCTTCGCCGGTGAGTCAGCGGGCAGACGATCGGCCGCGACATGTAACTGCATCGACGCACTGAGGAACCCCTGCAGCAACGTGTCGTGCAACTCCTGAGCGATGCGTGTGCGTTCGCCGAGACGTTCTTCAAATCGGGCATGGAGATTTCTCGACACCTGCATGAGCGCAGGCGATAGGCGCGCCATGACGCCAGCACAATCAACACCACGCCGCCAAGCCGAAACCACGTCGTCTGCCACATCGCCGGGGCAATCGAAAACGCCAACGTCGCCTCTTGTCCGTTCCACAGGCCCTCGCCGTTCGATGCCATGACGCGGAATGTGTACGGCCCGGGATTCAGATTGGTGTAGACCGCCTGCCGGCCGCTGGCCGGAGCGCTCCAATCATGATCGAACCCGTCTAAACGATAGCGATACTGGACTCGCTCGGGCGCGGCGAGGCTGAGCCCGGCGTAGGTGAGCGTCAACCGCTGGTGCTTCGATGCAATGGTCATCGAACTAGCCCGATCGATCGCGACGCCATTAGCCAACAATTCCTCGACGTGCACCAGCGACGAGGCGAGACGCGTGGAGGCTCGCCGGGGATCGCCACGAGCTAACCCGCGATTGGTTGCCACCCAGACGCGACCGCGGGTGTCCGCGATAAGGTTGCGATGCCTGTTCGCGCCTTCTGCGCTCGGGAGTCCGTCGGCGACGCTGAATTCGCGCACTTCCGGATCGGCAGACTCGCGGGTCAGGCCGTCTCTATGGATGCGCACAAGCCGGTCAGTCGTGGCAATCCACAAGAACCCTGCCCTGTCCTCGGTGATGCCGATGACGGAGGCGCGAAGCCGATCGGGGAGTTTGAGATCGACGCGAACGGACCGCCCTGACACTGCCGCGACCTCGTAGATCTGGCTCGATCAAGGTGACGACGTGTTCCCCATGCACGCGAAGAAGCGTTCCGGTCGCCGTGGCGATCCACACGTTGCCGTCGGCGTCCTGGATCATGGACAGCGCCGCTGTGCGTTTCAGGGATGCCGGCAGCGACTCGGTCGTGATCTCGCGACCGTTCCACAGCGCAACACCGTTGTCGCTGCCAATCCATAATTCGTGCAAGCCGACCGGCAGCAGACAGTTAATCTTCTGATCGGGCAGCAGATTCACAATCGGTGTCAGCTTGCCGTCGTGGAATCGGAGCAGGCCGGAGTCGCGCGTGCCGAGCCATGTATCTCCATCCGGTGTTTCGGCCATTGTGATGACGAATGAGCTCGGTAACTCATTCTGCGGGATGAAAGTTTCAAGACGATTGCGGCGCGACGCGAGAATGCCGTGATTCGCAATCGCCAGCAGCACCGTTCCATCGCGTTTGGTTGCGATTGCGGCAACTGGCAATCGGCGAAGGTTCGATAACTCGGCTGGCAGTTCTACGAAATCATCGCCACGATAGCGAACGTGAGTCGCGTCACGCAGTTCTGCCCAGATCGCTCCCTCACGATCGGCAGCGAGAAACAGCGCATTGGAATCGCGGCCGGCAGTGGCCGCTTTCGGTTGAACCAGACGAAACGTCAGGCCATCAAAACGCACCAGGCCTTTCTCGGCGGCAATCCAGAGATACCCATCGCGCGATTGCGTGATGGCAGTGACGGTGCCGCCGGGAAAGCCGCGGTCGCTTCCCCATCGATCACGGAGATACTGCGACAGTGAACGATCCGGGTCGAGCGCGCTCGCCATGCGCTCGCAGATCACCAGAGTCGTGACGATCATGCAGACGGCCACGCCGAAACGCGCGTTGCTACGGCAGGAACTGGAACTTCTCAATTACGACCTCGACGGCCCCGGCTGGCGGCTTCTTCGAGCCACGGAAGTAATAAAGAACGAGGCGGGGTGTCTCGGCGCCGGCGGCGGGAATGCCCGACGTGAACTCGCGCTCGGCGACGACCGTCGCTCGGCCGCGTCTCGAGCCGGCAGCCTCTGTCTTGAACACCGCCGTCCCGGGCTGCCACCGCAGCGCGTGCGTCAAGGTTCCCGCAGGGGCGCGAAATCGAAAGACGTTCGCGGCCACGAAATGCGGCTGCACGACATACTGGGCGTCCTTGTTTTGCGGATCGCCCCAGCGGCTGATTTCGATGTCGAGTTCGCGGTGGCTTTGTTCCTCCGCCGTGTCGTCCCAGGTGATCAGGTCAAGTGTCGCTGCGGGATCGAGCGTTGACGTATCTCGCACGACAAAGACGTAGGTGCCATAGCCGAGCGCACGCGTGAGCGCGACTTCGGCGCTCGTCCAGCGACCATCGCGCTGCGCGATTGCTAAATGAAGGTGACCGTCGGCGTCGACCCACGCGTTCCGGGCATCGTACTCGTTGATGCCGCCACGTTCGCTCGGAATCTGACGGATTTCCCAGTCGTATCCACCTTCACATCGGTGAACGGCTTCTCGACAAGCGGCTGAATCCACCAGATTCCGCTCTTCGCGTAGAGAACAACTCGCTGGTCGCGGCCGCCACCGCGGACGTGCCCTGCCACCTGGGCAATCCGTTCGGGACCCCCCTCTCCCGCCGCCGGGATCGTGGTGAAAACGATCGAAGGGTCCGGCGGAGGCGTTTCGCGGCAGGCACAAAGCGCCACGCAGGCGGCCACAACCAGGCCGCGAATCACGCGCGCCGACGATACCGTCACGATGCGTTCAATGCTATTGAATGATCAATGTTCGATGATCAATGTTGCATGGAACATTGATCATTGATCATTGAACATTGATCATTGAACATTGAACATTGAACATTGAACACTGATCCTTGGACCTTAGTCCTAGGCGCCTACTCCCGTAGTGGTAGCTGACACACCCTCATTCGGGGGTTGGCGATACGCGGAAGATGACAGACACTTGGCCTTTGCCGCCTAATCTGAAGGATGGGAACTATGAGTCCACAAACACTTGATGCCGACGCAATCATCGCGAAGGCAACACCCGATGCGCATCAGAAAGGACATGAGATTCAGCCGTTCGGCCACCTGGTGCGTATGCCTCTTGCGCTGTCTGAACGGACCTGCATCGAATCGGTCGCGAATCTGAACCAGGTGCTCGCAGATACGATTACGCTTCGCGATCTGTACAAGAAACATCATTGGCAGACGTCTGGCCCGACTTTCTATCAACTCCATCTGCTCCTCGATAAACACGCCGACGAGCAGACCGAACTGGTCGATGCCATCGCTGAGCGAATTCAGCTGCTCGGCGGGATCAGTGTGGCGATGGCGCATGACGTCGCCGAGATGACGCTGATTCCGCGCCCACCGAAAGGGCGAGAGCAGGTACCGGTGCAGATCTCGCGTTTACTGCATGCGCACGAGATCGTGCTGAAAGAAACCCGGGCTATGGCGCGCAAGGCGGCGGAGAATGGAGACGACGGAACGAATGATCTGCTCGTCAGCGACGTCATTCGGCGCAATGAGCTGCAGGTATGGTTTCTCGCCGAGCACCTCATCGACACACCGCTCACGCGAGCAGAACGGACCTAGGTTCTGCCAGGTTCGACTGGTTGACCTATGACTGAAGCCCCGACTCCAATCGCGCCGCGGCTGTCGCGTTTCGATCAGCTCTTCCCGACGCTGACCCGTCCGCAGATCGCCCGTCTCGGACAGCAGGGGCAGCCGCGCGCGCTCGCCCGTGGAGACGTGCTCGTCGAAGCCGGTGATCACGGTGTCCCGTTTTTTATTGTCACGAGCGGCGAGTTGGAGATCGTCCGAACCCTGGACGGTAGAGAAACGATCATCGGCCTCGTCGGGCCTGGCCAGTTCACCGGCGAGGTCAACATGATTGCCGGCCGGCTGGCGCTGTTTCAGATCCGCGCCCGCTCAGGCGGCGAAGTGATCGAAGTCGAACGCGCGCGCATCCTCACGCTGGTGCAGACCGATGCCGAATTGAGCGAGATCCTGATGCGCGCGTTCGTGCTTCGCCGGGTCGAACTGATCGCGCAAGGACTTGGCGATGCCGTGCTCATCGGCTCGGCGCATTCGCCGAGAACGCTTCGCATCAAGGAGTTCCTGACGCGTAACAGCCATCCGTATGCCTACCTCGATCTCGATCACGATCAGGAGGTCCAGGAGTTGCTCGACCGATTCCATGTACGCATTGACGAGGTGCCGGTAGTGATTTGTCGCGGCGAAAATGTCCTGCGCAATCCGACGAATCAGGAGATCGCATCCTGTCTTGGCTTCAACGATCTCATTGACGAGACGCACGTCCGCGACGTTGTCATCGTTGGCGCCGGGCCGTCCGGTCTCGCCGCCGCCGTGTATGGCGCATCCGAAGGACTCGATGTGCTGGTCGTTGAGGCGAGCGCGCCGGGAGGTCAGGCGGGCACAAGCTCGCGAATCGAGAACTATCTTGGATTTCCAACCGGCATCTCAGGCCAGGAGCTTGCCGGCCGGGCATACACGCAGGCGGAGAAGTTCGGCGCGCAGATCATGATTGCCAGGCCGGCGACGAAGCTCGCGTGCGAGCGAAAGCCGTATGCGATCCGTCTCGAAGACGGTCACCAGATCGCCGCGCGCGCGATCGTGATCGCGACCGGCGCCGAGTATCGGAAGCCGGACCTTGCGAATCTCTCGAAGTACGAAGGCCTTGGCGTGTACTACGGCGCGACGTTCATCGAAACGCAACTCTGTGTCGGCGAAGAGGTCATCGTCGTTGGCGGCGGCAACTCTGCCGGGCAGGCCGCCGTGTTTCTCGCGGAAACCGCGAGTCGCGTTCACGTGCTGGTGCGTTCGAGCAGTTTGTCCGACAGCATGTCGCGCTACCTGATTCGACGGATTGAAGAGAGTCCCAGAATTGCTCTGCACACCTACACGGAAATCGTCGCGCTTGACGGAGACGAGCATCTCGAGCGGGTGCGCTGGCGGAACCATCGGCACGTCAGTATCGAATCCCACGACATCCGGCATGTGTTCGTGATGACCGGTGCGGTACCGAACACCGGCTGGCTGGACGGCTGCGTCGCACTCGATGCGCAGGGATTCGTCAAGACCGGCGCCGACTTGTCCGCGCGTGATCTTTCGGCAGCGCGGTGGCCGCTCGCGCGTACACCCTTCCTGCTCGAGACCACGCTCCCCGGGGTATTCGCGGTTGGTGATGTGCGCGGCGGAAACATGAAGCGCGTGGCGTCAGCCGTCGGCGAGGGGTCGATTGCGATCTCGCTCGTGCATCGCGCGCTGCAGGACTGAGCATCGACTCGACGTGCGCCTCCCGTGGGCACGACGTTCAAGCAAGCCGTTGCTCGACTTGCCTCTCGCCAGTCAGAGCGTCGAAAACATGTGCTCGCTCGAGCATCTCGCGGACCCATGCGGTCGTATTGACCACACGTAACGCTCCATTCACCGTAGCCGTCATGTTGAATGTCCGAATCAGTTCACCGATACCGGCGGCATCGATCCGCGACACCGCGGCGAGATCCAGCTCGATCCGGCGCTCTCCACGACGCAGCAGTGCATGGACGTCATGGCGCAGCGAACGGGTCACGGGCGTTTGAAGAGGGCCTTCGACATGAACGGTGTGAACTCTTTTGGGACACAGCTTTAAGATGCCATTCATGGGACTCTCATTACGATAGACGTTGCGCGCCGGGGCGAGCGTTGCTACCTCACGGTTTAGACCGCAACCGGCCGCTACTGGATCCGCAACTCTCCAAGATTCCATTTGATCCTCTCTAACTGTTAGACGATCGCCAGAGCGGGGATTCGACAGCAGAAACACGCGAACAGCGTGTCGAATTCCTATGCTTCTAAGGTGTGCTGACTCTGCCCCCAGATCACTCGGTTTTCGGCTGACGGAGGCTCAACGGCGGTCGACGGCGACGACTGTTGCCGTTGTTGAGCTCGAAGCCTGTTGTTGGTAGGACGAAGGGTGTGCGCCGCCGGTTTGCCTGCTTTATTGATTCGCGGTCAGGCCAATCGAGAGCGACACTCTAAGCGTGTCACTGCGCCGCCGTGAGAATCACGGCGGCGCACACGAGAATGAGGCGCATCAGGTGCTCCAGAGCAATCATGCCTTCTGTGAATCGAGGCGAGCGATGATAGTTGATCGATATGTAGTCGGTATGATCATCGTGTAACGTCGCTGCAGACTCCTCGGTTGGTTAGTTCGGGCAAACGCCACATCGACTCACGACGTCACGGGTTGTTCGTGATCAGCTCGCCGCGTGCGATGTTTCCAGGCGCCTGGCAACATAATCGCCGGGCACCGTGCGCGCCGCCACGTTGAGCCGGTTCCAGCCGTTAATCGCAACAATCGCGAGGCTCAAGTGCACCAGCTCGTCTTCCGAGAACTGCTCTCGCACCCGCTCGTACACCGCGTCCGGAACGTGCGTCTCGGAAACGAGCGTCAGAGCCTCCGTCCACTCGAGCGCCGCGCGCTCTCGCGCTGAGTAGTAAGGCGTCTCGCGCCACGCCTCGAGACCGTAGAGCCGCTGTTCAGTCTCGCCGTTCGCGCGCGCATCCTTGCTGTGCATATCCAGGCAATAGGCGCACCCGTTGATTTGTGATGCGCGCATCCGGACGAGATCGAGCAGTTTGCTATCGAACCCGGCCTGATGGACCTGCCGTTCGAGGCCGAGCATGGCGTGGATGACGCCAGAGTTGACGTGCATGAGGTCGATTCGAGCTTTCATGATGGTTTCACCTCCATGAATTAAGACGAATCAGAAAAGGACTCTGTGACATTGGACCCGAGGCGCCACTGCCCAGTCGAGCGGTGCCGTCCGCATCGCGGGTGACGATCGATACCATCGTCCAATAGATTCGCGTCCAACCATCTTGTGTAATCCATCAGGTGAGCTCACGACGCGGCGCAATCACCAAGTTGATTACACGAGGTGCTGAAATGAATCGCAAAACCATTCTGACAATTGGGATCGCGACGGTATGGCTCACAGGATTCGTTGGCTTCGCCACGTCCGCGCAGGACAAGTACACCGTCAAGGTGCCTGGCGGACTCGCGTTCTCCGAGTTCCGGGGTTACGAAGGATGGCATGCCATCGGCTTCAGTCGGAAAGAAAAGCTGGCCGCTATCATCCTCGGCAATCCCGTGATGATCGAGGCCTACGCGGCCGGCATTCCTGGCAACGGCAAGCCGGTTCCGGACGGGGCGAAGATGGCGAAGATCCACTGGATGCCCAAACAGAATCAGTTCTTCCCGGACACGACGGGACCGGGCACGCTGCTGAATGTGGACTTCATGGAGAAGGACAGTACGAGATTCGCCGACAGCGCAGGATGGGGATGGGCCGCGTTCGAATACGACGCGGAGTCGGAAACGTTCAAGCCCGCGACGACAGCCAGCAATCCGCCGCAAGGCACCGACGCCAAGTGCGGGCTCGGATGCCACACGATTGCGAAGAACCGGGATTACGTGTTTACGGAATATGGGAAGCGGTAGTCACGAGAAGAGATCGTGGATTGTGAAACGCGCTGGTGCGCGGAGCCGGCCGTGATGTTCGCGGCCGGTCGCTATGTGCACAATACTTGACTAGTCAATTATTGACATGTATAGTAATACGTGATGAGCCGATTGCAACAGGAATTGAAGCAGCGGAAGCCGTTCGAAAGCGTGGCCCAGGAGGCCCTCCTCGGCTTGATGCGGACGACGGATCTGGTGCGGCGCCGCGTCGCCGCAGTCATCGAGCCACATGGCATCACGCTGCAGCAGTACAACGTGTTGCGCATCCTCCGCGGCGGCGGAACTGACGGCGTGCCGACGCTCGACATCGCCGATCGGATGATTGAACAGACACCGGGGATCACGCGGTTGCTCGATCGCCTCGAAGCAAAAGGCTTCGTCAGGCGGCAGCGGTGTCTGAAGGATCGTCGCCAGCATCTCTGTTGGATCACACCGAAGAGCGCCGCGCTGCTCGAGAAACTCGACGGCCCGATGTTGCAGTTCGGTGAGCACCTGATGAAAGGGCTGAACCAGGAGCAGCGGATTGCTCTCGTCCGCTTGCTCGACGCGCTCCGTGCGGCGCACGAATGACGCACAACCGGAGAGCAGCATTCTTTGAATTGAGGTAACACATGGCTACCAGCGCAGTTCCTACTTCGACTCGCACGTTCACCATCGATAAGGCGCATTCGGAAGCGACCTTCCAGGTCCGCCATCTCGTGACCAAGGTTCGCGGTCACTTTGCCGACTTTGCCGGCACGATCCAGTTCAACGACGAAGCGCCTGAACAATCATCCGTATCGTTCACCATTCAGGCCGCCAGCATCGACACCACCACCGCCGATCGCGACGCGCATCTCCGGTCGGAGGATTTCTTCTTCGTCGACAAGCACCCGGAGATCACTTTCGTCAGTTCGCAGATCACCAAGAAGGGCGACGAGAACTACGACGTGCGCGGCACGCTGACGATTCGCGGCGTGGCGAAAGAGATTGCGCTGCCGGTGACGTTCCTCGGTCATGCGATGGATCCCTGGGGCAATGCGCGGCTAGGGTTCGAGGCCGAGACCACGATCAACCGCAAGGACTTCGGCCTGACCTGGAATGCCGCACTCGAAACCGGCGGATTTCTCGTCGGCGACGAAGTGAAGATCAGCCTGCAGATTCAGGCCATCGCGCAGGCGTAACGGCCGCGGTGAGGAGGGGTCATGTCAGTACGACCAATCAAGCAGGTGTCGCAATCGAAAGTCACGACCGAGGGCGCCGGCGTGAAGCTCCGGCGCGCATTCGGATTTGGCGACACGACGGCGTTCGATCCGTTCCTGTTGCTGGACGATTTCCGCAACGATAATCCTGACGATTACCTGGCCGGCTTCCCGTGGCATCCGCATCGCGGGATCGAAACCATCACCTACGTGCTCGCCGGCTCAGTAGATCATGGCGACAGCCTGGGGAACCGCGGCAGCCTCGGCGCCGGCGATGTGCAGTGGATGACCGCAGGGCGCGGCATCCTGCACCAGGAAATGCCGAAGGGTGACGGCGCCGGCCGCATGCATGGCTTTCAGCTGTGGTCGAATCTGCCATCGTCGCTGAAATTGACAGCACCGCGCTATCAGGACATCTCCGCAGCGGACATTCCAGAAGTCGTCGATGACGATGGCACGCGAGTGCGGATTGTCGTTGGCGAGTTCTGGGGCAAAAAGGGCCCTGTGGATGGTGTCGCCGCGGATCCACGGTATCTCGATGTGTCGGTAGCGCCGGGCCGCCGCAGGCGGCTCGCGGTTGACCGCACGAATCATGCGTTCGCGTACGTCTTCGCCGGCTCGGGAACGTTTCGCGATGCCTCCGGACCGCAGGGAATCCTGACCGAGCATGTCGACGGCGGCACGATCAGGACGCTGCCTGATGAGACCGAGAATCGGTCGCTGATCCTCTTCGATCGTGGAGACGAGGTCGTGGTGCAGGCGGGTGATCAGGGGATCCGCTTCCTGCTCGTGTCAGGGAAACCGATCGAAGAACCAGTGGCTTGGTACGGTCCGATCGTGATGAACACCGAACAGGAGCTGCGGCAGGCCTTACGTGACCTGCGCCAGGGCACGTTCATTTCACGGTAGTCCCGTCGGGCCTTTCCGCGGTCGAGCGCGGGTCGCGCCGGGAGCGCAGAGAATACGGATCTCACGCGAAGAGCGCGAAGATCACAGAGAAAAGTGGCATCATTGCTTCTCGGCGTTCTCGGCGATCGCTGCGCGCGATCGGTATTCTCCGCGCTCTCTCGCGCGTAACCGTTCGGACGATGACGTTTTAACCATGGCGAACGACCAAACGATTCTCATCACCGGAGTGACAGGCCAACAGGGCGGCGCGGTCGCGCAGGGGCTGCATGGCAGCGGGTTCCGTCTGCGCGGCCTCACGCGCAAGCCGGAAAGCGAACGGGCGGTGGTGCTGGCGCGCAACGGCGTCGAAGTCGTGAAGGGCGATCTCGATGACGAAGTAACGCTGCGTCGCGCGTTGACCGGAGCTTGGGGCGTCTTCGGCGTGCAAAACACCTGGGAGGCAGGTGTCGAGCGGGAAGAGGTGCAAGGCAAGCGTCTGGCGACACTGGCCCACGCGGCCGGCGTCGAACATTACGTCTACACATCCGTTGGATCGGCGCACAAGCAGACGGGCATTCCGCACTTCGACAACAAGTGGCGAATCGAGGAGACCGTGCGCAGCCTCCGCTTCCCGTCGCACGTGATCCTGCGTCCGGTGTTCTTCATGGAGAACCTCCTGGCGCCTTTCAGCCTCCAGGGTGACACGCTGGCTTCGGCGCTCGGCCCGGGCACGAAGCTGCAGATGATTGCGGTGGACGACATCGGATGGTTCGGCGCGCGCGCGTTCACCGACGCCGCGGCCCTGAACCGCCGCGAGATCGATCTCGCCGGCGACGTACGAACGATGCCGGAAGCGGCGGAAATCCTGGCGAAGGCGTTCGGCCGGCCAATCGCATTCGCGCAGACGCCAATCGAACAGGTCCGGCAGTACAGCGAGGACATGGCCCTGATGCTCGAGTGGTTCGAGCGTGTCGGCTACAGCGCGGATATTGGCAGCCTGGAACGCGAGTTCGGCCGGGCGCTCACGAAGCTTCCCGACTGGGCGCGCCGCCACGCGCGATAACGCTGCAAAGTCCAGGCGCGCCCGACGAAATCGAGATGGGCGTGACGGTGCAAATCGAGATCGCCAAGATCGGCCAGCGACGTAAAGACCGCAGTATTGGCGCCAATGCCCAGCGCCAACACGAGCACTGCGAGGATCGAGAGCCCTGGAGCTGACATGACCGCGATCACCACGACAGATAAGTTCAGGACATCGCGCGCGTCCGCCACGAGACCCATGGTGTTGGTCGTCGACGACGACATCTCGGTACGTGAATCGCTGGAGTTGCTGATTGAGTCAGCAGGCTGGCAACCCGAAACGTTCGCGTCTGCGCGTGAGTTTCTTGCGCGGACTCAGACTGTTGTTCCGAGCTGCCTGATTCTCGACGTGACATTGCCGGATCTCAACGGCCTGGATCTTCAGAAGCGCGTCGCGGCCGAGCGACCGGACATGCCAATTATCTTCATCACCGGGCACGGCGATGTCCCGATGACCGTCCAGGCGATGAAGGCTGGCGCGATCGAGTTCCTGACCAAGCCGTTCAACAGCGATGTGCTGGTAGATGCAATCCGCGGCGCACTCGAGCGCACCCGCCGGGCGCTCGAATATCAGGCGAAAATGACGGCCCTTCGTGAGAATTATGCGTTGCTGACGCCACGGGAGCGCGAGGTCATGGTGCTTGTGACCTCTGGTCTCCTGAACAAACAAGTTGGTGGCGAGCTTGGCATCAGTGAGATTACGGTCAAAGCGCACCGCGGCCAAGTGATGCGAAAAATGAAGGCCGGTTCACTGCCCGCGCTGGTGCACATGGTGGCGAGCCTCGGGGTGGCGACCGCGTTGACTGCGTGAACCGGTTACGCCTCGCTGCCGAATTCCGGTCCGTCGATTCGACGCACCTCGCACTCGATGTCCCATTCGTTGCCGTGGATGCGCAGGAAGCGCTTGGTCAATTCGACGGCGTCGGGCATCGATTTCGCCTCGAGGATCGCAAAGCCGCCGATGACTTCCTTCGTCTCGGTGAATGGACCATCGACGGCAGAAAGCTTGCCCTGGCGCAGCCGAACGCGTGTGCCTTCCGACGTCGGGCGCAGGCCGGCCGTGCGAACCAGCGAACCGTCACGCGTCATTTCCTCTATCAGCTTCCCCATATCCTGCATCAATTGTTCGCTCGGCACTTGGCTGCGGGTCTCATCTAATCGGATCATTGACAAAAATCGCATCATTCTTCTCCTTGAGTTCTATTCCCCGGCGCTACTGGGTAGTCGAACAGATCGGGTCCGGATCGACATGGCCTTTCAAGGACATGCTGAAACTCAGGAGACGGCTTAGCGTCGCGGCATGGTTTGCTGCGCCGCCTTCGCGGCGAGCTCGCCCAGACTCTTGTCGAGTACCCGGTTGAACGCCGGAAACGGATGGATGAGGTCAGCCAGGGTTGTCAAGGGAGTGCCCAGCTTGATCGCCAGCACCAGCTCGCCGAGGATCTCACCGGCCCGCGGACTGACGACGGTCGCACCAATCAAAACGCCGCGCTCCCGATCGCCGACGAGTTTGATCGTGCCCCTGTGAAAATCGTGAATGTAGCCTCGCGCGGCCTCGGCTGGATCGGTGCACGCAACGACGACATCGATACGTTTCGCGCGCGCGTCAGCTTCTGAAAGTCCGACCGAAGCGACTTCAGGATCGGTGAATGTCACGCGCGGCACTGCGCTGTGATCGGCCCTTGCGTCGATGCCTCGCAATCGCCGCGCGATCACCTGGCCATGGTAGTACGCGAGATGGGTGAAACCGCCGAGCCCCGTGACATCGCCAGCGCCAAACACACGCGGCTGCGCTTCGAGCGTTGACGGATTGACCTTCAACCACCCGCGTTCTGTTTGTGCGAGTCCCGCTGCGTGCCATGCCTCGGCGTTGGCGCGCCGGCCGGTTGCAACGAGTAATCGATCCGCGCGCACGACAGCTCCGGACTTCAAGCGCAGCGCGACCCGAGAGCGTGACTCCGGCGAATCGGGTTCGACAGCGACGCATTGGTCGCCGATCATCAGCGTCATGCCGTCCTCTTCGAGGTGCGGCCGAAGCGCAGCTCCGGCTTCTGGCTCCTCTACTGCCAGGAATGTCGGTCCGGCCTCAACCACGGTGACGTTCGATCCCAGGCGCGCGAAGGCCTGTCCCAACTCGAGACCGAGGGGGCCGCCGCCGAGAATCGCCAGCGACGGTGGCAATTCCCTGGGCGCGGCTGCCTGACGGTTCGTCCAGAATTCGATGCTGTCCAGGCCAGGGATCGTTGGGATCGCCGCCCTGCCGCCGTTCGCAATCACCATCGCCCGTCGTGCCGTGACCTGCTCGCTTCCAACCAGGACCGTGCGCACGTCGATCAGTTTCCCTGCGCCTCGAAACAGCTTGGCGCCAGCGGCCTCCATCTCCGCAGCTGGGCGGCTGTCGTCGAAGTTGCGCGCCATCGACAGCACGCGTTTGGAGACTTTGGGAAAGTCGACGGTCCATTCGACATGCGAGGCAGCGAGGGAACGCGCGCGATCCGCCTCTTTCAACGTTTCAGCCGACCGAATCAAGGTCTTTGACGGCACGCAGCCCCAGTAAGGGCACTCACCGCCAACGAGTTCGCGCTCGATCACCGCGAGCGTCAATCCGCTGTCCTTCAGACCGCTGGCAATCGCTTCTCCGGCGACGCCACCACCGAGACACACGACGTCAAATTCCTGGGGCAAATCCACACCTCTCAATTCGCCGCCTCAAAAGGTGCTCGTGTAAAACGGAATCGTCTATCAGACGTTGGTATTGGTTTGGGTCTCGCTGGCCCTAGCGCGAGCCGCTGCCAGGCGCGCATACACCAGTCCGGACAGTACGGCCGCACCGACGCCGATCGTCGAGCGCGCGTGCGACTCGTGCGACACGGCCCACCGAATGTCTGCGCACGCGTCGCGCAGTTTGTCTCTCCGACACAGATAATCGGTGTGCAGCGCGAGGACTTCCCCCTCGAGGACCTTGCGTGTGACGTCCACGTGATTCTTGTCCACTCCTTCACTCTTCGCATACGACTTCAGTTTGTCGGCAAGCACCTGTTTGTCGTGAAGATCTCCGAGAATCTCCTGTCCCCGCTTGAGAGCACTAATTGCCGATTGCATTTCACCGAATCCGGTTCGCAGCGCAATCTCGCCCGCGTACCGGAGCTGTTTTATCGCAATCCGCGCGTTGTGCGCGCGGCGCGGAAAGTAGACACCTGTGCCGTGGGCAATCGCGTCGAGCGCGGTGTGGCTTCGTTCCGCCGCGAGCTGCCGGATCTGCTGCTGCCAGCCTCTTGACGTGAGCCGCGTGCGAAGACCGGCCGGGTGGCCGTCGCCAACGAAATGCAACAGCGAGTCGACGTCGAGCCGCTCCAGCGTTTTGATCAATCGTCGCATTTTCTTCAGCCGACGCTGTTCATGATCCTGGCGGACGACGACCATCGATGGTGCAGTCTCGGGTGCGTGTACCTCGAGGTCTTTGATCAATGCAATCTGCACATCGATATCGCGGACCTTGCCCAGCGCGCGTCCCATCTTTTGATACCCGCCGGCGACGTCCCGTTCGCCATCGCGGCCTGGAATTGCCGGCACCAGCGCGAGAAGTTCGCGAATTCTTCGCGTTGCGACCCGACTGTCGTGAACCGCATCGGCGACCCCGTCGTAGACGGCGCTCAGCTGAGTTCGCAAAACCGACGTTTGCTCGTCGAGCAGGGAGGCAAGTGTTTTGGTTGCAAACATGGGTGAGTCCTCTTGCTCACGTGGATGCAACCCGCAGACCGCCGTTAACCTGGCGACGGCAAAGTTCTTCGACCTTTACTACGAGATTGCATCATGGCACTCGCGGGTGTACGCTGGCCGCCATCCCCAACGCCGGCTCCGAGCTGATATTGCCACTCATGAGGAGGTCTCGTGAAGCTGTTCATCTGGAGTCTACTCGCCGCGCTGCTGGCCGTACCGCTTGGCCAGGAGCCCGCGGCGGTTGATCCCGCGCCTCGCATCAATGCCGCCAGTCGTTTCCTGGCGCGCAACGAACCTGCGGTTACGCAGGCAATCGCATTGCGCCATCTCGTGGCGACGACGCGCGGAGGGTCGATGAGTGGCTGGGTCGACGCCTGCACGGCGCTGGACGCCGGCGAACTGCGGTATTGGATCATCGACGAAGGCGGATCCGGAGCGGTGCGAAAACGCGCGCTCATCGCCGCGCTCGATGGCGAGGTCAAGGCGCGCCAGGAAAACGTCACGCGCGCGGCACTCGATCCCTCGAACTACGAGTTCGCGCCTGAGATTGCGGAAGACGGGCTGCTGCGCGTCGGCCTCACGCCTCGTCGCAAAGAGACGATGTTGATCGAAGGGGCGATGTTTCTTTCGCCGGACGACGCCGACCTCGTGCGCCTCGAGGGACGTTTGGTCAAACCCCCTTCCTTCTGGGCGCGGCAGGTGAATGTCGTGCGCCGCTACGCTCGCACCAGTGGCGTCCGCGTGCCGATGTCAATGGAATCCACGGCGAAGGTGCTCATCGTCGGCACGTCGACGTTTGCCATGACCTATCGTTATCTATCAATCAACGGCGAGCCAGTGGCGCAAGATGCGGAATCGACCTCCGACCCACAGGTCTGCGCTGCGCCGCCCACGGAGGCCGTTCGATGACCCTCAATGCAGGGCTCATCGCCGCCACTCTCGCGGTCGCACTCGTCACGCCGCAATCCGCCGCTGAGCACCACGAGAAGGGTGTCGACTTTCATCTCCGGCAGTCGCTCGATGAGGCCAGCACCGAGTACGCAAAGGCGCTTGCCCTCGATCCGCCGAAGGAACCGACGGCGGAACAGCGAACACTTGTTGAGACATTTGCGCCCCGGATCTTCGTCACCGCGTCAGAGCCGTTCGCGCTCCGCGATTTCGCCGCCGTCATTCATCCGGAGACCTCGGTGATTGCATATCACCTGTTCTGGGACGACGACATCGATTTTCCCGACGACAACGAGCCCTGTGATCACGAGCTCGTGTGGGTGAGATACACGAAAGACGGCCGGCTCGCCGGCTTTCAGACGTACTTTCATGGGCGCGTGCTCGACGGAGGCGAGGCAGCATTGGACGATGCGGCAACCCACGAACAGCGGCCGGCGGTGTACGTGCAATGGGGAAAGCATGGTTCGATGCCGATCGGCTGGCAACGACAAGAGATCGAGCGCGATGAAGGAGACGCCGAGGCCGCGTATCTTCCGTCTGACGGCCCGATCACTTTGGAGCGCTTCAATCGCGCAGCGTTCGAGAAGCTGAGCACAGACGGCGCCCGTCACGCGGATCATCCGCTCGCGCGTCGCGGCGGCTGGCCGGTGCGGTTCACCGGTTCATGGACCGACTTCTCCACGTTCCCACGCAGTGTTGACGCACTCGCGCTGCTCAAATCCCGCCGCATGGTGCTGGTGTCACGGTGGAACAGCGCCACGATCAATCAGCACTTCCTCCGATACAACTTCAAACCCAAGCTCGAATGGCCTGACGAAGACTGAGTAGAGAGCCATGCCGGGACGCGGGATCTCTCGTTACCTAATCGCGCCGTGACGGTGAATGCGGTTGATTAAGCCGATCCGTCTCAGGTTTCTCAATCACCGTGACTGAATTCGTTGCCCTCCTTGGCCTGTTGCTCGCCGCCGTGATCCTCGCGGCCCTGGCGCGCCAGGTTGGGGTCCCGTATCCCGTATTTCTTGCCGTTGGCGGCGCGTGCCTGGCTTTTGTGCCGGGCGCGCCGGCGCTCGCCATCGAGCCCCGCTTAGCCCTGGCGCTCTTCGTTGCACCCGTCTTGCTCGACGCAGCCTTCGACTCGTCACCGCGGGACATGAGGCAGAACTGGGTGCCACTCGTGAATCTCGTTGTCGTAGGTGTCGCCGTAACCACCTTCGCGGTCGCGATCGTGGTGCGCGCGTTCATGCCGAGCATGCCCTGGGCCCTGGCGATTGCCCTCGGTGCGATCGTTGCTCCACCCGATGCGACCGCGGCAACAGCCATCCTGCGGCATGTGAAACCGCCACACCGGATTTTGACGATCCTCGAAGGCGAGAGCCTGCTGAACGACGCCAGCGCGCTGATGATCTACCGGCTCTCTCTCGGCGCGCTCGCCACGAGCACGTTCTCGATCGGAAGTGCCGCTCCGATGTTCGTGCTCGCGGTTGTCGGAAGCCTCGTCGCCGGCCGCGCAGCCTCATGGCTGGTGATGCACCTGACCATGCGAATCCGCGATGTGCCAACGTCGATCATCCTTCAGTTCATCACGACGTTTGGTGTCTGGATCGTCGCCGATGAAATCGGCCTGTCCGCCGTGTTGACGATGGTGTGCTTCGCCGTGTCGGTTGCCCGGCCAGCTTCGGAGATCACGCCGGCGCGCATGCGCATTCCATCGTTCGCGGTGTGGGAAACGGCGGTCTTCGTGCTCAACGTGCTGGCATTTGTCTTCATCGGCCTGCAGATTCGGCCGATTTTGACGGGTCTCGACCCGGGCGCCCGCCATCGTTACTTCTGGGTGGCGGGCGCGGTGTTGTTGACGGTGATTGTCGTGCGGATTGCGTGGGTGCTGATTTATTACGCAGTCTACAGACTGGTTGCCAGCCGTATTCCGCGACGCTCAGGTCCATCGCGACCACCGCCCACCTTCCGCGGCGCACTCGTCGTTGGCTGGTCCGGCATGCGCGGAATCGTGACGCTCGCGGCGGCGCTGGCGCTTCCCCATCAGATTAATGGCACCGGCTTTCCCTATCGCGATGTCATCGTGTTCACGTCGTTCGCCGTGGTGCTCGGGACGCTGGCAATCCAGGGACTCACGTTAGGACCACTGCTACGCTCTTTCAAGCTGCGCGACGATGATCCCGTCGAACGAGAGGTCAACGCGGCACGCGATCGCGCATTGCGGTCGGCTCTGGCAACGGTTGACGGTGTTGATTCGGAGGTGGCGCGAATCGTCCGCCAGGAATTCGCGGCACACCTGCGCGCTACTCGTGGCGAGAACGGCGACCAGGAGATCGATCATGAGAAACTGCATCGATCGGCGCTGGATGCCGCCCGGCGGACCATTCTCGACATGCGCGCGAATGATGAAATCGGAGACGACGCGTTCCACCGGCTCGAACGCGAATTCGATTGGCTGGAGATGGCGAATGACCCGGAGAACTAATGGCTAGCAGACATCAGCCCGAATCGGCCGCATTCGAGGTGCTGCGCCAATACCTTTCCGCGCGCGCCGGATTCCGCACCGATGATCTGGACGCCGTCCGGGCCGCTTTTCTGTCACGGCGCCTTCGCGTCGGCGACTACCTGCAACGCGCGGGAGATGTCACGAAGAAGCCGCGAGAGGCCAGCTCGCAATGGCCTCTCGCGGAGCGCTGTGTACGAGGTCCCTCTAAGGAATCGGTCGAGCGCTATTGCAAGAAAATTATTCGTCGGCCGACATCACTTTGAAGCCCGAGAGCTTGATTAGGGCGCCATGGTTGCCCTCCCCGAGAGCATCGTTCACGGAACGATGCTGAATGCTGACGAGAGCTTCCTCACCCGATCCGAAGAAGATGAATCCGGTCGGCTCAGCCGACGTGTCGCGGATTGACGCGAACCGCACGCATCCATCCGTAAGCGCGTCGTCGTCTCTGCCGTCAGGCAGGCAGATCCACAGATCATTGCCGCGAAGCTCGGTGACCAGCGGGTTGGTGCTCTTGACGACGTTGACCGGTCCGTCTTCGAGGACGACAAGATTCCCGGTGTGCGGCTGGAAGGCAACGTTGTCGTACATCGCGCGCTCTTCGCTGCCGGTGATGAACCGTTCGACCGTTGGAATCGTTCCGGTGACCGGTGCCGGATCGTTGGTGCTCGGCGGCTTTTCGGTGAGGCACATGACCTCGCTCTCGACGGCACTGTCTTCGACGACGCTGCTGTCGGTGTGGCTCTTGCGGCCTGTGTCGGCCCAGCACGCGCGGAGCAGCTCCTTCTCCGCCGCGATCGGATCGATGTCCATGTCCTCCGGACGGTAGTAACCGGTGAAGAGCTGAAGCTTCTGCGCGTTGCGCAGAATGATGTTGTTGCTCGCGTCAACGACGCCCGAGCCCGCGAGGTTCACGGCCACCCACGCTCCGGCGCCCGTTTCCGCGCCCTGTCCCCAGTTCGAGGATTTCGACGCTGCCACGCGAAGCCCGTAAACGGTGCCCGACACCAGCGGCGACTGGGCAGGAACGGTGATCGGACCGCCTCCGGCGAACGGCATTGACGGGACGAACTTGTAGATGCCGCCACCAGCCACGCCACCAGCGGGTGCGAGTTCGTCACCGTAGATCATGGTCCCGTCCGCTTCGACCGCCAGGCTTTCGAACGAGAGACTGCCGACTGCCTGACGCTTCGCGAGATGCAGCGTGTCGCTGTTCGCGCCGGTGGCACGATTGGTAACGTTGATCGCTGTGGTGATGTTCACCGGATCGATGAGTTCGTACAGGCCGCCGGTGTTTCCAGCTTCCTCCCCGACAAGGATAGTGCCCCACGGCGTGCGCCGGACCGGATCGCACGATGACAGACCATTCACGATTGTCGTGGCATTCGACGTGGGAGGCGCGGACAGATCGACGCGCTGAACTGCTGGGGTACTCGTGTCCTCGTCGCAGACGAAGACGTGCGTGCTCGAGACCAATGACACAGTGAGGCCCTCGGCAACCTGAATCGCCTGCAGGTTATTCGCGTCGGTGAACGGTCCGAGCGCGCTCTTTTCGAGTGGGTGTCTGAAGCCGAATAACTGTTCCGAGTGCGCCAGCAGCTGGTTCTGGACCCATGCGCCAAAATCCACCTTGGGATTCTGGGCCCTGGTGGGCACCGTCATGAGTAGAGCGCCGACGAAAAGTATGAAAAGGCTCGAACGAATCGAAGATCGAAACATGGACGTCCTCCTGAACATCGCGTGCCGATTAGTGAGGTACGCATCGTTATCGGTGGACGTGACTTCGCTGTAACGCTCGGGTCAATTCGAGGATCATTCCCGAGGACCGGCGCCATTCACAGTCACACTGCGATCAAGTCTGAGATAGAAAGGAGAAGGGAGAAAAGAGAAGTGAAAGCTGTTGACCTACCGCGATCCCCCGTACGCCTTCGCGGCGAGATCCGGGAAATCCGTGAAGACCCCGTCGACGCCGAGGCGACGCAGCGCTTCGAATTCCGCGGCGACGTTGCCGTGGTAGCCGGCGGGCAAGAAGTCCTTCTCGATACGCACCGTCCACACGTGCACGAGGAGATTGAGCGCATGCGCGCGGGCGACGAGATCGGTCGGCGCCGCAAGCGAGCCATCCGGGTTGACGGGAATCAAGAGCCGCTTCTCCGGGCCGATGCCATCCGCGTAAGCGGCAATCGATTTGAGACCATCCCCTTCAACCATCGTCGGCGAGCTGACGAGTTGAATCAAACGCACCGTGGTCTTCTTGCGCAGCTCGCGCAGATTGTCCTGCTCGAATGACTGAATGAACACCGGCGCCGTGCGGTCGTTCCAGCCGTGCCGATGCAGCGACGCGAGCAGCTTCTCTTCGAGCGGCAGCGAGATACCCCGGAAATAGGTCGGGTGCTTCGTTTCCGGGTACACGCCGACGGGGCGATGGCGCGTCTCACCCAGGCGCTGGGCCAGATCAAGCACCTCGTCAAACGTGGGAATCGCAAACTGACCGTCGTAGCTGTGCGAGCGGAACGGCAGCCGTTCGCGGGCGCGCACTGTCTTGATCTCGGCGAGCGTGAAGTCCTCGGTGAACCAGCCGGTCATCGACTGGCCGTCGACGCTCTTCGTTCGTTTGCGATCGGGAAAACGATCGGCGACATCTGTTGTCGAACCAATTTCGTTTTCGTGCCTGGCAATCAGGACGCCATCTTTCGTCGCGACCAGATCCGGCTCGATGAAATCGGCACCCATTTCGACGGCGAGGCGGTAGCCCTCGAGTGTGTGTTCCGGTCGATAGCCGCTCGCGCCGCGATGCGCGATCACGAGCGGCCCTGACGGAGGAGGCACTGCCGATGCGGCCAGCATCAGCAGCAGTGTCGCACAGCGCTTTACCACAGCACCTTGAAACCGAACTGAAGCTGGCGCGGATCCAGCGTCGACGTGATCGTCCCGAAGCCCGCGGCGCTGCGGTTCCCATTCGGCGCACGGAAGTTTGTATGGTTCAACAGATTGAACGCTTCGAACCGGAACTCGAAACGGGTCGGGCCGCCGAGGGCAAACCGCTTCGCGGCCGCGAAATCGAACTGCCAGAAGTTTGGCCCTCGCACCGAGTTTCGCGCTGCATTCCCGAACGGCTGGCTCGGATCCGTCGGAGCGACGACGCATGCCTTGTTGAACCAGTTATTGATCGTGCGATCGGCGCCGGACGCCATCGGATCGCAAACCACGTTCGGACGGTAGTTGTTGGCGCCGCGGAAATCCTGCGCGATCCCCGACACGATGAACGTGGCGCCGGGTGTGTAGGTAAAGGTCACCGGCTCACCGGCGTAGACAGAATTGATTCCGGAAACTTCCCAGCCGCCGATGATCGCATCCATGACCGGCGAGGCGTCCGATGCCCATCGTCGATCCTTGCCGAACGGCAGCGCCCAGACAAAGCTCGTCGTGTTGTTGTACGGCTGATCGTAGTTTGATATGCCGAAGTCTGCGCCGAGGTTACGGAAGTCTTGCGGCGACGGGTTGTTGCCGTTCGAGTTTTCGAGTGACTGTGATCCGTTATCCTTCGCTTTCGACAAGGTCAGCGAGTTCAGTAACGTCAGTGCCGTTCCCATTCGCCATTCGAGCTTCGTCTGCAGTGCCTTGTAGCGGGATTTGCCGCCGTTGAACGGATAGGTGATGTCCGCATAGCTTGCGATCGGTCGCCGATCCTGCAACGAAATCGTGCCGGCCGCGTTGTTGGGAAGCGCCTGGTTGTAGTTCGCGAACAGGAGCAGGTCGTCGGCGCGGTTGCCGACATAAGCCACATCGAGCAGCATGTTGTGCACCAGCTCGCGCTGGATGGATAAGTACCAGCTCTGCACCGGGCTCGAGTGGAAGTCCTTCGGCATATAAGTAATGTTGGCCGTCAGCGGATTGAATTGCGAGGGATCTGCGAGACCGGCGGGATAGCCCTGCTCCGCGGGGACGAAACCCGGCCCACCCGCGTTGGTCTGGTTGACAACTGCGTTGATGACCTGCGGTCCGTTGATCGGCAGGAGATCACCGCCTCCCGCCCGGCTGAAGTGAATGTAACTGACGCCGTAACCGCCGCGAACAACGGTTGTTGGTGTCAGCGTGTAAGCGAAACCCAGGCGCGGTCCGAAGTTGTTGCGATCCGGTTGAATCAAGGTCCGGTCGTAGATCGAGCCGTCCTTCGCAATCACCATTGAATTGGTTGTCGGATCGAAATTCGACAGTATGTTGTCTTTCTCCCAATAGGGCGTCGAGTACTCGTAACGCAGCCCGAGATTCAGCGTGAGTCGGCTCGACGCGCGCCAGTCGTCCTGCACATACGCGAAATGCATGTTGCGTCGGAGGTTCGCGACCAGCACGCTGCTCAACGCGTACTGCGCGCGCAACCCCAGCATAAAGTCGGCAAGATTGTAGAGATTGTTTGACGCCGCGCCCGTGGGCCGGGTGAATTGTCCGTTATACGTGTCGCGGCCGTAGAGCGGATTGACGTCCTGCACTTGCGTGTTGATCCACTGAAGCTCGTAGCCGGACTTGAACGAGTGCGCGCTCCGCGTCCAGGTGTAATTCACCTTCGGGTTGTAAACCGTCGGATATTGCCATTGCGGATTGGTCGCCTGCCGTCCGAGATCCGAGTATCCGGTGATCAACTGAGTCGGAAGACCGCCGGCAATGCGCGGATCGTCGGGAAGGCCAGGGATACCGAACTGCTGGAACGCGCTGTCGCTGCCGAGTGCCGGCGGATTCTTTCCGGCCTGCGTCCACGAATAACCGAAACGTGCCTCGAGCAGCGACTGTCCGCTCGGGATCCATGTCGCACCGAGAACCACCTGGCGGTTGCGGGCGTAAATGTGTCCGTTGCCCGCGCCGCCTGACGGGAGTGGAATGTTCGGTTGATCGTCGGTCGTAAGATTTCGAAACCCATACCGGCCGAACAGCGAAATCGCCGGCGTCGCCTGAACGTCGATCTTCGCTC
The DNA here is from genome assembly GCA_046734955.1 of Acidobacteriota bacterium. GTDB lineage: Bacteria > Acidobacteriota > Vicinamibacteria > Vicinamibacterales > 2-12-FULL-66-21 > JALZOC01. The sequence continues at coordinate 73,327 of JBKPSH010000100.1, forward strand.
CCGCCTTGTTCGAGTCTGCAGTGAACTCCTGAAGGGTGGCGTAGTTGTTCGTATTGCCCGGACGATTGGTATCGGGCAGTCCCGACAAGACCTTTCGCGCGAAGTCGGTCATTGGAATCGGTGTTCCGGCCGGATAGACGATGCCGGTTCGCGGATCGCGCACGTCCACCGAAAGAAGGCCTTGACGCTGCGCCGGTGTCGCGATGCTCGAGAAGCCGGTCAACTTCCGCGTCTGCCGCAGCCCTTCATAGTCTCCGAAAAAGAACGCCTTGTTGCGCAGGATCGGTCCGCCGAGCACGCCACCGAACTGGTTGCGATCGAGCGACGGCTTCCCCGTTGCCGGCTGAAAGAACCCGATCGCATTCAGCGATGTGTCGCGCAGGAATTCCCATCCGCTACCGTGGAAGGCGTTCGTGCCGCTGCGATAGTTCACGTTGATCGTGGCGCCTGCCGCCCGACCGTATTCGGCGCTCATGTTGTTGGTCACCACCTTGAACTCGCCGATCGCGTCCGGCGCCGGCTGCATCACCTGATTCGAGAAGCCCTGGTTGCTCGTGCCGTAGGCGTTGTTGTCGACGCCATCGATCAGGAAGTTGTTGGTGGTGCTGCGCAACCCATTGACATTGAACGCTCCCTCGCGCGGCGTGTTCCCCGTCGTCAACGACGATCCTCCGAGCTTCACGCCCGTCGTCAACAGCGCCAGCGACGAGTACTCGCGCGAGATCAGCGGCAGCGCCCGCGTCTGATCGCCGGTAATGACCTGGCCTCGTTGACTGGAATCGGTCTCGACCAACGATCGCGCTGAGACCTCCACCTTTTCCGTCAACTGGCCAACCGGCATCTGCAGGTCGACACGAAGTCGTGCGCCAACCTGCACCTGCACGTCATCCACAAGCGCCACCGCGAAGCCAGCCTTCTCGGCGGTGACGACATACGTCCAGGTTTGACCGCGGCAAACTCGTAATTGCCATCTCCGCCGGACGCGCGGACGATGGAGATTCCGGTTTCGACCGCTGTCAACGTCACTTTCGCCGAGGGCACCACCGCCCCCGAGCCGTCGCGCACGGTGCCAAGCACCGCGGCGGTATCGAATTGCGCAAACGCTGTGGATGCAGCGAAGAACATCGCACAGAGCCAGAGTCCGACCAGTCGCATTTGTTCACCTCGGGAGGTATAGGCGATCGCCGTTTCAGAGCTTTCAGCGTAAGAGGCTAGCGGGTGGGTGTAACACAGATGTGAAAGCGGATGCAATGCAGGCCACGGACGAACACGGATCACGGATCAGCCACGGACCACACGGAAGGAACTCGCCACGGAACAACACGGATCAACACGGAAGGAATCTTGCCACGGAACAACACGGATCAACACGGAAGCGATCCGCCACGGAAGAACACCGACGCGCTCAGAAGAACGACGTCGATAAACGGTGACTAATCCTACGAACGGAGACCTGGGTGGCTGTTACGGGGATTGTCACCCATCGCGAACCGTTTGTAAGTCGCTTCGCGTCCAACGTTCAGCAGCAACCCAACTCCCCTCCGGCCGCTTTCAGATAGTTGAGCATCTGAGCCTCGGCGTACTTCTCGATTGTGCTCGAAGCTTTGATCTCTACCAAGATAATGCCGCCGACGACCATGTCCGCATAGAAGATTCCGATAACGGAGCCGCGGAACGTTACCGAGATCGTTCGTGCCTCGCTGACCTCAAGCCCAGACTGGCGAAGCACGAGCGCCAGCGCTCGTCGATAGACAACTTCGGAGAACCCGTACCCGAGTTCCCGATAGACTTCGTAAAAGGCGGCGATGATTCGACCAGTGATGTCAGCGTGAGGAAGGTCTCCGTCATGGTGGTGCGGCATTCCTCGGCAAGGAGCAACAAACAAACCACCGCGTAAGTCTCTGTGTCTAGGTTCCTATGGCATCCGTCGTAGCGCTTTTTGCAACCAGGACACGGCGCTCCCGTACGCAAATTCTGAGTACCCAGTTGCGGCACGATCCCGGATTTTGAACCAACCATGGGAGCGTCGTTCGCGGCTTGCGTTCAGTCCGCGTCATCCGTGTTCTTCGGTGGCCTGTCTGTTATCCGTGTTCATCCGTGTTGTTCCGTGGCCTTGTCTTTATCCGTGTTCATCCGTGTTGTTCCGTGGCCTTGTCTTTGTCCGTGTTCATCCGTGTTATTCCGTGGCCTGTCTGTTATCCGGGTTCATCCGTGTTGTTCCGTGGCCTGTCTGTTATCCGTGTTCATCCGTGTTGGTCCGTGGCCTAGAACCCAAGTACCGGCCGGTTGACTGATCGGCTCCGGTATCGTGAACGTCTCGGCCCGACTTGCAATACTATTGGGGCTTCCACGGACACGATCCGGCCGGACGCGAGTCACGGCGAACATCCGATTCGCTCGTCGATCACTCTCGTGCGCCTGTGTGCCGGCTTGCCCGCGGACCGAGGGCACCGTGCGACTTCCCCATCAGTGCACCGTCTACCCGCGCCGAACTGCTGCATCTCGTTCATTCACCTGTGTCCTGACGTCTTTATTTCTTGCGTTGTTCACGATGATGCACGTTCGTGTCGCGGCCGCGCCGCAATCACCACAACCGGCCCAATCGGGACCGGCACGAGTAATCGTGACCATCGTCGTCGAAGGCCTGCGAATCCCGGCCGTCGACGTCGAATTGAGAAACGTCGACGGCAACGTCGCCGTGGGCAAGACGACGAGCGATGCCGTCGGCCAGGTCACGTTCCCCGATGTTTCTCCGGGCCGGTATGTGATCCATGCCGTTCGCGACGGCTTTGCCGACACCGACTCCGCACCCTTCAGCGTCAGCGTTGGTGAAACCGAGCAGGTGCTCATTGAAATGCGGCTGACATTCGTGCGTGAAAGCGTCGACGTTGTCGTCCCAGCAAACTCGCCGACTGAGAGTCTTCAGCCGGTTGCGGTGAGCGACGTGCTGACCGGATCGAAGATGGACATTCAGCCGCTCGCCGGAGACGACTTCCAGTCGCTGCTCACGGTCCTCCCGAGCATCATCAGAGGACCTGAAGGGCGTTTGCGCATCAAAGGCGGCGCGCCGACGACCGGAGCGCTGCAGATGAGCAGTGCGAGCTTGAACGATCCATCGACTGGCGATTTCGATCTCGAGTTGCCGAGCGGTGCGGTGGAATCGGTCGAAGTGCTCTCCAACCCGTTCGCGGCGGAGTACGGGCGGTTCTCGACCAGCGTCACTCAGGTTCGAACCAAGCGCGGCACGAACGACTGGATATTCAAACCGGATAACCTCGTCCCCGGATTTGGCAAAGGCTTCGCCTTCGTCAACAAGCTCGAGCCGCGACTGTCGATCTCCGGACCGCTGAGAAAGGACAAGCTGCTGTTCGGCGAATACCTGCAGTATCGCTTCGTGCGGACGGAGGTGAAGAGTCTGCCTGGCCGGCCACAGCTGGGACTCGACAGCTTTGACTCGTTCACCCGGCTGGATGCGGTGCTCTCGTCGCGACACGCCCTCACCGGCGGCGTCATCTACTTCCCGCGAAAGATCACGAACCCGACGATGTCCACCTTTCGCCCTGAAGAAACTGCGCCCAAGTTCACGCAGTCCGGATTCTCGTCCGGCGCCGCCGATCGACTGATTCTGTCGGCACACGCCGTCCTCGAGTCGACCCTCGCCATTCGACTCTTCGAGATCAACGAGACCCCCAAGGGTGAGGAGCCGATGATCTATGCGCCGCAGAGTCAGAGCGGACACTTCTTCAACCGCCAGGAGCGCGAGGTGCGCAGCTTTCAGTACGTCGAAGCGCTGACCTACTCGAAGGAAAAATGGGCCGGCGATCACGTGTTCAAGATTGGAGTGGATTTTCAGAATTCGCGCTTCGAGGGGGACAACTTCAGCCATGAGGTCGACGCCGTGCGGCTTGATAACACCTCGCTCGCCGAGCGGATCACTTTTTCACCATCGCTGACGCATCCCGAGGTCAGCGGAGCTGAATTCGCAACGTTCGTGCAGGATCGTTGGCGCGTGAACGACCGGCTCGCGTTCGAGCTTGGCTTTCGCGCCGACCGCGACGATATCGTGGAAAAGGTGAATTACTCGCCCCGGATCGGGATGTCGGTCAGCCTGCTTCCGAACGGCCGCGGCATCCTGCGAGGCGGGTTTGGAAAGTTCTCGGAGCGCACACCGCTCAACGTCGGCGCGTTCACACAATATGATGTTCAGACTGTTACCCGGTTTGGAACAACTGGAGCGCCCAGCGGTCCGCCGGTGACCTTCGTCCACACGATTGACGAGACATTTAAGACGCCCGAGAGTTTCGTCATCACGAGTGCGTGGGA
>JBKPSH010000101.1:0-50744 GCA_046734955.1 Acidobacteriota bacterium
AAGGAGCGAAGACGATCGACGAGCGACGCATATCCACGCTCGACGGTCTCCAACGGAGTTACCGTGCTCTCGCCGTCGGCGGCAAGACCGGCAGCGATCAAAGCCATCCCCGAGCGCAAATCGCGCGCGTCGAGCAGACGCCCGCGCAGTTTGGTCGGACCGCTGACGATGATCCGGTGCGGATCGCAAAGAAACAGGTCCGCGCGCATCGCGCTCAACTGTTCGAGCGCAAACAGACGCAATTCATACATCCAATCGTGCACCAGGGTGCGCCCGTCGGCCTGCGTCGCAAGCACGGTCACCAGGCTTACCATGTCGCTCGGGAAACCTGGCCACAGTCCGGTGGTGACCCGTCCGCACGCCGTCAGCGATGAGGGCTCCACGATCAATCGATCGTCGTCGTACCGGCACTGGAGACCCATTCGCACGAGCGGCGCCATGACGACCTCGAGATCCGCTGTGCGCGCTCCGAGTACTTCAACGTCGCCTCCGGTGATCGCGGCAGTGACTCCCCAACTCCCGGCCTCGATGTAGTCGCCATCGAGTCGATGTTCGGCGCCGCGAAGCCGCGGCGGCGCTTCCACCGATATTGTCGATGTGCCGTCACCCTCGATCGACACACCCATCGCCCGCAGGAACCGGCACAGCTCGACAACGTGCGGCTCGGTGGCGGCGTGACGGATTTCGGTGCGTCCTTTCGCGCCAGCGGCCGCCAGCAACGCGGTCTCTGTTCCTGTAACAGACGCTTCGTCGAGATAGAAAGACGCTCCCGCCAATCCGTTAGGCGCGTCGAGCGCATGACCGGGCTCGTCCACTTGAACCGCGCCCAGTTCGACAAGTGCTTGCACATGCGTTGCGATTGTTCGCCGGGTCGGAAAATCACCGCCAGGTTGTGCCAACCGCGCCGATCCGTATCGCGCGAGCAGCGGTCCCAGGAGCAACACCGATCCGCGCAATTTCCCGACCATGACAGGATCCGGACGATCGCCGGTGATCGATGCGCATTGAATCTGCAACGTGCCGGTCCCGGCACCATTTACCGTGGCGCCAAGGCCCTTCAGCAATTCAAGCAGGACATCGACATCACGTATGCGCGGAACATTGCTCAGCACGCATTGCTGATCGGTGAGCAGACAGGCGACGATCAGCGGCAGAGCCGCGTTCTTGTTTCCTTCGACGACGATTCGCCCGGAAAGTCGACGGCGGCCCTGGATCTTCAGCTTTGCCATTAGCTCCCTTCACCGAGGCATACGATTTCCTCGCGGAGGACGACGCCAAACTGCGCTTGCACTTCGAATTTACAACGGTCGATCAACGCTCGAATATCCCGCGCGGTCGCGCCCCCTTCGTTGACGATGAAATTTGCATGCGTTGTCGAAACGCGCGCAGCTCCCTGGCGCGCGCCTTTCAAACCAGCGCGATCGACGAGCGCGCCCGCAGACGGCGGAATCCCATCAGGCACCGGCTCACGCCGCGGATCCGGGTTCTGAAAGATGCAGCCCGCGCTCGGCGATTCCAGCGGTTGCGTCCGTTTTCTAAACGCGAGCGACTCACGCGCCGTTGTCCGCAGCGCCGCCGGCTCACCTGTTGACACACTGAAATCCGTGGAGACCACGATCTCACGCGTGCGATGCAGCCGACTGTAGTCGTACGCGAACTCCATCTCTGCCCGCGGAACATCCTGCAGGCTGCCGTCGAGCGTCACGAGCCTTACGGCAACAATGAGTTCACTGATCAAGCGTCCTCTGAAATGCGCGTTACCGTAAACCGCGCCACCAACGGTGCCCGGCGTTCCGGCCCAGGCTTCGATTCCGGCCAGGCCATGGTTCACCGTCCAGCGCACAAGGCCATTGATGGTGACGCCGGCGTCCGCTCGAACCGTCGAGGCATCGGTTTGACGAACATCGCCGCCATGGACGCGCACGACGAGCCCGCGCACCCCTGCATCGGAGACGAGCACATTCGAGCCGCCGCCAAGAACGCTGATCGACAAACCCGTTTCGCGCGCGAGCGCAATCGCTTGCTCGAGATCGGGACCGCAATGAACGTCGACCAGCCAATCCGCAGGACCACCCACCTTGAAGGTCGTCAGCGGCGCGAGAGGCGCATTGCGGCTGACGCGATCGTTCCCGAACGCGGCGGTCAGGCGATCGTGAAAGTCGCTCACGCGTCGAGTCCGATCAGCGCGGCTTCCTGCGTTTTCAACGCCGCGATCGCGTCCGCACGCGTACATTCCCTGAACTCGATCCAATCCCCCGGCGCTAACTGCCCCGCCGTCGACAAGTCGGCGGTAATGACAGTGCCGATCTTGGGATAGCCACCAGTTGTCTGACGATCGGCCATCAGCAGGATGGGTTGTCCCGAGGAAGGAACCTGGAGCGATCCAATCGGCGTTGCATCAGAAAGTATGTCCGCTGTGTTCGAGTGAACGAGCGGCGGGCCGTCCAGGCGATATCCCATTCGATTCGACTGCGGTGTGATCGTGAACCGGCCAGTGAACAGCTGCTCGATGGCCGCCGGAGTGAAGCGTGAGTCGTGAGGACCTCGCAACACTCGCAGAATCGCGCCACCTTCCGGCATCGTCAACGGGCGACCGTTCGAAACGTGAGCGGGTCGGGTTGAAGTACCAACCGGCAGCACATCCCCTGCTTGCAGAGCCCGCCCGCTGAATGGGCCTATGCCGCTCACAAGGCTCGTTGCCCGACTGTCGAATTCTTTGGGCAGGTCGAACCCGCCCCGCACCGCAACAGTTGCTCGGCTTCCGCTTTGACGGGCGCCGAATCTCAGTCGCTGCCCTGCAGGAATGACGAATGGCCGTGTAACGTCCACTGACTTGCCATCGACAGTTGCGTCAAATCGAGCGCCCTGCACGACGCACGTCGTTGGCTTCGACGCTTCCAGTTCCGGACCAATCAGCGTGACCTCCAAAGCCGCCGCGCCCGGATCGTTGCCGAGAATCTGATTCGCTAGTCGGTGCGAGTACGAATCCATTGGTCCCGCGACTGGCACACCGCTGTGCTGGTATCCCCATCGGCCTAAATCCTGGACCGTCGTCAACATCCCTGGACGAATCACCAGCAGCGACATTCACGACTGTCCTTCGAAACGCGAACGGTCGATCGGGTGAAACCGCACGCGGTCGCCGGGTTTGAACAGAAACGGATTCGCACGTGTGCGATCGTACGGCTTGACGTGTGTACGACCGATGAGATGCCATCCGCCAGGAGTTTCGCGCGGATAGATCCCGGTCTGGCCGGCGGCAATGGCCACCGAGCCAGCCGGCACGCGCATTCGCGGAGTGGCACGCCGCGGCAAGGCGAGCTTCTCGTCGACGCTGGCCATGTAGGGAAATCCAGGAATGAACCCGACAACGTAGACGCGGTACGTGCGCTCAGCGTGAAGGGCAATGACCTCCGCTTCGCTAACCCCCACACGTTCGGCGACGTCAGCGAGGTCTGGTCCGAATTCACCGCCATAGCAAACGTCGACGGCTATTTCGGCCCCGCTCGTCTCAGCGACCTGCCGGGCGCTCAAGGCAAGCTGACGAAGTCGTGATTCGAAATCGTCACGATCTGCGCCAAGCGGGTCGAAGTACACGGTAACCGAGCAGTAACCAACGACGACATCGCGAACGGCGGGATGAAGATGTCGTGCTTCAGCGGCAAACGCAACCGCGCGGCCGCTGATCTCTGGATCGATTCGAGCCGGCCACTCGACAAGCCACGCAGAGTCGCCGGCCGGCACGATCCGCAGCGGGTCGATTGACTCAGTTCGCACGCGCCTCGAGCGCCGACAGAAGCTTGTGATGAATGTCGTCGAACCCGCCGTTCGACATCACGATGACAAGGTCACCGGATCGCGCCTCTTTGCTGACGGTGCGAACAATCTCCGGGACTTCGGGGATGTAGCGCGCCTCCACGCCGGCCGCCTTCAAATCACCAACGAGCGCCTCGGGTGAGAGCCGCTCATTCTCGGCCAGGGTCGAGCGAAACACCGCCGGCAGCACCACGCGATCGGCCTTCGCCAGTGCGTGCGCGAAATCAGATTGGAAGATGCGGCGACAGGAGGTCGCCGAACGCGGCTCGAAAATCGCCCAAATGCGGCGATCAGGATACGCCGAGCGAACTCCCTGAAGCGTCTCGGCAATCGCGGTCGGGTGGTGCGCAAAGTCGTCGTACACGGCGACACCGGCGGCAGTGCCACGGTGTTGCAGTCGACGGCGAACTCCCTTGAACGCCCGCAAACCGGCGGCCATCGTATCGGTACTCAGCCCGGCGGCGGCACCGACCGCAATCGCCGCCAGCGCATTTCTGACGTTGTAGGCACCGAGAAGCGGGACTTCAAACGTGCCCACGGTCGTTCCGGCGCGGCGAACGCCAAATCGCGTCGCCGTCGATGTGACCTGCAGATCGTGCGCCTGCCAATCGCAACCGTTCGAGAGGCCGAATGTCTCGACCTTACATCGCGCATTCGCTTTCAGCGCCAGCGCGTCAGCATTGTCGGCACCGAGGACGAGCAGGCCGCGTCGGGGCACGAGGTTGACGAGCCTTTTGAAGGCAAGCTTGATCGCGTCGAGATCCGGATAGATGTCGGCGTGATCGAATTCAATGTTATTGACGACGACGATGTCCGGCAGGTATTTCAAAAACTTCGCCGTCTTATCGAAGAAGGCGCTGTCGTACTCATCTCCCTCGATCACAAAGTCACGGCCGCCGCCGACGCGATAACTGCTTTCGAAATTCTCAGCGATTCCCCCGATCAAAACGCTCGGGTCAGCGCCGCCGTGCGCCAGAAGCCAGCCGACGAGCGAGGTGGTCGTCGTCTTTCCGTGCGTGCCGGAGATCACGATCGAGCGCGATGCCCACAGGAAGTGATCGCGGATGGCTTCCGGCAGCGAGCAGTACCGGATCTTTCGATCCAGGACCTCTTCGAGCTCGGCGTTGCCTCGTGAAATGGCATTGCCGACGACCACCAGATCCAGATCGGCGGTGATGTGATCCGCGCTGTAGCCTTGCAACGTGGTGATACCCTGCTCCACGAGGAAATCACTCATCGGCGGATAGACGTTTTGATCGGAGCCGCGCACGTCGTAGCCGCGACTTTTCAATAACGCGGCCAGCGTCGCCATTGCAGTGCCGCATACACCGATCAAATGCACGCGCTTCGTACTCACGCGGTCACCGCCGCCTCTTCGATGATGAGCGACGGTCGCGGAGTCGTCAGGACACGCGCCCGAACACCAAAAGGAAGTGTCATCGTCGGCCCGGACGTGTGACCTGACGGCAACCCGTACAGAATTGGACCCCGGAATCCTCGCGTCAGTTCCTCGACGACTTCGCGGGCAGTCGGAGAGCCGCCCGGCTCATCGCAGCGCGGCAGTTCGCCAAAGACGAGCGCGGAGGCACGAGAGAGGATGCCGCTCAAGTACAACTGCGTCAGCATCCGATCGAGACGATAAGGCCGTTCCGCGACTTCGTCGAGAAACAGCACGCAGCCAGCCGGCGGATCGAACGCGTACGGAGTACCCAGCGACGCACACAACTGCGTCAACGTTCCGCCAATCAGAATGCCAGCCGCTTCGCCGGAGTGCAGAACCTCGATTTGCGGATGCGAAATCTCGTCCGCAGGCTCAGGCCGGCACAAGCAACGCATGAACGTCGAGCGATCGTAGCCAGCCTCCCCGCGGGCCAGACGGCCCTCGAGCATCGGACCATGAAACGACACGATACCGCCAATGAGCGTGAGCCAGGCCAATAACGACGTGTTGTCGCTGTAGCCGATGAATGCTTTCGGCTCACCGAGAAGCAGCGACTCGCCGAGCAGCGGCAGCAGATGCACGCTGCCGTAACCACCGCGAACGGCGAAGAGCGCGGCAATGCTCGGGTCACGCCATGCTCTCGCAAACGCCGCGGCACGCGTGGTCGCTGACCCGGCGGCATAGGCTCGACGCTCGAACACACTCTCTTCGTAGGTGGGATGGAACCCCAGCGAACGGAGTTCCGCGACACCGGCGTCGAACTCGACGCGCGCAAACGCGCTGGCGGGCGCGACAACAGCAATGCGATCACCGGGCCGGAGCGCGCGTGGCTTACGCATGCGTTACGCGAACCTCGCCATTTCGGCAGCGATCGCTTGATGCTCGTCGCGACCAAGCAGGGTGCGTAACGCCGCGCCGCTGAGTGGCATCGGACGCGGCGGCGCAAGAAATCGCTCCTTCACCCTTCGCTGGCGCGCGAGCGCATCCTCGACACGCTTCAGCGGCAGCACACCCTCCTCCACCGCATGAATGACCGCTTCGAGCGCGGCAACCTGCGCGCCCTGATCGGAACCGCAGAGAAGAACCACATCACAACCAGCCGCGAGCGCGGCGACGGCAGCCTGTGCCAACCCATACTTCCCGCTGATCGCCTTCATTTCCAGGTCGTCCGTGAACACGACGCCCTGAAAGTTCAAACCCTCCTTGGCCATCCTCATGATGCGTGGCGACAGCGTCGCCGGCCGTTCGTCATCAAGTGAAGGGATTAGGATGTGCGCGGTCATGATGCCAGCGACATCTGCGGCAACCGCTGCCCTGAACGGCACCAACTCGACACGTTCAATACGGTCCGGCGGGTGATCCACGACAGGCAGTTCATGATGCGAATCGACGCTCGTATCGCCGTGGCCGGGAAAGTGTTTGCCACAGGCCGCAATTCCTTCTGCTTGCAAGGTACGGATGATGGCCGCGCCGAGGCGCGCGACATCCTCTGCCTGCTCAGCCAGGGCGCGGTCGCCAATGACCGGATTCGCACGATTGGTGAGGATATCGAGCACGGGCGTGAAATCGAGGGAGATGCCGACAGCGCGCAGCTCCGCGGCAAGCGCGCGCGCGAACCGCTCCGCCAGACGTTCGTCGCCGCTTCGGCCCAGCGTCACCATTGGAGGCCACACCGTGAACGGGCTCTTCAGCCGTGCGACCCGCCCGCCTTCCTGGTCGACACTGACCCACAACGGCAAGTCGGACGCGAGCGTCTGCGCATCGCGCGAGACCTCGGCAACCTGGTCCGGCGCTTCCACGTTGCGTCCGAAGAAGATCACACCGCCAAGATCGAAGTCACGCGCCAGTAGCCGGAGATCCTGTGGAATCGATCGCCCCGCGAAACCTGTAATCGCCAGCTGTCCGATATGCCGCCGAATATCCCTCATGGACATCCGGGCAATTATAAATTGAGGCCGCGGATTCTTGGCCGTGTTCCGCGGCCTGAGTGAACGGAGGGAATGGAGGTAGCAGAGATTCCTCACCGCAGAGGAAGCACAGGTAACAGAGCCAAAAAAACATATTTTTTTCTGTTTCCTCCGTTACCTCTGTGAGGAGTCTCCGCACGTACGTGTGACTCCGTTGACTCAAGTCAGCACCTATAATTGACGGCGCAAACGACGTGGACAACCTTGCGATCGCCCGCGTACTGACCGAAATCGGCGATCTACTCGAGATCAAGAACGAGAACCCGTTCAAGATCCGCGCGTATCGTAACGCCGCGGATACCATTTCACATCTCGGCGAACCGGTCTCGGCTTTGTCGGCCGCCGATCGCCTCGCCTTGCCTGCCGTCGGAAAGGATCTCGCTGGCAAGATTGGCGAGCTGATCGAGACGGGCACATGCCAGTACCATCAGGAACTGCTGCAGGAATTCCCCCCAACCGTGCTCGATCTGCTTCGGCTGCAGGGTGTCGGCCCGAAGACGGTCGCGCTGCTTTACCGCAGCCTCGATATCAAATCACTTGACGATCTAGAACACGCCGCGCGCGACGGTCGTATCCGCGAGCTCAAAGGCATGGGCGCCAAGAAAGAGGCCTTGATCCTGAAAGCGCTTGAAGAACGGCAGCGCTTCACAGGGCGACGGCTGATGGCGGAGGCCTACGACAGCGCCGCCGCCCTGCTGGCGGAGTTGCGGTCGCATGCGCCGCAGGCAGATATCTCCATCGTTGGCAGTCTCCGGCGCGGATGTGAAACGTGCGGCGACCTCGATATCCTCGCCGCCGGCGCGCCATCGTCACTCATGGACACGTTCACCGGGTACAAAATGGTTCAGCGCGTGCTCGCGCGCGGCGAAACCAAATCGAGCATCCTTCTCTGGGACGGATTTCAAGCAGACCTGCGGCTGGTACCAGCCGACAGCCTTGGAGCGGCGCAGCAGTACTTCACGGGATCAAAAGCACACAATATTGCCCTGCGGGACCGCGCGATCCAGCGAGGTCTCAAACTGAACGAGTACGGATTGTTTCGCGTCGACGATGACGCGAAGATCGCGGGCGAAACTGAGGAAGGGATCTACGAGGCACTCGATCTCGCGTTTATTCCGCCGGAGCTTCGCGAAAACCGCGGCGAGATCGCCGCGGCGGGGCAGCGCGCACTCCCGCGTCTGGTGAGTCTCCAGGATCTGCGCGGCGACCTCCACATGCACACGACGAGGACCGACGGTCGCGCTGACGCGGAAACGATGGCCCGGACGGCGATGGCATCCGGGCTCGAGTACATCGCGATCACGGACCACAGTCGAGCGGTTGCGATGGCCAACGGGCTCGACGAGATCGGCGCGCTTGATCATGCCCGCTCCATCCGGCAGTTGAACGAGCGTCTCGACGGTATTACGGTGCTCGCCGGGATCGAATGCGATATCCGGCCCGACGGCTCGATGGATCTCGCCGACGACTGTCTCGCACAGCTCGACATCGTCATCGCATCCGTGCACTCTGCTTTCGGATTGGAGCCGGATCGCATGACGGATCGTCTCCTGCGCGCGCTGTCGTGTCCGTGGGTGGACGTTCTGGCCCATCCAACTGGGCGACTAATCCTCAAGCGCGAACCATACCGATTCGATACCGACCGCGTCTTTGCCGCGGCGGCAGCGGCTGGTGTGGCCATCGAGATCAACAGTCAGATCGATCGGCTGGACCTGGACGACGTCCACGCGCGTGCGGCCCACGATCGCGGCGTCAAGATCATCATCGACTCCGACGCGCATTCGCCGGCCGCGCTTGGCGGCTTGCGTTGGGGCGTATCGGTGGCACGCCGCGCCTGGCTGCAGCCCGACGACGTGGTGAACACGCGCTCGCTCGATGGGTTTCGTTCGATGTTGCGGCGCCATCGCAGCTGAGCGTCTAAACCCCATGTCTGGCAACGCCCTCGAAGAGATCAGGCGACTCTACTTCAAAACGACGAGAGCTACGATCGATCGAGACTTCGATCGGGCGATTGATCTGCTCAAAGCGATGCCCGAATCGGACCGACCCCGGGCAACCGTGTTCATGCAGGGGCTCGCGGAGATGCGTAAGGAGTTCAAGACGGCGCGCAGAAAGAACGAAGGGAACTAGACTTCCTTTGGTCCCTTCCTCATGAACTTGCGGGCCGCCAGCCGGACGGCTTCCGGAACGTTCCGATCTGTGGTCAGCATCTTCAAATCCTTTTCGTTCAGCCGCTGCACAAGATGCATGGAGATGCCGGGCGGCGTCTTGGGATTGCGGGTCAAACCCGCGACAACCCCGTAGTTTTTCATCCATGTCCGATTGATTGAAATTGCCCGCAGCACTTCCTCCGACACGTTCGCCATTTTCGCGAACGCCTCCACCTCGGTTTCCGTCAGCTTCGGACTGCTGAGAACGGCGGCGGCAACTAGCTTGTTCGAATCGCGAATGAGCTGCGCGCGCTGCGAGCGCGTGCCCTTCATCGCCAGCTTCATGCGCTCCACGATCGGCATCGATGCCAGCACCTTTGGATCGTCTTCTGCGTCTTCGTCGTCCTCGTCGCCAGCACGTGCCTCGTCGCCGTTACCGGCAGCTCGGGATGCCGGCACGATGCCCCCGCGCGCAGCAAAGAAATTTCGCATTTCCGCTGGTACGTCGGCCCGGGCCAGAAATACGCGAAGCGGATCCACCGGCAGCATGTCGAGCGTCGCGTTGGCGGCTCCCGCGATTTCCGGATCCGCGTCGTCAGAAAGGATGACCAGAAGCGCCAGCTGATCGATCTCGCGCGGCGCGAGCGCCCCTTTCGCCGCGAGCAGACGAACGTCGCGTGCCGCTTCTCCTCGACGGAACAAGTCTATGAGAGGGGAACGGATACCGGGATCCATTGAATGTTATTGAACGTACGAGGCGAGCGTGTCCTTCGTGATGATCGCAGTCTTGACCGATCCGGCGGGCCCGAGTGATTTGGCCGGACGCCCGTTGATCGAAAATGTAAATGCCCCTGCGTCGCCGACCAGGATGACAGCTTTCGCGCGCACCTCCAGTTTTTCCTTGTCGCCGGCATGCATCAGGCGCGCGATGGTCACCTTGCCGTCCGCGGTGATTTTGACCCAGCAATCGCCGGTTGTTGCAATCTCAAACGCGAGCCCGTTGTCGACACCCGCTGGACGCGCGGCGCCGGTGGTCGCGACCGCGGCCGGAGCTTGCGTCACGGCGGAAGATGAAGGCGGCGGTGCCGTCGGCGCGTTCGCCGCAGCAGGTGGCGTTGATGGCGGCGGAGTCGCGACGGACGCCGGCGTTCGCACTCGCATCGTGAAGTAAAGAATCAACACGACCAGGGGAATGGTCACGACCAGAACTTTCAGGACGAGGGCTGCGACACGCTGTTGCGCGTCGAAGGCGGATTCTGCCTCGGACGCAGCGGCAGGAGTTGGAACGACCGTCGAAGGACTGCCCTGGAAACGATCGAGGAAATCGTGGACCGTTTGGTCCGGATCGAGTCCTACTTCGGCCGCGTAGGCACGGACGAAAGAGCGGCTGAAAATTCCGCCGGGGAGCCTGGAAACGTCGTTCCGCTCGAGCGCCTCGAGCGCGGCAATCGAGATCTTGGTGGCCGCCGAAATCTGCCGGAGCGAGATCCCTCGTTGCTCCCGCGCGAGGCGCAATTTCCCGCCAAAATCGTTCATGACCCAAGGACCGCCTTGATGTGCCGGTTTCAAGTACTGTAGACAACCTCGGATCAGGTGTCAAATTGCTGGCGCAGCCGCGCGACGGTTGAGCTTATAGAGGCCTGAAACAGGTCGATCCCGGCAATCCCTTTTGCTCCGGCAGCGACTACCTCAGCGGCGTTTTCAACCGAAATGCCGCCGACTGCAATGACCGGCAGAACGGTGGCGCGACACACCTGCTGCAGCACACTCAGCCCGGCCACGGGATGTCCCACCGGTTTATTTCGCGACTCAAACACGGTTCCGAAGATCAGGTAATCGCAGCCACCATCCCGCGAGACCTTCTTGGCCTCCGCCGGATCGTGGACCGATCGACCGATGAGAAAACGCGCAGGCGCCAGAGGTCTGATTCGCGAGGCCGGGAACGAATTCCCGCGCAGATGGACCCCGCCAGCGTTCGCTGCGATGGCGACATCGAATCGATCGTTGACGAGCACACGACACGAGGTGTGAACCGTCTCGTCAATCGCGTCGCGTACGAAGGCCAACAGAGCCCCGCCCTCAAGCCTCGGCTCGCGTATCTGGACAAGGTCGATTCCTGACGAGGCCGCCTCTCGAACCAGTCCGGGCACTTTGCCTTCGCCGCGGGTAATAAGACATATGAGGGGGAATTGCACGTCTTTAACTCGCGGCTCGCTCGCCGTTGTCAGGACTGAGATTTTTCCGCCGGTTCGTTTCCGTGCTGGGTTTGTCCGGCGAACAATCCTGCGAGTTCCGCAAGCCCTGCGAGCGTGGTCAAGCCGCCGATCCCCGACACGGCGCCGCGCACAAAAACGCTCGAGAGCAACGATTCGAGGAAGGGCAAACGCTCGACGAAGAAGTTGCGATCCCAGAATGCCGTCTTCCAGGGAGCGACGATCAGCACGAACCCGGCTTCGAGGAAGTACGCGGCGAACAGGACGCGGGAAATGACCGAGATGATCAGCCTCCGGTCTGCACCCGTGCGAGGCGGTCGACTCGTCCGGCCACATCACGGTACTCGCCGGCGGTGGCTTGCAGTTCGAGAAATACCGCGAGAGCCCGTGCGGTCTCGCCGGCATCCTCCAGCGCGAGACCAAGATCGTACAAGAGCGCCTGTCCCTCTTCCGGTGATGGCACCGTCGCCTCCGCGGCTCGTTCCAGCCATTCAATCGCGTCAGTGATCTCGCCGTGCTCTCTGTACAAACGTCCGAGCGTGGCCGCCGCCTCGAACCGGCGACGCGGAGAGCGGGCCGCGGTTTTCAGAGAGGTCGTCGCTTCCTGAAGCATCCCCATTTCGAGGTACGTCCGAGCGAGCTTCATGTGTTGCGCTGACTGGTCGGCACCATCAGCCTGAGACGAATCTTTCCGGATTCCCTTGAAGATGTCGCCGAGACTTGCGGGTCGTTGCGGCGGACGCTCATCAGCGCCATCCAGCTCGCCGAGTGCGTGCGACAAATCAATCTCGCCGGACACCGGTTTGTTCGAACCGAGTGAGACAGCCGCCGCCGGCGCCGCGCTGGGCTGCTGCGAGCGCGTCTCCTGGATCGGGATCGTCGGAGACGACTCAGGCAGCGGTTCAGGCGGGGTTGCCGGCGCCTCCACGGCGCCGGCGAAATGATCCCTCGCGACGAACGGCGTCGCCCCGCTCAAACGGTCCGCGATGACGGTGTCAGGCTCAGAAACGCGCAGCATCACGAGCGCGCGCCTGAAGCGATCGATGTGTGCGCCTTCCCACGGCTCGCGGGCGACGAGATCCTCCGCGATCGCGCGCGCTTCGGCCGCCTGGCCTGCCGCCAGATACGCATCCGCGAGCTGCGTCTGCGCGTCGCACATGGTCGATTCGAGACCACCGTCCACGCAGACTTCGACCAGCTTGAGCAACGCGGTGATGTGCGCCGGCCGGCGGGTCACGAATTCCTGGAGCAGGGACGCCGCTTCTTCGAACTCACGCGCCTGGATTGCCGAATCCACCGCCGCGTCGATACACACGAACGCGGCATCGGGGGATGACTCGGAGACATTCCAGGCGAGATTGATGATGTTCTGCCGCGACTCGCGATTGACCGAGAACAGCTTCTGTACAATCTCTCGCAGTTGATCGAGATGGCCGCTGTGTAACTCGATGTCGGCCAGGGCCATCAGCAGTCCCGGATCGTCACCGGCCGTCTTGCGATCGAGATAGCCGCGCGCCGTCTCGAGATCGCCCGCAGCCAATGCGCTCCGGGCGAGAATGCTCCGCCCTTCCAGATCGGCCGGATTGAGTCGCACGGCCTCGCGCAGCACCGCCATCGCATCGTTTTCGCGATCCTTCTCGATGAGATCGGCATGCAGATCGCGAAATAAGGTGGCCGCGCGTTTCTCGTCGCCACCGAGCGCCAGAACGCGCGCGCCGGCAATCCGTGCTTCGATATCGGAGGAATCGAGCGTGCCAAGCCGCACGACGATTTCGTCAGCTCCCTTGCGATCGCCCCGTGCCCGCCGACGGGCGGCGACCGCGTTGAAGTACGACTTGGCATCGACGAGAAGTCCCTGCTTGGCGGAGATCTCCGCAAGATACAACTGCGCCTGCTCGTCGTTCGGAGAAATCTTGAGGATTTTTTTGTAGAGAGCCGCGGCCTTCGGATAGAAGCCGTCCTGGACGAAATGCTCCGCGATGCGCGCGTACTGGTCGACGGCTTTCGCCGGCTGGTTGGCGCGAACGTAGAGGTCGCCGAGCGTGTTCGCCGTGTTCCAGTCGCGCGGCTGATCTTGCGTCACGCGCACGTACTCGGCAATGGCCGCCTCGACTTTTCCTTGTCGAAGCAGCTTCTCCGCTTTTTTTAGCGTGTCTTCCCGGTCAAGTGCCAAACGATCACTCCACCAGCCGCCAGGCGTGTGCGGGGTTTACGCGTCCATCCTATCAAACAGCGTGGGCGGCCGGAACGAGCGACGATGCACTTCCGAGTACCCGAAACGCGAAACAGCATCCAGGTGATCGCGCGTGGCGTATCCCTTATGCCGATCGAAGCCGTAACGCGGATCGCGACTGTGCAACTCCAGCATGATCCGGTCGCGCGTGACCTTGGCGACGATCGACGCCGCCGCTATCGCCGTGCATCGCGCGTCGCCATGCACGACCGGACGCTGCGCCATCAGCAGGTCGGGCACATGAAATGCGTCGACCAGCACAAAGTCTGGAAGCGGAACGAGACTGAGGATGGCGCGCTGCATGGCGCGCAGCGACGCCTGGTGAATGTTGATCGTATCGATCTCGGTGGGATCCGCCGCCGCCACGCCCCACGAAATCGAGCCGCGTGTGATCTTCTCGTAGAGACGCGCGCGTTCGAGCGCCGTCACCGTCTTCGAATCGCAGATGCGCGGGATGTATCGATGCGGATCGAGCACGACCGCCGCGGCGACGACCGGACCGGCCAGGCAGCCCCGCCCGACCTCGTCGACGCCGGCGACCAGGTTGAACCCCAGCCGCCGGATCGTGTTTTCGAGCGTTCTGAATGCGCGGACTTTGACCACGGGTCGGTGGCCCGGCGATCAGACGGTTTGCTTCTTCGCCGCGTCCTTCATGCGCGCCGCCTTGCCCTTGAGTTCGCGCAGGAAATAGAGCTTGGCGCGACGGACACGCGCGGTCCGCACCACGTCGATCTTGTCGATGATCGGCGAATGCAGCGGAAAGATGCGTTCGACGCCCTGCCCGAAGGAGACCTTGCGCACCGTGAACGTCGCGCGCGCGCCGCCGCGGTGCATCCCGATCACCATGCCCTCGAACACCTGAATGCGTTCCTTGTCACCTTCACGAACCTTGACGTGGACGCGAACGGTGTCTCCCGGCTTGATCGCCGGGCGCTTCACCATATTCCCGCGCTCGACGGTCTCTACGGCACTCATTTCTCTATCTCCTTTTGAATCGGCGGGGTCCCCTGCACCCCGCCTAGCTCGCTGCGCTACGCTCGCTCTCCGCCGCTCGCTCCGCGCCACTCGCGCTGACAGCATTCACAGAGCAGCACGACTCTTAACCGCGATTGGCTTGTTCGCGCTTGAGTTCCTTTAACAGCGCCTGATCTGCCGCGTCCAGCGGTGCATTTTCCAACATCTCTGGACGTTCTGTCAGCGTTCGCGCGAGCGCCTCACGCCGGCGCCATCGCTCGATCTCGGCATGATGCCCCGAAAGCAGCACCGGCGGCACGCGCATACCCCGGAATTCCGCAGGACGCGTGTACTGCGGATAATCCAGCAACCCGGCCGCAAACGTATCGCGGGCAACCGACGCCTCGTCTCCCACCACGCCGGGCACGAGCCGTCCCACCGAATCGACGATTACCAGCGCCGCCAGCTCACCGCCCGAAAGCACGTAGTCGCCGATTGACAATGCCTCGGTCGCAAGGCCTGTCCGGACACGCTCGTCGACCCCTTCGTATCGTCCGCACAGGATCACGATGTGATCGAGTGCCTTCAATCGCTCGGCGGCCGCATGCGTGAATCGCTGCCCCTCCGGCGACGTCAGGATCACCGCCGCGGGCGTGCCTCGCGCCGCGCGAATGGCCTCAACCGCTCCAAACAGCGGCTCCGGCTTGAGCACCATGCCGGGTCCGCCACCGAACGGCAGGTCGTCGACGACACGATGACGATCCGTGGCGTAGTCGCGCAGATCGTGGACCCGCACATCGAGGACGCCGCCTGCGACGGCGCGACCGACGACACCCTCCACCAGCGCGCTCTCGATCATTTTCGGGAAGATCGTGACGATGTCGATCTTCACCGCGGCCGTCCCGACGGCCGGTTCAACTCGATCAATCCTTCCGGGGGATCGATCGTCACGCGGCGCGCTGCAATGTCGACCGCAACACAGATGTCGCCGACGAGCGGAATCAGTGTGTGCTCCTCAACCACGAGGTAGCTCCGGTCGAGCGACCCCTCGACACTGGTTACCCTTCCGACCCTCGTCCCGTGCGTATCGATGACGTCGCACCCGACGAGATCGTGCCGATAAAAAGTGCCCGCGGGCAAGGGCTCCAGGTCGATTTCACGAAGCCACAAACTCGTGCCCGCCAAAGTTTCGGCGTCATTCATCGTCTCGATTCCCGCGAATCGGACGACTGGACGGCCCTGGTGAATCCGGCTCTCGAGAATCTCGCACGCTCGCGCTCGATCCGCGGGACCAACCAGCATCACCTGTCCCGTCCGGAAACGGTCCTCCATGAAGTCCGTTTCAGGATTGACGATCACATGACCGCGGATCCCGTGCGCACGCGCTATGCGACCGACGAGTAGCAGGCCGTCCGCCGCCGGCTCGCGCGATTCAGGATCCACACATCACCCTGTGGCGCGCCTTTCTACTGCTCGTCGCGGAACTCCAGAGTCGCCTTCGTTCCTTCCAGGTCCGCGGTCGCGTTCACCAGCGTGCGCATCGCCGCGGCGGTGCGGCCCTGCCGGCCGATCACGCGACCGAGATCGCCCGGCGCCATGAACAGCTCGACGAGCGTCTGTCCGCGATGCTGCCGCTCGGTGACACGAACGGCATCGGGCTTATCGGCCAGCGCCCGCGCGATCACCTCGACGACGTCCCGGCAGCGGCTCACGACGCAGGCTGTGTCGTCGCTGTCGCCGACGTGTCGACGGCAGGCATTCGGGCCACAAGCGTTCGCACGGTGTCGGAAGGAACCGCGCCCGCCTTGAGCCAGTAATCCAGTCGATCCCGCTTCAGATCGAGCGTCTCCGGTTTCGTGCGCGGATTGTAGTGCCCGAGCACTTCCACGAAACTGCTGTCGCGCGCCGCGCGCGAATCGGTCACGACCACACGAAAGAAGGGGCGCTTCTTCGAACCCGTACGTCTCAAACGAATCGCTAACATTCTTCCTCGCTCCAGTTACCAGTTCCCAGTTCCCAGTAACCCGCCGCCAGTCGGGAAACTGGCAACTGGAAACTGGCAACTGATACTCACCTATTCATCAACGATTTCATCTTGCCGAGGCCGCCCTTTTTCTTCCCCAGCCCGGCCATGCCGCCCATCGCCTTGAGCATCTTCTTCATTTGCACGAACTGCTTCAACAGGCGATTCACTTCTTCAACCGACGTTGCGCTGCCCTTCGCGATCCGCTTGCGCCGGCTGCCATTGATCAACTGATGATTGCGCCGTTCCTTCGGCGTCATCGAATTGATAATGGCTTCCACCCGATTCAACTGCTTGTCGTCGACCTTCTCGCGGTTCGCCGCGAGTTCTTTCATCGCACCCATTCCGGGTAGCATGCCGATGATCTGCTCGAGCGGTCCCATCTTCTTGATGGTTCTCAACTGATCGCGGAAGTCCTCGAGCGTGAAATCATCGAGGCGAATCTTCTGCTCGAGCTTTTCCGCGTCTTCGAGCGACACCGCCTCTTCCGCCTTCTCGATGAGCGAGAGCACATCGCCCATGCCGAGAACGCGGGAGACGACGCGGTCGGGATGAAACGGCTCGAGATCCTGCAACCGCTCGCCGCTTCCGACAAACGCGATTGGCACGCCGACGACGCCGACGACGGAGAGCGCGGCGCCGCCGCGCGCGTCGCCATCCATTTTCGAGAGCACGACGCCGCTGATGCCAATGCGGCGATTGAACTCGCCCGCGCTCTTGATCGCGTCCTGGCCGGTCATCGCGTCCGCAACATACAAACGATCGGTCGACTCGACCGCGTGCTGAATCGCCTGCAGCTCGTTCATGAGGTCGTCGTCGATGTGCAGACGGCCCGCGGTGTCGACGATCACGGTATCGAAGCCGCTGTTTCTGGCCTCGGTCATCGCGCCGGTCGCGCGTCGCACTGGATCGAGATCGCCCGCCGGATCGTGAACGCGCACTCCGGCCTGCTTGCCGACGACATTGAGCTGTTCGATCGCGGCCGGGCGGCGAACGTCTGTTGAGACCAGGATCGGGTGCTTTCCTTGCTTGGTCAGCCAGCGTCCGAGCTTTCCTGCCGTCGTCGTCTTGCCTGAACCCTGCAATCCCAGAAGCAGGATGACGCGCGGATGCGCCTGCGATGGCGGTAACCCGCCGGTCGTATCGCCGAAGAGCGCGAGCATCTCGTCACGCACGATTCGAACGACCTGTTGCGCCGGCGTGAGGCTCTTGAGAACCTCCTGGTCAACGGCGCGGTCGCGAACCCGATCGATGAACGCCTTGACGACCTTGAAGTTGACGTCCGCCTCGAGCAGCGCCATGCGGATCTCACGCAGCGCAGCCTCGACGGTCGCTTCCGTCAGCCTTACTTCGCCGCGAAGCGAGCGAAATACTCCCTGCAGGCGGTCGCTAAGCGATTCAAACATGTGTGAGTGACCCGACAGTCCGCGCGGGCCCTTGCTTGCCGCCTCCAACACGCACGGAGGCTCAGGGGCGAACACTACGCGTTCGCGCGTCTAACCGCTTCAGACGCAAACGTTTATCGTAACTGAACGGCCGGAAACTGTCAAACAGACGTGAGCTTGTGACCGAGCTTGTTCTTCTTCGTCGTCAGGTAACGACGGGTTGCCTCGGATGCGGGGATTTCCAGTGGGAGCCACTCAGCGACCGAGAGCTGATAACCCTCGATGCCCACCAGTTTGCGCGGGTTGTTGGAGAGGAGACGCATCGATCGAACGCCCAGATTCTTCAGGATTTGCACGCCGATCCCGTAGTCCCGCTGGTCTGCTTTGAACCCGAGACGTTCGTTCGCTTCTACCGTGTCGAGCCCCTGGTCCTGCAATTCGTACGCGCGAATCTTGTTTGCGAGGCCGATACCGCGGCCCTCCTGGTTGAGGTAGAGCAGCACGCCGCGTCCCTCGGCGCCGATCCGTTCCATTGCCGCATCGAGCTGCGGCCCGCAATCGCATCGCGCGGAGTGGAACACGTCACCCGTCAGGCATCGTGAGTGGACCCGGACGAGCACATTCTCACCGTCGCCAATCTCCCCTTTCACGAGCGCCACGTGCGTTTCACGATCGATCGTGCTCTCGAACGCGTAGACGCGAAAGTCGCCGTGCTCGGTAGGGAGCGCCGCGGTGGCGACGCGCTGAACCAGCGCTTCCGTCCGAAGCCGGTACTGAATCAAGTCGGCGACGGTAATCATCAGCAGCTTGTGCCGTTTCGCGAACTTGGTCAGTTCCGGCACGCGCGACATCGTCCCGTCTGGATTCATGATTTCGCAAATGACTCCCGCCGGATACAACCCCGCAATGCGAGCGAGATCGACGGCAGCCTCGGTCTGACCGGCGCGGACGAGCACGCCGCCGTTGCGGGCTTTCAACGGAAACATGTGGCCCGGTCGCACGAGATCCGAGGGGCGCGTTCGTCGATCGATCATTGCCAGAACCGTTGCCGCGCGATCGCTCGCGGATACTCCCGTACTCGTGACCCCTTTCGCATCGATTGAGACACAGAACGCGGTGCCAAGACGCGCGGTGTTCTGCCCGACCATTTGCGGCAGGTCGAGTTCTGCGAGTCGGTCCTCGGTCATGGCGACGCAGATCAACCCGCAGCCATGTCGCGCCATGAAATTGATCGTGTCCGGCGTGACCCTCTCCGCCGCGATCGTGAGATCGCCTTCGTTCTCGCGATCCTCGTCGTCGACGACGATGATCATTTTTCCCGCACGGAAGGCGTCGATTGCGTCCTCGATGGGGGCAAACGGTGATTTCTTCTTTCGAGTTGTCTTGGCCATGAGAATTCACTTCACTGATCGCGCTTCGGAACTGTCGACATGCCGGCGAGTTCTGCGACGCGCACGACGTACTTGCCGAGGATGTCGCATTCCAGATTCACCGGATCTCCGGCCTTGGCGAGATGCAGATTCGTATGCTCCCACGTATACGGAATAATCTGAACGTCGAAGCGCCGGTCGTCCAGGCCGGCCACCGTCAGGCTAATCCCGTTGACCGCAATCGATCCCTTCCGGACGATATACGGTGCAAGAAGCGCCGGATACCGAACCGTCAACCAGAACGAGTCGCCGTCAGGCCGCATCTCTTCGATCGTCCCCGTTGCGTCAACGTGTCCCTGCACAAAATGACCGCCGAGACGCGCATCGGCGCGCAACGGCCGTTCGAGGTTCACGAGCGCACCCCGGCGAAGCGATCCGAGCGCGGTGACGCGGGCCGTCTCAGGGGAAATGTCCGCGTGAATGGCGGCGGCGTCCGACGACACTGCCGTCAAACAGACGCCGTTCACCGAGATACTGTCGCCCGGCGCGATTTCCGGCGCGATCGGCGTCGTCAGACGCAGGCGGAAACCAGACGGCGTTGGCTTCATCTCCGCCACCTCACCGATCGCTTCAATCAATCCGGTGAACATTCGCCTCAACCAACCTATCGGCCCCAAGCTGTCGCTCGGTCACCGGGCCGATCCGTGCCAACGGCAGCGGTAACCAGCCGAGTCCATCGGGGCCCAACACATGGGGCGTCATGTACATCTGGACGCGATCCACGAGGGCCGCGTCCCAGAATGCGCGATGAATCGTGACGCCTCCTTCGATGATTATCGATGACACGCCGCTCGCAGCCAGTCGTTCCAGCGCTTCTCGCAGCGTGGCACCGCCTTCAAGTTCGAGGATGTCCGCCCCGGCCGCCCTGAGCAATTCGGCTCGTTCTCGCCACGCCGCGACAGTCGACCGGGTTGTAACAATTATGACGGGGCCGGCAGCGAGCGTCGAGAGCAGCCGCGCGGTCGGTGGGGTGCGCAGGCGCGAGTCGAAAACGACACGCACCAGGGGCCGATACCGGTAGGCGCCGCGAGCGGTCAAACTTGGATCATCGGCAAGGACAGTGCCGGATCCCACTGCAATCGCATCGACTTCGGCGCGATCGCGATGAATCAGGCGGGCTGCCGCCGGACCCGTGAGTGGAGTCCGAACGCCCCGCCGAATGGCAATCCGACGATCGGCGCTCAAGGCGACTTTCATCGTCACGAACGGTCGACGGCGCGTCATGACCGTGAAAAACGGTGCATTGAGCGTCCGCGCCTCTTCGTCCAGAACGCCGGAGGTGACCGAAATGCCGCGACTACGAAGGATCTCGAGGCCACCTCCGTTCACGAGCGGATTGGGATCGGCAGTTGCGATGACAACTCGCGTCAGACCGGCGTTAGCAACGACAGGCGCGCATGCACCGGTCCGGCCAACATGGCTGCACGGTTCGAGTGTGCAATACAACGTTGCGCCGCGCGCGCGCGCGCCGGCATCTCGAAGTGCGTGAACTTCGGCGTGCGGTCCGCCCGCAAACTCGTGCGATCCGCGCCCGACCACCACTCCTTCGCGGTCAACGACGACTGCGCCAACCATCGGGTTCGGACTGGTCCGGCCGCGGCCACGCTCCGCAATTGCCAGCGCGCGCGCCATGTATTCGGTGTCAGTGAGCACTGAAAGAACTAGTTTCCAGTTACCAGTCTCCAGTTACCAGTTTCGAACCCTTCCGTCCAATCAGTAACTGGAAGCTGGAAACTGGGAAATGGAAACTGACTACCACTTCTCTTCGAACAACGCGTCGACGTACTCATCCGGCGAGAACGGAACCAGATCATCGATGGCTTCACCGACGCCGACGTAGCGAATCGGGAGCTTGAGATCGTGCGCGATGGCGACGGCGATGCCGCCCTTTGCTGTGCCGTCCAGTTTTGTCAGGACGATCCCGTTCACGCCCGCGACGTTCATGAACTCGCGCGCCTGCGCCAGACCATTCTGGCCGACGGTCGCGTCGAGAACCAGGAGGACCTCGTGCGGCGCGCCTTCCACCTCGCGCGCGGCGACGCGGCGAATCTTTTCGAGTTCGTTCATCAGATTCGTCCGCGTATGCAGGCGTCCTGCGGTATCCACCAGCACGACATCACGTTGGCGCGACTTCCCCGCCGCGATCGCGTCGTAAACGACAGCAGCCGGATCGGCGCCGGTCCGTGCCCTGATGATGTCGACGCCCGCACGCTTCGCCCAGATCTCGAGCTGCTCGACGGCGGCGGCCCTGAACGTGTCCGCGGCACAGATCAAAGGACTCTCTCCCGAATCCTTGATGAAACGTGCGAGCTTTCCGACCGTCGTGGTTTTGCCCGTGCCATTGACACCGACGATGAGGACAACATGGGGACGCTGCCCATTGACGGCCGGAGGATTCGCGCCACGAAGGATTCCGCGGATTTCTTCCTTCACCAGACCGCGGAGCGAGTTTCCGCCTCCGCGTTTCTGTTTCACCGCCTGGACGATCTGCTCTGTCGCGGCGACGCCGACGTCGGCGGAAATGAGCGCCTCTTCCAACGCATCTATCGTCTCGACATCGATGGGCTGCGTTCGTCTCGCCGGTTCGTCCGCTCGTCTAACAACTTCTTCAAAACGCTCGACGAACTGTTCCTTCGTCCGCGTGAGCGACTGTTTAATTTTGTCGAAGAAACCCATGAATCAGTTTCCAGTTTCCAGTTCCCAGCTTCCAGCTACTCACATTGAACATTGCGCATTGAACATTGATCATTCCACTTCCGCCCTTTGTCGCCGTCCCATCAAAGTCTCGACCGCTTCGAGCGGTGACGTTCGTCCATCGAGCACCGCGGCCATCTGAGCAGTGATCGGAAGCTCGAGGCCGTGCCTCGCACCTAGCGCCACTGCGGCGCCGGTAGTACGCACACCTTCGGCGACCATGTGCATCTGGTCCAGGATCTCCGAAAGCGGCCGGCCTCGCCCGAGTTCGAGACCGACGTGACGATTACGGCTCAAGTCTCCCGTGCATGTGACGACGAGATCGCCGAGACCGCTCAGACCAGCGAGCGTGTCGCGCCGCCCGCCTTCCGCACACGACAATCTCGAAATCTCCGCAAGACCACGGGTAATCAGCGCCGCCATCGCATTATGACCAAGCCCCAATCCCTCAACCACGCCCGCTGCGATGGCAATCACGTTTTTCAATGCGCCGCCGATCTCGACGCCGGCCACGTCGTCACTCGCATACAGACGAAGGGCCCGGCTTCTGAAGTGTTCCTGCACTTTCGCTGCCGCCGGCTGATCAGACGACGCGGCGAGTACTGCGGCAGGTAGTCCCGACGCAACCTCGGCAGCAAAGCTCGGTCCCGACAGCACAACAATGGGAAAGCGTGCGATGGTCTCTTCTTCAATGACTTGAGACATGCGCCGGAGCGAGTCCGTCTCCAATCCTTTCGTCGCGCTCACGACGATGGTTTGCGGCGAAATCGAAGCGGCGGCCAAACGAACGACAGATCTCAATCCGTGAGAAGGGACCGCGACGACAACAAACTGAGCCTGATCGACAGCCAGGTCCAGGCGAGACGTCGGCTCGACGTCGGGCGGAAGCGAGATGCCGCAGAGATATCGCGGATTGTTGCGAGTCGCCGCCATTTCCTGAGCGAGTGCCTCGTCACGCGCCCACAACCGCACGGGCCGTCCAGCACGCGCCAGGTGGATCGCGAGAGCCGTTCCCCAACTCCCTGCGCCGAGTACGGCAATGCGGCTCATGCCGCGGATCCCATTCGGCGCTCGGTTCCGCGGCGCAGGCGGCGGAGGTTCGCGCGATGTCGAAACAGGATCAACGCTCCAGATCCGGCGGCGGTGAACACGACGGCACGCGGAGCGCCGGCCCACCACGCGACGGGCGGCAGCGCGAGCGTTGCGGCGATCGAACCGAGCGAAACGTATCGCGTCAACCAGACGATGATGAGAAACAATGTCGCGGCGATACCTGTCGCGATTGGAGAAAGCACGCTGAACACTCCTGCGGCGACTGCAACACCTTTTCCGCCGTGAAATCTGAGCCACACAGGATAGATGTGTCCGACAATCGCGGCGACGCCGGTGAGCGCAGCAATCCACACGCCGCCGGCCAGAAGGTTCGCGACGACCACCGCGGCGGCTCCTTTGGCGACGTCCAGCCCCATCACCGCCACCGCCCGCCAAGCGCCAGTTGTTCGAAGCACGTTGGCCGCGCCGACGTTTCCGCTGCCGGCGACGCGCACATCGATCCCAGCGCGGCGTGCCAGCAGGAACGCAAACGGGACCGAACCCGCGAGGTAGCCAAACAGAACAGAAAGCATCGCGACCTACTTTAATCGTACTCGCTGAAGCACCTCGTAGGTGGCCCCTTTCGACGAGACACGGCTGCGAAAGACAGTCACAGCCTCGATCCGGCAGCTGCCCGCGTGCGCGGGGTGGTGGCCTTGTAGCATCGAGCGAATTTCCCGCGCGGCGACACCTCGCGAGACATTCTTCACGCGAGCAATCGTGAGGTGCGCCGAGTACGCGCGCCGCTCCGGCTCATAACCACACGGCTCTAATCGCGTAGTCAGTTCGGCATGCACTCGCGCCAGCGAATCTCCGCCCGCACTCACACCGAGCCACAATACGCGAGGCGGTCCCGAGGGCGGAAACGCGCCGAGCCCGGAGATGTCAACGTCGAATGCTGCTTCATCAAAGGGACGGTTTACTGCGGCCATCGTGGATTCCACGCGCGATTCATCCACCTCGCCGAGAAACCACAATGTGATGTGAAGGTTGTCGGCCGGAACCCACCGCGCGTCGACGCGCTGACCGAGCTCGCGCCGCACCGAGTCGCCTATCGCCGCGGCCGCTTCCTTGACGCGATCGTCAAGCTCGACGCCGACGAATAAACGCATGGGTGGATGGTGAAATTGCTGATTGCTGAATTCTGATTGCTGATTGATTGTGCGCTCAATCAGCATTCAGCAATCGTAAATCAGCATTTTCAGCATTCCAGCAACTGCCTTCTCACCATGTCGAGCGCAGTCTGGGTCGCCTGAAAGCGAACCATCTGCCGTCCGCCGATCAATGACACCGTCCGGACGCGGGCAGGATGTTGATTGCCAGTCAATGCAATCGCGACGGTGCCGACCGGCTTTTCCGGCGTTCCGCCGCCAGGTCCGGCGATGCCGGTGATCCCGATGCCAAGGGACGCACCGGTGCGGGCGCGGACGCCATCGGCCAGCGCAACCGCAACCGGTTCACTGACGGCGCCGTACTGCGCGATCAATGCTGCCGGCACATCCGCGAAAATACTTTTCAATGAATTGCTATAGGTAACGGCGCCGCCGAGGACATAGTCGGAGCTCCCAGGAACGTCCGTGAGTCGCGTCAAAAGCAGACCACCGGTGCACGATTCGGCGGCACTGATCGTCAAACCGCGCTCTCGTAGCAGAGCGCCGACTACTTCTTCCATCGATCGCCCGTCGACGCTGAAGACGTCGTTTTTCAGCGCCGCCATCAATTCGTCGCGCGCCGCGCGAATCCTCTCGGCTCCGTCACGAGACTCCGTGGTGCGGAACGCGAGATGCAATTCAACTTGTCCTGGAACGGCGAGAATGGTCGTCTCGATCGGAGGCGCTTCCTTCGTCCATCGCGAATAGATTGGCTGCGCGACCTCTTCGACGTGAGACTCGCCGCGACCCGCGATGAACATGACTTCGCGGTAGATCCGCCAGCCGCCCGTTCGTTGGGCGAGCGACGAACGACACAACCGATCGAACATCGGTTTGAGCTCGCGCGGCGGACCGGGCAGTAGAACGACGAGCTGTTGGCCGTGCTCGATCATCAGGCCTGGAGCCGTTCCATTCGGATTCTCGAGCACGATGCCTCCGGCAGGCACCATCGCCTGACGTCTATTCACTTCCGGCATCTGAAGACCGCGGCGCTGAAATCTCGCCTTGATGTGGTCGACGATCGCCGGATCCTCCGACAGAGGACGGTCGAGCGCATTTGCGACCACCTCCCGCGTCAAGTCGTCATCAGTCGGGCCCAGACCTCCCGTCAGGATCACCAGATCCGCCCGTGACATCGCGCCAAGAAACACGCCACGGAGCCGGTCCCGGTCGTCAGCGACGACGCTCTTGGCCCGGAGGTCGATGCCGAGATCCCCCAGGCGTCCGGCAAGAAACAGCGAATTGGTATCGAGCCGCGTGACACCCAGCATCTCGGTGCCGACTGCGATGATTTCGGCGGTCGCCAGTGCTCGAGGTGTCACAGGATCCATGCAGGAACAAGCCACATCACAAGGCGCAGCGACAGGTTCGCGTAGACAGCCGCCATCGCATCATCAGCCATCACGCCGAGACCGCCGTGCAGTTGCTCGAACCTTCCAGCCGGAAATGGCTTGATGACATCAAAGATGCGAAACAGCAGGAACCCTGTCAATGCGCCAGACCATCCGACTGGAATAAACGCGAGGGTGATCAGCATTCCGACGACTTCGTCAATCACCACCGGCCCTGGATCGATGCCGCCGAAATACTGTTCGGCGGTTGTGCCCGCCCACACGCCCGCCGCAAAGAGTCCTAGGATCAGCGCGATCTCGAGAAGCGGCGAGTGGGTCCACCAAACGAGCAGATAAACGATGAGACCAGCGGCGGATCCGACCGTTCCCGGCGCAAAAGGAGAATACCCACAGTATCCAACCGTGGCGACGAATACCGCGAGTCGAGTCACGCTTTGACGACGCGAGTGTCGGCGAGCCGATCGTGGATGGCGCGCCTGTCGGCGGCGACCAGGGCTGGGAAAAAGCCGAGACCGGCCGGCAACGCCGAGATCGCGTAGGCCGCCGCTCGCAACATTGAATTTCCGAGAGGCACCCGCCCCTGTCGTTCGTCCATCGGGACGACCTTGATCCCGACCGCCATCTTTCCGATCGTCTGGCCGCCGGCGGCTGTAAAGAGAGTGAAATATCCACCAGCAATCAACAGCAGAAACGAAACGAACGGCACCGGTGGGATGACGGCGAGCCGCGACAACGGCACACTGCAGATTCGGAGGGTGAGGTACAGGACGAGCGAACCGATCGCTCCGAGAATGAGGGCGTCGATGACCCCGGCAAGAAGTCGCAGTCCGAGTGATGCGCTCGCGGCCGGCGTATCCTTGCCGTCGGCCTCGATTACCGTGACTGCACTAGAGAAACGCGCCGTCGCCGTCGGCGCATCATCGAAGCCGAAGCCGAGGACCGGCTCGTCAGGCGTTCGACTTGGCGATCGCGGCGGTGTTGCAGTCGCACGGCGAACGGAAAGTACGCGCGCCCCTTCGGCTCGCCTGCCCGCACGCTCGCTCAGGGCAGCCGCGACGCGCGGCGAATCCTCGGGCGTACGACGTTCCTTGAAGAGCGGAAGATCGAACGAACCGGTGATAGGGCGCGGCGACGCCGGCACTACGACATCTGGCACAGCCGCCGGCTCGCGCCGACCGGCAGGAGGCGACACCTCGAGGGCTAAATCCACAAGCGGTCCGATGGGTTCGTCGCCGGTCTGAATTGGAAGATCGGACGGGCGCGATGTGGTGGTCAGCGAGAATTCATATCCACAGTTCCGACAACGATCGCCGTTGTCGAAGCTGATGTACTGGCACTTCGGGCATCTCATCGGTGCGCAGCAGTCGCGGCTTTTGTGGCAGGCGCTGACATCCGCGCGGCTTCCAGGAGCTTGCTTTGAATGATGGCTTTCAGTTGATCGGCTTCGACGCTCAACGGATCACCAGGACCAATCGCGTCGAGCGCAAGCAGCGCCTCGCGTAAGTGCCCCCGATCGTACTGTGCCTGGGCGCGTGCGATCGCCACATCAGACGCCGTGGGGACTGGAAGCGGTTCCTCGTGCATGCGAGTAGATGATTCGGCCGGAGGGGCGGATTCAAACGGCAACCAGAGTTCGCCACGGCTCCACAAGATTCCGATGACCACGACCGCTGCTGCGAACCCGAGCAGGACACCTGTCGCGATCCAGCCAAGCCACGATCGATCCGATCGTGCCGAATCCACATCCGACGTCGTCGTTCGCGGCGTGTCGCGCCGCTGGATCCGCGAATCAGGAACGCTGGCCGCTTCGAGTCGATCGAGCCGCTCCAGTAACGCGAGTGCTTCTTCGGTCGCGACGCCGTGCTCGACAGCCAGGCGGAGCAGTCGCCTCGCGGTATCCGGGTCGCCCTGCTGAAAAGCCGCGGCGCCGGAGTGAATCAATTCCTCGCCTTCGCGTTGCCGCTCGGCGATCGCACTTCGCGCCCGCTCGATGTACGCGCGTGCTCGCGCGTGGCCACGGTCGATGAACAGCGCGCGGGTCCAGACGTTGATCGCAAGCTCGTGCTGTCCGGCGAAGTAGTGATCGAGTCCGCTCAGCAGCAGCTCTTCGAGGCGTGCTTCGCGATCGTGCTCCGATTCGAGAGCGGGTGATGCGGACGAGTACGGGTCGGAGGTCACAAATTCGAGTCCACGCGCAGCCGCACGCGATTATGAGCCGAACTGTGTATAGAAACAAGCACTTACATCAACCTGCCCTGAGCGAGCCGTCGATCGCCCGAGTCGAAGGGTGGTAGAACTCTCATCATGCAAATCATCGAAGTCATTCCGAACGTCAGCGAAGGACGACGTACGGAGATCGTCGAGCAGCTGGCATCCGCGATCGGCACGACACCGGGAGTCCGTCTGCTCGACTATTCGTCGGATCCCTCGCATAACCGTTCCGTGTTCACGTTTGTCGGCGATCGTGACGGCGTGAAGCGCGCGACGATGGCGTTGTTCGAAGCGGCGCTGCCGGCGATCGATTTGCGTGCGCATCGAGGTGAACATCCGCGACTCGGAGTAGTCGACGTGGTGCCATTCGTCCCAATTGAAGGGATCACGATGGAAGAGTGCGTTGCGCTTGCAAAGGAAGTCGGCGCGGTAATTGCCGAACGTTTCGGTGTGCCCGTGTATCTGTATGAGGAAGCATCCGCAAATCCGCTTCGCAAGAATCTCGAGGACATTCGCCGCGGCGAGTTTGAAGGCCTCACCGCAAAGATGCAGATGCCTGAATGGGGTCCAGATTTCGGCCCGCGCGAACCTCACTCCTCAGCCGGGGCGTCTGTGGTCGGCGCGCGCATGCCGCTCATTGCCTACAACATCAACCTCAATACGAATCGGCTGGATGTGGCAAAGAAGATCGCTGCCGCGATCCGCCAAAGCAGCGGCGGCCTGCGCTATGTCAAGGCGGCCGGCTTCATGCTGGAGGACCGAAATATCGCGCAAGTGTCGATGAACCTGACCAATTATCAAAAGACGCCGATCTTCCGGGCGTTCGAGATCGTCAAGCGCGAGGCAGAGCGTTACGGCGTGTCGATCCTGGAAAGCGAAATCGTCGGCCTGGTTCCATCCGCGGCATTAGTTTCGGCTGCCGAGTTTTACTTACAACTCGAACGCTTCGGTCCGGATCAGATCTTGGAAAATAAATTGAGATCGGTCTAGACCGATTCCTCCTCTTTGCGTGCAGGCACGATTCCAAACGCCCGCATCTTGCGATACAGGTTGCTCCGCTCGACGCCAAGAATTTCGGCGGTCCGCGAAATGTTGCCTTGCTGCGCCGCGAGCGCCCGCAGTATGAACTCGCGTTCAAACCTCTCGCGCGCATCGTGCAATGTCAGCGGCGGTGTGCCGTCGGGCTCGGCCGCCGCCATCGACGCGCCCTCCAGAAACTCGAGGTCTGCGAGTGTGATGGTCTCTCCCGGCACCATGATCATCAGCCGTTCGATCACATTCCGCAGCTCCCGCACGTTCCCTGGCCATCGATAACTGCGCAGTCCTGTCGCGGCTCCAGGATCGAGCCGCTTGGACCGCCTGCCGTACTCGCGGGCGAGTTCCGCCATGAAGTGCTCGGCGAGCAGCGGAATATCCGTGTCGCGATCTCGCAGCGGCGGAACAAAGATCGGAATCACGTTCAGGCGGAAGTACAGATCTTCACGGAATCTGCCGGCGCGGATTTCTGCCGGCAAATCCTTATTCGTGGCGGCGAGGATCCGGACATCCACTTTGACGCTCGTGGTTCCGCCGACCGGTTCGACAATCTGCTCCTGAAGCGCGCGCAGCACCTTGGCCTGCGTTTTCACGCTCATGTCGCCGATTTCGTCGAGGAAGAGCGTCCCTCCATCCGCCGCCTCGAACTTGCCGCGGCGATCAGCAACGGCGCCGGTGAACGCGCCCTTGAAATGTCCGAAGAGCTCGCTCTCGATCAGCTCCTCGGGAATCGCCGCGCAGTTCACCTCGACGAACGGACCCGCGCGCCTGCGGCTCAAGGCATGAATGCTGCGCGCGACGAGCTCTTTCCCCGTCCCATTCTCGCCAAAGATCAGCACGCGCCCGTTGGTCGGCGCCGCCATGGCCACCTGCTCGCGGAGTTGAGCCATGACATAGCTCTCGCCGACCATCGTCAGTCGCTTGTCGACGTGAGCGCGAAGCGCCCGGTTTTCCGCCTCGAGCTGGCGCTGGCGCACGGCATTGCCGATGACCAGCACCGTCTTCTCGAGTGACAGAGGCTTTTCGACGAAATCGAATGCGCCCATCTTGATGGCACGGACCGCCGACTCGATGTTGCCGTGACCTGAAATCATGACGACCGGCGCATCGACCCGCCGCTCGCGCAGACGCGCCAGCGTCGCGAGCCCGTCGATACCGGGTAACCAGATGTCGAGGACGATGACGTCGTACGGCGCGCGAGACGCCCGGTCTAGACAGGCCTCGCCACTGTCAACCACATCCACCGCATACCCCTCGTCGCGGAGAACGCCGCTCAGCGCGCTGCGCACGCCGGCTTCATCGTCGACGACAAGGACTGTAGATTTCATTTAGCTCTCAGCTGTCAGCGCTCAGCTGTCAGCTCGTCTCGTGCTGAGAGCTGAAAGCTGACGGCTGACAGCTCAAATAGGTAATTCAACCGTGAACACCGTGCCGGTCGGGAAGTTGTCGGCCGCCTCGATACTGCCGCCGTGTTCGGCGATGATTCGCCGCACGATGGCAAGGCCGAGCCCGCTTCCCCGGCGCTTGGTTGAATAGTACGGCATGAACAGCTTGTCGCGATCTTCCGGTGGAATGCCTGGCCCGTTGTCCGACACGGTGAGCCGGACGACGCCGTTCGCCGCATCGAGGAGCGTCTCCACGACGATGAGCGGTGCGTCTCCATTGGGACGCCCGGACGAGCTCGCTCCGCCGAGCGCTTCGACTGCGTTATCCACCAGATTGATGACGACGCGCCGAATCTGTTCCACGTCGAGGCGAACCGGCGGCAGGCCTGGCGCGAATCGCCGTTCGATGAGGATTTCGCGAAACAATCCGTTGTACAGCCCGAGTGTTTCGGTGAGCAGCGCACTCAGATCCGATGGAATCGCCTTCGGCGTCGGCATGCGTGCAAATTGCGCGAACTCATCGACCAGCGCCTTGAGCGATTCGACCTCGCCGACGATCGTCGTCGTGCACTCGTCCACCAGCGCACGAGCCGGCGCAGGCGCCGAACTGAATTGCCGCCGCATTCGCTCGGCGCAAAGTTGAATCGGCGTCAGCGGATTCTTGATTTCGTGCGCCAATCGCCTCGCCACATCACGCCATGCCGCAACACGTTGCGTCCGGATGAGCGGCGTTACATCGTCGAACACCAGGACCGATCCGGCAAAGGTTCCATCTTCTCCTTGCAGCGGTGTCGCCGCGGCTGCAAGGTGAAGTTCGCGCCCGTCGCGCGCGAGTGCAATCTCTTGTGCGGCCGCTTCGCTCGATACCGTCTGTATTCGCGCGAGCAGGCCCTCGAGTGGCCGCAGATCGTCGCGCGCAAACACTTCGGTTGCGGACAGCCCGACAACGTCGGCTTTGAGATCCAGAAGTCGAAGCGCCGCGGTGTTGATCGTCTCGATGCGCGCGTCGGCACCAACCGAGATGACACCGGTCGCGATCCGTTCGAGCACGGTCTCGATGTATCGGCGTCGCTCGTCGAGCTGAAGGTTCTTGCGCTCGAGATCGACCCGTGAGCGGTCGAGCTTCCGCTGACTCGCTGCGAGTTCGCCCGCCATGGTGTTGAATGCTTCGACCAGTGACCCGAATTCGTCACGCGTCTCCGGCTCGATGCGGTGATCGAGACGTCCGGCACCAATCTCGCGCGCGCCCGCAGCAAGCAGTTGTACCGGCCGCGTGATGCGTTTCGCAAGGTACAGTCCCGTCCAGGTCGCGCTGACGAGAATCATCAGCGTCATCATCAGAAACAACGACAGGTAAACTCCTTGCAGCGGGCGCTGAAGTGCGTTCAACTGACTGTAGCTTTCGTAGACTTCATTGATACGCCTGGCGCGCGCAGCCAAATCGCCCGACAGAAAACCACTGGCGATGATCACTCCGACGGTTCGCTTTGTTGACGGGTCGGAGATCACGTAACCGGCGCGCACCAGCTCTCCACCGCCGTCGACAGAATCAAGTGCCTGTGTTTCACTGCTGCCAGAGACAACACGCTCGGCAAGTCGATCGGCCACGCCTTTGGTATGACCGCGCGGCACCATCGGCGATTCGACGGCAACGAGCGCCGTGGGCGCGCCGCTGCTTCCAACCCGATACACCTCGACAAGGCCGAGTGGTCCTCGGGTGACTTCAGGGGCAATCGCAGCCCGGACCGCTTCAATGTTTCCCGCCGCAACCGCCGATGCGGGGATTCTTCCGGCGATACGTTGCGCATGATCCGCCATTAGCGCTTCGTGTTCACGGTAGTAGCTGCCGCCAATCTCGTTGGCCGAACGCAGAACCTCATCGACTGGTTGGCTAAACCATAGCTGGGTTACGCTGCGAATCAATTCGCCACCAACCGCCAGCACGAGCAGCGATGGAACGATGGTGAGGCCAAGCAGGGCGAGCACAAGCTTCGCGCGAAAGCGCGAGAACGGCAGCCCACGACGTCGCTCGACCAGGAGTTTGACGATGTTGCGCGCCAGCACGAAGACCAGCGCGACGACCATCGTGAGATCGGCTGCCGAGAGAGCGTAGAGCAGCACCTCGCTCAAGAAATCGGGATTCAGTTGCGTTGATTTGTCGGCAAGGAAGATCATCGCCGCCAGCGCCGCGAACAGCACGACGATGCCGAGCAGAATCAGGCGGGGGTTATCGCGGAAGGGCCGACGCTCGGCCGGTTCCGTTCGGACCGGCACAGCTGGACGCCGCGCTTCACGAACCGTGGCCATTACCCCTTCGACTTCTGCAACTCGTCGACCTCTCGCTTGAACTGGCCGACGTCGCGGAATTGTCGATAGACGGACGCGAACCGCACGTACGCGATTTGATCCAGCTGCTTCAACTCCTGCATCAATCGCGCACCAATCTCTTCGGTTGTCATTTCGCGCTCGGGACGCTCCTGCAGCTCCGCTTCGACGCGATCGGCAATTGCCTCCAGCTGCTGAATGCTGACGGGCCGTTTCTCGGATGCGGTCAATAGTCCCGCGATGAGCTTCTGCCGCTGAAAAGCTTCACGGTTTCCGTCTTTCTTGACCACGCGATATTCGATGTCCTCGAGCCGCTCGCGGCTGGTGAATCGCTTGCCACAGTTAAGGCATTGCCGGCGGCGCCGGATCACGTCCCCCTCTTTACTCTCGCGCGAGTCGACGACCTTATCGCCAAGGTGGCCGCAATAGGGACACTTCATTGCGCACCCCTAGCCCTCGTGGCACCCGTGGCACCCGTGGCACTCGTGGCACTCGTGGCACCCGTGGCACCCGTGGCACTCATGGCACCCGTGGCACCCTTGGCACCCGAAGCCAACTCCCTGGCTTTTCCGAACGTCAACCCCTCGCGTGCCATAAACGCAAGCCCCAACAGAGTGACTGGAACGAACGACAACGCGTGCAGCACGATGGCAGCACCAACCGCGCGATCGTACGAGGCCGCGAAGAACTCCGTCACGGCAAATTGATACGCGGCGTGAAACCCCCCGACCCCGCCGGGAGTAGGGGCGGCCACGCCAACGACCAGCACGGTCATCACGAGGAACGAAGCCGTATACGGAAACGTAATGTGAAATGCCTGTGACGTCAGCCAGATTCCCGCCGCGATTGACAACCACATCGGAAACGACAGGACCAGGGCGGTTGCCAGCCGGGCAGGATCCCGCATGACAGCCAGACCCTGCGCAAACGTCTCGATAAACGCCGCCAAAACACGTGCGAGTCGAGCCGGCAGGACACGTTCGACCCGCAGCGCGGCGCGCCCGAGCCGTTCCGGATGACCGGCCAGGGCGAACAACAACACCAATCCGCCAACGGCCGATGCCGCCGCGACGCCGCCGCCAAACTTGACGAGTGCCAGCTGCGCGGGATCGCCTGAAATCGCCGAGGAGGCCGATCCG
Source organism: Acidobacteriota bacterium (assembly GCA_046734955.1). Classification (GTDB taxonomy): domain Bacteria; phylum Acidobacteriota; class Vicinamibacteria; order Vicinamibacterales; family 2-12-FULL-66-21; genus JALZOC01. The sequence continues at coordinate 33,997 of JBKPSH010000101.1, forward strand.
AGCACAAAGGCGGCGAACAGGATCAGCACCGTCGCCAGGTCGAGCACGCGCTCGAGAATAATCGTGGCGAAAGCGGATGTCGCATTCAGCGATTCGCGTCGCGCCAGCAGGTAAGGACGCAGCACTTCGCCAACTCTCCCGGGAATCAGCGCGTTTGCGGCAAAACCGATGACGGTGGTTTCGAACGCCACCGAATACCTCGTGGGACCGATCGGTGCGAGAAGCGACTGCCATCGCCACGCGCGAATCGTATAAGTAAGTGCGGTCACGACAGTTGCCAGGATCAGGAGGATCGGATCAGCCCGGCGCATCTCGGTCCACACGGTGGCCGGGTCCGCCTTGCGAAAGAAGAACGCAAGAAGACCGAACGTGAGCAGAACGATAACGATCGTGCGAACTCGTCGCCGCATGAAGATTTCAACAACCCGGCCCCATGCTCGCGCCCGAGCGCGACGTCCGGCCGGATTAGAATAGCTGTCCGCTCCAATTCTATGGGAAAACGTGAGTTACTGCTGATCGCCGCCTTCGTCGTGGTTGGGGCGATCGTGTATCAGTTCACCGCCCCTCCGCCGGCTCCGGGGGAGCGGAACTTTGCGCCAGGACAAGTACTCGAGCACATCCGCCGGGCGATGCGCGGAAATCGGGCGACCGCCGAACTAACGACGAAGAGCAGCTACCCCGTCGACTCGGCCGTCTCCGAACTTCGCTTCGCCGATTTGAAGTCGACAAACGTCACGATAACCGGCGAAGACCGGGCGGACATCGAGGCCGAGCTGCGCGTTCATTCCAACGCATATGACGATGAAGAGGCGGAGCGCACGGCAAAAGAGAGTGTGTTGAAACTCGATCACGCGGGAGGGCGAATGGTTTTCACCGTGTCCTACCCGCAGGCGGGTTCGCAGCGCGGGTGGATTACGATGAAAGTGCCGAAGCGCCTCGCCGTCCAGCTGCAAGGAGGCGGCAACACGCTGGCAATTACTCACATCGCTGGAATCGAACTCGGCGGCGCACGCGGGAAGGTCGAGATCAGCGACATCGCCGGTCTCGTGTCTGGCGCCCATCGCGGTGGAGATCTGCACATCGTCAACGCGGGTGCTGTGAAGCTCACCGTCGGCGGGACGGATGTGGAGATCGAACGCATTCAAGGCGCGATGTCGCTGACGATGCGAGGCGGTGATTTGAAATGCAATGAGCTCGGCGGATCGATCGATCTCGATACGAGTGGTACCGACATCACGCTCGATCGATTGGAAAAAACGAGCGGCATGGTCCGCATCAATGCGGTCGGGGGATCGTTAAAGGTGAAAGGCTTGCGGACCGAAGGACGGTTCGACGTCAGAGGCGCGGACGTCGACGTGACCATCGATCGCGCGGCGCCGCTGGCCATCTACAGCGAGGGAGGCGATCCAATCGAGATCACTCCGCCGCCCGGAGGTTATCAGCTGGACGCGATGGCCAATGACGGCACGATCGACCTGCCGGAAGAAACGCTCGACATCTCATCGACCGGCAACGAACGCCGTGCAACCGGACCTATCAATGGCGGTGGACCAACCATTACAATTCGTAGCCGGCGAGGAAACATTACGGTGAGGCAGAGAAACTGAAATTGCTGATTGCCGATTTCTGATTGCTGATTTGTCGATTGCCCCAACCGATCAATCAGCAATCAACATTCAGCAATCAGAATTTTCAGCGCGCTTAGTTGACGGCGCGTCTCGTGTGCCGTAAGCTTTTGCGTCTCTCGCGAGGTCACAGTGCTCTCCACCGCTCCCCTGCTTGAAACTTCACTCGAAGGTCTGACGCTCAATCGCCGAGGCAAGGTTCGCGACGTCTACGACGTCACGTTGCCGTCTGGCACGCCGGCCCTGCTCATCATCGCGACCGATCGCATCTCGGCGTTCGACTACGTGCTCGGCTCTGGCATCCCCGATAAAGGGAAAGTGCTGACGCAGCTCTCCGGTTTCTGGTTCGAGCGCATGGGCGATCTCGTTCCACATCATCTCCTTTCTCTCGAGGTCGATGCGCTTCCCGAGGCTGCACGACGTCATGCCGATGTGCTCCGGGGAAGGACGATGCTCGCGCGGCTCACCAATCCCGTTCCGGTGGAGTGTGTCGCTCGCGGATATCTCTCCGGATCAGGATGGAAGGAATACCAGCAGAGCGGCAGCGTCTGCGGAGTGAAGCTGCCGGCAGGCCTGCGCGAATCCGATCGCTTGCCGGAGCCAATCTTCACACCGGCAACGAAAGCGGAGAGCGGACACGACATCAACATCAGCGAGGAAGAGGCGGGGCGGCTCGTCGGCGCCGATCTGATCGCAAAACTGAAACGGCTCACGTTGGAGATCTATCGCCGCGGCTGCGAACACGCGGAGTCCAAAGGGATCATCATCGCCGACACGAAGTTCGAGTTTGGGCTTGATGGCAACGAGATCATTCTGATCGATGAAGTGCTGACGCCCGATTCGTCCCGGTTCTGGCCGGCGTCGGAGTACGAACCTGGGCATGGTCAGCCCAGCTTCGACAAGCAGTACGTCCGCGACTATCTCGAGCGCATCCGCTGGAACAAACAGCCGCCGGTGCCGTCGCTGCCTGACGACGTCGTTCGCCAGACCCGCGAGAAGTATCTCGACGCGTTTCGACTCCTGTCCGGCCGAGAGCTGCGCTGACCGTGCGCGATCAACTCGAGAAGCTCGTTCAGGAACTTCTTGAAAAGGGCATCCTGTACGACGATGCGCGGCGAGAGTTCGAGAAGATGTTCATCGCGCGCGCGCTGCAGCGGTCGAAAGGCAACGTCGGCAATGCTGCCGAGATGCTCGGCATGCATCGCAACACGATCGCGCGAAAAATCTCCGAGTATCGAATCAAGCGGAGCGCGTAGTTCAATTGGCTAGCAGTCTCCCCACGCGACTGCTTGACACGTTCATTCGCCTTCCATAGAATTAGCAGTCGGCCAAGCTGATTGCTAAGCAACAGGGCCGTAACGCTTCATTTACACAGGAATTCGGCCTAATAACAGCTGGGCTGGCCATCCCGCAGAGAGGCAGCGGGTGAACGCCGCCCTAACAACCCGGAGAGACGAACGCTATGGCAACAACCGCAACCGCAGTGAAGATTCGTCCCTTGCACGACCGCGTGATCGTGCAGCGACTCGACGAGGGCGAACAGAAAGTCGGCGGGATCATCATCCCCGATACCGCCAAAGAGAAGCCGCAGCAGGGCAAGGTCATCGCTGTCGGCAAGGGAAAGGTCGAGAAGGATGGCAAGGTGACGCCGCTCGACGTCAAGGAAGGAGACACCATCCTCTTCGGCAAGTACTCCGGCCAGGAAATCAAGATGGACGGCGAGGAGTACCTCATCATGCGCGAAGAGGAGATCCTCGGAGTCATCACCAAGTAACACCCGTAGCGCGGCGCGTCAGCGCCGCGTCCGGGATGCGCGATTAACAAACAGACGGAGATTCAAAGACCTATGGCTAAACAGATCATTTACGGCGAGGAGTCGCGCCAGGCCATCCTGCGCGGCGTCAACCTGCTCGCCAATGCCGTGAAGGTGACCCTCGGTCCCAAGGGCCGCAACGTTGTCCTGGACAAGAAATTCGGCTCCCCCACAATCACCAAGGACGGTGTGACCGTCGCGAAGGAAATCGACCTCAAGGATCCGCTCGAGAACATGGGCGCACAGATGGTTCGCGAAGTCGCGAGCAAGACCTCAGACATCGCGGGCGACGGCACGACCACGGCCACCGTTCTCGCTCAGGCGATCTTCCGTGAAGGCGCGAAGAACGTCGTCGCCGGCGCGAACCCGATGGAACTGAAGCGCGGAATCGAAAAAGCCGTCGAGGCCGTCATCGACTCGCTGAAGAAGCAGTCGAAGCCGGTGGCCGGCAACATGATCGCCCAGGTCGGCACGATCTCGGCGAACAGTGACGACACCATCGGCAAGATCATTGCCGAAGCGATGGAGAAGGTCGGCAAGGATGGTGTCATCACGGTTGAAGAGGCCAAGACACTCGAGACCTCGCTTGAAGTTGTTGAAGGCATGCAGTTCGATCGCGGTTACCTGTCGCCGTACTTCGTGACCGATCCGGAGCGGATGGAAGTCGTGCTCGAGAATCCGGTGATCTTGATCCACGAGAAGAAGATCAGCTCGATGAAGGACCTCCTGCCGCTGCTCGAGCAGGTGGCGCGCGCGAGCCGTCCGCTCGTGATCATCGCCGAGGACGTCGACGGCGAAGCACTTGCCACGCTCGTCGTGAACAAGCTGCGCGGCACGCTGCAGGCTGTCGCGGTCAAGGCTCCGGGCTTCGGCGATCGTCGCAAGGCGATGCTGGAAGACATCGCGATCCTGACCGGCGGACGCGCCATCACCGAGGACCTCGGCATCAAGCTCGAGAACATCAAGCTCGAGGATCTCGGCAAGGCGAAGAAGGTCACGATCGACAAGGACAACACCACGATCGTCGAAGGCTCGGGCAGCCAGAATGCGATCGAAGGCCGCGTCAAGCAGATCCGCACGCAGGTCGAGGAAACCACCTCGGACTACGATCGCGAGAAGCTGCAGGAGCGACTGGCGAAGCTCGTCGGCGGCGTCGCCGTCATCAAGGTCGGTGCGGCAACCGAGACCGAGATGAAGGAGAAGAAGGCGCGCGTCGAAGACGCAATGCACGCGACGAAAGCGGCGGTCGAAGAGGGGATCGTCCCGGGCGGCGGCGTCGCGCTGATTCGCGCCGCGAAAGCGCTGGAAAACCTCAAACTCGAGGGCGATCAGCGAGTCGGCGTCGACCTGATTCGCAAGGCCATCGAAGAGCCGCTGCGCTGGATCGCCACCAACGCCGGGCAGGAAGGCTCGATCGTCGTCGCCCGCGTGAAGGACGCGAAGGGCGCCGAGGACGGCTACAACGCGGCGACCGACAAGTACGAGAACCTAGTGACGGCCGGCGTCATCGACCCGACCAAGGTCGTGCGCTCCGCGCTCCAGAACGCGTCGTCGATCGCGTCACTGCTGCTGACCACCGAGGCGCTGGTTTCTGAGATCCCCGAGGACAAGAAGGAAGCGCCGGCAATGCCGGGTGGCGGCGGTGGAATGGGCGGAATGTACTAATGGGCAATGCTCAATGAGCAATGCTCAATGAAGCATTGAACATTGGACATTCATCATTGAACATTGTGGGCCGGCTGCGAGAAATTCCAGCCGGCCCTTTTTTTATCTCAGCGTGAAAGAAATCTCGACCGCAATGAGAACAGCGACGGGCTGGCCGAGACGCATACCGGGCTTGAAGCGCCATTGTCTCAGCGTCTTGATCGCTTCTTTGTCCAGACCAAACTGCTGATCGAGGGAGTGAGTCACGCGGACGTCGCCGACGGAACCGTCGGGCATCACGATCGCTTCGAGTTTGACGAGCCCCTGTATGCGGGCGCGCATCGCTTCGCCGGTGTAGTTCGGTTTGGTCTCGTGGATCAGCACCGGTGACGTGACGCCATTACCTTCGCGGTAAGCTCCGCCACCGAAACCACCGCCATAGCCTTCGCCGTAACCGGAGCCGGTGCCCGGCCCGACACCGCTGCCGGTTCCGGTGCCCCCGCCGCCGCCGGTCGACGGGCCCTGCGCGACGGTTGCGTCAGGAGTGGAGGTCATCGCCCCCGGCAACTCCGTCACGGCCGTGACCGCGGGAATATTCGCTTGCGGAATCTTCGGCGGCTCGACCGCCGGCTTGGGGGGCGGCTCCATCGAGCGCGGTTTTGGCGGCGCGATCTCGGCCTTCTTCGGCGGCTCCGGCATCTTGTTTCCGCCGCCACCGCCCCCACCCCCCGGACCGGGCGCAGCGATCCACGTAATGTCGGGGGGATTAATCACTTTCGCTAACGTATCCATCGCGCCGGTTCTCGTAATGGTCCAGATCAACAGACCAAGGCCGATTACGTGGATCACAACGGACCACGACGATTTCAGCAGATAACTCTTCCACGACGTATCGCTTACCGGCAGCGACCCGGCGAGGAAACGGGCATTTGGGCTGGAGCCCGGAAAAGAATCCGGCATTGAGTATTCGGGAATTGCTTGAACTGCCATTGTCGCCGACTCAGTCCCTATCCGCAAGTTGCAATAAGGATGCCCCATATGGCAGACCTTACGTCAGTCTGCTTCCAGAACGGCGCAAACACATTACGTCCCCACATTAGGACGCCAGATCAGCGCTGGTGGACGCCGATTGGGGGGACAAAACGCGTGCGGAAGAACAATCGTGCATTCATGCTTCCCAATTGGCGGTCTCAATCTCGGTCGCGCCCGCCGTTTTCAGGATGGACCGGACTTCATCGATGCGAGAGTGGACAGTATGGACCGCAAGCAGGATTGCCCCACCTTCAACGGCAGCCTCCAGCGCTTCGGCTCGATTCACTGGAATGCCGGCGCCGCTTAGAGCGGTTGCAATCCCACCGGCAACGTGTCCCGCTGCCTCCCCTAGTCCAGCCGCGAGCGGCCCGGCGGCGACGATTGGTCCAATTCCCGGGAGCACGAGCGCGATGGCGGCGAGCAGATAGCCGGACATCTCGCCAAACCGTGCGGCAGCACGCGAGTCTTCGATCTCAGCGCCCGGGGTTCCACCGATTTGCGCGGCGTAATTCGACTCTTCATCGTGGTTGCGGCTGATCACGGAGAGCTGGTCGGAATTGACGCCTGCCGCGTGCAGCTCGCGCGCGGCGAGAGCTGCGTGCGAAAGGTCAGGGAAAAGTGCGACGACGAGTGGGTGCATGCGTCAAAGGTAAAAGGGAAAAGGGAAAAGGTAAAGCGCCGGCGCCGAACGCGAAGGTGGCGCCCGTCGATTGTCACCCCTTCAACATCTCGAGCAACAGCCCAATCTGCAAAGTACCCAGCAATCGGCGGCGCAGACCCTGATAGGACTGACGCCCGGCAACGAGGTCGGTCATGATCTCGCGGATCCGTGCGCTCTGCACGAGTGCACGGAGAAGAAGGGCCGTGAATCGCGGATTGAAGAACCGCGATTTGAGCAGCGCAGCGCGCATCAGCTCCTCGTACACCAGCGATCGGATCCGTTGTGCATAGCGTTCGGTGGCATCGGCGGCATCGAGAAAACTGTCGGCGGCGGCTTCCGCCGAGACGAGGGCAAAGAAGATTCCTTCGCGAGTGATGGGATCGACCATGCCTCCTGCGTCGCCGAGAAGCATCCAGCGCCGCCCGCACGGGCGTTCGCGATCGAGCGTCGTGAGGCGAAGCGAGGGAATCGGCCAGCTGTAACGTTCGCGCTCGAAGTCACCCGCGACGTTGCGAGAGATCCATGCAGCGGTCGTGGCCAGCAAGGTTGACGGGCGCGACACGTCGGCCTGTGCGCAGATGCCGACGGCAAGATGATCGGGCCGCGGAAACGACCAGAGATACCCCGGCGGATCGTCCTCGAACATGATGGCGACCGTGCTGGATGCAACACCATGCACGAAGAAGCCCGCGGCGATTGACAGGTCGGCGCGCTCGAACGGACGGCCGACGCGTCGACGAACCAGACTATTCGGACCATCCGCACCGAATACCCACGCCGCGCGGGTCGATCCACGGTGGGTCGCAACGCTCCATGCATTGCGCTCCCAGGAGACATCGCGGACGCGTTCAGCGCGAAGCGTCGCGCCCGCGCGGACCGCAGCCGCGAGCAGCGCGCCATCGAACACCGCCCGCGGCGCCACCGCAAGCTGCGGTGTCGCGCCCGGCACATCACCGAGCCCGACGTGCGCGCGTCGGGCGCGATCTGCAAACGTGATATCGCTGATGGCGACGGCGCGAATGGCGGACGTGTCGATCGCACCGCGAACGAGATCGAGCGCGCGTCCGGTCACACCGCCGCCGCACGGCTTCTCACGCGGATGGCTGCCATCGAAAATCGCGACGCGTACGCCCGCGCGCGCGAGACGCCACGCTAACCGGCACCCTGCCGGTCCGGCCCCTACGATCGCGGCGTCGAAGTGATCCAATGATGCCTTTTCCCTTTTGCCTTTTGCCTTTTCCCTTTTGCCTTTTCCCTCTATCTAACCAAGTATCCATCCCTGGCCCGCACTTTCGCATCGGGCCTTTTAACCGTGACCGAGATCGCCCGCCATTCGTTCGACCCGGGCACCGGTGGTTTGGCCGGTGTGTAGCCGAGAAGATATTGCCACCGTAATTCCTGCGCGATGGCACGCATTGTTTGCGTGAGTGTGTTCGCATCCGTTGCATGTGCGGAGCGTCCGCCGGTGAGCGTCGCCAGCTCCGCGAAAAGTGGCGGACGCGATCGGCCGAGAGCAATCGGAAACACCATCACGTCGGAGCGGCGGGCGCGATCGAGGACGTCAGCCACTGTCGCTTGACTGTAGCGATCGTCGCCATCAGACAACACGATCAGTGCGCGTCGGCCCTTTGCCGGCTGCACCGCATCGATCGCGTGGATGATCGCGTCGTGCAGCCCGGTCGTGCCGAACGCATCAAGGCGATCGATGGCGGTACGTTGCGATGCCCGATCGGTCGACAACGGCGCAACCGGCTCGACCTGAGAGCCGACCGCGATGATCATGGCTTCATCGTTCGATCGGAGTTCCGCGAGGAATGTCTGGGCGGCCGCCTTCGCCAGCGACAGTTTGGTGCCGGCGACGCTGAAGCTCCGATCGATGGCAACCGCCGCGGACAATGGAAAATCACCGGCGCTGAAATTGGCGATCGTTTGCACGTCGCCGTTTTCGCGCAACTCGAAATCCCCCGGCGTGAGCCCGTGAACCGGCTGCCCCTGAGCGTCGATGACGCTCGCATAGACCTCAACCAGATTCACCCCGGATGTGAACTGCCGCGCGCCGAGGGTAGCGCCCCACATCGAGGCCGCTGCGGCCACCAGCGTAAGATACGAGGCCGTTCGCACAACGGTGATAGAATTGGCTGACTTTCCACGGAAACTGCAAGGAGCTCGTGAAATGGGTAGTCTGGGTTTTCCTGAGCTGGTTATCATTCTGATAATCATCATCATGATTTTTGGAGCAAATCGCCTGCCTGAGATCGGACGCGGGATTGGCAAGGGGATTCGCAACTTCAAGGAATCGGCGCGCGACGGAATGAAGCGCGACGATTGAGGCGCCGCGCGGAACGCGGGCCGTCCTTCCTATAAGACCACGCGCGCGTCTCCCACCCGGCGCGTGATCCGTTCCCGATCCAGATACTCCAGCAGAGGAATCGCATACTTCCGCGAGATACCGTACCGTTCTTTGAACGCCGGCACGTCGACACGCGCGTTCGTCTTCAAACCACGGACATCGGCTTTCAGTTGCGCCAGCGCCTCAGCGTGAAACAGCAGCGCGTCGAGTTTGACCAGCGTCTTCTGCCTGACGAGGAGGCCGGAAATCCGATCGACAACCGTTGCGGGGACGTTGATTAAGGCCGGCAGCGTCGTCGCATCAGGCGGCGCGAGACCAGCCGCCTTGAAGATCCGTTCAATCTCGTCGCGGGTTCGGGAATCTTCGCCCGAAAGAGACACGCGGTGGCCGGCAAGCGCGAGCCGATCGCGCACGACTATCTGTCCGCGCGAGACAAGTGTCGTGAGCACATGATCGAAGATGTGCGGAGACGATCGCCCGAACAATCGCTCGCGCGCCTCCTCACGCGGGAGTCCCTCCGATAGTGGTTGCGAGTCATGGTGCGCTTTCAGCGCCGCGAGCAGGCGTTCGGCCAGTTCCTGTAGGACCGCCGGTGACACGAGCAGATCCGCGACGCGCACGATCCGGCTCGCTTGCACGAGTCGCTGCGTGCTTGCGTCAGCACTGGCGCGAGACAATCCTGCCCGGCTGATCAACGCGTCCGCCTGAAGACCGCCTTCACCGCGCTCCTCGACGAACGCGAGCACAGCGCTGTCGACGCCCTCCGTCGTGTCGGGACCATCGAGTCGCCGAAATCGCTCCAGAGCCGCGGTCGTTCGGACCCCGACACGCGGTGGATGAGGGTCCAGCACGACGCCTCCACCAATCGTCACCGATGGTGAATATGCGCGAAGAATGAATCGATCGCCGCGTGTCAACACTGCTGGCGCCTCGAGGCGTATCCGCACGTAGGCGGTTTCGCCCGGCGCAACTTCCGCGATTGTGGCTTTCTCTCGTCGATCAGCGGCGACGGCCACACGGCCGAGAAGTTCGGTCGTGCCCTGATGGAATCGCACGCGCGATCCATGGCGCAGTGATCGCGCGTCCGACAACAGCTCGACAACGGCATCGAGACGCTGTGTCGGCTCGAACGCCCCTCGAGTGCAGAGCGTATCGCCGCGCGCGATCTCTCCAACTTCAATCCCGCCAAGGTTCACCGCGACGCGATGCCCTGGGCCGGCTTCGACTTCGGACTGCCCATGCACTTGCAATCCGCGAACTTTGACTACGCGCTCGCGCGGGAGGACGGTGAGCTCCGTGTCGTCATGGATTGTCCCGGAGACGAGTGTGCCGGTCACAACGGTCCCGAAACCCTTCACCGAGAACACGCGATCGATCGGCAGTCGGACTTCCCCTTCACCGTTGCGCGCCCGAATCGTTGCGGCAAGGTTGACGAGAGTCTTGCGCAGGTCATCGAGGCCGAGGCCCGTCCTGGCGGACACCACCATCAGCGGGGCATCCGCCAGGAACGACTCGGCCGTCAGCTCTCGAACCTCCAGTTTCGCCAGCTCGATCGTGTCTGCGTCGGCGAGGTCCGCCTTCGTCAACACCACGATCCCGGCGGGGATCTGCAACAGCCTGCAGATCTGAAAGTGCTCGCGCGTTTGCGGCATCACCGACTCGTCGGCAGCGACGACAAGCATGGCGAGATCGACACCGCCGGCGCCGGCGAGCATGTTCTTGACGAAGCGCTCGTGACCGGGAACGTCGACGAACGCGAAATTGACGCCGTCGGTAGCCAGGTGGGCGAAGCCGAGATCGATCGTGATGCCGCGCGCCTGCTCTTCCTTCAACCGGTCAGGATCGGTCCCGGTCAGGGCGCGCACGAGCGCGCTCTTTCCGTGGTCGATGTGTCCGGCGGTTCCGATAACGATGGATCGCATGGTCAGGGCTTCCGCCGTGCCGCGCGCTCCCGGCGGCCGGGGCGTTGCGCGCGTCGACGCTCCGACTTTTTGCTCTTTCCATCTTTGGCGCGGGCGCGCGCCTGGCCGATGGCCTCTCCGTGCCCTGATCGAGGGTGTGACGCGCGCGAGACGCGCGGTCCGCGGTTGCGTTCCGACTCACGGACGCGATCGAGAATTTCGGTCAATCCGAGATCGACCTGCCGCCGCTCCATGTCCACTTTGATGACTTGCACCGACACCTTGTCGCCCAGCCGGTAGACACGTCCCGTGTTCTCACCGCGAAGAATGTGCGCGCGTTCCTGGAACCGATAGTAGTCGTCGGCCATTGTGGAGACGTGGACGAGCCCCTCGACGAAATGTTCGATCAGTTCGATGAACAGGCCGAACGCCGTCACGCCCGTGATATAGCCGTCGAACTCGTCGCCGACCTTGTCGGCCATGAACCGCACCTTCTTCCACTGCACCAGTTCGCGTTCCGCGTCGGCAGCCCGGCGCTCGCGGTCTGATGTGTGTCTCGCAATTTCCGGGAGATCGTCCACCAGTTCATCCTTGCGATCGGTATTCATCGCGTCGTGGCGCGACTCCCGAAGTGTGCGGTGGACGACGAGATCCGGATAGCGACGGATTGGCGAAGTGAAATGCGTATAACTTTTCGCCGCCAGGCCGAAGTGCCCCTTGTTCTGCTCGTCGTAGCGGGCCTTCTGCATCGTGCGCAACATCAGGAACGCGATCGGCTTCTCTTCCGGTGTCCCGTGCATCCGCTCGACGAGCTTTTGAAAGTGACGCGGCTTCACGTCATTGGGCGGCGCACCGAGGCTATAGCCGAGTGTCGAAACGAACTCTTCGAACTCCTCGACCTTCAGTGGATCAGGGTCCTCGTGAATCCGATACAGCGTCGGCACGTCGTGGTCGTCGAGATGCTGCGCGACAGTCTCATTGGCAAGCAGCATGAATTCTTCGATGATGCGATGCGCGACGTTGCGCTCGGCAGCCACGATGGCCTCCACCATTCCTTCGTCGTCGAGGACAATCTCCGGCTCCTTCAAGTCGAAATCGATTGATCCGCGGCGGTGCCGGCGTTTGTTCAGGATGTCGAACAGCTCGCGCATCCTTTCAAATAGCGGAACGAGTTCGTGGTACTTCGCGGTTATATGCGGGTCTCGATCTGTAAGAATCGCATTGACGTCGGTATACGTCATCCGCGCCTTGCTGTGGATGACACCGTCGTGCAGTTCATATCGGATGACGTTTCCCCGGCGATCGACTTCCATCAGGCACGATTGAACAAGGCGATCGACCTGCGGGTTCAGACTGCAGAGTCCCGTCGCCAGCTCCGATGGAAACATGTGGACCGCACGCTCCGGAAAGTACACGGACGTGCCGCGCTCGTACGCCTCTTCATCCAGCGCGGTCCCTTCCTGCACATAATGAGCGACGTCGGCGATGTGGACACCGAGCCAGGAGTGCCCGCTCGGAAGAATCTCGAGGCTGATTGCGTCGTCGAAATCGCGCGCGTGTTCGCCGTCGATGGTGACGATTGTGAGCGGACGAAAGTCGGTGCGGCCGCGGAGATCCTTGTCCCCGACGGCACTTCCGATGCGACGCGCCTCTGCGACGGCCTCAGGGCTATGCTCGTCCGGAATGCCATACTTTCGAATGATGATCTCGTTGTCGACGCCGGGCTCGTCAATATCACCCAGTACTTCGGTAATTCGGCCGAGCGGACCACGAGTCGGGGTAGGCCACCGCGTGATCTCGACGACGACCATGTCGCCGGGATTGGCGTCGACGCGTTCGTCGGCCGGAATCTGCACGTCCATGATTAGACGACGATCGAACGGGACGACGAAGCCCAGACCGGACGCGTCGACGTCGAACCTGCCGACGACCGAAGCCGACCCACGTTCGAGAATGCGAACGATGCGCCCTTCGGCGCGGTTATCGCTGATCCGCTCGATCCGCGCGACCACGCGATCGCCATGCATCGCTTGATTCAGGTTGCTGCCGGCGATGAACAGATCGCCTTTCACGTCATCGAGCGAGCGGTCGGGGACGACAAACCCGAAACCCCGGGGACTGGTCACCACCTTCCCCACGACAAGGTTCATTCGATCGGGAAGGCCGAACCGGTTTCCGCGGGTCTGGACGACGGCGCCGCTCTCGACGAGGTCAGCGAGAAGCTTTTTGAACGTCGGCCGTTCGTGCCGGGATAATTTGAGGCGCTGCAGAAGCTCGCGCGGCGTCGCCGGATGGTCCAGCTTGTCGCGAATCAGCTTCAGGAGCTGCTCGTGATTCAACATCTTCTCGATTCTAAGTTCGAAGTAAAAAAACGGCCATAATCGTGAATTTCCAACCGGACCGGACGTGGATCAGTCTACAGACTGTGTGACAGGAACAGAGCCGTCCGCGGCGACCGATCTCGATCTCGTGCGTCTCGCCCAGGCCGGCGACGTCGAGGCGTTCGGCGAGCTCGTCGAACGGAACCGACGCGCCGTTTTCCGCGCGGCGCTGGCGTGTGTACGCTCCCCCGCCGAGGCCGACGACGTGGCGCAGGAGGCGTTCGTCACCGCGTACCGAAAACTCGGAACCTTCCGCGGGGAGGCGCAGTTCCGCACATGGCTCCTGTCCATCACCTGGCGGAAAGCCATCGATCGCCGCAAAAGCATCTCGCGATGGCTTCGCCTTGCCGTCACTCCTTCACGCGCAGACACGGGAGAGGATCCCTTCGATCAAATGGAACGCGTTGCCACCTCGAACCGCACGCAGGAAGACTCGTTCGTCGACGAAGAACTGCACCAGAACGTCACTCGGCTGATCGGAACGTTGCCGAGAAAGCTGCGCGATGCGCTGCTGCTCGCCGGCACGGGTGAGCATACCTACGAAGAAATCAGTCACATTCTTGGAGCGCCTCTCGGAACCGTCAAATGGCGCGTCTCGGAGGCCCGCCGCGTGCTCAAGAAAAAACTGGCCGCGCTGGGGTACGCCTATGAATAACGAATTCTCCTTCAGTGCCGCGCGCGAGGCCCGGATCGACCGGGCAATCGATCGCGCGGTCCGCGAGATGATGCAGCTTGATCCGCCGCCCGGGCTGCGGCGGCGAGTGCTGGCACGATTGAACGATCCGAAGGAGCGTCGCAGCTATTTTCTGACGCGGTACGCATTCGCCGCTATGGCGATGGTCGTTCTGATGATGTCAATCATGTTGTTGACCAATCGCGTGGAACCGCCGACACCGCCGAAGCCACCGATGGTTGCGCTGCCTGCTCCCGCGCCCGCAATTCAGGCCACGATTCATTGGGAGGGGCCGGACATACCGGGCCGGATCACCAAAGAACCAATCCGCATGCCGCGCGTCACGAATGTGTTTGGAACGCGGTCGGGTGACGTAACAGCAACGACGATCGACGCGGGCAAACGAGTGATTGTCGTGCCGCCGCTAAAGATTGTGCCGCTTTCCGCCCGACCGATTGTGATTACACCGATCATTCCAACCGTGGCCAAGGGCGGCGGGGTCTGAAGATCCCGCCTTCCACCAACTATCACTTCGCCGCCGCTTTGATCGCCTCCAACGCCTGACCGGCTTTGTTGTTCGCCGCGGGATCGAGCTTGCCAGCCATTCTCTGCGCTTCGTCAATCAGCGTCATTGCGGTATCGATGCTCGACGCCGCGTCTCGCTTGCTGTCGTCCTGATAGCGCTGTTTCACGCGTTGAAGAGGCGCTTTGGCGCTTTCGAGATGCCGGCTGGCATCACCAAAGTTGTTGTTGTAAAGACTGACGCGCCCGTCCAGGATTTCACCGCGCGCTTCGGCGAGGTCGAGTTGCTGGTTGATGTCATCGACGGTACTTTGCAGTTCGCCGCGACCGGATCTTCCCCAGACATACCCGAGCAAGACACACACAAGTAGAGCGAGGACCATCCAGAGAAACAGCTTCGCGCGTGAAATCGCCATGGCGCTGATTGTAATCGGCCTTCCGCCTCGGCGGCGCTACGGCGGACCCGCCGGAGCCTTGGCCAAGGCGGGCAGGGCTCAAGGCTAAGGCTACGGCGCAACTCAGCCCACAAGCAAAACGTGCAAGTCTCCGACGTTGGTGCCTGTCGGCCCCCACGTGATCAGATCACCGAGCGGCTCGAAGAAGTCGTACGTGGCGTTCTCTCTTAATGCGGTTTCCGCACGCACCCCCCGCTGGTCGGCACGTCTCATCGTTGTCGTGTCGACGATCGCGCCCGCAGCGTCCGTTGGTCCATCGATCCCATCCGTCCCAGCGCTGGCAAGGACGATCGTCGATTCGCTTGCGCCGGCGTCGATTGCAGGCAGCGCGCCGAGGGCGAATTCCTGGTTGCGGCCACCGCGTCCACGGCCGCGAACCCGTACGGTCGTTTCACCTGAGGCGATGATGCACGTACGTTTGCGTTTCTGTGATGCGAGCGCAGCCGCTGCGAATCTGTGCCCGGCTTCTCGCGCTTCGCCGTTCGTCGCCTCATTGAAGACGTGAACTTGGTAGCCCAGCCCGGAGGCCTGCCGGACGGCTCCTTCCATCGCGAGTTGGCGATTGCCAATCACCTCGTAGTAGGAATCACGCAGCCGCTCGTCGCCCGGCTTGGGCGATTCATCGGCGCCCCGCTCCAAATGCGCGAGCACAGCCGGCGGCAGCGACTCCCTCACTCCTAGCTGACGGATGATGGCGAGGGCGTCCGCGAAGGTCGTCGGATCGCCGACTGTCGGACCCGAGCCGATGACCGCAGGATCGTCGGCGATGGGTCCGTGCACGTCTGAGATCGCGAGCGTTATCGTCGAACCAGCCGCAGCCGCCGCCAGTCGTCCGCCTTTGATCGCTGAGAGATGCTTCCGCACGCAATTGAGTTCCGCGATCGCAGCACCGGCGTTCATCAACGTCCGCGCGGTCACCATCTTGTCTTGCAGCGACAGGCCATCCGCCGGCACCGCCAGCATCGACGATGCACCGCCGGAAAGAAGGACGAGCAGCGATTCGCGGGCGCCACGTTCAGACGCAAGGTGCAGCGCGCGCCGCCCCGCCGCTTCGCTCATCGCATTTGGTGATGGATGCGAGGCATCGAACCATTCGAACGTGTGCGGAATTGTGAACCCGTCGCTTTTCGGACCCGCGACGATCCCCGCGGCAGCCCCGAAGGGCTGCGCTACAGAATCAACGAGCGCGGCCGCCATCAACCACGCCGCTTTTCCGGCCGCAATCACAGTGACGTTGCGGTTCGAAAAACGATCGACGACACCGCGCGCTAGCGCGCTGCTGACGAGACGAAATGGATCGACACTGGTGACACCTGCACGCAGAATCTGATGCAGGTCGGCGCGTAATGTAGGGAGAAGATCGGTCAGTGAAGCTTGTTGGGATCCGACCAGCCTGACAGGCCGGTGACGGCGTTGAACTTTCGAAGCAGCTGGTCCATCACCTGGGCTGCATCATCCTTCGCACACAGCTGGTCGAGATGTCCGAGCACAAGTGCCAACGCGTGATCGGCATCTGTGATCGCGCGTTCGGAGAAGTATTCACGCTGCTGCTTGAGACATTCGCGATGTCTGATGAATTCCTCGCGATAGAAGTCGGAAACGATACTGACAGGGGCGCTCAAAACCCGATCCGGGCTGACGACGCGTGCCATGCGACTCCTCGCGTAAGGCATTTGAAGGGTAAAACCAGT
>JBKPSH010000102.1:0-7418 GCA_046734955.1 Acidobacteriota bacterium
CTACATCAGCTGGCCGATGTTCATTCCGGTGACGTTCGAATTGACGATCCTCTTTGCCGCGTTCGCGGCGGTGTTTGGAATGTTCGGCCTCAACGGGCTGCCGATGCCGTATCACCCGGTCTTCAACGTCGAGCGGTTCGCGATGCATGCGAGCCAGGATCGGTTCTATCTCGCGATCGAGGCCCGGGATCCAAAGTTCGACCGGACGGCAACGCGCTCGTTTCTCCAGAGTCTTGGCGCGAAGGAAGTCAGTGATGTTGAGGAATAGCTGCTCGCTGTTCGCTGCTCGCTGCTCGCGGGAGCGCCTGCGGGCCTTTTCCCTTTTCCCTTTTGCCTTTTCCCTTCTTTTGATCGCCGGCTGTCGCCAGGACATGCACAACCAGCCGAAGTATCGCGGGCTGCGAGCGAGCGCGTTCTTCGCTGATGGTTCGAGCGCGCGTCCGCTGGTCGAAGGCACCGTCGCACGCGGGACCCTGCAGGAGGACGAGGCGTTCTTCACCGGAAAGATCGACAAGGCGACGGTGAAGGAATTCCCGATCCCGGTCGACGAAGCGCTGGTCGATCGCGGACAGGAACGCTACAACATCTACTGCAGTCCGTGTCACGACCGGACGGGTAGCGGCAACGGCATGGTCATCCGGCGCGGTTTTGCCCGTCAGCCTCCGTCGTATCACATCGACCGGTTGCGGCAGGCCGACGTCGGCTACTTCTATGACGTCATCACCAACGGCTTCGGCGTGATGCCGGACTACCGGGCGCAGATTGCGGCCCGCGATCGATGGGCGATCGTGGCCTACATTCGCGCGCTGCAGTACAGCCAGCATGCGGCAGCTTCCGACGTGCCCGGAGGCGATCCGACCAAGGTTCCGCAACCACCGGCGGGCGGCGGTGAACACGCGCCGGGGAAAAACTGATCGATGGATACACACGCACTGACCACCGACGTGCCGGCGCTCGCGCGACTGCAGCGCTGGGGCCTCGTGGCCGCTTTCTGGGGATTGCTGGCGGGCATCATCGGAGCGTTTTTTAACGTCGACCAGTTCCTGCGATCGTGGCTGATCGGATTCCTGTTCTGTCTCGGCCTGACCATGGGATCGCTGGCGCTCCTGATGCTGCAGCACATGTCCGGCGGACAATGGGGACTCGCCGCGCGGCGCGTCTTCGAGGCCGCGAGCAGAAATCTTCCGTTCGTCGCGCTGTCATTCGTCCCGCTGGTGATCGGGTTGCCGCGACTGTTTCCGTGGGCAGCGTCAGAAATTGATCCGCACCTCGCCCACGTCGTCCACGCGAAAGCGCCGTACTTGAACGTGCCGTTTTTCATTACCCGGGCCGTGCTGTTTTTTGCGCTGTGGGCACTGGCGTCGTGGCTGTTGAATGCATGGTCGGTTGGGCAGGATCGCGGGGAAGTCGCCGTGCATCCCGCCGACACGAGGCGCTTCCGAACCGTCAGTGCGCCGGGACTTCTGATTTACGTCGTCACGATGACGTTCGCATCGGTCGACTGGATCATGTCGCTCGATCCGAGTTGGTATTCGACGATCTTCGGATTCATTCTCGTCGCCGGTCAGGGACTCGCCGGGCTCGCCCTTGCCATTGCGGTACTGGCGGCGCTGAGCGACGTCGAACCACTCGCCAGCTATCTCAATCCGCGGCTGCATTTCCTCGATCTCGGAAAGCTGCTGCTGGCGTTCGTGATGCTGTGGGCGTACTTCTCGTTCTCGCAGCTGCTGATCATCTGGTCCGGAAATCTTCCGGAAGAAATTCCGTTTTTCTACAACCGGTTCCGCGGCGGCTGGCAGTACGTGTCGCTGATCATTTTGCTCGGCCACTTCACGTTGCCGTTCGTTCTGTTGCTTTCACGTGACTTGAAACGGCATCCGAACCTTCTGGCGAAGGTCGCGATCTTCGTTCTTTTGATGCGCGTGGTCGACCTGGTGTGGCTCGTCGAACCGATGTTCAAGCCGCACGAGGGCTTCCCGATCCACTGGATGGACATTGCGTTGCCGGTGGGTCTTGCCGGTGTCTGGACGTTCCTGTTCGCGCGCAACCTGCAGAGCCGCGCACTGCTGCCGCTCAACGATCCGTTCTTCAAGGAGGCCCTCGCGCATGACGGCCACTGATCAGCCGCTCGGCGGCGGGCATCACTACACCGATGAGGAGATGCACAACGAGGACGTTGCGCACGAGCATGGCGACGTCAACCCTCGCACCGTCATCACGTTCGGCATCGCCATGCTCGTGGTCATTGCGCTCTCATCCGCGCTGATGTACGGACTGTTCCTCGCGTTCGAAAAGCAGGCCGAGGCGCGCGATCCGCAGGTCCGGCCGCATGCGGCGACCAACGTCACGCCGCGCGGGCCGGGACTGCTGACCAACGAACCCAAGAACCTTCAGCAGTTTCATCAGGAGGAGCAGGGCAAGCTCGAAGGCTACGGCTGGGTCAACCAGGGCCAGGGCGTCGCGCATGTTCCGATCGAGCAGGCCAAGAAGCTCGTCGTCGAGCACGGCCTTCCGGTTCGTGCTGGGGCGGTTGACGATAAAACGATTGGCTCGCACGCACCCGCGTTCGGCGAATCATCGGGAGGCCGCACCATCCCGGTAACGCACGCCGCGCCTGCGGCAACTCCGACGCCTGGAACGGAACAGCAACCGACCGCCAAGCCGACGCAGGCACCCGCCGGCCAGGAGATCAAGAAATGAGAAATCTGCTCCTCTCGCTCGCACTGCTCGCGCTCGCGCGGCCAGTGTGCGCGCAGGGGCTCGCCCCGGATGACGCGGGAGATCCAGCGAAGTCGAAACCAGGTCTGCTCGGCCAGGTCGGGATCGATCAGCATCTCAATCAGCAGATTCCGCTTCATCTCGTCTTCAATGACGAGAGCGGACGCGAGGTGCAACTCGGCGAGTTCTTCGGCAAACGTCCGGTAATCCTCGCGATGGTTTACTACGAGTGCCCGATGCTCTGCACGCAGGTGCTCAACGGGCTGGTGAGCGCGCTCGGTGTGATCAACTTCGATGTCGGTCGCGAGTTCGACGTCGTCGCCGTGAGCATCAACCCGAAGGAGACGCCGGGCCTCGCCGCACAGAAGAAGCAGGCATACCTCGATCGCTACAAGCGGCCGCAGAGCGCGCCAGGCTGGCACTTCCTGACAGGCAAGGAAGAAAACATCAGGCAGCTCGCCACCGCAGTCGGTTTCCGATACGCCTTCGATCCCGCGATCCAGCAGTACGCGCACGGCGCCGGTGTCGAACTCCTCACACCGAAGGGCGTCATATCCAAATACTTTTACGGAATTGAATTCTCGGCCCGCGACATCCGGTTCGGCGTCATCGAAGCGTCCGAGGAGCACGTCGGCACGCCGATCGACGACGTGTTGCTGCTTTGTTACCACTACGATCCTTCGACCGGGAAATACGGCGCGGCCGCGATGGATGCCATTCGCATCGGCGCGGTAGCCACGATGCTCGGCCTCGGAACGTTCCTCTTCGTCAGCCTGCGAAAGGAGCGGGCAGGCCACTAACGATGTTCACGAATTTTCCGTTCTTCCCCGAGCAGGCATCCGCCCAGGCGGCGCAGGTCGATGGCCTCTACTTTTTCATGGTGGCGGTCACGGCGTTCTTCTCGCTGCTTATCGCGGCGGTGCTGGTGATTACCGCCATTTACCATCGGCGTCGGCATGAGGACGAGGTCGGCATCCAGATCCACGGATCGCTGGCGCTCGAACTGCTGTGGACGATCATCCCCTTCTTCATCACCATGGTGATGTTTACGTGGGGAGCCAAGGTGTTTTTCGACGCCTATCGCCCGCCCGCCGGCGCGATGGAAATCAACATCGTCGGGAAGCAGTGGATGTGGAAGGCGCAGCACATGGACGGCATGCGTGAAATCAACGAGCTCCATGTGCCCGTTGGCAGGCCGGTCAAGCTGACGATGGGATCGGAGGACGTGCTCCACAGCTTCTACATTCCGGCATTTCGCGTGAAGGCGGACGTGATCCCGGGCCGCTACAACGTGTTGTGGTTTACCGCGACGAAGCCGGGCAAGTATCACCTGTTTTGCGCCGAGTATTGCGGCACCAAGCATTCCGGGATGATTGGGTGGATCTACGCGATGGAGCCAAGCGAATTCCAGGCCTGGCTCAGCGGTGGTCCGACCTCCGATTCACCGGCGGCCGCCGGTGAAAAGCTGTTCACGGATCTCGTCTGCATCAGCTGCCACCGCGACGACGCGGCGGCCCGTGGGCCGCAACTCAAGGGATTGTTCGGCCACACGGTGCGACTGCAGGGGGGCGCAACGGTAACCGCCGACGAGTCGTACATCCGCGAGTCGATTGTGAATCCGCAGGCGAAGGTCGTCGACGGGTTCCAGCCGATCATGCCGACGTTCCAGGGGATGGTGAGTGAAGAGCAGCTATTGCAGCTGATCGCGTACATCCGATCGCTCGGTGCGCTCGCGCCGCCGCCACCGGCATCGCCTGGCGCTGCTCCGCCGGCTGGGCCGGGCAAGGACTAATCATGGAAACCGTGAATTATCTGAACAACGGCCACGGGCTGAAGTCGTGGCTGTTGACGAAAGACCATAAGCGCATCGCGCTGCTCTACCTCGTGTCGATCACGTTGTTCTTCGTGATCGGCGGGTTCTTCGCCATGCTCGTTCGTCTCGAGCTCCTGACACCGGCCGGAGATCTGCTCACGGCGGAGACCTACAACAAGATGTTCACCATGCACGGCGTGGTGATGGTCTTCTTCTTCCTGATTCCGTCCATTCCCGCGACGCTGGGTAACTTCCTGATCCCGATCATGGTGGGCGCGAAGGACCTCGCGTTCCCGCGAATCAATCTGCTGTCCTGGTACATCTACGTGCTGGGCGGCATCTTCACGCTCGTTGCCGCCCTGAGCGGCGGCGTCGATACGGGCTGGACGTTCTATACGCCCTATAGCACGGCGGCGGCCAACGGCCATGTGATCACGGCGGCGCTGGGCGTATTCATCACCGGCTTTTCGTCGATCCTGACCGGCCTCAACTTCATCGTCACCATCCACCGTATGCGCGCGCCGGGACTCACGTGGTTCCGTCTGCCGCTGTTCGTATGGTCGCACTATGCGACCAGCCTGATCATGATTCTCGGCACGCCGGTGATCGCGATCACCGTGCTGCTCGTTGCCGCCGAACGCGGCCTGCACCTCGGGATCTTCGATCCGGACCTTGGTGGCGATCCGGTGCTCTTCCAGCATCTGTTCTGGTTCTACTCGCACCCGGCGGTCTACATCATGATCCTGCCGGCCATGGGGGTGATCAGCGAGATTGTCCAGGCATTCACACGCAAGAACATCTTCGGCTACTCGTTCGTTGCGTTTTCGTCGCTCGCTATCGCCATCATCGGCTTCCTGGTGTGGGGCCATCACATCTTCGTCGCCGGCCAGTCGGTCTATGCCGGGATGATCTTCTCGTTCCTCAGTTTCTGCGTCGCGATTCCCTCGGCGATCAAGGTGTTCAACTGGACCGCTACGATCTACAAGGGCTCGGTCAGCTTCGACTCGCCGATGCTGTATGCATTCGGCTTCATCGGACTGTTCACGATCGGCGGCCTGACCGGACTGTTCCTGGCGGCGATGGGACTCGACATTCACGTCCACGACACATACTTCGTCGTCGCACACTTCCACTACATCATGGTTGGCGGCGCCATCATGGGTTACCTTGGAGGCCTCCACTACTGGTGGCCCAAGATCACCGGGAGACTTTATCCGGAAGGGTGGGCGAAGTTCTCCGCGTTGATGGTCTTCTGCGGATTCAACCTGACGTTCTTCCCGCAGTTCAT
This sequence comes from Acidobacteriota bacterium, assembly GCA_046734955.1. Taxonomy (GTDB): domain Bacteria; phylum Acidobacteriota; class Vicinamibacteria; order Vicinamibacterales; family 2-12-FULL-66-21; genus JALZOC01. The sequence continues at coordinate 5,820 of JBKPSH010000102.1, forward strand.
CGCCGGTTACCTCGGGATGCCCCGCCGTTATCATGCGTATCCGCCTGAATTCCAGGTCCTCAACGTGGCGAGCACGCTTGGCGCGTCCATTCTCGCGGTCGGCTACGTCATCCCGCTGGTCTATTTTGCCTACTCGATGGTGGCCGGACAAAAGTCCGTGAACGATCCATGGGGCGCGCGTGGACTCGAATGGGAGATCCCGTCGCCGCCGCCAACCGAAAACTTCACGGTAAGCCCCGTTGTCACCGAGGGCACGCACCAGTACGTGCACCCGAGCCAGGAGGTCGGTCTTGCCTGACGGTCGCCACGCGGAACACTTTCCCGGTCCGCTTCACCAACCGCCGCTCGTGGCGAATCTCGAGGCGATCCAGCCGCACGAGTTCGACCATCTTCCGCATCATCCGAAGCTGCAGCACCACTTCGACGACATGGCGCAGCAGATCGATGCGTCGACGCTCGGGATGTGGGTGTTTCTGGTCACGGAGATCATGTTCTTCGGCGGTCTCTTCGCCGCGTACCTCGTTTACAGGCATGCGTCGCCGGAAGGGTTTGCCGAGGCCAGCCATCATTTGAACGTTACCTGGGGTGCAGTCAATACGATCGTGCTCATCGTCAGCTCGCTTACGATGGCGCTCGCGGTCCGCTCAGCGCAGATCAGCGCGCCGCCGAAGACGCAGGTCGCGTGGATTGCTGCGACGATGCTGCTCGGCACGGCATTCCTCGGCGTCAAGGCAATCGAGTACACCGACAAGTTCACGCATCATCTGGTGCCCGGCCCCAATTTCCACTGGACGGGGAAGCACCCGCAGGCAGCGGAGATCTTCTACTCGCTGTACTTCTGCATGACCGGACTACACGCGACACACATGGTCATCGGGCTCGGGATCATGACCGTCATCGGCATCATGGCGTGGCGGCGGCAGTTCGACGAGGACTATTACACGCCGGTGGAAATCGCCGGGTTGTACTGGCACTTCGTCGACATCGTCTGGATCTTTCTTTTCCCGCTGCTCTATCTCATCGGCGGCCATTTCAGGGAGTGAGGCTCGCATAATGGCAGAGGGTAAGGGACATTTCGGTCACGCGCACATCGCACCCCCAAGCATGTACTACGCCGTCTTCGCGGCGCTCATCGTCGGCACCGTTCTTACCGTCGCGGCAGCGAAAGTGGACATGGGCGTTTTCAACAACGTCGTCATGCTGCTGATCGCGTGCACGAAGGCAACGCTCGTCATCCTCTTTTTCATGCACGTGCGGTGGGCCCCGCGACTCACGTGGGTCGTCGCAATGGCCGGCTTCTTCTGGCTCCTGCTGCTGTTCACCGTGATCGGCGATTACATGAGCCGAGGATGGGTGCCAGGAACTCTCCGTTAGTCCGACTCCATAAACGCTGACGGCTGACTCGCCGAGGCGCCGTGAGCTGGCGCGCCGAAGCTCGCCGATGGCGAGCGAAGGCGGCTTGACCCTCGTCCCGGTTCGTGAATAAGATTGCCGCACTCAATCGACCGGATTTCGGCGTTCCCCCGTTCGGCGGATTCTTGGAGTCGAAGATGCGGCGTCACAGTTTGAGCGTGGACTCGCGGCTTGGGGAACTTTCCT
>JBKPSH010000103.1:0-39878 GCA_046734955.1 Acidobacteriota bacterium
GGCTATATGGTCCTGTGTCGGCGCAACTGAGACGACACGAGGCCTGGGAGACACGAAAGCGTAGAGGCCGTCACCGATGAAAGTGCTACACATCCTTGAAACATCGTTTCCTCACGTAGTGGGTTACACCATTCGTGCGCGCGCGATCATCGATAATCAGCGGCGGCTTGGCCTCGATCCCGTCGTCGTCACGTCGCCGTTCTTCAAGGCGCAGAATCCGCGGACGGCCGTGGAGCAGTTGAATGGCACGACCTATTACCGGACGAATCACATCCCGGCCCCGAGTGCGAACCGTTCCAAATTGTCTTCGTACGCGGTGCGCGCTTTGATGATGTCGCGGTATCGACGTGCCGTCCTTGATGTGGTGCTCAAGGAGCGTCCCGATGTGATTCACGCGCATTCCTCGTACGGGAATGCGTACGCTGGTCTGCCGGCGGCTCGCCGAATGGGATTGCCACTTCTCTACGAGGTTCGAACGCTTTGGGGAGAATCCGCCGTCATCGAAGACGGCTGGAAGCGAAACTCGTGGAAACATCGTCTGATTTGGCGCTTCGAGCTGGGGGCGATGCAGCGGGCGGATCTCGTTATCCCGATTTCACGAGGCATCCGGGATGAGCTGATCCTCCGCGGCATCTCCGCCGACAAGCTCGAAGTGGTCCCCAACGGCGTCGACACCGCACTGTTTCCGCCAACCCTACGCGATGCGTCACTGGCGGCGCGCGTGGGCGTGTCGGGAAAGTTCGTGATCGGTTTTGTCGGATCAATCCTCAAGATCGAGGGTCTGCCAACGTTGTTGGATGCGTATCGCATCTGCCGCGCGCAGCGCGACGACGTCGCGCTCGTCATCGTTGGCGACGGCGCTGAACGGAAAAGGCTCGAGGCGGAGGCGGTTCGGCTCGGCATCTCGGATGCGGTGTTCGCGGGTCGCGTGCCGCCCGACGATGTGCGGGCGTGGTACTCGATCATGGACGTGCTGGTGTATCCGCGTATTCGGGCGGTCGTCAACGAACGGGTCACACCTCTCAAGCCGCTCGAAGCGATGGCACTCCAGAAAGTGTGTATCGGGAGCGACGTCGGCGGACTCAAGGAGCTGATCCGCCATGACGACACCGGAATCATCTTCCGTAGTGAGGACCCGGGCGATCTCGCGAACTCACTGCTGGCACTGATGACCAACCCGCAGCAAGCTGACCGGATCAAGCGTGCCGCGCTTACATTCGTTAAGCAGGAACGCGAGTGGTCAACAATCGTGGGCCGTTATATTGACCTGTACGCGAAGCAAATCGCGCGCAAGAATGCTAACGGCAAGCGGAGTGGTTCACGGGATTACACAACTCACGCCGAGCTTCAATGATGCCATTGCTGCGCTAAAATCGGCGCGAACCGTTCTCGACAAAACATTTACCAGTTGTAGCCGAGAAACTCCATCAGGGGTTTCTCGGATCACGAAATGGCAAACAGACTATTTAACGATCCGGAGGTTTGTCGGCGCCGCCGGCGCCGCCACCGTCAGGACAGCGGTCGTCGTCGCTCCGATATCGTACGGCGTAGTTCTCAGATTTCCTAGATAGCTGGTTGACACCGTCGGAAGAGACAGGCCGACATGGTAGGCAGTTGAGAAAGGCCCGTTCAATATCATGAATCCTGAGCTGTTCGGCGACAGTGAACTGACGGTCTGGTTTGTGCCACTTGTTGCAAATCCATACCCACAGCCGGATGTGCCTGCCGACGAACACACGTTATTCGACTTCGTAAACGGAGAGGTATCAAATGGTATCAAAGCGTATCCGTTTGCTGTGGTACCGGTTCCATAAATGATGTTGTTACGGATCGTTCCGCTGCCGTCACTCTGGTATCCAAAGAATGCCCACTGTCCGTATGCGTTGTTGGCCGGCGAGCCCTGCCCCCACTGCCAGACTGCATTGTTGTAAACAAGGGGATTCCCGGACCACATCCGGACAGCGCCTTCTCCCAAGTCCCACATCAGATTGTTCGAAATTTGCAGGTTTGTTACCGTCGCGCCGCTGCTAGCCACAGTGATTGCTGATCTGCATTTCCAGTTCGCGGAACAACTTCCCTTTCCGATGTTATGAAACGCGTTGCCGTCGATTACAACGTCATCGATCGTCTGGTACATGCGAAATTCGATCGTCTCGCCTGGCGTGTCTCTGAAAATATTGTTTCGCAGGTATATGTGAGCTGATGACCCGTAATTGGACGCGCCACTGAAGTAAATGTGGTGCTGATTGCTCGCGTCAGTCGATCCAGCTGACTGAAACTCGCTGTTGATGATGTTCAGGTTATCAACGATCCCCCACTGCGATATATATTCGCCCGAGCCTGGGACGTTCCATTGGGTACGATAGAAGGTGATGTGGGACTGCAGTCCTGCGCTTGCAGCGTTGAAATAGACGGATGGATCGTATTGCTGGTTACTCGTGCTACTGAACTTGATCTTCAGGGCCGGCCCACCGTCGAAGATGACGTACTGAACGCGACCAGTCCAATTGTTGCGGCCCGTTATGGTGGCGAGCGTCGTGTCATTCCATGGTTTGATGACCACTTCTTGCCCTGCCGTGCCATACAGCGTAGGGCTTCCGATTGCCCCCGTACCTCGGATATAGATGTATGCTCCCCCGCCATCGCCGTGCGTGCCGGCTTTGCCTTGCACTGTCGACCAAGCGCACGGCGCGGTAGAAGTACAGGAAGTCCCGCTCCCCGACCCGAGGTCTACCCAGTACTGATTTGCTCCCGGAGCGGGCACTGTGAGAGGGTAGAACGCCGGCTTTTGGTATCCGAGCGAGTCCATCCAATTCACCCCACCCGTCGTCTGCGTCGAAGTCGCGGCTCGTACTGATACGAGCGCACATGCCAACAGGAGAGTGACAGCCGCGCACCGTCGCAAAGCTAACTCTTGCATCTTGAAACGCCTCACCAGTTATATAAAGCAATGAGCTAAGCGGTCACCCGCCCAAGGTCAGAATTTACACGCCCCAGCAATTGAAAACCGTAGATATTACACCCGCGGGTCCTCGATCGTGTCATTCCGGCTGGGGGACAGATTGGTTCGTGCAAACCCTATTCCTTCGCGCCGCACGTGCGGCAAACCGCTGACTTTAAACAATCTGTCGAGTTAGTAGGTAGCGACGCTCGTGCTAGCTAGCAGCAAAACTGTCAGACATGTGAAGAAACCGTCGCCAGCCCTACCGCAGCTAAATCATTCGTCAATAGCGACTTGCGGTTACAGCCGCGTCACCAATGCTGACCAGGAAACCGACCGCGATAAAAGGTTCGTCACTGACGCGACAAAGCGCTCAATGGACAAAGGGAAGATCAGATGAGGTCGCCGTGTCAGGCGATCACATCGTTGGGAGGTGACCGAGGCGATTGATTGGGAGCGCGTCGATACGGGAAACGCGGCCATCCGAGCGCAGACCACAGAATCAATGCAGGTTCAACACGGTCCGCACCGCACCGTGCATAGCGGTGCCTAACCGCGAAAGTCGGGACATCGCAACAATCCGCCGTTCTACTGATACCCGCTGACCGTGCCGCCGCCGAAGCTATCAAAGGTTGCGTTGCGCGCATCATCGAACCAAAGCCCGATCCTGCCGCCGCGCTCATTGAAGAACTGTTGATCCTGGCCGGTCAACTTAACCGTCGACAGTAAGACGTTGTTGCGGTAGATCGCTACATCGCCGTTCGGGTAGACACGGCTACCGAACTGGTCGCCGTCTTGGAATACAGCGGCCACGTCGGGGTAGATCGTCGAGCTCCTGCTGCCGGGGAGCAGCGTCTCGACCCTGACAACATTCGCGCGTGAGTCATATACCACTTCGATTGCGCCGAGTGTGTAGACGGCAGGACTCCCCTGAACCTTCAGAAGTAGCTTGTGATCCCCTCCAGAGCGATCAATCCTCGCCAGAGTGACATAGGTCTCCTGAGCCGCGCCAAACGTAGAAGGTGCCCAATAAAGCGGGCCGCCGTTACGGACGTCGATCTGATTATCAAGGACGCGGTATGAGACTTTGCCGTTTTCGGCGCTCCAGTTCGATCCGAGCGTTCCGTCGACACGATTGAAGTTATCGAGTACGGGATTCAGCGGAAAGCCAGTGTACTCGACAGCCCCGACATCACAGTTGCCTCCGGAAGGCTGAGGGCGAGCGATCCGGCGCTGGTCGGTATCGATATTAGTCCCGCCGCATCCAGTGGTAAGCGTGAAGGTGATCGTATCGATCGCAGGGCTGCCAAACTGCAAGGGATGTATTGACGTCAACCCGCCGTAATCGGCCAAAGGCCCCAACAGCGGATCACCAGTGAGCTGTCCGGAGGACTCGGCGCCGCATGTGCCATCACTGATAAGATTCATGCCGGTAAACTCAACGTCTGTGGCGCTACAATCTTTCGCCGCGGGATTCGAGGCAAAATTGTTCGCGACAATCGTGTTGGCAAGCTTGACCGTATGTCCGATTATGCCGCCCCCGGTTCCCGCCTGTTCATCCAGCCCGGGGACGTAAGCACCATTGGCGATGTTTTCGACAACTGTGCTGTGAATTAGTGCAAGGGTACCGCCGCCCTGCTCTGCGTACGGACCGCCTGCGAAAATTCCGCCACCGCTGCCGCCATTCCAAGCGCACGGGGAGGGTAAACATCCCTGAGCCCGGTTCCCAGACACAGTGGAATTGACGAGCGTCGCGGTACCAGTCCGCAAATATATCCCCCCACCAATACCATAAACGCCGGCCGCGGAATTCCGAGCCACTGTGCTGTTCGTAAGGATGATGCTCCCATCGATGTAGAGACCGCCGCCAACTCCCGCCTCCGCGAGTGCCTCGTTATCGGAGATGGTGCTGTCCTCAATTACCGCCGCACCGAGGACAGTGAGTCCTCCGCCTGCCGTAAACGTCAATTCCCGCCACGTGTTTCGAGCTATCGTCGATCGCGATATGACCACAGATCCGATTACGCCTATACCCTGCCCATCGTTATCAGACACGATCGTACGAGTGAGCGTCAAAGAGGTTGCGGCAATCCCCGCCCCTTCAATCTTCTCCACGCTTCCGTATCCGCCGCCATGATTGTTTGAGACCGTGCAACCTATCAGCGTAACGTTGCTGCCATTTATGCCGGTTCCGCTACAGCCAAGGCGTGAGAGTCCGTTGCTGACAGTCACGTCTTCTAACGTGAGGGTACCCGGGCGAGAGTCAATCAGCCTGAACGCCGGTGCATTGTCAGCTCGCGCGATGATGTGCTTGTTTCCATCGATCTTGATTTTGCTGCGTATCACGGGTAACCCGTTCTCACAGCCGACATCGTCCACGTTGTCTACGAACGTCAGTACTACATCTGCCGCCAATCTAATCGTGTCTCCACCACCATTGCGATCATCTCCTGCGGGACATCCACCGAATGGCGCATTAGTGTTCGCCGCCTCGATCGCTTCCGCCAGGGTGCACCGTACGCTATCAACGACGATGGTAGCGGCCTGTGCCTCACTCACAGCGACCAGACACAACACAAACGCCACGATGGTCGCCCTGATGGTTGACACCAGTTCGTGAGCATGGTGGGACGCGGAGTACTGGTTAGGAAAGCGGCTCCCGACCCCTTTTGCCGAAAACATATTTACTCCTGACTGGCGAAATCTCATCGGGTGAGATCGAACGAACGCACCCCTTTTGACAGAAGCCGTTGGGGTCCGGCTGAGCCGCCGGCTAGCAGGACGGGATCACGAGCACGACTCGTTTAAGACGAATTCACCCGTCGAGAGCTGATCGAGTCGGTAGCTTCGGCCGCGCAGACAACGAGGCCGGAAAACACGAACCCGCTAATTCGTCGGCGGCATCCTCGATTACGCCTGCTTGCGCTCGGGCGCCCAGAATGTCAGCCGAGTGCCTCGGACAATATTTATCCACGCCGGCACAAGGGCATAGTTCACAAGTAGATAGTAGTAAACGAGATGGCAGACCCGAACGAACACGTTCGAGCCGCGGCGGTCGATACGGCGTGCCACGGTCGTCGCGATGGCGACGCCGAGTGCGGCGCCAAAGAATGGCAGGCGATATTGGCCGAGCGCGGCGAGAGCGGTCAATGAAGCTAGCGCGGTGAGCAAGAATACCGGCACCAGGTAGCGCAGCAACTTGTGCATGAATAATTGGAACGAGAACACGCCATACCGGAATGGGTTGAGCAGTTCCCGCATGTGAAGTAATCCACTTATGCTGCGAGTTAATATTCGGACTTTGCGTCGGAATTCTACTGAATGGCTCGAACTCGCCTCCTCGACCGAAACGGCCTCCGGCTCATAGATCACGCGTCGTCCCCGACGAACGAGCGCCAGCGGCTCGACGAAATCGCTGATCAGGTCATTGTTGATTTCGACGTAATCAGCACGCCGCACGGCGTAGATTGAACCATTCGCCCCGATCAGGGATGAGAGATCGCTCTCCCGGCGTTTGAGAAACTTCTCGTAGTTCCAGTACGAGTTCTCGCTGTCACCGGCGCCAACGGAATCGACCTTGTAAGTCAGTTGGCCACTGACACACGCGACCGTCGGATCGGCGAAGTTCCGAACCAGCTTGCGAATTGCATCCGGGCGATAGAGTGCATTGGCGTCGGAGAAGACGAGGATCTCCCCCTTCGCTCCCTTGACCACGAGATTCTGGACCCCAGTTTTGCCGGTTCTCGGAAAATTGCGCAGCATGACTCCGCGATGCGCAAACGATTCCACGACGCTCACCGTACCGTCTGTCGATCCGTCCGAGGCGACAATGATTTCAAACCGCTCGCGCGGATAGTCGAGCGCCAGCGCATTCTCGAGTTTGGCGGCGATGCATGCTTCCTCGTTGTGAGCGCAAATGATCAGCGTCACATCAGGTTCAGCATCGCGGACATGCCGAGTACGTCGAAGCAACGGCCCCGCGAGCGTCAAGAGCAGAGGATAGCCAATCGTGATCAGGACGACCATGGCGATCGAAAACCACAATAGGCCTTCAGCAACGACCATCGGCAGACCTTCTTCGGAAGCGCAATTTCGTGTTCGGGCACCGATCGTCTGCTGATGCGAACGATCGGTCTCGGAATGACGTCTAGCAATGAGCAACCGGTCCGCCAAGTCGCGTCTCTAAACACCATGGTGTAAGTCATCGGGAACAAAAGACTTGTGCGTTGGAATGCGGCGGCGGCAAGCAGCCCAAAACTGAAAAGTCTGCGTGTCGGAAGACTAAAGACGTTCTTCGGAGTGGATTCTGACAATTGATGCCGCCGGCCGCAGGGCCAACGACAACTCAGACAGAACTGCAGGAACTGTTGCTTGAACGATCAAATGGCGTCGTCAAGCGACCCTAGACACTTCGCAGTCTGCGTGGCCACCGGCGGACCACTCCCAACCGTTGGCATGCTGACAGGTTCGGGCCACCATCCAGTCAGAGTACCCACCCGGAAGGGGCTGCTCGTCAGTGTCTGAGGCGTACGGTTTCGCAGGCGATAAATGATCGGTTGTAGACGTCGCCATGCACGGATACCAAGGCGCCGTTTGATCTGCAGAAACAGCCAGCGTCTGGACCGACTCAGCGTCGGATCATGCTGCCTCGCGAGGCGAAGGCTTCGCACATAGAACTCCTCATCCCCAGCATCGAAGGCCCTGCTGGCCATCCAGAACGCGGCGTCGGCAACACGACGATTAACGAGCGCGATCAGAGGACTGGCAGCGGCAGGCGCAAGGGTCCTTAGGACATCTCGGGCGGCAGCGGCCTGCGCTTCCAGATCGCCTAATTGAGACGCGTAATACTGGGTTCCCATATTCCTACCGTGCCAGCGGTAAAGAGCTTGCACGGAGTGGAGCACACCGACGGAGCCTCGGGTCGCGAACCGCATCCACATTTCCATGTCCCCGCTGTGCGGATGCTCAGATTTATAGCCGCCGATCTCGCGCTGAAGGGCAGTCCGCACTACAGCCGTCGGTGCGGGCACGACATTCCCAAACTTGCACGCGTGGGTGATGTAGGCGTCGCTATGCAGGATGGCAGTTCGAAGGTCAGGCGGCGGCAAAGACACATCACCTGTGTCATCAATGACCATCGCCATGCCGTACACAAACGCCGCATCCGGATAGGCCTCGAGAAACTGAGTCGCACGCGCGAGCGCCCCCGGCGTCAGCGCGTCGTCCGCCGACAACATCAGGCTGTACTGCGCTGTCGCCCAGCCGAGCAAACCTTCGTTGTACGTTCCGATGTGACCGACGTTCTTGAGATGACGTCTGAAGGTCACGCGGTGATCCGCAGCGGCGAGCCGCGCGCCGACTTGCGGCGTGTCGTCCGAAGAGGCATCGTCGATCACCAGGACTCGAACCTGTACACCCTCTTGCGACAGTACGCTTCGCACACAGAACTCCAGATAGCGCGCGTAGTTGTAGCAAGGAATGACGATATCAACCGAGGGCACGCTAATGGAGCTCACGATTGCAAGGTTCCTGTCAGATTCCCATCCTGCAAGCGGATAACTTGTCGATCCGAAACGGCCGTCTCGCTCGCGGGCGGCGTCCATCGCGGCGCTGGCAGCGTGCCGGATCGGTACTGCCGAAGGCGCTTCCGGATGTACGATAGATAAACTCGGGAGATCAACTCTTGGTAGAAGACTTCATCGGACTCGAACTTGATGGCCGCGCCGGCGAGCCGGGCTATTGTCTGAGCGAATCCGCGGAGCATGTAAGCCTCGAGCCCGAGGACGCGCCGTCCACCAGGCTTTAAGATACCGGCTCGATCCCGCCCAGCGTTGTGATGCCATCGCCGGTAATACGCCCTGGTGACACGTTCGGGGAACACCTTGTGCTGAACCGTCATTCGCGGATCGTAGAAGACCCGATCTGTCGCGACCTGCACCCGGTACACCATTTCGGAATCCTCGGGTCCCGTCCCACGCACCCAAGGGGTTGTGTCGAATCCTCCGACGCGAGTGACAACCTCCTTACGCAGCGCATAGTTCACGCCGTACAAGCCCGCGGCATCTTCGAGTCGCAAATGACGGACTTTCGGCCCGTGGTCGAGCATTGCCAATACGTTGAGAAGGCGATCCGACAACCAAAGAGGTCGGTCGGTCAACCAGCACGGCAACACAGGGCCGCCGACGCAATCGGCACCATGCTTCTCAAGTGATTGCAGTGCTGTGGTCAACCACGTTTTGCTGACCAGCGCATCGTCATCGGTGAGCACAAGGACGTCGGCTCTTGCGTGCGAGACGGCGAGATTCAGCGCGAACGCCTTTCCGGGGCGCGACTCTTCGAGCACCAGCACGGGAATTGAGACTCCCTGCGCCCAAGCCCGAACGCGCTCCGCAGTCCGATCGGTCGAGGCGTTATCGACAACGATGATTTCCCAGTCGATCGCCGGCGAAACCTCCATAGCCACGATGCTGTCGAGTGTTTCCAGCAAACTATCGACACGGTTGTGACTGCAAACGATCACACTCGCCTTCATCTAACACCTCCGGACGCAGTCCGCGTCCCGACTCGCCCCTCTCGACGCATTCCGTCAGGCACTCGTAGTAACCGTAAACTGCAAACGAGGAACGTCGCCGGTAATCAACGATCGTTCCCCGCGGCCGTAACCGCACGTGATGGAGAGAAACTGGCTGTCCAGCGCCTGAGCGGCTTGAGCAACAGTTGCTGCCGTTCTTCTGACGTGACTCCGACGGCCAAGAGGATCAGCCCCGCGCTCAGAGCAGCGACCGCCGCCTGTGCCAGAAGGCGATCCCAGCTCAACGCAGGACCACTCAGGCGAACGGCCAGCATGGCGGCCGCCTGAAGCCCTCCAGCAGCAACTGGCCGAGGACATGACTTCCTGATGAATTGAAAAAATGACAGACCCAGGCTTCGCTCGAGCAGAATAGGAAGGACGATCAAGTCCACCACAACAGCCGCACTGGCGGTCGCAATGGCAACTCCCGCCAGTCCGTAAGAGTGAATCAACGCAAGACTGACTCCCAGATTTATGGCGGATCCCGAGATCAGCGTGATCGCAACCATGCGAACCCGACCGGACCCGACTAGTATTTGCTGGGCGATGCTGAATGCGAATCCTGCCGCCGTGCTGATCAGAAGGACCTGGAAGAGCACAGCTACAGACTGAAACTGACCCTGTCCGAGATAGCGCTCGCCGATCCACAGTCGATAGAAATCGGGAGCCCAAATCCCGGCGGCCAGCACGAGCGGAATCATCACCAGCATGGTCATCCGCGATCCGTCCCAATACAGTCGCTCGAGGCGTTCGCGGTCGCCGCGTACGTGCAATTCCGTTGCGGCGGGGTACAACACAGCGGGCAGCGGTCCAAGAATCGAATTGATCTGGCGCGTCAAGCCGGTCGCGAGTGCGTAGTGGCCGACCGCCGCAACAGGCATCACCGCGGCAATGAGAATGTTCGGCACGTGCTGGTAGACGAACTGATTAATCGAGATCAGAGAATTCCAAATCCCGAAGGCTCCGATCTCACGCACCTGCTGAACGCTCGCATATCGAAACGACACTTCTATCGCCGGCACGAGCCAGCGAGAGACTCGCCATCGAATAATGTAATCGAGCGCGCTCACCGAACATGTTGCGAGGCTAACTCCGATCAGCCCTTCACCCATTCGGAGCGCGATCACGATACCCGCAGCAGTAAGAAGCCGGGTCACAATTCCAATCGCGTTTGCCAGGTCGAACCGTTGCGTCGCGGTAAATACCGAGCCGTATGGATTAAGCGCAAACTGGATGGCGCTCGAACATCCGACGATCAGGATGCACCAGAACGCCTCTCGCATCATCGCCGGCGGCACCTCAAATATGTGAGGCGCGATGTAAGCCGCCACCACGCTGAGACACAGCATGAAAATACCGAGGGCACCGAGCACCGCGACGGCGCTGCTCATGCACCGACTCGCCTTGTCATAGTCGCGCACCGCTAGGTAGCGCGTAATGTACTGCGTCACGCCGGCGCGAAAACCGAGATCGAGGAAGCCGTAATAGCCGATGATGCTCGACGTCAGGATCCAAATGCCGTATCTGCCCGTTCCCAACTCACGCAGCACGAACGGTGTGAGCAGGAGTGTCACCAGCGCATTGATCCCGAAGCCAACCCAATTGCTGGCCACGTTCCGAAGAATGACGGCGCCTCTCGTCACAACACGCTCACCACGTCAGAAACCGGTGCGCCGTGATCGATTCTGAGGCTGACCAAGGTCTCGACGATGCGCTCAGCCGCCCTGCCGTCCCACCGATCGGGGACACGACCGAAGCGAAGGTCGCCCCGTAGAATCATCCGCGCATGCCGACGTATCTCGGCGGGATCGTTGCCCACGATAAGGTTCGTTCCGACCTCGCACGTGATCGGCCGCTCCGTGTTGTGGCGCAGGGTGATGCAGGGCACTCCAAGGACCGTCGTCTCTTCCTGGAGTCCGCCGCTATCGGTGATCACCATCATCGCGTTCATATTGAGGTGGAGGAAATCCAGGTATCCTTGCGGCTCTGTTAGCCACAGCCCCTCGGGCGCAGGTGACGTTGAACAGTATTCATCGAGGCCGAACTGCTCAACCATCTTTCTCGTCCGTGGGTGAATCGGGAACACGATGGGGATCTCACGCGCTATGTCACTCAGAGCCTCTAGAATGCCTCGCAGCGTCGTTGCATCGTCCACATTGGAGGGCCGATGGAGGGTGAGTGTGGCGTACCGTCCACGCTCGAGTCCCAGTTTCTCCACAAGGCCGAGGCCACTCGCCATTTTTCGATGCTTGAGCAGCGTATCGATCATGACGTTCCCGACGAAGAAAATCTTGTCGTCGGAGACACCCTCACGGCGGAGGTTTTCATCGGCGAAATGATCGGTGGTGAAAAGGTAGTCGCAGAGCACATCAGTGCAGAGGCGGTTGATCTCTTCCGGCATCTGCATATCACGTGATCGCAGCCCCGCTTCGACGTGGGCCACACGAATGCCGAGTTTCTTCGCGGTGATCGTGCACGCCATCGTCGAATTCACGTCGCCGACGACGATGACGAGATCTGGTTTCTCTCTTACACAGACTTTCTCGAACTCGATCATCACCCGAGCTGTCTGCTCGGCATGCGATCCCGAACCCACTTCCAGGTCGATATCGGGCTTTGGCATACCCAGATCTTGAAAGAAGGCACGGCTCATACGCTCGTCGTAGTGCTGGCCCGTATGTACAAGCAAGTGTCGGATGCGATCCGGATATCGATTCATCGCCTCGATAATGGGCGCCATCTTCATGAAATTTGGGCGGGCTCCCACTACGTTTAGGACTTTCAGCATGAGTGTGTCTTTACCCTTGGATGTCAGGAGCCGTGTCGAAACAACACGGTTTTGACCGTGGAAAACAGAATAAACAGATCAAGCGGAATCGAGAGGTTCTTGATGTAGAAGAGGTCGTACTGGAGCTTCTCCAGTGCATCCTCGACGCTGGCGCCGTAGGTGTATCGCACCTGCGCCCAGCCGGTGAGTCCGGGGCGCATTGCATGGCGTTGTCCATAGAACGGGATCTGTTCGGTCAGCTGTTTCACGAATTCGGGACGCTCTGGTCGCGGGCCCACCAGGCTCATGTCCCCTTTCAGCACGTTCCACAATTGCGGCAGTTCGTCCAGTCGTGTTCGGCGCAGAAAGCGACCGACGGGCGTGACTCGATTGTCGTTCTTTCGCGCCCATACCGCACCGGTTCCTGCCTCCGCGTCCTGCCGCATCGACCGGAACTTGTAGACCGTGAAATTACGATTCTGCAGTCCCACTCGCTGCTGGCGATAGATCGCAGGACCGGTAGACGTGAGCTTTACCGCCGCCGCGGCGGCCGCCATCAGCGGAGCGGCGATGATCAGGCCAATGACGGCTGCGACGATATCGAGCGACCGCTTGGCAGCTCGCACCGGACGGCTCTTCCGAAATCCCGACGAGAAGATCAACCAGCTGGGACGCAGATTCTCAACAGCAATCTTGCCCGTCAGTTCCTCATATACCGAAGCCAGATGGTCGAAGCTCACCCCATCCAACTTCATGTCGAGGAGTTGATCCATCGGCAGCTTGCCGCGCGCATCTGCGAGACTGACAACCACCCGATCGACACCGCGATTGGCGACAATCGTCGGAATGTCATTGATGGTTCCGATGACGCCCGGGTTGATCACCGGAGCGCCGACGCGTGCCGGATCGGGGTCGACGAATCCGACGATTTCCACCCCGAGTTCCTGGCGGCGCTCGAATAACTCCTTGGCCAGCGTTACAGCCGCGGCTCCGGTGCCGACGAGCAGCAGCCGTTCACGCGGCGCGACCTTACGGGTTAGCCATTCGAAGACGAAGCGCCACCCCGCGACCGCGATCAGCACGAGCGAAGAAGACGCAACAAAGACGCCGCGGCCGATAATTAGAATGGGAAACCAGAAATAGATTGCCGCGAGGATGAACGACGTGGCGCTAAGAGCTTGGACGACGCCGATGAACAGTTCACGCCGGTCGCGAACGACTCTGAGCTCGTATAGGTCGGCGTAGTACAAACACAGTTGGCTGACCAGGGCAATCAATAGTGCCTTACCAATGTCGCCGTGAGTAAAGAGAAGGTCCCACGCTCCGTCACCCAACCGCAGCGCGGCGCCTGCGCACACGGCGCCAACGATCAGTACGGTCTCGAACGCAATGAGCGCTAGAGAGCGCCGGCCGATGCTCGCGCCAAAAGCTGTCACGCGCCGGCCCCTGGGCTATCAGCCGTTGCGTAATACCCGTCGTAGTAGCGCTTCTTCGAAACCTCGCCGACGACCCGATTGAGGACGACACCGAGGATCCGCTCTCGTCCGAACTCCGATACGGCTCGTGTGATCGCGTCGAAGGGCGTCGATCCGGCGCCGACGACGAGAAGCACGCCGTCGACGAGACTCGCGAGTAGGTTCGCATCCGAAATGAGGCCGACTGGTGGCGTATCGACAATCACCCAGTCGAAGCGCTCCTGAACATCAAGCACAACACTACGCATGCGCTCTGAGGTCAGGCCCGCGACAGGCGAATTGTCGGTGACCCCCGCCGGCAGCACGGTCAAGTAGTTGGTCAGTTGGACGAACGGCAGGGAGATTGGCCCAGTTCCACGAAGTCCCGCGGCCAGCCCACCCGCATTAGGCAATCCGAAAATCCGATGCAGTGACGGACGGCGAAAATCAGCATCGATCAGGAGGACTCGACGCTTGTACGACTCACTCAGGGTCAGGGCAAGATTCGTTGACGTCAGCGACTTGCCGTCGCGAGGAAGAGCGCTCGAAACGATCAAGGAACGAAGCCCTTTTTGCTTCTGCATCAAGTGCAGAGAGGCTGCAAGCCGGCGATATTCCTCCACCGACGCCCAGGAGGTTTCGTTGTCAGTCACGACCTTCCCGTCGACGTCCGATGCGAGCTGGGCCGGACGGATTTCGGGCTCCGCAGGGACGGTTTCACGTGGTCTTGATATCTGCCGGGCACGATGAACGACGGCCGAGGCACGCCGATCTTCAGCAGGAAACTCATCGACGCGGATGGAGCCATCCTCGGCGTCGTTGACCGATTCGGCAGGGATCCGCCCCGATGCACGCTTGAATGCTTGATCTACGCGGCTCATGCAATATCTCTACTTCCGCAACTGCTCAGATGAAACGCCAACTCACGGACGCCCGAACATCGAAAACGACGGCCGCCGGCCGGGCCTCGCCTCTCGAACGTTGGGATCACCTTGCTCCTGTGTCTCAACTGCCTCGTTCGGCGCTACGAAAGCAGCCGGGTCAGGCGACACCTTCGCTTCTTCTGAATTCCTCGTCCAGACCGGGACAACCGGTACCGGTTGGCTCTCTGCGTTCGCGGCAGCGTCAGCTTTCTGGATCGGGTCAGCCGACAGGTCGAAGTCTCGACCAACCTCCTCGATGATGTCGCGGCCGACCGGCTGTCGACCTGAGGCGAACCCACTGAGCAGCGCGTTGTCGCAGATGACGCTGATCGATCGAGGAATGCCGCGAGAGTACTCCTGAATGAGCATGACGGCCTCTCGCGTAAACAATCGGCGAGCATCGCCGCCAGCAGTCCGTATGCGGCTGGCGATATACGCCGCTGTGTCTCCCAATTCAAACGGTTTGATTTGGCATCGAAGCGCCACTCGCTGCTTGAGTTGTCGTAACCCTACTTCGTTGAGCCGATCGGAAAGTTCGGGCTGGCCCGCGAGAACCAGTGGCAACAGCTTTTCTGTATCCGTTTCAATGTTTGCGAGGAGCCTGATTTCCTCGAGCAGTTCTTCACTCAGGCGCTGCGCCTCGTCCACAACCAGCGCAGTGATCTGATCGCGCCGGCGGCCTTCGCGCAGCGACGCCTCGAGTTCGGCCAATAGTGCCGCTTTCGACGAGTGCGCGGCAGGGCTCAGCGCGAACGAGCGCGCCAAGGTTTCAATGAATTCGGCACGGGACAGCTGAGGATTCGTGAGATGCACCGCGCGCACATGCCGGCATGGCTCGGACTCCAGGGCCGCACGAAGTAACGTGGTCTTTCCCGTTCCCGCCTCTCCAATTAACACCGTGACGGCTTTCGCCGAGGACAATCCGTACTGCAGATTCGCCACGGCCTCGGCGTGCTGTGGCGTCGTGAAGAGAAATCTCGGATTTGGCGTCAGTTCGAACGGCTCTTCGCGGAGACCATAAAAACGTAGGTACATCGCTGTTCCTCAGGAGGTCTGGATTTTCCAGAACAGCACCGCGACGACGGAGCTGACGACAATGACCCCCACTGCCAGGGCGAGGAGTTTCCCGCGGCGTTGTCGACCGCGGCGTTCCATTTCAGAGGCCATCATCGGAACCAGAGCTAAAACCGGCAGCTGCAGAAGTTGCTCGACTTCTGCTCCGGTCTTGAACGTCGAGTCTCGGTATTCGAGCAGCGCCACCACGCCGAGACCGATTGCGAGTCCGAGGAACGCACCCGCCATATTGATTTTCATGATCTTTGGGCTGTACGGTCGTTCCGGGACACGAGCTTGGTCGAGGACTCGAAACTGCTCGCCGCTTTGTGTGCGCTCGAGATTGGCAGCGACTTTCGCATCCTCCCTCTTCGACAGAAAACTCGTGTAGGTGTTCTGCAGCGTCTCGTAATCGCGGTTCATCTCCTTGAGCTCCGCTTCCCGAGTCGGTGCAGCATTGACCTTGGCCTGGTAGGACGCGATTTGATCCTCGAGCTGACGTTCCTGCCCGTGTTTGCGATCGAGCTGCGTGTCAAGGTTTTGAATCTCGGTGTTCAACTCGCGCACTCGCTTCTGTCGGCTGGCCTCGGCGAGCGTTACCGGCTTTAATGGGGATGACGCTGGGCGGACGGCATTCTCGGCCGTTAATTTGGCTTCGAGCTCTCGGATAGTTGCCTTCTGCGCTCTGACGTCCGGATGCTCCGGTGTATATCGCATCTCCAGTGCTCGCAATCGAGCCTGCGCAATTTCGAGTTGCTGGATAGTAGTCGCCCCGGCTGCCGCGTCAGCGTTGCCCGATGGCGGTGCGATTGGGTCAGAGGTCGTCTGCAAGTCGCCAACTTGCCGTTCGAGCACGAGTCGCCGATCGCGATCACGGTCGATCGATTCGCGAAGCGCTTGCAGCTGTAACTGCAAGCTCTGGATTGCCTGCATGTTCCCGGCGGTTTGGGTGGGAAGTTCACCAGCGTACCGGCGCTGGTACTCCTCCAGCTTCTTCTCGTGATCGAGCAGCTTCGCGCGCGCCTCCTCCATTTGCGCATCAAGAAATTGATTCGTGCTTTCCGCTTGAACGGTGCGGTCGCGCACGTTTTCCTGAATGAACAAGGTCGCCAGGCGCTCAGTAACACGCTGGGCTGTCTGTGGCACCGTATTGATATAGCTGATTCGGAAGGAGTCTCCTCGCTCCACTTTGATATCGATGTCGCGCCGCATCGTCTCGACGACGTCCTCCATGACAGCTTTCTGTTGCAGTTCCGGATAGAGGCCGAACTCCTTGATCACTCGTTCCAGGCGTGTTCGGCTGAGGATTTGTTCCCGCAGCGACGGCAAACGATCCTCGATACGGTTCGTCACGGTGGATCGCACGTAACTCTCGGGCACGCGCTGCGGCACGACGAGAATCACAGTCTCCGATTGATAGCGCTTAGGCAAACGATTGGCGATGATTGCGGTACAAACCGTCGCTACGACGAACGGCACAGCGATTAGCCATTTACGTCGCCAGGCGATCTGAAGGATGTCTTCCGGCGTGTATGTCTTTCCGGGGAGCACGGTTCACTTCCTTATCAGCGGCAGCCACAACGTCAGGCCAACCCGCGCGCTACTGCGATCCAAGTTTTGTGGGACACCGACGGCAGTGAAAACGTCTTCGCCAACGTCATACGAGTAGTAGAGATATTCGCTGTAGATGGCTAGACCAGCCGTGATTCCAACCCGCACCCGCACGTTGGCGTTGTACGTCCGATAGTCACTGCCAACAGAAGAAGCATTGCCAACAGCGCCGTCGGAAAAACCACCCTCGCAATGAAAGTCCACGCGACGACTGAAAAACCCTTCGACGGAAGCGACTGCGGCATTAGAAAAAAGAGGCTCATTGAAGCCAGCAGCGAAACCGGCACCTCGGTGATAGGTCAACTGAGCCCGCCAGGTTCGTCCCATGTCCCGGCTCAATGATGCAGCCCCCACAACCCGAAACTGATTTTGGGATATGGCGTTCGTAGGATTTGCAGTGTCCGGAACACTAACTATGGATGAGCCGACGCTGAAATCCAGGTGAGTACGCCTGGTCAAGGAAAGCGGTCGGTGGTAGTCGACACCAATGTCGATGTCATGCACTATCGCAGGTCTGCTGTTCACCGTGTAGGCGTACTGGCCACTCCGGTAAACGTACCCAAAGTGCAGCGTTGTCGTGCGCGACATGTCGTAGCCGTATCGACCGCCGACCGAGTACGACTGCAGGTCGCGCGTCGCCACGTTGTCGGGGAACTTCGCATTTCGATACTCCGCCAGGAGGGTCAGGTTCGACCGGGCACTCATGTCCTGCCGGAAATTCACCGCGGAATCCGAATAGTACGCGTGTTCGTCGGACAGAGCCTGGCCGACTACCGGCTGCGCGGATCCAATGGGTTCCAACGATGGGAGCACGCCATAGAAATAAGATGGCGAGTAGCTGAATGACTGGCTGGCATTCAATTGTCCCCGCCCGACTTTTGTAGAGAATCCAACGGCTCCGTAATGACTCGAGCCGATGAACTCTCCTTCGGTCCGGTAATACCGGAAGTCCGAACCAACGTTGGTCGAGAACGTCGAGTGCCGACCGATCCAGGTGTACTCCAAGGACGGAACCAGGTTCGTGTAGAAACCTGACGCGAGCACCGGCGAGCTTGGCCCAAAGCCCCCTCCAAAACCATAACCAGCCGTGTTGTCGTCATAGGCTTCTGCAACGGATACGGTCAGATCGAGAGCCTTGTGCATGGACGGATCCGTTGTCGCGCCGCCAAAGAGCGCTCGATACGCGCGGCCGGCGCCCGGCCGAACCGCACCAGGCGCGGCAGCAGGAGGCTGACCCTCGGCGACTTGCGCGGTTGTCACCTCTGCTTGTCCCAGCAAAAGAAACGTGACCGCACCTACAACCAGAAATTTCACGGTATTAACTCAGTTCAGGGGACAACCACGGTGTCGCCCGGTTTCAGAAGGATGTTCTGCTGCACGTTCTTCTGTTTGATCACGTCCTTGTAGTTGAACTTGAACGATTGCGGCTGCCCACCCTCATTACGCATAACAACGATATTCTTCGCGTCGGCGTACTCTGCCAGGCCGCCGGCCAACGCAATCAGCTGAAGCACGTTCATCTCGCCGGTCAACGGATACGTTCCCGCCTTCGCGACATTGCCGGTGATAAAGACCTTGCGGCTGTGAATCTCCTTCACCACGACGGTGGAGTTGGGATCGCCGATGTACTTCGACGCCGCCTTCTCCAGATTCGCACGCAGCTGATCCGGCGTGAGACCCGCAGCTTGAACGTCATTGAGAAGCGGAAGCGAAATACGACCGTCAGGCCGTACCACTACGTCAACAGACATGTCCTTGTCGCGCCAAAACACGATTGACAGCACGTCGTCGGCGCCAATGACGTACCCCGAAGGCAACGACACACCTGTCGGTGTTGACAAGGTCGAGACCGCCGCACCATTGGGCGTTGCCGCAGGCGGTGGCTGCTGAGCGCCCAGCGCAGATGCGCCCAGGCAGAGGACGGCCGGGAGAGTGTAAAGGAACAGGCTCTTCATAATCGTTTCCGGTCTTACTGTCGGTATTCCTTGAACGGCAACTGGCAATCGTGCTTGCGCAGGAAATTCAGGAACCGTTTGTAGTCGCGCGACTCCATATTGAAAAGCTTTGCCACGATCTTGTAATTGCCACGCGCGTCCTCCAGTCCCTTCCGGACCAGGTCGCGCACGTTGCCACGGGTGATCTCACGCTGCATATAGAGCGGATATACAACGGTCCAGAACGACTCGCGTTCTTCGACCAGCTTCTTGTAGAGATCGTCGGCGACGGTGCGACGCCGCTCGCGCTTCGGACGCAGCCCGATGCTCTGCTGCATCCGGATCTCCATCGGCAGGGTGTCGGGCATCACCGATTCGGTGCGGCCGGTGACGACGAGCCGCTCGATGACGTTCTCGAGCTCGCGAACGTTGCCGGGCCACGAGTACTCGGAGAGCAACTTGATCGCCTCTGGCGAGATGAACTTCACCGGATGACCGTTGTTGCGGGTGAAACGAGTCATGAAGTAATCGATGAGCCCTGGAATGTCCTCGCGTCGCTCCCGCAACGGCGGCACCACCAGGTGGATGACGTTCAGTCGATAGAACAGATCTTCACGGAACGTTCCCTCCGCGATCATGTCGCGAAGATTTCGATTCGTTGCGGCAATGACCCGAACGTTGACGCGACCCGCAATCCGGTCCGCGCCGACCTTCTGCAGTTCGCCGGTCTCCATGAACCGCAGCAACAGGCCCTGCATGCGCAGCGTCATCTCGCCGATTTCGTCGAGGAAGATGCTGCCCCGGTCGGCCATCTCGAGCTTGCCCTGCTTGTCGCGATAGGCGCCTGTGAAGCTGCCCTTCACGTGTCCGAAGAGCTCGGACTCGAGAAGCGTTTCAGGCAGACCCGCGCAGTTGACAGCGACCATAGGCCGCTGGGCGCGCATGCTGCGCTGATGAATCGCGTGCGCCACCAGCTCCTTGCCGACGCCGCTCTCGCCGGTAATGAGCACCTTCGCGTCCGATTTCGCGATGCGGTCGATCTCCTGCGAGAGCTCCGCGATGACGCCACTCGTTCCGATTAGCTGTTCGCTTCCCTCGTGTCTCATATGCATTCCTTGCTGCTCCGTACAGGAATTACTCGCTCGCCTTCCGCAGAAAATCCTCGAGACTTCGCCGGCTCCGGTCGTCCATCGTGGTAAAAACCGCTCCGATGCCGCTCATCGGCGTGCCGGCGGGCAGTCCCGTCGTGCGCCGGACCTGCACATCGGTGCAAAACGGGTGGGCGCCGAGCGCCGATCGCAGCTGCGCAGAAGCACCCGCGGCCACTGGCAGCTCCGCAGCCAGCAACGCACCGCTCAGACTGATGTCAACCATGCGCACTCGCGTCCGCAAATCTAGACGACACTCGACGCTGCCCTCGAGAGCCGTACGAGGAGACCGCCGCCGCTCAGTGCCGGAACCTGTCGACATGCCTAAGCCCCCGCAGCCTCGCCGTGCTGCATTGCAGTCCAGCGATCGATCAGCTCCACCAGCGCAGGCTGCGTGGAGAGAAACTCGACGCCGATCAAATACGTCCTTTCGCCGTCGGCGGAAATCTGCGCGTCGACGTGAGAAACACGGACCGGCACCGATAGATCCTGTCCGTTCGACTGAAACGCGAGACGGTGCACCGACTGGGATGGGAGCGGAACGTGAGAGTGAATCAATGCTCCCCCGCGGCTCACATTTCTGAGCGGCAGGCGCAGCACTGTCTCCAGCGTGCCCCAGAGATCCCCCACGATGTCGAAGCGCGGGCGGACTCTCCTGTCTCCCATCTTCCGTCTCACGATCTCTCCTTCATCGATGACCATTGCTGGCGAGCCTCTCGCCTGAACTACATCGAGATCGGCTGCGCATCCCGGGTTGCTTGAAGAACCAGCGCCTCCGCCGTGCGGCACTCTGCTGAAAAAGCCGCATGACCGACGCGAACTCCGGGAAGGTTCAACCGGCTCGCCGCTTCGCCGAGCCGATGACGCAGACGTCCGACAACCTTGTGCGAGCCCATGACGTCGGTGTGAGTCAGCAAGGCGGCCACACGATCGCCATTCATCGTGCCGAGCACATCTGACCCGCGAAGCTCCCGTCGGACGGTTTCACGCATAACGGACGCTGGATCGTCGACTCGCGGGACAGTCCGCGGGATATCGATCAACACGAGCGAAAGCCGCAGATCGAAGCGTTTCGCGCGCTCGAGCTCCTCCTCAATTCGACGCACAAACTCCGACACCACCGGGCGCGGCGGTTCCTGAGTGACATCGCGAAACGATGGCGCCGCGCCGATAAGCCACGACTGCATCACCCGCGTCGCAACGCGCGTCACGAGTTCTGCGTCCGGCTGAAATAACGATCCAGCAGCCGGACGAAGATCCAGCACCGCGAATGCATCACCGCCCAATGGAAGTCTGCAGAGGAACTGCGCGGGCGCAAACCGGTCGCCTGCAGCGTCACTTGCGCCGGGAACTTCACTCGGCGTACCGACGCACACGATGCGGCGCTCTCGTCCATCGCGATTCATCACGAGCGATGCGTAGGATGCGCTGATCACATCCGCGAGTTCGCGAACCATCCGGACCGCGATCAATTCGGCAACCGTTCCACCCTGCCCGATCAGCGACTCAAAACGCTCTCGCGTGCGATCGCGCCGGCGCGAATGAATGGTTTCGAGTTGCACACCGACGATTCGTCCAAGAATCGCAAACAGTGATTCGGCATCCTGAGGAAAGGTCCCAATCAGCGCGAGAACCCACTCGGGACTTGCGGTGACGGCGAGCGGCACGAGCACGACTTCCGAACCGCCCGCCGACTGCCCCCACTCCGTGATCGGGCCGACGCGCACCGGCTCCGCAGCACCCGCCAGCCACTGAGGGCTCAAACGGCGCGCAGCCTCCTCGACGTGAGCCCCGGGCAATGCCGTGTGCAACACAAAATCGCCAGACAGGTCCCGTTGGAAAATCCTGGAGTCGACATCAAACCAGACAGCGGCCGCTTGGATAGTCGCCTGCGCCAGGTCGGCTTCGGTGTCCGTTTCCACGAGATGGCGGAGAAAGCGTAAGGTCGCGAGCAGCCGGCGTGATTGCTGACGTTCGTCGGTCAGCGCTTCTGACGCGGCGAAATCGGCTTCGACGATCGCGCGAGCCAGTTCCGGCCAGGCGCGGTTCTCATCATTCGCCTCGACGCTACGGTCAATGCGACGCACGGCCACGAGCGCGGACGCCTGCCGAACCTTTGCGACGCGACGCAGCGGGAACACGTGGTAATGCACTCCATCGTCTTTCAGCTGCTCCGGCCGGCCATCAGCGAGCGCGTTGAGGAGCGACTGCCTGATTGCGGGCGACTCCTCAATCATCCGAGTCAATACGGTCGTAGATTCCGGGTAGACGTGGTGCAGCGTCGCGTCGAGGACCTCAACCTCCAAGCCGAAACGGGTCCGGGCCCGCTCGAAGAGCTGCGAAAGCGAAGTTGACAACATTGACAGGTTTAACTGAGCAATCTGAGAATTAGACTAAACTCAGCCTCAGCCTTTGCAAAGACACCGCCACGCTTCGCAGAGTTAAGTCTGCGAGATAAAGTCTTTTTTATAAGGCATTTACGGACATTCAAACCAGCTCGACTTTATACCTGAACGAACTGCCATATTTAGTCATCCAAAAGGCAGACTAATTTCATTTAAAACGGAAGACTTTTGTCGGCAGCCGCCCCGGTCTTCTGTGGCGGCGGGGTAACTGCCACTTCTACAGTCTTTTCGCTGGGGATCGGAACTCCGTCCTTCTTGGCAGGTTCGTAGAGCCACCCACGGGCCGCGCGCAGGAGGGACTGGTCGTACGCCGGATGGACGGACTTGATGATCTCCGCATTAGTGACTTTGCCCTCGGCCGAGATCTGAACGCGAATGGCGCCGCGGAACTCGGCCGCGCGACTGACCGGGTCGGGGACCCACGGCGGAAGCTTTTGCTGGATGACTGCCGGAGGAACGATCACGCTTGCCCGCGTCGAGACTGCAGCACTCGCTGGCGTGGCCTCGGCAGGTTTCGGTTTCGCCGGCAATGACTTGCTCAGCTCGAGAAACCCGGACCCCAGCTCTTTCAGCTCCGCGATCGTGCCATCGGCGCGCACGTCCGGATCGTTCGCAATGCGCAACATCGCCTCGAACTGTGCCACGGCCTCATCGCGATCTTTCCGCTCCATGGCAGCACGCCCCTGCTGATACATCTTTTTCACGAGCGCGGGACCGACGCGACGTCGCACCTGCGAGAACAGCGTCTGAATTCGCGGTGACGCCTGCGCCGAGTCCGGCCGGTACTCGGGATGCGCAGTCAGCACCGACTCAACGGCCTGCTCGGCTTCGTCCATTCGGCCGAGTGCAACAAGGCAGAAAATCCGGTATTGCTCCGCCTCCAGACTCGAGCCGCCCCCACCGTCGATCTTTCCCACGGCGGAGAGCGCATCTTCATACGCCGCTGAGGCGTAGAGTTCCTTGACCGACTGCATCGCATCCTGCGCCAACGCATGCGCCGGGAGGGCAGAAACAACGAGTAGTGTTGAGCAAATGATCCAGAACGATGTTTTATAGGAGTGCATGGGGCTACTTCTTCCTGAGATCGACGCCGATGCGCGCCGGCTTGCCTACGGCGATGACAACCGTCTCGCGGCGTTCACCGAGATCGGGATGCCTGAATACGACTTCGTGAGTGCCGATGCGTCTTGACAAGTTGCCGATCGGCGTTTCACCGACTCGCTCACCATCGATCCAGACCTCGGCCCATGGTTGAGCATTGATGTTCACCACGCCGGTCGGCAGATCAATCTTCGTCGCGGTGGTCTTCCCTGCGGTGACGTGAATGGTTCGGCGCGCGGTGAAACCCAGCGCCTCATTGGCGATCTCGATGTCGTGATCACCAGCCGTCAGCATCAGTCGCTCGGATTCGCTAGTGCCGATCACCTTTCCACCTTCGCGAAGCTGCAAGCCAATCGGCGAAGAAACCGAGATCCAGCCGGCCGCAACCGCGGTCGGATTGGGCGGCGGCGCGGTCGACGACACGATCAGTGAAAGCGTTTCGCGCGGCTGAATCGTCACTGAACGACGGACGATGCCGCTGCTCGTCCGAACCGATACCACGTGCTCACCGGGTTGGAGCTGATCGATTGAGACCGGCGAGTTGCCGTGGCCGGTGCCATCGAGGAACACCGGCAGATGCGAAGGTTCGGTCTGAATACGCAAGCCGCCGGTCGATACCGCAGCCGTCGTCTCGGCAAATTCGAGTCGCTGAACGACCGACGTCCCGGACGCGATGCTGACCTTCACCAGTCGCTGCCTGGGCTGCGTGCCGACCTGCAGGTCGTACGTGCCAGCTGGAAGCGTTGTTGTCAGCGGCGTCTTCCCGAGCGATTTCCCCCCGAGGACGACCTCGAGCCCGGACGGCGTCGTCTCGAGTGTGATCGTCCCCGTCGTCACGCGTTGCGCAACACGGCGCTGGTATTCGAACATCCCGGCCGCTGCGGCAGCCGCACTGACCAGAATCACAGCTGTCCACTTCGCGGCGGCGGGGAGCCACGTCAAAGCAGGTGCTTTCGGCCGCGCGGGGGCCGGCACCGTAACCCGCGGCGCGGGTGTGGGATCCGTTTCGGACCCGAAGGCATCGAGACCTTCAGGTGCGGTGGATCGAATGTTCCGGACGGTCGCGGTCGCCGGTATACGACCAACCGGCATCGAAGGCCAAAATCGGGAAAGTTTCAGTATGGCCACGGGTCGATTTCTCCTGAGTGGACGGGGCTGGACCTTGCCCGGATGTGGCGTCGTCACCTCATCGTTCGGTGTTGCGAGCGAAATGGACTGACGCGCAAGCGCGTCACTCCCGACTGCCATCCCGGGCTCCTTACAAAAAACGCGTTGGACTCGGACTGCTAGGCGAAGGCCGTACCAGGGATGAGGGTCAAGCTGCGCGAGAAAGTACAAGTTTTTTGGTTGGCAGCCAACTTTAGTCCTCCACCGTGGAGACTTTAGTCAGCGCAATTAGCGAAACACGTGCAACAGGCTGACATCGAAACTCGCACGGAATGAAGCAGTTCCAATTTTGTCGAAGTCTCGAGTCGGCAACGGGCGGCCGGGGAGAACGATCCGGAGCGGAACTAGAACGGATTGGTGAGCAGATGGAACGCGAATTCGGCGGCGATTCGAAAAGCACGTCTGACTTTTGTCATGAGTCGGCCCACCAAATCTCTTCACGGCGTCAACACGTTCAAGCACCTTAGATCGGTCGGGAAGAATACCGACCAGAGTTGAGCGCCGGGCTGTTCAAGGTTTAGGAAGTCAGGTCCTGCTGTAGCCAAGGATGTGCCTTCCGGACATGTTCCGGATCAACGGGAATCATTGCGATCGTGTGGGGAATCCCGTTTAGAGTCGCCTCGAAAGGAGACTTTTGTCTGCGCATCAGGTCGCGGATCCGCAGCCCAGTGGCGTAGCAATGGGGATGTAGCGGTGCGCCTTGTGGACTCGCTATTGCTGAGGCTACTTCGGAATGGATGCTCGGCGCTGCGGGGTGAGACGGGGAACGTCACGCTCCTGCACGGTTGAAGCACCTGCGATGGAGCGAGCGCGCGCTACGTCAGTATTTGCCGAGCGCGCGCCTCGCTTTCTTGGCCACCTGTTCTTGGCCACCTGGGGTCGAGGGATCCTCCGGCCGGCGCATCTGTCGCTCAATCGTTCAGCCCGGCTTCACCGGATGACTCTGACGTTTGTCGGCGGCCTCGGTGCTGGCGGACCGGTCGTCAACGTGAACGTCGAATTGGCGGCGACGGTGACCGTAAACGTCGTGCCACTGACTGAAGCATCCAAGCCTTGCTGCATGCTTCCGGCGGCACTCGTTTGATAAAACTTGAAGGACGTGACTCCGGTAATGTTGCTGAGCGTTCCGTTGAGGACCTGACCGCTCGTTGACGTGTTGCGGCCGAAAAGGGTGAGCTGCCCCGTTCCCTGATGGTGAAACGCGTCGATCGTCACTGAGCCGCTGGACGGCGACGCACCGATTCGCTGCGATCCTGCAGGGACGAACTTGAACAGATGGGCGCAGTCCCAAAAAATTCGACGCGGCGTGTAAAGCTTGGTTGTCGTGTTGTACGCGAGGAGCGCCGGGCCGTTTCCGGCATCATTGGGTGGGCTCGTGCCACGGCCGGCCAGGATCGCGTGGTTGTAGACGCTGTCGTACGCGTCCCAGATCAGGATCGCCGCAGGTCCCTGCCTGACCATCGATAGGACGTCTCCGATGACCGAAACCTCCGTCATCCAAAAGCCTCTGTCGGGGAATGCTGAACTCTTGATGAAGGCACCCGCTCCACCCGTGCTGCCGCTGTAATCATGCAAGCCAAAGCGATCGACCTTCGACATCACGACGCTGTCGCGCATCATCTCCGCAATGTAAGTGTTCACTCCGGTGCCGACATTGGCCGTATCTGGTCCAATGAGACGGATGCTGCCAAGACCGATCGCATCCAGCTTCTGCGCTAATTTGTGTAGTATCCGCACGTATTGAACCGATCCCACCTGCGGCCCTTCGATGCCGTCATGGTCCGTCTCGTTCATGGGCGCTAACAGGCCGATCTGCAGTCTCCGCGTGATACGACCGTAGTACACGAGGGATGCGATCATCTCGACGACTTCATCTTCTGCCGACGTGTCGATCTGACTGCCTCCCATCCATGATGCCGCCGGCCCCATGATGTTAAGCATGAGGTTCGACGTGATTCCCTTCTGGTTCAAATAGCCGATGGTGCTCCAGAGTTCCTCGAACTTCGCGCTGGTGTATACGCTGTTGTAATAGGTCCAATTGAACGTGTTCGGATCGCTGTTGTCGTTGGTCGATTCCCAATCGAGGTTGTCAATAATGACGCGCCAGATCGTGGCACCGGCCTGATCGACGAGCATGTCGAGCGCGGGACGAAGTTCGCCATTGTTCCAGCTGGCCGAATTTGCGTTGACCCCAAAGCCGTCGATGGTCTGGAAGCGTTGCGCACCGTTGACGGTCACGGCGACGGCAGCCAACAGCCGGGGTGGCAGGAGGATCGCAAACGCGACCAACCACACGACGAGGGCAAGTGCGAACGGTACCGGCTTGGCACGTCGTTTAGTAAGCATTCGTCGCACCTTAACAGGGGAACCAGTGCCAGGTAGGCCGCCTTGGAAACGGCGAACCCGACGCCATCCGTGCCCGTGCAAGATATATCGTAAACCCAGACGTCAACTCCTGTCCGAAGTTCTAATGTCCTAGCGGGATTTGTCAATTCCAGGGCCAGCGGGCAGAGTCAGACCGCGCGCGCTACGTCAGTATCTGCCGAGCGCGCGTTTCGCTCTGTTTCAGGGTCTCGTCCAACGACACTCGCGCCGATTCGATGGCGCTCTCGGTCGTGTCAGGCACGAACAACGGATTCCCGACGACGAGAGCGGCTGCGCTGAACGGCTTTGGGATCTGCGTGCTGTCCCAGCTTCTGGTGCTCCAGTAGTTCGTTCCTTCGGCGTGGAACGGCAGGATCGGACTACCCGTCGCACCGGCCAGCCACACCGCTCCAGGCTGCGCAACGCGCGCTGGACCGCGCGGGCCGTCCAATGTGAATGCGACCGGATGTCCGCGTTCGATTTCCCGCTTCATCTCTAACAGCGCTCGCGCTCCACCACGCGACGAGGATCCCATCACCGCGCGGAACCCAAAGCGCTCGATAATTCGCGCGATCCATTGACCGTCGAAGTTCGCGCTCGCCATGACGGCGATGCCGCGATTGCGGAAGACCCAGGTGCCGGAAAGAATGCGGCCGTGCCAGAAGGCCATGATCGGCGGCCGGCCAGAGCGGATAGCTTCCTCGTAGTAGTGGTCCCCTTCCACTTTCCAGGTGACCGTTCGGCAGAGGGCACTGATGATCGGGAACGCAGTAGCGGCAATGACGCGCGTCTGGAGGCGTTGCGACCTTGTCAGCAGAGTTGCTCCCTTTCGCCCTTTCCTTTTGCCTTTTCCCTTTTCCCTTTTCCCTTGCTACATCCCCTCGTATTGCGGGCCTCCCCCGCCTTCAGGCGGGACCCAGTCAATCAATTGATACGGATCCATGATGTCGCAGGTCTTGCAGTGCACGCAGTTCGATGCGTTGATCTGCAACTTCTTCGTTCCGTCCCCGGCATCCACCATCTCGTACACATTCGCGGGACAAAATCGCGTGCAAGGATTGCCGTATTCACTCCGACAGCGCGTGCGGCAAACCTCGGCGTCGTGAACGATCAGATGTGACGGCTGATCTTCGGGATGACGTGTGCCCGAGTAGTGCACATTCGTCAGCTTGTCGAACGTAAGCTGACGATCGATTTTCGCGGGACGGACCGGCGCATCAGGATCAGGACGACGGCCATCGTAGTACGCGTCGAGCTTCGCGATGCGCTGATAACCCGCATGCGCAGGCAGCGGATCGCGATACCACCAACCGCCGGTAGCAAGCGAGAGTCCTGAGTACGCGACGCCCGCTAATAGACCATAGCCGAAGCTCTGATGCACGTTGCGAACCGGATAGAGTTCTCGACGCACGTCGCTGGCATCGATCGCTTCACCGTAGCCTTTTAATCGAGCAGACGACACGTCGTTGGCCCGCACCGCATCAAAGGCGCTCTCCGCAGCGAGCATCCCGGTCCGCATCGCGAGGTGAATGCCCTTGAGGCGCATCGAGTTCATGAACCCGGCGGCGTCGCCGGCAATCAGTAATCCGTCGGAGTAAGTTCGCGGCACCGTGTGCCAGCCGCCTTCGGGCAGCGCCTTGGCGCCGTAACGAACCATCTGCGCGCCTTGCAGCAGTGACGCCACAAACGGGTGTCGCTTGAAATGCTGGAATGTGACGTGTGGATCGAACATCGGATCGCGGTAATCGAGGCCGGTCACGAAACCCACCGACGTCAGTCCGTCGGGCATTGCATAGATGAATGCGCCGCCGAACTCCTCCATGCGCAGCGGATAGCCCATCGTGTGAATGACGGTGCCGACTGGCAGGCGGCCTGAGGGAATCTCCCACAGTTCCTTGATGCCGATCGCATAGAGTTGCGGAAGCTTCCCGGCATCGAGCGCGAGACGACGGACGACCGCTTTGGTGAGATTGCCACGAACGCCGTCGGAGAGGATTGTTACCTTCGCGTGAATGTCGACGCCCGCCTCGAACGTCGACTTCTTCTCGCCGTGTTTTCCGATTCCGCGATCCCCCGTCCGGACGCCGATCACGCGATCACCGTCATACAAAACTTCTACCGCGGGAAAGCCTGTGAAGATGTCCACGCCCGCCGCCTCGACGAGGCCGCCCAGCCACTTCACGAATCGATTGAGCGAGATGATGTAGTTGCCGTGATTGCGCAGCGGCGGAGGCGTGATCGGAAAGCGGAGTTTCCCTGATCTGGTGAGGAAATAGACGCGATCCTGATGAACTTCCGATGCAAGCGGAGCGCCTTTGGCAACGAAGTCCGGGACGAGGCGGCGAAGCGTCGAGGGATCGAGAACCGCGCCCGACAACATGTGCGCGCCAACTTCGCGCGCTTTCTCGAGCACCGCAATCGCGAGCGGCTCGCCGCCCTTTTCCTGCTGCAGCTGCGCGAGCCGCAGCGCCGCCGACATGCCAGCCGGGCCGCCACCAACGATCAGGACGTCGACGTCGAGGGTCTCGCGTTGCATGAAGCTCTCAGCTTTCAGCTCTCAGCTATCAGCTGCTGACAGCTGAAAGCTGAGAGCTATTTTTTCAACTCCGCAATCAATGCCGGCACTATCTCAAACAAGTCACCAGCGATCCCATAATCGGCAATCTCGAAGATCGGTGCCTCCGGATCCTTATTAATCGCAACGATCGTGCGCGAACCTTTCATGCCGACCAGATGCTGAATCGCGCCGGAGATGCCGAGCGCGACGTAGAGCTTCGGCGCAACGGTCTGCCCGGAGCTGCCAATCTGTCGATCCATGGGCAACCACCCCGCGTCGCAGATCGGACGTGACGCGGCCAGCTCTGCGCCAAGCGCTTTCGCGAGATCTTCGGCAATCTTGAGATGTTCCTGTCCTTTGATTCCGCGTCCAACGGCGACGATTCGCTCGGCCTGGGACAAGTCGACAGCCTGCCGCGCTTCCTGAAACGGCGCCTCTGGCTTCTGCCGAACGGCACCCGCATCAACCGAAACGGCAACAGCCTTTATCGCCGCCGCGGTCGCGCCGCGCTTTGCTGCGTCGGCGCGGAACGCGCCGATCTGCAGCGTGATGAGATGCGGCGTCGGGCCGACGGCTTCGACCTCGGCGCTCAGTTTTCCCTGAAATACAGGACGGGAATACACCGCGCGCCCATCGGTCTTCGTGATTGCGGTCACGTCAGTGACGAGCGCGCGACCAAGCCGGGTCGCCAGTGCCGGGACGAAGTCACGCGTCTGGTAGGTGTGTGGAAACAGAACCAGCGTCGGCGCCTGCTGCTCAATAATGGAGGCAAGCGCGATCACATATCCATCAGCAGTGTAGTCCGCAAGCGCTGGCGCATCGACGAGCGCGACTTCAGCCACTTCCGCGGCAGCGATGTCACGCGCCGCCGCGTCGACTCCACCACCGACGACAACGACCTTGATCGTGTCGCCAAGTGATTGGGCTGCGGCGACGGCTTCCCACGTGGCGCGATTGAGTTTTCCGCCGCGCTGCTCAGCAATCACAAGCAGCATTGCTAGATCACCCTCGCGTCTTCTGTACTCCGGGGGGCTTCGCCCCGCCGGACCCCCCATCGCCGTCGCTCGTGGGGCCCCGTTCGCCCCACTCCGCTCCGGCGGGGCGCGCCCTTGGCGCGCCTTCGTGCTTTCTCGGATAGCAACATACGTCAAATTACTCTTGCATCTTCGCGGAGATGCTTGACGAGGGCTCGTGACGCTTCAGCCGGCGATCCAGAGACCATCTGCGTTTGTTTCGCCTTTTGAGGAAAGTGAACGTTGAGAATCCGCTGCGTCGATTCGGCTGATTGACTCGGAGTGACCTTCCGAATCTCCTTCTTCTTCGCCGCCATGATCCCTTTCAGCGTCGCATACCGAAGCTGATTGATGCCGCTCTGAATCGTCAGCAGCGCAGGCATCGGTAGTCTGATCCACTGAAACCAGCCGCCTTCGAGCTCGCGCTTCACGCGCAGGCCGCCATCTGCAGCCTGTACTTCCATGATGATCGTCGCGTGCGGCATGCCAAGCATCCCGGCGAGGATGACGCCGACCTGCCCGAATCCCTGATCATCGGACTGAAGTCCAGTCAATACGAGATCGAATTTTTCGTCGCGGATCGCCGCAGCAATCGCGTCGGCAACACTCACCGCGTCGGCAGTCGCCAGCGCGTCAGATTCGATGTGAATGGCGCGATCGGCACCACGCGCGAGCGCCTCGCGAATGACCTGCGATGCGCGCGCCGGGCCGGCCGACACCACGACGACCTCTCCGGTGTGCTTCTCCTTGAGCCGCAGCGCCTCTTCGAGCGCGTAGGCATCGGGCTCGTTGAGCTCGAAGCTCGCATCCTGATCGCGAATCCAGGTCTTTGCATCGTTGACGCGCAATTGCCACTCGCGCGTGACAACTTGTTTGATACAGACGGCGATTTTCATCAGTTACCAGTTACCAGTTTCCAGTTACCAGTTTCCAGTTACCAGTTTCCAGTTTTCAGTAGTCTTCCCCGCCTCCGACTGGAAACTGGAGACTGGCAACTATTCATCAAACTTCTTAAATAACAACGCCCCGTTCGTGCCGCCGAAGCCGAACGAATTGGATAAGGCGAACTGAATCGCTGCCGCGCGTTTCGTGTTCGGCACGTAGTCCAGATCGCACTCGGGGTCCGCATTTTCGTAGTTGATCGTCGGCGGAATCATCTGGTTCCGAATGGCCAGGACGGTGATGCCGGCTTCGAGACCGCCGGCGGCGCCGAGCAGATGGCCGGTCATCGACTTGGTCGATGAAATGGCGAGCTTGCGCGCGTGATCGCCGAAGACCCGCTTGATGGCGAGCGTCTCGAGCTTGTCGTTGAACGGCGTAGAGGTTCCGTGAGCGTTGACGTAGTCGACCTTCGACGGCGGAATGCCCGCCTGTTTCAGCGCCGCCTGCATCACGCGCATGCCGCCGTCGCCGTCCTCTGACGGTGCGGTGATGTGAAAGGCGTCGGCACTCATGCCGTATCCAACCAGCTCGGCATAGATCGTCGCGCCGCGACGTCGCGCGAACTCGAGTTCCTCGAGAATGATGACGCCCGAGCCTTCACCCATGACGAAGCCGTCACGATCTTTATCGAACGGACGGCTCGCGCGCTCCGGATCATCGTTACGTGTCGACAAGGCACGCATCGCGGCAAACCCGCCAACACCCATCGGCGTGATTGCCGCCTCCGACCCGCCGGCGATCATGACATCCGCATCATTACGCCGGATGATTTCGAAGGCATCGCCGATCGCATGGGCGGACGCCGAGCAGGCGGTGCACGTCGCCGAGTTTGGTCCCTTGGCACCGAATCGAATCGATACCTGGCCGGCAGCAAGATTGATGATGGCGGCGGGAATGAAAAACGGAGAAATCCGTCTGGGACCACCTTCGATGAGCGCCTTGTGTTCGCGCTCAATGGTGCTGAACCCGCCAATGCCTGATGCGATGAATACGCCGGTACGCGTCGCACATTCCGGGGCGACTTTCAGCTTCGCGTCGCTCATCGCGAAATCCGCGGCGGCAATCGCGAGCTGAATGAAGACGTCCATCTTCTTGACGTCCTTCTTGTCGACGAACTGCAGGGGGTCGAACCCCTTGACCTCACCCGCAATCCGCGCCGAAAAGTGCGTCGGGTCAAAACGCGTAATCGGTCCGATGCCGCTCTGGCCGGCGCACAGCGCCTCCCAGTTCGCCTCGGTCCCTATGCCGAGCGGCGACACAAGGCCGACACCCGTGACGACGACTCGCCTGCTCAATCCGCCTCCGGAGAGGCAGCCCTCAAGGGCTGCGCTACACGATGTGGTCCCGGCAGCCCTCAGCGGGCTGCACTGATGACTGCTACTTCTTCTTGCTATGAGACTCGATGTATTCGACCGCTTCCTTGACGCGCGTGATCTTCTCGGCGTCCTCGTCGGGGATCTCGATCCCGAACTCCTCCTCGAACGCCATCACCAGCTCCACCGTGTCGAGCGAGTCAGCCCCGAGATCGTCGACGAACGAGGCATCCGGAGTCACTTCTTCCTCGTCGACTCCCAGCTGCTCTACGATGATGCCCTTCACTTTGTCTGCAACCGCCATTCAGTCCTCCATCACGGCTTCCCATCGAACCGCCGCGCTACGTATACATCCCGCCATTGACCGCCAGGACCTGCCCCGTAATATACGACGCCTCGTCTGACGCAAGAAAGCAAACCGCCGATGCGACGTCGGCGGGTGTGCCCAGGCGCCGCAGCGGAATTCTCGCCGCCCATTCGTCATGCGTTTCTGCCGTCATGGCGCGCGTCATCTCGGTTTCAATCAACCCGGGCGCTACGACGTTGGCCGTGATACCGCGCGACGCGACTTCGAGGGCTATCGATTTCACAAACCCGATCAGGCCCGCCTTCGACGCCGCGTAATTCGCCTGGCCGGCGTTGCCGCTCTGTCCGACAACCGAACTGATACAGATGATGCGGCCACTGCGCTGGCGAATCATCGGCTTCAACACGGCCTGGGTGAGCGTGAATGCCGCCGTCAGGTTCGTCGCCAGCACCGCGTCCCAATCGTCGCGCTTCATGCGCAGCATTAACTGGTCGCGCGTGATTCCAGCATTGTTCACCAGGATGTCGATTCGCGAATGACGTTCAAGCACGGATGCCTGGATTTGCTCGCCAGCCCCCGGCTCGGTCACATCCAGGGCGACCGCTTCTGCGCGACCGCCTGCCGCCTGAATATCGTCCACAACCGCGCGCGCATTGTCGCCGCGCGCCGCGGCAATCACGATCGCTCCCTGCCGCGCCATCTGCTCGGCGATCGCTCGCCCGATTCCGCGTGACGCACCAGTGACGATCGCAACACGGCCTGACAGATCAATCATATATTCGCAGTTTGCCGCTGCTCGCTTCTCGCGGCTCGCTCCTCGCGGCCCGTAGAACCGCGCAGAACCTCGTAGAACCTAGCAGAACCTTGTGGAGCCTACCCGAACCTATTTGCCATTCAACTGCGCGAGGGCCGACTCGAGTCCCTGCTCGTCTTCAATGCTCATGACCTGTACGCTGCGATCGATCTTCTTGATAAGACCGGCCAGCACCGACCCTGGTCCCAATTCAACAAACGCCGTCGCGCCCTCCGCGACGAGGCGCTTCACGGCTTCTTCCCAGCGGACAGGCGACGACACCTGGCGGATCAAGGCATCGATTGCCGCATGCGCATCCCGCTTTGGTTCGGCGTCCACGTTGGCGATGACGGGAAACGTCGGATCTGATGTCGAAAGCTGTTTCAGTTCGGGCGCAAGCCGTTCCTCTGCGGGCTTCATCAACGCACAATGGAACGGCGCGCTGACGGCCAGTGGAATCGCGCGTTTCGCGCCCAGCGCTTTGGCACGGTCACTTGCCTGCGCAACCGCATCAGCGTGACCGGCGATCACCACTTGTCCAGGACCATTCAGGTTGGCGGGAGAAACGACCCGGCCATTCATCGTGCTCATCGTGTCCGCGCACGCGCGGGTGACCGCGTCTGTATCGAGACCAAGAATCGCGGCCATCGCGCCTTCGCCGGACGGCACTGCTTCCTGCATGTAGCGTCCACGACGTCGGACCGTGCGCAACGCGTCCGCAAAAGAAAACGTTCCCGCAGCGACGTGTGCCGAGTACTCGCCGAGACTATGGCCGGCCGCAAATGAGGCTCGTATGCCGCGTGATTCGAGCAGCCGAAGCACCGCAACGCTCATCGCCAGGATTGCCGGCTGCGTGTTCTCGGTCAGCTGCAACGACTCGGCCGGACCTTCAAAGCACATCGTGCTCAGCGACTCGCCGAGCGCCGCGTCCGCCTCCGCAAACACTTCGCGGCAAACTGGAAAGGCGCTGGCCAGCGACTGTCCCATCCCGACTTTCTGGGCGCCCTGGCCGGGAAACACAAACGCGATCATCGAATCTCACCTGGGGTTCCGCCCCAGACCCCGGCTCGGTCGCTCGCGGGGACCCCTGCGGCCAGCTCGCGCGACAACTGTCCGACCAAACCCTGACTGACGAACCGCGCGGCCATCGCGACGCCATTCCTCACCGCCTTCGCCGATGATCGGCCGTGGCCGACAATGCAGAGACCGTTCAATCCAACGAGCGGAGCGCCTCCGTACTCGGATGAATCGACGCGGCGCCGGAACCTTCGGAACGCCTGCCTCGAGAGCAAATACCCAACGCGAGTGCCAAACGTCGACGACAACTCTTGGTGCAGAAGCGTCTGCACGGCGTCGACCAGGCCCTCACTGATCTTCAACGTGACGTTTCCGGTGAAGCCGTCACAGACAATGACATCGACATCACCGGCATAGACATGTCGCCCTTCGACGTTTCCGACGAAGTCGATCGGCGCAGTCTTCAACAGCTGGTGCGCTTCACGCGTCAGATCGTTGCCCTTACTTTCTTCTTCGCCGACCGAGAGCAGGCCGACCCGCGGTGCTCGACAATCGAGCGCCACACGCGCATACGCAATCCCCATGATCGCGAACTGCACCAGGTGCTGCGGCCTGCATTCGACCGTTGCTCCCGAATCGAGCAGCACCGCCGGTTGCTGGCGCGTGGGAATGATCGTGGCGAGGGCCGGACGGTCGACGCCCGGAAGACGACCGAACGCGGCGATGGCGGCCATGACCGACGCACCTGTGTGCCCTGCGCTGAAGAGTGCGGATGCATTGCCAGCCCGCACCGCCTCCGCCGCAAGGCGCACCGATGCCCGCGGCTTGCGCCGCAGCGCCGCCGTCGCCGACTCGTTCATGCTGATGGATTCAGGCGTGTGCAGGATTTCCAGATCGAGCGCTGTCGCACCGGGATGCCGCGAGAGCTCACGCTCAATCGCGTTCCGATCGCCGACGAGCAGCAATCCGATTTGCAGGTGACGCGCGGCGACGAGGGCGCCATCAATAATCGTCCCCGGCCCGTCGTCGCCGCCCATCGCATCGATGGCGATTCGCATTCAATGCACAGTTGCCAGTTACCAGTTACCGGTTGCCAGTCGGATCGCCACACTGCGATCCCGCAAACTGGAAACTGGAAACTGGCGACTGGAAACTCAATCAGGCTTCTTCAACCGGACGGACCTGGCGGCCCTTGTAGTAACCGCAATGCGGGCAGACCTGGTGGGGCGCCTTCGATTCGCGGCACTGCGGACAGGTGCCAACCGGCACCGGCTGCAGCGCATCATGCGTGCGCCGCTTGGCCGTGCGCGTTTTTGAATGGCGGCGTTTGGGATTCGGCACGTCTAGTTCTCCTTCTTCAACAAAGCTTTCAGCGGTTCAAGCCGGGGATCGACCCACTTCGGCTCGCACCCGCAGTTTGCGCGATTCAAATTGGCGCCGCATTCCGGACACAGCCCGCGGCACGACTCCGCGCAGAGCGGTTTCATCGGCAGTGCCAGCTGAAACTGCTCGCGCAGCATATCGACTACGTCCAACGCTCCTTCGCGATAGAACGCAGTCGTCAGATCGTCCTCGACGATTTCACGCTCATCCTCGCCGCGGTTGTCCGCCTGCGGAACGTACCGTAGCTCGAATCGTGCGTCGACCGGAACCTCCATCGCGTCGAGACAGCGGCCGCATTCCAGCATCAGCCGCGTCGTTGCGCGCCCCTGCACGCGGAACACACCGGGCTCTGCCTTCTCGACATCCATCGAGAGTTCGACCGGGCTGGCGACACGATACACCTCGTCCTGCGAGTCGAAGGCCGACGGTTGAAATGTGCGCTCGAAGTGCTCACGCTGGCCGTGCAGCTTGCTGAGGTCGAGAAGCATCTTTGATCCGGAGGGCTCCGCCCCCGCGGACCCCCCAACGCCTTCGCTCGCGGGGCCCCATCGCCCCGCTCCGCTCCGGCGGGCGCGCCCGTGGCGCGCCTACGCGGCCACTGAGCAGCCGCAAACCCGTTATTATCTCATATTTTCCGACGGTTGCCGGGATCCGGGATCCGTTTACCGGGATCCGGTCCCGGCTAAATCACAGATTCGCCCAAGACTTGGGAATGAAGAGCTGCTCGTAGAGGCTCACGGCATACCGGTCGGTCATGCCGGCCAAGAAATCACGCGCCGCCGCGTCCAGGCCTTCCTCCTCGATCGTTCGTGTGTCCAGGAATTCCGCAGGCCGCTCTCGAACTTTTTCCCAGAGCCCTCCGAGGATGCCGCCCGCTTTCTTGAATTCGGCGGTAGCGATCTCGTTTTCATAGACGGCGTCGAACAGGAAGCTGCGCAGACCGACAGTGGCATCGAGAATCCGATCGCTCATCCGGATTTCCGCGAGCCCGCCCTCGAGACTTTGGACGACGACATCGGTCACCATACGGCCGATGCGTTCTGAAGAACTCGCACCGAGCACGTCGACACGGCTCGACGGGAGATCCTCCTCACGCAACAGCCCCGCCCTCACTGCGTCGTCAATATCGTGGTTCACATACGCAATGATGTCGGCGACGCGCGCGATCTGCCCTTCAATCGTGCTGGCGCGATGTTCAGGATCCGCGCCAACCGGCATGCCGCTCTTCCCTTTCGAGTGACGAGCAATGCCGTCGCGCACCTCCCAGGTGAGATTAAGCCCCGCACGATCGTTTTCAAGAACATCGACGATGCGCAGACTTTGTTCGTAGTGGTTGAATCCACCCGGGATGAGATCGCTGAGGACGCGTTCGCCGGCATGGCCGAACGGCGTGTGTCCGAGATCGTGTCCGAGCGCGATCGCCTCGGTGAGTTCTTCATTCAGGCACAGCACCTTCGCGATGCTCCGCGCGATCTGCGACACCTCGAGCGTGTGGGTCAGGCGCGTGCGGTAGTGGTCTCCTGTCGGCGCAAAGAAGACCTGCGTCTTGTGCTTCAAACGACGGAAGGCCTTGCAGTGGATCACGCGATCGCGATCGCGCTGGAAGGCAGGGCGAATTGGATCCTCTGGTTCCGGGCGCAGACGTCCGCGCGTGTCGGCGCTCTTCGCTGCCTGCGGCGCCAGGATCTGGCGCTCGCGCTCCTCCATCTGTGCACGGATATCCGTCATAATCAGATCCGGGGGGCTTCGCCCCCGCGGACCCCCCTCGCCTTCCCTCGCGGGGCCCCAACGCCCCGCTCCGCTCCGGCGGGCGCGCCCGCGGCGCGCCTAACCCACGAGAATGTCCCCGAGGAAACTCGTTCCGTGCTCTAACGGCCCGACCTTGAAGACCTCCGCGATGGTCTGCCCCAGATCCGCGAAGGTCTTTCGCGTCCCGAGGTCGACGCCGGCGCGGACTGCATGTCCGCTAAGAAAGACGGGGACGTGCTCACGCGCGTGATCGGTGCTTGCAGTCGTTGGATCGTTGCCGTGATCGGCCGTCACTACCAGCAGGTCGCGTGGTTGAAGGGCTGTCAGCACTTCACTCAGCCTCGCGTCCACTCGCTCGAGGTTTACCGCGTATCCGGCAACGTCATTGCGATGACCGTACTGCGTGTCGAAGTCCACGAGATTCGCAAAGATCAATCCCTGATCCGTTGTGGCCATCGCGTGGAGCACTTCGTCGATTCCCTGATCATCGCTAGCGGTATGCGTCGCAGATGTAATCCCTCGGCCTGCAAAAAGATCCTCGATCTTGCCGATCGCCACTACTGGAAGTCCCGCATCTTTCACGTGATCGAGCAGAGTACGCGCCGGCGGCGTCAATGCGAAGTCTCGGCGGTTGGCGGTTCGTCGAAATGCTCCCGGCGATCCGATGAATGGCCGTGCGATGACACGCCCGATGCCCATCCCTTTTCCGGCGAGCTCGAACGCCATTTCACACCATCGATACAGTTCCGGCACGGGGACGACATCTTCGTGCGCGGCAATCTGGAACACGCTATCGGCTGACGTGTAGACAATTGGTTTGCCGGTGTCGATGTGCTCGGCACCGAGCTCGTCGACGATGGCGGTTCCACTTGCGGCCTTGTTGCCAAGCGTTCCACGCCCGATTCGCCGCTCGAATTCGTCCATCAACTCGCGTGGAAATCCATTCGGAAAAACCGGGAACGGACGATCGAGGACGAGACCCGCCAATTCCCAGTGTCCGGTCACCGAATCCTTCCCGGGCGATGCTTCGGCCATGCGGCCAAACGCACCAACAGGATCGGGCTCGCCGGCAATTGGATTCACCGTCGACACGCGCGTGAGGCCCAGCCGGCGAAGGTTCGGAACGGAAAGCGGAATGCGCCGCGAGATGTTACCGAGCGTGTCGCTGCCGGTGTCGCCATAATCGGCAGCATCCGGCAGCTCGCCGCATCCGACGCTGTCGAACACGATCAGAATGACGCGGTCAGGAACCGCCGGCGCGCTCAATCAGGATTCGTGCGAGGAGTAATAGTTGCTCATCGGCCGCGGCGATCGAATCGCGGCGATGGCGTGCTTGAAGATCATGTGATCGGCGCCGCTGTGCTC
>JBKPSH010000104.1:0-27947 GCA_046734955.1 Acidobacteriota bacterium
TCACGAGATGAACAACCCGCTGCAGGGTGTGCTGGGCCACCTCGAGCTCTTGATCGAAACGTCGGATGCCGCCAAATCGGTGCGGCCGACGCTTCGCCGCATTTATCAGGAAGGTGATCGGGCGGCAAAGATCGTCCGTAATCTCCTGATCTTTACGGGATCGCAGCGGATGTCGCGTCACCGCTTGCGACTCGACCGCGTGCTGGCACGCGCGCTTGCCAGCCGCGCCGCGTCGCTGAAGCGCAATCAGATCGAAGTGTCGCGCCAACACGAAGAGACGCCGCGCATTTCCGGGGATGCGCTGCTGCTACAGCAAGCGTTCCTGAACATTCTGATCAATGCGGAGCACGCGATCGCGGCAACCGGTAAGCCGGGCCGCATAGAGACGCGGATCGCATCAGTGAACGAGGGACAAACCGTGCAGCTGACGATCGAAGACAACGGACCAGGCATCCCGCCCGAAGTCCTTCCGCGGATCTTCGATCCATTCTTCACCACCAAAGACGTCGGAGAAGGCACGGGGCTCGGACTGGCGATCACCTATGGAATCGTGCAGGAACATGGCGGCACGATTCACGTGACGAATCTCCCGGATGGAGGCGCACGCTTCACGCTCGAATTTCCCGCAATTGACTAAGCAAAAACAGACGACGAAGGAACAAGGAGTCTGGTAAAGTACGCCAGTCTCCAATGGATGAAGGATTCCTGACGACCGAGGAGGTACTCGACTACCTCCATGTGAATCTGCGGACCGTCTACCGCCTGATCAAAGCGGGCAAGATTCCCGCGGTGCGAGTCGGACGGCAGTGGCGTTTTCGGAAGCGCGACATCGACGCGTGGCTTGAAAGTCAGCGGCCACGGGCGGCGCGGGGTTCGGCGCCGGCAACGACGCGGAGCGTGACGCCGGTCGCCGGACGACCACGGGTCCTGGTCGTCGACGACGAGGCGACGATACGGGATCTCCTCTCGAAAACGCTGGCCCTGGCAGAGTACGACGTCGATCTTGCGCCCGATGGCCGAACGGCTCTCGAGCGGCTGCGGATGATTCCGTACGATCTGCTCATCACCGACCTGAAGATGCCGGGAGTCGATGGCCTTGCCGTCATCCGTGAAGCGCGGCGTCTCAAAGCTGATATTCCCGTCATCATCATTACCGGTTTCTCGACCGAGGCGAGCGCCATTGAGGCAGTGAACCTCGGTGTTTCGGGCTATCTCACGAAACCGTTTCGCGTTCCGCGGGTCCTCGCGGTCGCGGCGAAAGCTCTCGGCGAATAACCGCACAAAACTGCACATTTCTGCACAATCTATCACCGATCTGCCAGGAATCCCGCCGATTTTTCGGTTCAACAGCCGAAACCCCCTTGACGAGCCGATAAGGCTGGGCTTACCTTAAATGTCGTTACTGTCATATAAAGTTCGTCAGCGAACGTTAACGGCTGTTGAGTTACGTAGGGGAGCAGGAATCATGAAGAAGGCAGTCTGGAGCGGAGCGGTCGCCACCGCCGTTCTGTTGCTGGGGTCATCGTCGGCGTTCGCCCAGCAAACGGCCACCGCGGCGGTCGCGGTTACAGCAAGCGTAAATGCCAAAGCGAAGTTGTCGCTTGGTCTGGCGTCGGTGACTTTCGCGGACGCAGACCCGGATGTCACTCCGCTCTATACCTCGGCGCCAATCTCGATCGACGTGAGAGCACGCACGTCAGCGGCAGGGAACGTCACGCTGACCGTCCTGGCGTCGGGCGACTTGACGTCCGGTTCAGACGCGATTGCCATCGGCACGCTCACGTGGGCGGCCTCGGGTAGCGGGTTCACGGCGTCGGGCAATAACAACGGGCTCACGGCGCAGACCCTTGGCTCGTGGACCGGATCGGGGAACCCGAACGGCGCGCAGACGCTGTCGCTGCCGAACCTGTGGTCGTACAACACCGGCACCTACACCGTTACGCTGAATTACACGTTAACGGCTCCCTAACCGATAAGAAATGCGGGTCCGAGTCCGCGAAGTGCGGCTCGACCCGCGTTTCTGATGCGTCGACGAACCATTACCGCCGTTCTCTTCGTTCTGGCCTTCGCGGCCGGCCGCGCGCCGGCCGCGGGTCAGACTCAAAACGCCACGCTGAACGCTTCGATTAACGGCGTGGCGCGGTTGTCGCTCTCCTCGGCGGCGCTC
Source organism: Acidobacteriota bacterium (assembly GCA_046734955.1). Lineage (GTDB taxonomy): Bacteria > Acidobacteriota > Vicinamibacteria > Vicinamibacterales > 2-12-FULL-66-21 > JALZOC01. The sequence goes on from JBKPSH010000104.1 coordinate 2,168, forward strand.
ACGTTCCCCGACGCCGACCCGGACACAGTCCCCAGCATTCAGGCGGTGCAGGGCCCGATCACCGTTACCGCGAAAGCGCGCACGTCCGCGAACGGCGCGGTCACGCTGACCGTGCTGGCCAACGATCATCTGCGCTCGGGCATCAACACGATCCCGGCGTCGAGCATCACGTGGGTGGCGAGCGGCTCGGGTTTCAGCAACGGCACCTTGAGTGCGGCGACGGCTCAAGTCGTCGCGGCGTGGACCGGGTCCGGCGAGCGATCAGGAACGCAGACGTTCTTCTTCAAGAACCTCTGGTCGTATACGACGGGCACCTATACGTTGACCATGACCTACACGCTGTCCGCGGCATGAGGGTACTGATCGTCTTGCTCGCCGTGCTGTTGCTGGTGCCGGCAGGCGCGATGGCGCAAAAGCTCGAGCTCTCGGTCGCGTTGTCACCAGCAGTGATCACGTTTCCATCGAGCGACCCGGACATCGTTCCGCTCGTCTCGGCCCCTCCAGTGCAACTCACCTATCGCGTCCGCGGGAACGGCAACTCGACGTGGTCGCTGACGGTGCTCGCCGCCGACGATCTTCTCTCCGGGCCGTCGCGCGTGGACATTTCGAATGTCACCTAAATCGCCACACCAGCTCCCCCTTTTCAGAACGGAACGCTCAGCAAAACCGTTGCACAGCGCGTCGCCTCCGGAACCGGCAACGTGAATCCCGACAGCATCGGGTCGATCACATTTCGATTAGCGAACTCATGGACCTACAGCACCGGCACGTACACACAAACCATCCTCTTTACGCTCAGCGCGCCCTGACGGCCGTGGTGCTCGGTGCGCTGCTGATTCCTGCATCTTCCGCGTCAGCGCAGGTCTCGGTCGAAGTGTCTCCACTTCGCGTCGAGCTCACAGCCGGGGCGGCAAGCACCACCACGCAGGCAATCACCGTCGCCAATGCTGGCACCGAGGCCGTGCGGGTCCGCGCGATTGCGACCGACTGGGACCTGTCACGAGATGGCGCACCGCAGTTCGAGGGAGCCGTTCAAGGCGGACCCTACTCGGCGACGTCGTGGATCCGGGTCGCGCCGCCCGAACAAGTGATCGATCCCGGGAAGGAAGCAACAGTTCGTTTCAGTCTCTCGGTGCCCGCAACGATTGAACCGGGCGGTTATCGGACCGGTGTGTTGTTCGAGTTCGGATCCGCCGCCGTCAACCCCGTCGGACGAGGGCAGGTTATGTTCAAGAGCCGAATCGCCACGTTGATCTATGTAAACGTCGGGCAGCCGACGATGGTCGCAGAGTTGACCGATCTCAGCGTCAGGACGCTTGCGAAACAGACGCAGGTCGTCGCGACGGTGAAAAATTCCAGCCGGCGATATGTGCGGACGCGCGGCAGCCTGATCCTCTTCGATCAGAACGGTCGCAGCGTTCGGGAATTCCCGGTCCCCGACGTCCCGCTTCTCCCCGAGAGCGAACGAGAGGTGTCGATCACCGGGATCGATGCGGAGAAGCCGGTGCCGATCGAACCGGGCAACTACAAAGTGGAAGTCCGCATGGACGTCGGTCTTCCTGCGTTGCTCGTTGGCGAGACAACGCTCAAGGTCGTCAGATAGTCGATGCGGCCGGGTGGCCGGCTCGCTCCGATTGTTGGATGTGTGGCCGGCCTCCTCCTTCATGCCGAGGGCGCGCTGGCGCAGCAGGGGTCTGTCCAGATCTCGAGCGCGGTCCAAACACTCCGCGGCGATCCCTCACGATTCGCGGGCCAGAATGAGTTCGAGCCCGATCTGGGCGTTTCATGGCTTCAGCCCGGCTCCCGTTTCGGTGTTTTCCAGATTGAGATTCGCGGGGCGCGTCGCGGTGACTCTCTGCACACCGGCCGGATCTATGGCGCGCTGCGTGAGGCGAAGTATCACGGTGCGGCCTGGACGATTGAGGCCGGCGACGCCTACTTCACTCCCCGCATCGTCGGTTACGGATTCTCGAATCTCTTCTCGCCAGCTGTCACGTTCAACGGCGCGGCGATCCGAGCTCGCACCGAGCGCACTACCGTTGCCGTCGTTGCCGGCCGCACGACCGCGTGGCGAAATATCTTCGGAAATGACCCGAAAGGACTCGGGCAAACGGTGGCCATTGGAAACATCGCGCGGCGGCTGGGGTCGCGTTTCGAACTGAGCGCGCACGGGTCGCGAGTTCGCACAACATCACTCGACGAGTTCAGCTACACGATCGATGCAAGCGATCAGGCAGGAGGCGGCGCGAGGGTGCTGTTGACTCCGTCCGTACAGTTCGTCGCAGATGGAAGCATCGTCTCGTATCGACGCACCGGTACATCGTCGCGCGAACGGGACGGATCCTACATCACCGGCCTGAACTGGCTGCATTCGCGCGGCTGGATACGAGACGCCGTGCTCATTCTTGATGGCGGGGTTCGCTCTGAACAGGCACGAAAGGGACGCTACCGCTTCGACGCCGTGCGGAGCGGGGCGCACACGGTCAAGCTGCTGATTGAATCGCTGCCAGACGGCGCCGTCATTGCCGGGGAGCCGGAGGTGCGGGCGACTCTCTCGCGTGACGCACTCGTCGCTGACATTACGTTTGTCGTCTCGGTCGACAAACGTCCGGAGATACGCAAAGTCTTCCCACCGCGGGGAGGAGCAAATGTCGCCAACCCAACGACAACGCCGCGCGGCGGGCCAGGGCGAGGCGCGCGCACGGCGACGCCTTCGACGCCGAGAAACACTGGCGCGAGTACACCAGTTCCGCAAATCGCCAGCACGCCGGCGACCCCAATCGTGCCGAACGTTGGTGGAAAGTTCACGGTGCAGATTGCGGCATTGAACGATCCGCTGCGCGCCAAGGACGCAGTGCGGCAACTGAAGGAAAGTGGTCTGCCCGCGTACCTGCTCAATCCGCCAGCGAGCGATCCGAATGCGCCGTATCGAGTGCGCGTCGGTCCTTACGACTCAAGAGAGGAAGCGCAAAAGACAGCGCAGTCGCTCGAAGCCCAACGTCACGAAAAGCTCTGGGTAACTCGCGAAAAATACCGCTAGGGCGCGCTGAGCACGAATCGAATCGGGACGATGTGAGTTCCCACGATGGATGAGCGCAGCGCAAAGACGAGACGTCCTCGCCGCACGCCACTGCCAACCCATTGACCAGCCATCGAAGCGGCGGTGGTCACGCTGCCTGAGGTAGTGCCTGCTCCATCTCCGGTAAAGGTCAAAGAAGAAACTGCACCTTCAGAACTCGCTTCAGGGATAGGGTCAATCGAGAGGACGACCGGACCGCTGGCGTGCGTGCGTGCAGCCGCCACGAAATCGACCGACGCCATCGCGGCCGTCTCCGGACTGGTCACATCGAATGCCAGCACTTCGGACGAGACCTTGAGCGTCGTGCGGCTGCTGAACGTTGCCACAACGGTGACGCTGCCGCACGCGGTGTCGGCGGCAGAAGCGTTCACGGCACCAATCAGCAGGCCCGCTGCGACGCCGGCAGGGAACAGGCAACGCATATCGCTGGGGAAGAAGATCGTAGATGGAGACGCGACGTTCTGCTAGGCCTTGAACGACCACTCTCGTTGCGACTCTGACTGACAACTCATGCTTTTGCGCGGCAACAGCAGCGAGTGTGGCGCGCAGCGCTCCGAGCCGGAGCGAGACGGCGATTACAGTTCGAGTATCTGAGAGGTCGTTTCGATGTGCTAAAATTGAACCTCTACGCGTGCGAGTCGGCACGATAACCCTCCCGAATGATCCAATTAGCTTCTCTGAGTAAAAGCTTCGGCGATCGCGTACTGCTCGATGCGGTCAGCTGGCAGATCGACGATCGCGAACGCGTCGGCCTCGCCGGACCAAACGGGGCTGGTAAGACGACGTTGCTCAAAATGCTCGCGGGGCTCGAGGAGCCGGACTCCGGAACGGTGGTCAAGCCTTCCAGTCTCGTCGTCGGATACCTGCCGCAGGACGGACTGACCCACAGCGGTCGTACGCTTGTCGAGGAAGCCGGCCTCGCGTTCAAACCGCTTCTCGATATGCGCGCGGAGATCCAATCGCTCGAAGAGCGGCTGGGAGATGATGCCGCCGACGAGAGCGAGCACGCGGCGATGTTGACGCGGTACAGCGAGCTGCAGGAAAATTTTCGTCGCCTCGAAGGGTACAGCATCGATCTGAAAATCACGACCGTGCTGCGCGGCCTCGGCTTTTCAGCGGAGGACTTTGACAAGCCGAGCGAGACGTTCTCCGGCGGCTGGCAGATGCGTATCGCGCTCGCGAAGCTGCTGCTCACGCGACCCGGATTGCTGCTCCTTGATGAACCTACGAACCATCTCGATCTCGAGGCTCGGAACTGGCTCGAAGAGTATCTTGCCGACTATCCGCATGCGGTGATTCTCGTCTCGCACGACCGTTTCTTTCTCGACGCGGTGGTCACCCGCATCACCGAGATCGGACTTCGCAGGCTCACCGATTACTCCGGCAATTACAGCGGTTACCTCGTCGAGCGCGAGGCGCGGATGGAGCGTCTCCGTCAGCAGAAACGCGACCAGGACGACGAGATCGAGCGGATGCAGGCGTTCATCAACCGGTTCCGGTATCAGGCGACGAAAGCCGCGCAGGTCCAGAGCCGGATCAAGACGATGGACAAGATTGTCCCAATCGAGATCCCGCCCGAACGCAAACGCGTGCACTTCACGTTCCCCGCATGCGCCAAGAGCGGCCGGACCGTGCTCGATCTGCGCGACGTGCGCAAGGCGTACGACAGTCGCGTCGTGTTCGATCACGTCAACGTTCACATCGAGCGTGGCGATCGCATTGCTCTTCTCGGTCCAAACGGCGCCGGCAAGTCGACGATGATGCGCATGTTGTCAGGGGTTGAAAACCCGGACTCGGGAACGCGCACCGAAGGGCATCAAGTCACCACTCAGTATTTCGCGCAGGACGAAGCGACACGTCTTGACCCGACACTCACGGTGTACCAGACGCTTGCGGGTGACGCGCCGATTCACATGGTCCCCCACATCCGCAATATTCTCGGCGGGTTCCTGTTTTCAGGTGACGATGTGGACAAGCCGGTTCGCGTGCTCTCCGGTGGAGAACGTACGCGGCTCGCGGTCGCCCGAATGCTTCTGCGTCCGGCAAATACCTTGCTCCTCGACGAGCCAACCAACCATCTCGATCTGGATTCCAAGGATGTGCTGCTCGAAGCGCTCGAGGATTTTGGCGGCACCCTCATCTTCGTCTCGCACGATCGCTATTTCGTCGACAGGCTCGCCACCAAAGTGATCAGCATCGGCGGCGGTGATGCGCTCCTCTATCCGGGCAACTACGAAGAGTTCTTGTGGAGTCAGAAGAACAGGGATGCCATGGGTGCCCAGGGTGCCCGAGGTGCCATGGGCGCCCAGAGTGCCATGAGTGCCGCTGGTGCCAACCGCCTCGCGCAAACGAGCGAAGAACCGCGCGAGTCGAACGGTGCAGGGCGAGGTCTTCAGACCCCGCCTTCAACAACGGTCAGCCAATCGCAAAAAGAACCGGTGGCGTCCTCGAAGCACGCTCCTCGCCTCGTTCGACGGGACGGCAGCCGACACGGCCCGAAGACCGCAGAGGCGGCGTCAGCAACTGTCGCGTCGTACGAGGAACGCAAGCGGCTCGAATCCGAGGCGCGAAAGGCAAAGAAGGTCCTGGACGCACGTCGCAAACGTATCGACGACCTCGAAACCCGCATTGCCGAACGCGAACAAGCGATCCGCACCATCGAGGCAACAATGGCAGCGCCGGGCTTCTACGACAACCGGGAAGAGGCTAAACCCATCATCGACAAGCATCAGGCGTTGATGTGGGAAGTGGGAGATCTCATGCACCAATGGGAGGAACTGCAACGAACAGATTTGTAATCGGGTGTTGAACTTGTAATCACCTCTGCCGCACGTCCCACCCAGCCGTCAGCGTTTTCCTAACAATTCGGCCCTGTTTCCATAAGTACGTGGGGGCACACCGTTTGCCCCCGTTGCGGTCGAGGTTTGCCTCTGCCTTGGGGAATCCCTGTCCAATTCACCCCGACGCACGACAGACCTCCTCTAAGCTACAGATGCACAAGACATTGGCTGGCGACGATCGGGCGATTACAATATTGGGGTCCGAGCCGGGCCCGTACGCGCCGGCGACATCCACTATGCCGATCCGAAAACCCCGGGCTGCCGCTCGACGTGCGTCCCGCGCGTCGGTGAGCTCGGCGGGCAAGTCCCGGCCGAAAAGTGCCTCGCCCAGCAAGGCCGTGGGCGTTCCGGACGGCTTCTACCGTGACCTCGTCTGGAATCTTCGAAACGGGGTTCTCGCCGTCACCCGCGAGGGCCGCATTGCGGTCATGAACGACGTCGCCTACCGGATACTCGGACTGACGGCACAGCAGACCGACATCGGCCTGCCCTATACCCAGGTCCTCAGAGAGCGCCCCGACGTCTGCCGCATCGTCGCTGGCGCATTCGACCTGTCGCATCTTCCCAATCGTGCCGAGTTGCGCCTCAAGAGCACCGGCAAGGTGATCGGCTACACGCTGTCGCAAGTGAAAAACCAGGACGGTGAGATCACCGGCGCAACGTTGTTCTTCAAGGACCTGACGCGCGTCGAACAGCTCGAGGAACGGGAGCGGCTGCGCGATCGGCTTGCCGCGCTTGGAGAAATGGCCGCCGCGATCGCGCACGAAGTGAAGAACCCGCTGGCCGGCATCGAGGTGATGGCCGGGATCCTCAAGCGTCAACTCGCGGAGTCGGAAGACGCGCAATCGATTCTTCGCGACATCATCAAAGAAGCGAAGATGGCCAATGCCATCGTCCTCGAGGTCCTGGACTTCGTGCGGCCGATTCGGCTGCAGGTGGAGCGCATCTCGTTGAGCGATGTCGTGCGGGACGCGATTTCGATGGCCGAGAGCCACGTGCCGCGTGGCGAGGTTCGCGTCGAGGTCGTGCTGCCCGAGCACCTCGCACCGATTCAAGGTGATCCGCACCAGCTCCGTCAGCTGTTCACCAACTTGTTCACGAATGCCTTCGAAGCGATGACCGGCAACGGGTATGTGCGTCTCGTGGCGCAGCAGCTCGCCGCGGAAGAGGAAACAACGGCCGGCACCGAGACGCATGCCGTGCCGATGATTCAGGTGGAAGTCGCCGACAACGGGCCAGGCGTGCCTGCCGATCTGATGGACCGGATCTTCAGCCCGTTTTTCACGACCAAACCACAAGGCTCGGGACTGGGTCTCGCGATCGTCCGGAAGATCGTCGATGCGCACGATGGCCGCATCGACGTAAGCGCCCCTGCCGACGGAGGCACGCGCTTCAGGGTCACGCTGCCGGTCAGCGGCAGCCACGAGCTGTTTCGGTAGAACGTGGCTTCCGCCTGTAGGCGGAAGCACAAAATGAGAGAGACGGATTGGAGCAACTGTATGGGTCGCATTCTGGTAGCCGACGATCACGACTCGCTTCGGCGCGGCATCGTGCGCGCGTTGTCGGACGCGCACCACGAGGTTGACGAAGCGCCGAACGGCAACGTCGCCATCGAGAAGCTCCACGAAGGGCAATACGACGTCGTCCTGAGCGACCTCAAGATGGGCGGCAGCGACGGCATGGACGTGCTGCGAACGGCCAAGTCGCTTCAACCCAACACGGCCGTCATTCTCATGACCGCGTTTGGATCAATCCACACGGCGGTCGAAGCGATGAAGATCGGCGCCTTCGACTACGTGCAGAAGCCGTTCGAGATCGAGGAAATGGAGCTCAAGATCGCGAAAGCGATCGAGCACCGCCGGCTGCGTCACGAAATCGAATACCTCCGGCACACTCAGCAGGACATCTACGACTTCGATCGCATCGTCGGCGCGAGCGGCGCGCTGCAGAGTGTGCTCTCGATCGTGAAGAAGGTTGCGAAGAGCAACACGACGGTCCTGATTCGCGGCGAAACGGGTACGGGAAAAGAGCTCATCGCCGGCGCGATTCATCACAACTCGCTTCGCTCGGCGCGCAATTTTGTCAAGGTGAACTGCGCGGCGCTCCAGGAGAACCTGCTCGAGTCCGAACTCTTCGGACATGAGAAAGGCGCCTTCACGGGGGCCGACAAGCAGCGCGTCGGCCGCTTCGAGCAGGCGGATGGCGGCACGTTGTTCCTGGACGAAATCGGCGACATGAGCGCAAACACGCAGGCCAAGATTCTGCGCGTTCTGCAGGAACACGAGTTCGAACGTCTCGGCGGCACCCGAACGCTGCGCGTTGATGTGCGGCTGATCGCGGCCACGAACCGCAACCTGCCGCAAATGGTCACGAGCGGACTGTTCCGTGAAGACCTGTATTACCGCCTGAACGTCGTCTCGATCGAGATGCCGGCACTGCGGGAGCGGAAAGAGGACATCCAGCAGCTGGCCACGTTCTTCCTTCGACGTTTCGCGGGAGAGCTGAAGAAGCGCGTCGATGGTCTCGGCACCGACGCACAGAAACTCCTGATGCGCTACAACTGGCCCGGCAACATCCGTGAGCTCGAGAACGCGATCGAGCGCGCGGTGCTGCTGACCGAAGGTCCGCAGCTTTCAGCGTCGGATCTTTCACTCGGTGAATTGACGACCGGTCAACCGTCGGGCGATGCGAGCCCAGTCGTGAAGATCCCGCCGACCGGGATTGCGCTGGAAGAGATCGAGCGGCAGGCAATCATCGAAGCGCTCAAAATGTCGAACTGGGTGCAGAAGGACGCCGCCGAACTACTCGCGATCAGTCCTCGCGTCATGAACTACAAGATCAAGACGCTCGGCATCGATTACTCTCGCGGCGGACGCCGCCCGATGACGCAGGCTCCATTGGAGAATGCGGTAGCAAGCTGATCCGCCTTCGCTAAGCTAGGGCCAGACTAAGTCCGCCTTCGGCGGACTCAGGCCTTTGGGTGCGCCTTCCGATAAGCGTCGAGCAACTGCGCAGCGTTCACGTGAGTGTAACGCTGCGTGGTGCTCAGGCGCGCATGACCCAGTAATTCCTGAATCACGCGAAGGTCTGCGCCTCGTTCGAGCAGGTGGGTTGCGAACGAATGGCGTAGCGCGTGCGGACTGATCCCGAAGCGCGTGCTGCACGCGGCGACGTATCTCCTAACGAGACGATCCACGCTGCGTGTCGACAACCGTCCGCCCTGGTAGTTGAGAAAGAGCGGCTCAGTCGAGCGCCGCGACTTCCCTATCTTGCTGGCTGGGTCACCGACGCGCGTGCGCGATAGCATGCGAGCCGCGACAAGCGAGGAGCGAGCAGCGCCGACAGCGATTTCTTCTCGATCCTTGAGCCACGCTCTGATCGCCGCTTCCGTCGATCGATTGAACGGAACGATCCGTTCCTTGCCTCCCTTGCCAAGCACACGCACGACCCGGCTGCTCAGGTTCACGTCCTCGAGGCCGACGCCAACCAGCTCGCTGAGGCGCAGGCCGGAGGCGTAGAAGAGTTCGAGGATGGCGCGGTCTCGCCGTCCAAGCGGAGACGACGTGTCCGGCATGTCGAGGAGGCGCGACATTTCTGACTCGCCGAGATGCGCCGGAAGCCGCTCTTCCCGTTTGGGTGTCCCGACGAGCGCCGCTGGATCGCCGTCAATCGCGCCCTCTCGTCGCAAATACTTGCCGAACGTCCGGATTGCCGCGAGCTTTCGCGCCGCCGACGATCGCGAATTTCCGCGCTTGTGAAGCTCGCCGAGAAACGCCCGGATATTCAGATGATTGAAGTCGGATGCTGCAAGATCCGGGCGGCGACGATTAAGGTGTGCGGCGACGAACGTGACGAATTGCGACAGATCGCTTTCGTAGGCGCGCACGGTGTGGGCTGACGCGTTCTCGTTGAGCCGAAGATGATCGAGAAAGTCAGCCAGCTGGTCCTTCATTGAGGAACGCGCTCCTCACGCCCGTAGCACGCCGCTTCAGCGGCGCGATCACCGGTGCTCTTCAGCCAGGCATCCAAATCTGCTAGTGCACGCCCGGACAACGCGATGTTCCGCTCAACCTTCTTCTTCGGAACCTTTCGCCCGTGAGTCGGCTGCAGCGGCGCGATGATGCCGAATGTGATGTTCGTCGGTTGATAGTTGCGGGGCTCCGCATGAGACACGTAGTAGGACAACGCGCCGATAGCGGTTGTTCGCGGCGGCGCTGAAACTGTTTCGCCGCGCACGAGCGCCGCGGCATTGCGTCCTGCAATCAATCCCGAGGCGGCCGACTCCACGTAGCCTTCAACACCCGAGATTTGTCCGGCAAAGAACAGATCGTCCCGTGTTTTCGTTTGCCACGTTTCCCGCAGCACCGTGGGTCCGTTGATATACGTATTTCGATGAACCATCCCGAAACGAACAAACTCTGCCTGCTCGAGGCCGGGAATCATCTTCAGCACGCGCGCCTGCTCGCCCCACTTCATCTGCGTCTGAAACCCCACGAGGCTGAAGTGATCGCCGGCCAGGTTGTCCTGGCGCAGCTGCACCGCCGCGTATGGCTCGCGACCGGTGCGGGGATCGACAAGGCCCACCGGCTTCATCGGCCCGAACCTGAGCGTGTCCACGCCTCGCGACGCCATAACTTCTATCGGCAGGCACCCCTCGAAGAACTTCGCCTGATCGAATTCGTGAAGAGGCGCGCGCTCGGCGGACCGGAGCGCTTCATAGAAACGTTCGTATTCGTCCTTGGTGAAAGGGCAATTGAGATAATCGCCTTCGCCGTCGTCGGACGAGCATCCCACCGCGGGCTCTAAAGATCCCGCGCTACACGTGTGGCCGGTAGACGGTTGCAGGGTAGGGTCTTTAGACCCCGCCGACGGCGCTCGAAGACTCCGTCCCCACCGCGACGCTCGAAACACCTTCGACATGTCAACCGTCTCCGCCAGGACGATTGGGCTGATGGCGTCATAGAAGTAGAGATGATCGCTGCCCACCATTGATGCGATATCGGCAGACAGCGAGTCCGACGTGAGTGGACCGGTGGCGATGATCACAGGACCGTCGAGCGATTGCGGAACGCGTGGGATTTCCTCGCGCACAAGCGTGATCCGCGGGTGCGATGCGATCGCGTCCGTGACGCCGCGGGAGAACTGTTGGCGATCGACGGCGAGTGCGGCACCAGCCGGGACGCGCGCCGCATCCGCCGCACGCATCACGATCGAGCCAAGGCGCCGCATTTCCTCTTTGAGGAGGCCGACGGCGTTATCGAGTTTGTCGCCGCGAAAAGAATTGCTGCAGACAAGTTCAGCGAGCTGATCGGTCTTGTGGACGGCGGTCGCCCGCACCGGGCGCATCTCATGAAGCGTGACGGGGACGTCTCGTTCGGCGGCTTGCCATGCCGCTTCGCTTCCGGCGAGACCGCCGCCAATGATGTGGATCATGATCAAAGGTAGAAGGCAAAAGGTAGAAGGTAAAAGGTCGGAGGGAAGAAGATTACCTTTTACCTTTTACCTTTAAACAGTCGTCAGCTCCTCACTCCTCACGTAGTCGCAATCCTCTTTATGACAGAGGAGCTGACGACCATGACGCTTCGTGATTTTCTCGATCAGGAACTTTTCGCCGCACTGCGGGCACGGTTCGAGTATCGGCTTGTTCCAGAGGACGAAGTCGCAGTCGGGGTAATTCGCACACCCGTAGAACACCTTCCCGCGTTTTGATTTGCGCTCGACAACGTCGCCGGCATCCTTCGGACAGACGAGACCGGTGGACTTCTGTTTTACGTACTTGCAGGCGGGATAGTTGCTGCAGGCCGTGAACTCGCCGAAGCGTCCGTGCTTCAGCACCAGGTTCGACTCGCATTTCGGGCACTTCTCGTCCAGGATCTGGTCCGGCTTGGCCGCGGTCATTCCCTGCTTCGTCGTGATGATCTTTCTTGTCGTCTTGCACTCCGGATATCCGGTGCAGGCGAGGAACTGACCGAAGCGGCCACGCTTCATCGCCATCGGCCGACCGCAGTTTTCGCACGTCTCATCCAGGCCTTCGCCGTCGGCGCCCGGCTCCGGCGTCTCCAGCTCGCGCGTATTTTCACATTCTGGATAGCCGCTGCACGCGAGGAAGAGGCCGAACTTTCCTGCCTTGATAACCATCGGCTTGCCGCACTTGTCGCAGGTGACGGGCGGATCGGGCTCAACGCCTTCTTTGAGGTTGATCATTTCCTTCGACGCGCGCTTCAGGTCTTTCTCGAATTTCTTGTAGAAGCTGCCAAGCGTCTTCTTGTAATTCGAGGTGCCTTCCTCGATCTTGTCGAGGTCTTCTTCGAGGTTTCTCGTGTACTCGACGTCGAGGATGTCGTCGAACGCCGGGCTCAACAGACGATCGACCAGCATGCGCCCCAGCATCGTGGGTTTGAACCGGCCTTCGATCTTGTTCACGTAATCACGCGCCTGAATGACGCTGATGATCGACGCGTAGGTGCTCGGACGGCCGATGCCGTTTTCTTCGAGCGCCTTGACAAGCGTCGCTTCGCTGTAGCGTGGAGGCGGCTGCGTAAACTTCTGCTCCGGTTTCAACTCACGCAGCTCCAGCCTGTCGCCTTCCTGCATCGACGGCAGGATGCCGCTTCCGTCTTCATCTTCCGGCGTAACGGCGTCGGGGCCAGGTCCTTCGGCCTTCGCTTCAATCGTCTCCTGGTTGTAGACCGCCATCCACCCGGCAAACTTCGGAACCGAGCCCTTCACGCGAAACACGTATTGCGCCGCGTTGATATCGACGGTCGTCTCGTCGAACGTCGCGGGCGGCATCTGTGACGCGACGAAGCGATTCCAGATCAATCGATAGAGATACAACTGATCGGGCGTGAGATGCGGACGCACCGTCTCCGGCTCGTACTGCATGGACGTCGGGCGAATGGCTTCGTGCGCGTCCTGCGCGTCGGCTTTCGTTTTATAGACGTTGGGCTTCTCTGGAACGAAGTCGGGACCGTATTTGATCCCGATGTGCTCGCGCACTTCCGTGATCGCTTGCTCCGACACGCGCGTCGAGTCGGTTCGCATATACGTAATGAGACCGACCGATCCTTCGCCCGGCAGCTCAATGCCCTCGTACAGCTGCTGCGCGAGCATCATCGTTTTCTTGACCGGGAATCTCGCCGCCTGCTGAAGTTTGCTGGTGATGAAAGGAGGAACGGCATTCTTCTTCCGTTCCTTGGTCGTGACCGACGCCACAACCCAGTCGGCTTGCTTCAGGTCCGCGAGAATGGCGTCCGCCTCGGCCTGGTTTCCAACCTTGATCGCAGCACCGTCGCGCTTCTGGAGCTTCGCGTCGAACTCGGGCGGAACCGCGGCGGCGAGGCGTGCGGTGATGTTCCAGTACTCTTCCGGCACGAACGCGTCGATTTCAGTTTCTCGGTCGCACACGAGCTTCAATGCGACCGACTGCACGCGGCCGGCACTCAATCCGCGGCGCACCTTATCCCAGAGGATCGGACTGATCTTGTAGCCGACAAGCCGATCGACCACGCGGCGGGCCTGCTGCGCGTCCACCATCTGCTTGTTGATCGATGTCGGATGCTCTAGCGCCGAGAGGATGCCTCGCTTGGTGATCTCGTTGAACATCAGCCGGCGAATCTTCTTGCGATTGGTCGCGCCGAGCTCCTCCGCGAGATGCCAGCCGATGGCTTCACCTTCACGGTCAGGGTCGGTCGCGATGTAGATGTCCTCGGATTCCTTTGCCGCGTCTTTGAGGTCCTTGAGAACTTTCTTACGGCTCGCAATCACCTCGTACGAGGGCTCGAAGTCCTCGCGAATGTCAACGCCCAGTTTGCTCTTGGGCAGATCGCGGACATGGCCCATCGAAGCGATGACCTTGTAATTGCGCCCCAGATATTTGTTGATGGTTTTCGCCTTCGCTGGCGACTCCACCACGACGAGTGCCTTTGCCATACCTTTTCAAACCTTATCATCGCCGCGGTGACCAGCGGGTAAATCGTCCGCCATCCACCGCGGCAACGTGCCCCTGCAGTTCGAGTTCCATCAATCTCGGCAACAGCCTGGCCGGCAGGATGGCTGTCTTTTCGACGAGCTGCTCGAGCCGATAGATTTCGCCCGGTTCCATAACCGCCAACAAGGGGTCGGTGGTCAATTGTTTACGGGAACCATTCGACCCCAGTGCGCCTGGCCAGCCGAGCTCGTCAAGAATATCGTCAGCTGTCTCGACGACCTTTGCCCCGTCCTTTAAAAGACTGTGAGAGCCGCGGTTACGGCCGGTCAGAATGCTGCCCGGGACCGCCATGACGTCCCGTCCCTGCTCCAGAGCACAGCGGGCGGTAATGAGCGATCCACTCTTCTCCGACGCTTCGACGACGACAACGGCGAGAGAGATCCCGCTGATGATCCGGTTTCTGAGCGGAAAGTTCTCCGGGATGGGGTTAGCGCCTGGACCAAGCTCGCTGACAACAACTCCATTCTTTGCAATAACTTCAGCCAAATCTACGTGTTCCGGCGGATAGATGCGGTCCAGCCCGGAACCAAGAACCGCGACCGTCAGCCCTCCCGCATCCAGGCAGCCACGGTGCGCTGCCGAGTCGACGCCCCTGGCCAGGCCGCTCGTTACGACGACGCCACGTTCTGCTAATTCGCCGCCGAGTCTCGCCCCTACATCCAACGCGTATGTAGTTGCTGCGCGTGAACCGACCACCGCGACTGCCGCTTTATTAAGCACGTCCACGGCCCCCCGACACCACAGGACGGGCGGTGCGTCCCCGACGCAGTTCAAAAGCGCCGGGTACCGCGAATCAAACCAGGGAACGACCTCCATTCCAGTCGTGGCACCCACCGCGATCGCCGCGTCAGTGCGTGACCGCCCCTCACTCTCCAGGCGGCACCGATCGGCAGTCGGCACACGCAATGCGTCGAGGACTTGCGCGACCGTTGTGTGAGGATCGTTGTGCCGCAGCTCCCTGAACACCGCGCAGGCGCGGAGACGCGAGACGGGCAACATCGAGACGGCGACGGCGGTGTGAAGGTCCACGAGACTGCTCCTTCTGCGCCGCCGCTTCTGACCGGATGTCCCGGAAAGTACGCCGAAGTTTTGATGAAAGCAAAAGGGCCGGCGCCAGCAAGCTGCATTGCAGCCGTACGGCCCGACCCCTTTGTCCACATTATAGGTGAGCAGTGTCTCCCTTGCAACGGTGTGGCGGTTACGAGCCGCGTCGGCCGCTTACGGAAAAGGCCAATATTCCCGCAAACGGCGATCGAATTCTGCGGCAAAAACCTGTGGTACGGCCATTGCTCGGAACTGCGCGAAGCAGCCGTCTGCTGACCGCATCGAAACAGCTTGCGGTGCTTGAAGCGGGTGACTATAGTGGTCCGAACACCCATGAAAACGCGAGCTCTGCTTCTTGCTCGAGCCGCCGCGGTTACTGCACTCTTGGCCGGGACTGCACAGCCGGTGCTCGCGGACGCGCGCTCGACGGCAAAGTCACAAGTCGATTTCGGCATCAAGGTCGCGCAGAACGGTCTCTGGAAGGAAGCGATTTATCGTTGGGAAAAAGCGGCCGAATCTGACCCGACGTACGCCGCCGCGTGGAACAACCTCGGGATTGGATATGAGCATGAAGGCCGGTTCGAGGACGCTCGCAAGGCGTACGAGAAAGCGGTCGCTCTCGATCCGAAGAACGTTCTGATTCGGCAGAACTACGATCTGTTCAAAGAAATCAATGACCGCGCGAAGCGTCGCAACGATCGCTAGTCTCGTCCTGCTCACATTTTCGAGCGCGTGCACCAACTTCTTCGAGGTGCCGATCGAGACGCCCCTCTCGCCGAAGATGGACGTGACGGCATTTCGCCGTGTGCTCGTCGCAGGGTTCATCAGCGGCGGTACCGACGATGTCGATGCGAATCTCGAAACGGTGCGGCTGCTCCGCAGCCAGCTGCGAACGAAGTCCGGACTCCGCGTCATCGAAGCGGATGTCCTTCCGCTCGCCGAGCTCGCGGCGGACAAGGCGAAGACCGTCGCCACACCAGCCGTAATCGGCGAAACAAGCGGCGCTCTGCCCAGAGTCGCGGCCGACGTTCAGACCGCGGCACCACCCGGACCCGCGGCAACGCCTCCTCAGCAGCCGGCACCCGCAGCCGCCGCTGCACCTGAGAAGATTCGCAACGCGAAGGATCTGGAAAAGTACCAGTCGATTTTTTCGGATGTCGCATTCTGGAAGAAGATCGGTGAGGAGTACGAGAACCCTCTGATCGTGACGGGAACGATCCTGTTCACTCCGCTTCAGACAGCCGGGTTTGTCACTCGCAACGTCGAGCAGTACGACAACCTCGGACGCCGAACCGTGGTTCCACAGCGTCTTTACATGGAGCGCAAGGGGTTCGCCATCGCTCCAAAGTTCATCTTCATTGATGGACGCACTGGCGCAACCCTCCACACCGAGTCCACACGCGAAGAGATTCTGTACAACGCGCAGCAGAACACGCCGGCGTTGTCTTCCTACTTCGAGCTCATGGACAAGGTGATCCCGATGTTCCTCGGGACCCTCAGCACGCAGAAAATCCGCGGCACCCGCGTATTGCTCCGTTAGTTCCAGGCCCCGCTTAGGCCCTGAGCCTTGAGCCTTAAGCCCGAGTTGTGGTACCCTAATTCCTTTGTTCAGAACGACAAAGGCCCCTATCTAGGGCCGGCGGAGGGTGGGAATCGTGTTCGCAATCATTCAGGCCGGCGGCCGCCAGGTAAAAGTCAATCCAGGGTCGGTCGTCACGCTCGACCGCGTCGATGCCGAGGTTGGCAAGGAAATCACCTTTGACCAGGTGCTGTTCCTGGAAAAGGATGGCGGCGAGATGCTCGCGGGCGCGCCGTTCGTCGCCAACGCAAAAGTAGTCGGTGTTGTCGATGGCGAATCGCGTGGGCCGAAGATTCGCGTGTTCCGGAAGAAGCGCCGCAAGGGCTTCCGGAAGACGCGCGGTCACCGCAGCACTTATACGCGGGTGCGCGTGACCGACATCGTGATCTGAACGCTTTCGGATCCCGGACCACGGATCCCGGCAATCGAAGAGAAGATTCATGGCTCATAAAAAAGGTCAGGGCAGCTCACGCAACGGCCGCGACAGCAATTCGCAGCGCCTCGGCGTCAAGCGGCACGACGGCAACATCGTCACCGGCGGATCGATCCTCGTCCGTCAGCGCGGCCGCCGATTCAGACCCGGTCTGAATGTCGGTCTCGGTAAGGACGACACGCTGTTTGCGAAGATCGACGGCAAGGTGAAGTTCGAAGATCACGGCGCCCGCGGACGCGTGATCAGCGTGCTGCCGCTCGAGGGATAGAATCTCCCTTGGCGTGTTCGTAGACGAAGTCGATATCCACGTCACGGCCGGTCACGGTGGCCGGGGCGCCATGGCTTTCCGCCGCGAGAAGTTCGTGCCGCGCGGCGGCCCCAGTGGCGGTGACGGCGGTCCTGGCGGATCGGTCTTTCTCGTCGCCGACGCCAACCTCAACACGCTCCTTAATTATCGCTTTCAGAAAAACTTCGCCGCCGGCCGCGGCGGGCATGGGGAAGGCTCGAACCGGACCGGCAAGAACGGTGAGAACATCGAGCTGCTCGTGCCGGCGGGGACGTCCGTCTATGAGCGCACCGCCGAGGGCGACCATGTGCTGGTTGCCGATCTCACCGAGGACGGCCAGCGCGTGCTGATCGCAAAGGGTGGTCTCGGTGGACACGGCAACGCCTCGTTTGCCACGTCGACCAACCGCGCGCCGCGCAAGACACAGCCGGGTCTTCCCGGTGAAGAAAAAGACCTGCGGCTTCAGTTGAAGCTCCTCGCCGACGTTGGTCTCGTTGGATTTCCGAACGCCGGCAAGTCGACGATGATTTCCCGCATCTCCGCCGCGCGACCGAAGATCGCCGATTACCCGTTCACCACACTCGTTCCCAATCTCGGGGTTGTCGGCCTTTCTGGCGATCGCTCGTTCGTGGTTGCCGATGTGCCTGGATTGATCGAAGGCGCGCACGCCGGCCATGGTCTTGGGCATCGGTTTCTAAGTCACCTGGAACGGACGAAAGTACTCGTGCATCTCGTTGATGTCTCATCATCCAGCGGCCGCGACCCGGTGCAGGACTTCGACGTCATCACTCGAGAGCTCGCGCTGTTCCCCGGACGCGATAGTTCAGGCGAGCGCCTTTCCGAAAAACCGGTAGTTGCCGCTGCTAACAAGATCGATGCGCTCGATGATCCCGATCGGCTCGCGCGACTTCACGCGCATCTCGACGAGTTGGGCATTCGGTTGTTTCCTGTGTCCGCCGCGACGGGTGAAGGAGTTGACGTGCTGCTCGAGGCGGTGTGGCGCGAACTCGCCGCGGCACGCGAGCGCACCGCGGCACGCGCGCACATCGATTCTGTAACTGAATGAGCGCGGACACGCGTGTCGGCCTGCTCGGCGGGACTTTCGATCCCATTCACCTGGGACATCTCGAAACGGCCAGTGCCGCGCGTCGGGCCCTACAGCTCGATTGCGTCCACGTGCTGCCCTCGAACCTGCCGCCGCATCGGACGCAACAGCCCGCGGCGTCGAGTCACCATCGGTTCGCAATGACCGCTCTTGCCATCAATGGAATCGATGGCCTTCGCGCAAGCGACATCGAACTATCGACTCCCGGGCCGTCGTACACAGCGGAGACGTTGACCCGGTTTTCTGGCTCATTGGGTTTCGCTGTCTCGCAGATTTTTTTCATTACTGGCGCCGATGCGTTTGCAGAAATTGAAACGTGGTACAGATATCCGGACGTGCTCGATCTGGCGAATTTCATCGTCGTATCGCGTCCCGGCTTTGCCGTCGAAGCGCTACGGGATCGACTACCGGCGCTGGCCGATCGGATGATCGATGCGGATGCGGGAAAGCGAGCAGCGAGCAGCGAGGAGCGAGGAGCCGGCAACCACACGGTCTTTCTTGTCAATGCCACAACGCCCGACGTGTCGTCGTCTGACATTCGACAGCGACTGATGACGCGGCATTCCATCGCCGGTCTCGTGCCCGCTACCGTGGAACGGCACATCACGCAGCATGGTCTTTACGTGCACAAACCCTGAACCATTCGCGGCAGATCACTTGCATGACAAAAACTGAAAAGCGGCGCACTCCGGTTGCAGACAAGAAGCGTCTCACCGGCGACGTTGGTAAAGCGATACGGGCGGCGCTCGACAAGAAGGCATCGGACGTCGTCCTCCTCGACCTCCGCAGCACACCGGCGTTCACCGATTTTTTCGTGCTCTGTTCGGGACAGAGCACCCGGCAGGTGAAAGCGATTGCCGACGCGGTCGAGGAGGCGCTCAAGACGGCGAAAGTTCGCCCATCCCATATCGAGGGATACGACCGCGGCGAGTGGGTCCTGATGGACTACTTCACCTTCATCGTCCACGTCTTCACGCCGCAAACGCGTCTGTTCTACTCGTTGGAGCGATTGTGGGGAGATGCAGAGAGGATTGAGATCTCCGAGGACGGTCCTTAGAAACATCATTGATCCACTTCTTTCCGTACTACTCGCGCCCGCCTGTGCTGCGTGCGATCAGCCGCTCGACCACCCAACGGACGGACCCGTCTGTGAAGCATGCTGGCAGGCGATCACACCGTTTACACCTCCTTTGTGCGATGTCTGTGGTGATCCGCGTCAATCGTGGCGAACCTTGGCCGTCGAATTCAGCACCTGTCCGCGATGCCGTGACGGCCGCCACTTCGTCGCGCACGCGCGCGCGATCGGCGAGTACGACGGACCACTACGAGCGATCATTCACGCGCTCAAATACGACGGCCATCGATCGATCGCGCGTCCGCTTGCCCGGCTGATGATCGCATCGGGTGGACGCGTGCTGCACGACGCCGATCTTGCTGTGCCGGTTCCCCTGCACCGAGTGAGGAAACGCGCGCGCGGGTTCAACCAGGCAGCCGAAATTGCGCGGCACCTCGCGATCCCCGCGCTTGATGCCTTGAAGCGCACGCGCGCCACGGTCTCTCAAACCGATCTACCTGCCGAGGCACGCCACGCGAACGTTAGAAATGCATTTGCGCTGCGCCGGCGGATCGATGTAAACGGACGAGTGATTGTGCTGGTCGATGATGTGAGCACGACCGGCGCGACACTCGAGGCGTGCGCCCGCGTGCTGTTGGACGGCGGCGCGCGTGAAGTTCGCGCCCTTACCGCCGCGCGAGTAGTTTCTCGACCGCGGTGACGACGTCTGCCGATACTTCGTCGCGCGGCCGTTCGCCGTTCAATCTGAGCCATCCCTCATCGGCGGCCTGCCGACCATAACTGTCGCGAACGCGGGACAGGAGTGCGAGGTCTCGCTCATATCGATCGCGTCCCGTCGCTTTTCGCTGGACCGCGGTCTCAGGAGCAATGTCGAGCAGGATTGTCAGGTCCGCGTCGGGGAGATATCGCTGCATGTCGCTCAGCCAGGCAGGATCGAGCGACTGCGCCTCGCCATACGCAACGCTCGACGCGCGATAACGATCGCAGACCAGCACCAGCCCTTGTTCGAGCCAACTCGCCATTTCGGCTCGCCGTTCATAGCGATTGGCCACGTACATCAGCTGCATCACCTCCGGACCATACTCACGTTGCCCGTGAAGCGCCTTGGAGATTTCCTCACCAATGGCCGTCGTGTAGTCGGGAAACGAAACCAGCCGGCAATCGCGGCCGCGCTGACGCACAAACTCCTGCACCCGTTCCGCCTGTGTTTGTTTTCCGCTTTGGTCGAGACCTTCGAAGGCGATGAGGAGACCGGCCGGCACCCGTCAGATCTCCAGCGCCAGGAGGTCGTCGATTGTCTGGCGCCTTCGGATCTCGGACCAGCGCGCGCCGTCGACGAGCACCTCCGCGGGCATCGTGCGGCGGTTGTAGTTGGAGGCCATCACGGCACCGTATGCCCCTGCGTCGAGCACCGCAAACAGATCGCCAGGTTGCGGACGTTTAAGATGGCGATCTTTCCCGAGAGTGTCGCTGCTTTCACATAGCGGCCCGACGACATCGGCAACGACTGCGTCTGATGACGAGTTACAGATCACCGGCTCGATGCGATGAAACGCGCCGTACAACATCGGCCGCATCAGCTCCGTCATGCCAGCATCGACGATGACGAACGCCTTTCCGTCGGGCCGATCCTTGATGTCAACCACACGGGTGAGTAGAGCGCCCGCCGGGGCGACAATGTGTCGGCCAGGCTCGAGGATCAACGCGAGACCGGAATCACGAACAATTGGCAGCACCGCGGCGGCGTATTCGTCGGCCGACGGCACCTTCGTTCCGTCGTACGAAACACCAAGACCTCCGCCCAGGTCCAGGTGATCAATCGTGATCCCGTCGTCTCGCAGCTCGCGCGCGAGCGCGACGATCGTCGTCGCCGCGCGCTTCAGCGGGTCGAGATCGGTGATTTGCGATCCAACATGGGTGTGGAGACCCACAAGTTCAAGGCCCTCGCGATCGGCAAACCGGCGGCAGATTTCACGAACGGCGTCCGCCGCCACGCCGAACTTATTGACCTTCAGGCCGGTGGAGATATGCGGGTGGCTGCGCGCGTCGACGTCGGGATTGACTCGCAGTGCCACGCGCACTCGTGTGCCGCGTTCGCGAGCGAGACGATCGATCCGATCCAGCTCGCCTTCAGACTCGGCGTTGATCGTCCTGACGCCAAGATCAATCGCCTGCGCCAGTTCAGCCGGAGTCTTGCCGACACCGGTGAACACAATCTGCTCGGGAATGAAGCCGGCCCGCAGCGCGACATCGATTTCCCCGCCGGAGTTGGCGTCCGCAGCAGCGCCGAGGCTTCGAAGGAGACGGGCAATTGCCAGCGTCGAGTTTGCCTTCAGGGCGTAGTGAACGGAGTGCGGATATCCTTGAAAGGCATCGTCAATGCCGCGATAGCGCGCGGCAATGGTCCCCGCGCTGTAAACGTACAACGGAGTACCTTCGGCATCCGCGAGCTCCGCCAGAGACACGCCGTCGCAGTGAAGCGCATCGTTGAGGCGATGGAATCCTTCCACGTATGTCTCATTCTAAGTTCAGTTGGTGAATTAGTGAATTCGTGAATTGGTGAATTGCTGCACGAGAGCCAACTCACCAACTCACGAATTCGCCAATTGAGCTCATGCGGCATAACTGTTTGATATGATTCAATTGCCGTCGCATGTCTGTTGACTCCCCCGCCGCGCAGTCGGCCACGCCCGACAGCCTCATCGAGCAGTGCTTGAGCGGCGATCAGGTCGCCTGGGACACGATCGTTCGCCAGAACTGGCGGAAGGTGTTCAACGTCGCGTACAAGTTCGTCGGCAAGCACGACGAAGCGGAAGATTTGGCCCAGGATATTTTTCTGAAGATCTTCAAGGCGCTGAACACCTTCGATCGGCGGGCGAATTTTCAGACGTGGATTATCAGCATCAGCCGGAACCTGTGCATCGATCATTACCGGAGCGTTCGCAAGGAACGGCAGACGATTGCGCGCGAGGTGGATACGACCGACCTTCAGCCGGCGTCACGCGAGCGGACACCGTATGCACTTGCCGAACATCGGGATCTGCGCGCTCAACTCAAGCAGGCGCTCGAGACTCTGCCATCGACGCTGCGAACCGCGGTCGTGCTTCGCGACCTGCAGGAATTGTCGTACCAGGAAATCGCGGATCAGCTGCAACTACCCGAGGGAACGGTGAAGTCGCGCATCAACCGCGGGCGCCTCGAGCTCGCGCGTCAGTTGAAGCGCATGCAGGACAAGCAACCAATTGTGCGCCGCCGGCGCGGTGCGTCACCCCGGTCACGACGAAGATAAGCGGAGTACTTGAATGAATCTCACAACCGAAAACGCGAACGGCATCGCGGTCGTCCGCATCGGCGAATCGCGCCTGATGTATCCGCTGCTTTCCGAGTTCTCGAACGCGGTGACGCAGCTCATCGCCGCCGGCGAACGGAAAGTGGTGGTCGATCTGTCGTCGGTCGGCTACGTCGACAGTGCCACGATCGGCTGCCTGATGGATCTCTATCGCCAGGCGAACGCGGCGGGCGGCACGCTCAAGCTGGCCGGCGTGCAGAAGCGCGTCGAGACGATGTTGACGATGACCGGGGCGCAGAACTTCATAGAAGTCCACCCCGACGAGCCCAGCGCCGTGAAAAGCTTCGGAGCGTAGAGATGCGCACCATCAAGATGACCAACGGCAGCGAGGTCCTACTCGACGGCGATCTGCTGTCCGTGATCGAAGCACTCTACATCGAGGTCACCGCCAAGCGTGAGCTTGAGCACACATTCGAAGACATGGTGCGGGAAATCCAGCACCTGATCGAGCAGATGAACGACTCCGAGCGCCGTCAATACCTCAGCGAGAGCCTCTTTCTCAACACGGTGTCGTACGAAAACGAGCGCCTCGGTGCATACATGCGAAAGCTGAACAGGAAGAAGTAGCCCCGCGGGTTTCCGGTGTCCCTGAACTACCTCGCCACGCGTTTTACGTGCAGTTGGCCCTGGAGCACGATGATCATGCTCTGCGATGGGCGCATGGTGTGCGGGTGTGCCGACCCTTATGCGAAGCGGGTACTCGGCGATGTGCGGGCCGAGGGCGTCTCGCGGATCTGGACCGGCGAGCGAATCACGAACCTTCGCAAGGAAATCAATGCCGGAGGATCGAAGTTCTGCGGCGATTGTCCGCTGAAGTTGCCGCTCAGGAAGGACGACGCCCCGCCGCAGCGCGACATGAATGTCGCGCCGCTTCCCTCGCGTCTGTATATCGAGTGCACCGCTGCCTGCAATATTTCTTGCGCCCAGGCGTGCTGCGCACCGGAGACCGGGATTACCCGAACCCGGCAGGCCGGCATGCTCGATTTCGAAGTGTTCCGGCGCGTGATCGACGAGGCCGGACCGGCGCTTGGCAGGATCGATTTTTTCAACTACGGCGAAGCGTTCCTGCATAAGCGAGCAGTCGAGATGTGCGAGTACATCAAGTCCAGATATCCGCACATCTACCTCTACACCAGCACGAATGGACTGGCATTCACCGAGGAACAGGCCCGGCGGCTGGTGCGCTCGGGCATCGACGAGGTCACCTTCTCGATTGACGGCGCGACGCCTGAGAGCTACACAAAATACCGGCAGCGCGGAAACTTCGACAAGGCGTTCGCAAACCTGCGATTCGCCGTCGACGAGAAGAGAATCGCCGGCCGCGACGTGCCGTTCATCAACTGGCGCTACATCCTGTTCGTGCACAACGACAGCGACGAAGAGATGAACCGCGCGCGCCGGCTGGCATCCGAGATCGGCGTCGACCGGCTGTGCTGGGAGCTCACCGATCACCCGGAAGATCTATTCTCACGACGCTTCCTTCCGGGCACGCCAGGGCACACGTCCATCAAGCATGAAGTGTGGGACGACAACAATCTAGGAAACGCAATCCCTGGCGCGACACCGCGCGCGCGAATTGACGTCAGCAGTGCGATTCCCGGTCTGCCTCTCATCGCCCGCGCCGGGCGGCCGCTGACGGTCCGCACAACGGTGCGCAATCTCTCGACCAGGCCCTTTCCCGCAGGTGCGTCGTACGGCCGTCGTCTCGTCCGCCTCGGGGCGCAGCTATGCGGCCGCGATGGTTCTCTCGTCAATCGTGATTACGAGCGCGCGTGGCTGCCCCAAACGCTCTCGCCATCAGCAAGCGTGAACATCCCGATGACGCTCACGGCTCCACAGGAGAAAGGGCGCTACAACCTGAAATTCGATCTCGTCAGTGAGGGGATTGACTGGTTCGAAGCCTGCGGATCGCAGACGACGATGAAGGCGTTATTAGTGATCTGAAAATGCTGATTTTTGATTGCTGAATGCTGATTGACTGCGATCGTCAATCAGCACTCAGAATTCAGCAATCAGCAATTTCAGATTGAACAATCAATTCGCCAGACCTGCCGCGCGGCTGGCCGGTGCCGTGACCGGCACACCCACCATGCCCTCGGACGGCACGTCAACGAGCCGCCACGCATCGGTTTCCTCGAGGATGCGCGCCGCAAACGCCGTGTGCAGCGCGTGGCCGCCACGATGCGCGACGAGGTGTCCGACGACCGGATAACCGACCAATGAGAGATCGCCGATCACGTCGAGGATCTTGTGGCGGACGAACTCGTCTTCGAAACGAAGCGCGTTGTTGAGGACGCCGGTATCACCGAGCACGATGGCATTGTCGAGTGATCCACCCAGAGCAAGGCCGCGCTGGCGCAGCATCTCGACTTCCTTCAGGAAGCCAAACGTGCGTGCCGGCGCGATGTCCTCGATGAAGCTCTCCTCGGTAATCCTCATCGTCCGCGACTGATGCCGCAGAAGTGGGTGGTCGAAGCTGATGCTGTAGGTCACCTTGAAGTGATCCGACGGATATAGCGCAATCCGCTTGTCTCCCTGGGTCAGGGAAATTGGCCGGAGCACTTTCAGATAGCGTCGTGGTGCCTGCAGGCGTTTCACGCCCGCTTCTTGTAACAGGTACACGAACGGCGCTGCGCTGCCGTCCATGATTGGCACTTCAGGACTGTTCAGTTCGACGATGAGGTTGTCGATGCCGAGCGCCGTCAGCGCTGCAAGCAGATGCTCGACGGTCTCGACCGACACCGCTTCCCGCGTGAGGCCGGTCTGGTACTGAATGCCTCCCAGATGCGTCACGGTCGCTGGAATCTCGAGGCCGCCCAAATCGGACCGTTGGAATCGGATACCCGAATCCGCCGACGAGGGCTTCAACGAGAGGGTCACTTTGTTGCCGGAATGAAGACCGATTCCGGTGCAAGACACAGGTCGACGAAGGGTACGCTGGGCGCTCATGACCTCTCAGATGACCGCTGGGACAGCCGCCCGGAACTCAGCAAGCCCCCT
>JBKPSH010000105.1:0-16473 GCA_046734955.1 Acidobacteriota bacterium
CTCACATACATTTAAACAGTCAACAACACGCGTGGGAAGATCTGTACAGCGGCTTCACTACGTTGTTGGGTGGCGGGCCCGGCCCCCCCGACGGCACTCGGGCAACGACGTGCACGCCGGGCGAATGGAACATCCATCGCATGCTCGAGGCGGTCGAAGGATTGCCGCTCAATTTCGGATTTCTCGGCAAAGGCAACGCAACGCGGCCGGACGCGCTCGTCGAGCAGATTGAAGCCGGCGCGATTGGATTGAAGCTCCACGAGGATTGGGGCACCACTCCCGCCGCGATCGACACGGCGTTGACCGTCGCCGACGAGCACGACGTGCAGATCGCAATTCATACCGACACCCTGAACGAGTCAGGATTTGTCGAGGACACGCTCGCCGCGTTCAAAGGACGCACGATTCACACGTATCACAGCGAGGGCGCCGGTGGCGGTCATGCGCCAGACATCCTGAAGGTCTGCGCGCATCCGAACGTTCTGCCGTCGAGCACCAATCCGACGATGCCGTATACGGCGAATACATTGGACGAGCACCTCGACATGTTGATGGTTTGCCATCACCTGAACTCGCAAGTGCCGGAAGACGTGGCCTTCGCCGAGTCACGCATTCGCCCCGAAACGATGGCCGCTGAAGACGTGCTGCACGATCTCGGCGCAATCAGCATGATGTCGTCCGACTCGCAAGCGATGGGCCGGGTCGGCGAGGTGATCACGCGCACGTGGCAGACGGCACACGTGATGAAAGCAGCTCGCGGCGCCCTTGCAGGAGATTCTGCTCAGCACGACAACCTGAGGGCGCGGCGGTATGTCGCGAAATACACGATCAATCCCGCGATCGCGCACGGGATTGCGGATCACGTTGGATCGATCGAGGTCGGAAAACGCGCGGACCTGACGTTGTGGTCGCCGGCGTTCTTTGGTGTGAAGCCGGACTTGATTCTGGTGGGCGGATTCATCGTTGCTGCCGTGATGGGCGATCCGAACGCGTCGATTCCGACACCGGAGCCCGTCCGCTACCGCCCAATGTTTGGTGCTTTGGGACGGGCTCGGAGTTCGCTCGCAGCAACGTTCGTGTCGCGCACCGCGCTCGATGGCAAGAAGCTGCCCGCATCATTACTGCGGAAACTGCTGGCGGTTCGGAACACGCGAAACATCGGCAAGCGCAACATGATCTTGAACGACTCGCTGCCGTCGATCGACATCGATCCCGAGCGATACACGGTCACGATCGACGGTGAACGCATCGAGCCACGGGCGGCGACCTCCCTGCCGCTCGCGCAACGCTATTTCCTATTCTGATCTTTTCGTTTCGCTGTCCCCTTTTGCAATTACCTTTTTACGTCTTCCTTGTCTGCTTTTTTCACTGCTCGCCGGCGCTTTCCCTTTTCCCTTTTGCCTTTTGCCTCGTGCCTTGCATACAGTGGCACCCATGACTCCGATTCCTGTGCGGGTGCTTCATCCGCACGCCGAGCCACCTGCGGGGTTGCCGATAATTGAGCTGCCAATGAGCGCGGTCGATCGCCGGCGCGTGCGCCGCCTCGTTGAAGCGCCTGACGGCGTCGTGTTCGCGCTCGAGCTGCCGACTGGAACGGTCCTTCATCCGGGTCAGCTTCTTCATCACGACGCAGAAACGGCCTACGTCGTCGCTGCCGCCGACGAGGACGTCCTGGTGGTACATCCGCGCGATCTCGCCGAGGCTGCGCGGATCGGTCATCTCATTGGCAACATGCATCGCGATGTTCATGCCTCGGGAAACGAAATCGTGGCGCTCGCGGACGATGTGTTGGCCGATCGGCTCGCACGCGTTGGCGTGCCTTTCGACCGGGCCCGTCGCCCGTTCCACGGCCGCGCGCCCGGCGAGCACTCCCATTGATGGGCGACCTGCACCTCCTTCGGCTATTTCAGCTGTTCGACTCGCAGTTTCCGGTCGGCGCATTTGCGCATTCAGGCGGACTGGAAACGTACGGGCAGGCTGGAGCTGGAGTGTCGCAGCTTGGAGAACTGCTCGCGATCCAAATCGACAAGGGATGGGGACGCGCCGAGCTGGCCGCTGCGTCGCTCGCGTGGCGGACTGGTGATACATCTGACGCGATGAATGCGCTGGTGCGTCTTGCAGCGCTCGTCAGCGCGCACAAGACGATTCCGTCGATTCACGAAACCAGTGTGCGCCTAGGGCGACGGACGTTGGTATTGTTGGAACGGCTGCATCCAGACCTGACTTCGCTGGCAGCGATCAACCCACCGCATCATGCCATTGTGCTGGGCGCGGCCGGGCGTGCGCTTGCTTTGCCATTGCGTGAGCTGCTTGGCGGTTACGCGCATAGTCTGATCGCGGCATCGGTGGCAACCGCGACACGGTGTATGCCCGTCAGCCCCGCGCAAGGGCAGGAGTTGATCGTTCAGCTTCAACCTGCGCTTGCGGCGGCGGTGTCGCAAGCGATTGAGTCGACTGAGGATGATTTGTTCACATGCACGCCCGGGCTGGATATTCGTTCTTATCAACAGGCGAGTTTGACAACGCGGTTGTTTCAGTCATGAACACCATTCTTTCGTTTCTTCGTTCTTCGCGTAAAGCCGTGGGCTCGTCTCAGCGTAACGGTGAATCGTGTGATTGAGCGGACAAACATATGAGCGTAACGATCGGCGTCGGCGGACCTGTTGGATCGGGCAAAACCGCACTACTCGACAGTCTTTGCAAGCAACTCCGCGACAAGTACAGCCTCGCCGTCGTAACCAACGACATCTACACGCACGAGGATGCCGAGTTCTTGATGCGGTCAGGCGCGCTGCCGATCGAGCGGATCCGCGGCGTGCAGACGGGTGGATGTCCGCACACGGCGATTCGCGAGGACACTTCCATCAACCACGAAGCGCTTGATGAGATGCGGGCGAAATTCCCGGATGTCGAGATCGTGTTCCTGGAATCCGGCGGCGACAATCTCGCGGCGTCGTTCAGTCCGGAACTCGTGGATGTCAGCATCTACGTCATTGACGTCGCCGGCGGCGACAAGGTGCCGCGCAAGGGCGGACCCGGCGTGACGCGCAGCGATCTGCTGGTGATCAACAAGATCGATCTCGCCCCACACGTGGGCGCGGACCTTCGCGTCATGGCGCGCGACGCGGCCGCCGTCCGCGGGGGCAAGCCCGTGATCTTCACCAATCTGAAACGCGGCGAAGGGCTGAACGACGTCATCGACTGGATCCGCCGGCAAGTGCTCTTCGAGGCTGCGTGAT
Source organism: Acidobacteriota bacterium (assembly GCA_046734955.1). Lineage (GTDB taxonomy): Bacteria > Acidobacteriota > Vicinamibacteria > Vicinamibacterales > 2-12-FULL-66-21 > JALZOC01. The sequence continues at coordinate 3,240 of JBKPSH010000105.1, forward strand.
TCTCACCGAACGCTCGACGTCTCGACTGAACGGCCGCATTGAGCTCGTATTCCGCCGCGGTTGCAAGGGGACGTCGCTGGCCCACTCGCACGTGTCGGCACCACTCAAAATTGTTCGGCCGTTCGCGCTGGACGATGGGCGTGCGCTCGTCCAGGTTCTGATGCTGGGACCCGGCCTGTGCGGCGGCGACACATGCACTATCGACATCATCGTCGAACCCGGCGCGCGGGCTGTGGTGATCATGCAAACGGCATCACGGATCCTCGGCATGTCAGATGGTGCATTCGCGACCCAGTCGGTGAATCTCGTCGCTGGTGCCGGCGCGCTGCTCGAGTACTACCCCGGTCTCACGATTCCATTCGCGGACAGCCGCCTGAAGCAACGAATCACAGTCACTGCGGATCGCGACTCACGCGTCGGCATTCTCGAGAGCTGGGCAATGGGCCGCACGACCCGAGATGAGTACCTGCTTTTCAAGCATCTCTCGAGCCGCACCGTCGTCTCGATCGACGGTCGCCCGGCGTTTGCCGATGCTCTCGAGATCGAACCTGCACGGATGAATGCTGCGGGGACAGGTGCTCTCGAGAGCCACGGGTATGTCGCGTCGGGATTCTGGTACGGCGTGCCAGAGCACGCGCCACTGACACTGCCGGGCTCGACTTCTCTGGTTGCGTTCGATCGATGCGTGTCGCGTGACCAGGTATTTCTGCGGGCGCTCGCGTACGACGGCTACGAAATGGCCACGACCCTGCAGTCGGCGATCGACGCCGTCAACGCCGCGTGGGGGCTGGAGGCGATTCCGTTGAGGCGGTTCGTTCTGTGAGCTGGAAACTACATCTTCACTTCTCCGGCAAATCGTACCCCTGCAGCCTGCGAATCCATACGTTGCGATACCGCACCGGATGCGAGTGATCCTGCAGAGTCAGCGGCAGCTCGAGGTCATGCGGCGTGTACGCGTGTTGCGTCGCCGTCGCCGAGGTCGAGCCCATGACCGGCCGCCGGTGCTGCACGAGGACGCCGTTCCAAATAACGGTGATGTATGCGGGCGCGACGAGGGTCGTCCCGTTGAACCTTGGCGCTTCAAAGACGATGTCGTATGTTTGCCACTCGCCCGGCTTGCGTGCGGCATTGACCAGCGGCGGATATTCGCCGTAGATCGACGCGGCCTGCCCGTCGGCGTAGGTGACGTTCTCGTACGAATCCAGCACCTGCACCTCATAGCGGCCCATAAAGATGACGCCACTGTTGCCGCGATCCTGACTGAACCCGCGCGCTGACGCCGGCGTGGCGAACTCGACGTGTAACTGGACGTCGCCAAACTTGTCGCGCGTCACAATCGATCCCGATCGGGCACCGGTCTCGAAATAACCATCCCTCACCGGCCAGCTCGCGTCCGTCAATTGACCCTGCTTCGAGTGCGCCCACTTCGACAGATCCTTTCCGTCAAAGAGGATGATCGCGTCGGACGGCGGCGCGCCCGGTGTTGCTCCTGGCGTAATCACTCGCGGATGCGGACGCGCGGCATCATGAATGCGCCACGGCGTACCGGGAATCTCTGCGAGCTTGGTAAACCCGATGACCGCGTCATTGGCGTCGCGCACGGGACCCGTGTCGGCCTGATTCGCGCGCCCTGCCGGCTGCTGTGCAGGCTGCGCCGGAGTTGTCTGGGCGGGCGGGTTCTGCGCCGGCGCCTGTGGCTGCTGCGCATCGAGCACACCAACGATGGCCACAGCGATCACTGTCCCGCCAAGCGCCCCGCACCAGCGCTGGATCCTCTGCCGCATGAACATGCCGCTCATATCAACCCTCCACTCGACAATCAACCAGATCAATCAGCATTCAGCAATCAGCAATCCGCAATTTCAACGATTACCTGGCCGGCCATTGCCACCCTATGCTCGGCCCATCCTCGCCCGCCACAATCGTCTCGCTGAACCGCTTCTCTAACATGATCGAACGGCATTCCGGCAACGTCTGCAGGGCATCGATCAATGCCGGGGCGTGCGAGACGACGAGCACCTGCGAACGCTCCGCGGTGCCAGCGATCAGACGACCGAGCGCCGGCAGCAAATCAGGATGCAGGCTCGTCTCCGGTTCGTTCAACACCAGCAGACCTGGAGGACGTGGAGTGAGAAGCGCTGCGATCCACAGGAGGTATCGAAGCGTACCATCGGATAACTCCGCGGCTCGCAGCGATCGCAACAAGCCATGCTGTTTCATGTGGACGTCGAACCATCCGCTTTCGTACGTCACGCTGACCCCCGCCCCGGGAAATGCATCATCGATGGCGCGATCGAGCGCGCCTGAATCACCAATCTGACGGATCGTCTGCAGCGCCGCGGCGAGGTCGGCGCCGTCGTGGCTCAACACCGGTGTGTGGGTGCCAATCTGCGGCACACGGGCAGGCGCCGCAGCGTCGGTCCGGAAGTGATCGTAGAAGCGCCACGATCGCATCTCTTCCCGGAGCATCAGCAGCTCCGGTGTGTGGCGTGGATCGGCGCAATGCGTCATCATGCTGTCGAAGGTCGCGAGCTGGTGCGTGATGATCGTCCACTCACCTTTCGTCTCGGGCGTCTTCACGACAGGGCCACGCCGGTCGACCAGGATCGCCGACGGCCGCAGCTTCTGTCCCGACCACACACATTCGCGTTTGATTTCCGGATCGTGGCTGAACGCGTTGATCGGTGGCTTGACGGGCGGCGGCAGACCGAGATCAATCGCATAGCTGAAATCCTCCCCGGCGAATCCCAATCGCAGGCTGACCGGTCTGGTCCGCGGAGTGCCTTCGACCGGGTGATCGCCGCGGAGCATCGATCGGGAGATCGATTCAGGACCGGCCCACAGCGTCGACTGCAGTCCGCCTTCGCGCGCGAGCGACGGAATGATCCGCCCCTGCGCGATTTCCGCGAGCAAACGAAGCGCGCGATACAGGTTGGACTTGCCGCTGCCGTTTGGACCGGTGACCAGATTGAGCCGATCCAGCGGGATCACCAGGTCACGGAGGGATCGGTAGCCAGAGACGGCGAGCGCGCTTAGCATTCGCTTGATCTTCCGCCTCAAGGCGGAAGCCACAAAGGTGAGCAGTGTAAATGCTGATTGCTGATTTTTGATTGCTGATTAAGCACCCAATCAGCAATCAGAATTCAGCAATCAGCAATTACCGCGATAGCAGGGTACTGGGCGCTAGTGGATTCGAACCACTGACCCCCGCCGTGTGAAGGCGATGCTCTACCGCTGAGCCAAGCGCCCGATCGAGGAAGACTGTAGTTTATCGCAATTCCTAAGAACCTGCCTTGGACTTCTTCGCCTGCGCGAGCAGCATCGACAGCAACTTCGCATATCGATCGTCAGCGTCGGCGAAGGCCTTGTTGTAGTCCACCTCGGAAATTTTCGCCTTCTTCCAATCGCCGTCGAACGAGACCGACTTGTCGCCTTCGTCGAAGCTGTCGGCGGCCGACGAATCGCCTGATAGCTTGGGTAGGAGACCATCTGCCCCCTGATCCATCACGAAGATCTTGCTGCCGCGAACCGATGCGGATTGAAGATCAACGTAGACCGCCTGATAGTCCTTCGCGGTGATGCTGTTCATGAGCAGCGGCGGTGCCGAGTATTTCGCCGAAACCACGAGCAGCTGCGTGCCCGGAATATACAGTGCGGCGACGAACACTCCGGGGTTGGCGGCATCGGGCGTCGCGATCGACGTCAGTTTCGCGGCGTCCAGTGCCTGGACGAGTTCTTTGGCGACTGCGGCAGACTTGGAATCGTCGGCCGCCGACGCTCCTGCCGACACACCGGCAACCGACAACGCCACTGCGAAGGAAACGATAGAAGGCCGACCGAAACAGGACATGGTGGACCTCACTTTGAGGATGTGGTGCCCACCTTGTAACACGGCCGGGACGGCAGGTAAAGCCGCTTTTTAGCCAATAAACAGCGGATCTTCTTCTTCGGCGTGCCGACCGTTTCGAGTGCCGAGTTCGCGCACGCCGCGAAGCGCCGTCAGGGCGGCCTTGACCCCCGCGACGATGGCCAAGCCCTCGCGAGCAGGGGTGATGATCGCGTGCTGGAGCACCGTCGCCGTTTCATCGACGCGCTCCGACAAATCCGTAATCAGCCGGTCAACTTTCTGCGCCTGCGCCGTCGCCAGCGCGACGGTGCGCGACGCCTCCTCCGCGATCAACTGGGCACGGGCCAGCAGAGGCTTCACTTCGTGATGGACGGACTGGATCGCCTGTTGCGCCTGCCGCGTCAGCCGCAGCGCGGCGATGATCGCGCCGACCTGCACCAGCGCCATGAGAAGCGTTGCCGCTGCTATGACGCCAAGAAACAGGACGGACCATCCGTCATTCACAGAGCATCTCCACTGGGACCGGCGGCGGGCCTTCCAGAGGCCGTGCGAGCCTGTTCGTAGGCTTCCCGTCCACGCTCGACAGCTGACGAGATGTTGTCTTTCTGCCGGTTCACGAAATCGCGTCCCTGGCGGGCCGCCTCGCTCGCGCGCTGACGGCCTTCGCGCGCCTTTTCAGCGAGCGCCCGGCGCGTCTCTTCGCCGGTCGCTGGCGCCATGAGCAGCGCCACCGCGGCGCCGGTCACCGCGCCGAGGACGAACGCCATGATGACCGTTCCTGCCGCGCCTCCGTCATCTCTCGCCATTGCTTCCTCACCTTCAGAATATTGACACACGAACGTTCAGATACTTTTTCGGATCTTTCCGGATGTCGCCAATCAAGCCTCTGAGCTCGTTGGCTGCGCCGTTCATGTTCTCATATAACTGCTTGTCCTGGAGCAACTGGCCGGCGGCTCCTTTTCCCTGCTCCAAATCGGCCGCCAGTTTGTCAATCCGCGCCGCCACCGAGTTGAACCGATCGTACATTTGCTGATCGGTCAGCAGCTTTCCGGCTGTGCCTTCGCCGCGCGATAACTTACCCGTCACCTGGTCCAGGTTCGTGCTCGCGGAATTGAGTGATTTCGCCATCTCGTCATCGTGGAGCAATCGTCCAATGCTGCCTTCGCCAGCATTGATCCGGCGTGTCATCTCCTGAAGGTTGGCGACGGCGGTATTCGCCTGCTTGTACAAAGCCGGATCTTGCACCAGCCTTCCAAGCGTGCCGTTGCCGTGATTGATGGCGGTGGTCAACGCCTCCGCCGATCCAATCAACTGATTCATCTCCCGATAGAGCTCGTCATCTGAAAACAACTTGCCCATCGTACCGCGGCCGGTGCGGAGCTCTTTGATGAGCGCGGTCGTCTGTTCGAGCGTCTGCGTCGCGTTTTCGGCGACGTCGCCGATTTGCCCCGGCGTCCGCGCGCTCGGAATGAAGTCCCCGTCCTTGAGCGGAGTGCCAGACGGTGCGGGGCTGATCTCGATGGTGGGCTCGCCGAGCAGGCTCAACGATCCGATCGACGCCCGGGATTGATCGGTGATCCGGCTTTGCTGCTCCTCGTTCACTTCAACGACGACTTCGACTTCCGCTCCGACGAAATCAATGTCGGTGACCTTTCCGACCTCGACACCGGCCACGCGCACGATGGCCCCGGACTTCAACCCTTGTACGTTCGCGAACTTCGTCTTCAGTTTGTAGCGCTGCCAGGAGAAGCCTCCCTGCCCTCCGACCGCAACGATCAGCATGATCGCCAGAGCAATCGCGACCACGGCGACGATTCCAATCTTCAATTCCGACCAGGCAAGCGAGCGTGTTCGCGGCATGTATGTCTATTCCACTCAGGCGAGAAACGCCTGGATATACGGGTCCCTGGCTGAGGTTTCTCGCAGCTCCGACGCGTTTCCCTCAAAGGCGATGCGGCCGTCCTTCAGCATGATGAACTCGGCTTCGTCGGCCTTTCGTGGTGGCGATCGTTCGAATGCGACCTCGCGGCCATTGCCACCGACTGCCATGTGTTCGGCGACATAAAACGCATCGCGCAACTGATGCGTGACGACGATCGAGCTGACCCCTTCGATGTCGCGCAGCTTGATGATCTCTTCGTCGATCGTCAGCGATGTAATCGGGTCCAGGCCGGTTGTCGGCTCGTCGTACAGGAGGATTCGTGGTTTCGCGGTCATCGCCCTGGCGATCGCGACGCGGCGTCGCTGTCCGCCGGAGAGCTCTGACGGCATCCGGTCGATGAACTCTGCGAGCCGCACGAATCCGAGCACCTCTTCGACGCGGCGGTTCACCTCGTCGAGCGGCGCCGCCGACTCTTCGAAAAGCTTGTAGCCAACGTTTTCGCGCACGGTCAGCGAATCGAACAGCGCGCCTTCCTGGAAGACCATGCCAAGATCAGAGCGAATCTTCATCAGGTCGTCCTCCTTCATGTTGTCCACGCGCTCGCCGTTGACGAAGATTCGGCCGTCATCCGGCTTCAGCAAGCCAAGAATCAGTCGCAGGATCGTTGACTTCCCCGCGCCGCTCGCGCCGAGAAAGATCTTCGTATGGCCGGTTTGCAGCGTGAACGAGACGTCCCGCAGGATCTCCTTGTCGTCGAACGCGAGCGAGACGTGATCGAACAGGATAATCGGCCCGCCGTGGGCCATTGCCTCATCGAGGAGCGCCGAACGAGGACCGTGCTGGATCGGCATCAGTACATGAATGCGATGAGAAGCTTCGTCACGAGGAAATCGACGGCAATCACCGCGACTGATGCCGCCACCACCGCGTTGGTCGTCGCTCGGCCGACGCCCTGCGTGCCCCCGCGAGTTCGCATCCCGACATGGCAGCCGATACTGGCGATCGTAAACCCGATGAAGAACGGCTTGATGAGGCCCATCCAGACATCCTGGACATACAGCCCGGCAACGACACTGTTCCAGTAGACACTGGACGCGACCTTGAGTTGCGTGACCGTGACGATCCACGCGCCGACCATGCCGACTCCTCCCGACACAATCGTCAGGAGCGGGACCATGAACAGGCCGGCGAGAATTCGGGGGAGCACGAGCTTGCGAAGCGGGTCGGTACCGAGCGCGCGAAGTGCCGCGATCTGCTCGGTCACCATCATCGATCCCAGTTCAGCAGCAATCCCGGATCCGACTCGGCCAGCGACCATCAAGCCAGTCAACACGGGGCCGAGTTCCTTCACCATCGAGGCACTGACGAGCCGGCCGACCATCGATCGCGCGCCGAATTGATCCAGCGTGATCCCCGACTGAAGCGCCAGCACCATCCCGGTGAACATGCCCGTCAGCAGGACGACCGTCAATGATCCAACGCCGATCGCCTCGAATTGCTCCACGATATCTCTGACGTAGAAGGGGCGAGTGAAAACCGCTCTCGTGACCTTGCCGATCATGAGCACGTATTCCTGCACTTCGAGCAGCGCCGATTTCGTCCAGCTTTTGACCAGCGGCATCAATGCCGGCTCCCGGCCAATCCCAGTTCGCGCGTGCGCAGCTGCTTGATCCGATCGCGCAGCGCAGCCGCCTTCTCGAACTCCAGGTTCGCCGCAGCCGCTTTCATCTGTCCCTGCAGCATCGTCACATGGGCTTCCAGCTCACCGTGGGTGCGGAACACGTCACCCTCCTGATCAGCCGGCACAGTGACGTAGTCTCTTTCGTACACGCTGGTCAGCACCTCATCGATGCTCTTCACGATTGATGCCGGGGTAATGCCGTGTTCGCGGTTGTAATCCTCCTGGATCTTGCGTCGCCGTTCGGTCTCGCTGATCGCAAACTGCATCGAGTCGGTGATCTTGTCCGCATACATGATCGCCTTGCCGTTCACGTTGCGGGCAGCACGGCCGACGGTCTGGATGAGAGAGCCTCCAGAACGCAAAAACCCTTCTTTGTCCGCGTCGAGAATCGCCACCAGCGACACTTCCGGCAGGTCGAGTCCTTCACGCAACAGGTTGATACCGACAAGCACGTCGAATTCGCCGCGCCGGAGATCGCGAAGGATCTGGATTCGTTCGAGCGTATCGATATCCGAGTGCAGGTATCGCACCTTAACGCCGAGTTCCTGGTAGTACTGCGTGAGATCCTCTGCCATCCGCTTCGTGAGGGTGGTAACGAGCACCCGCTCGCGGCGCGTAACCCGGTCGCGAATCTCGGCGAGCAGATCGTCGACCTGCCCGCGAACCGGACGCACTTCGATGTTTGGATCGACCAGTCCTGTCGGACGGATGATCTGCTCGACGACAACGCCGCCCGCTCGACGCAACTCGTACGGACCGGGTGTGGCCGACACGAACAAAAGCTGGTTGGCGCGTCCTTCCCACTCCTCGAAGTTCAATGGTCGGTTGTCGAGCGCCGATGGCAGCCGGAACCCGTACGCCACGAGGACTTCCTTGCGCGAACGATCGCCGTGATACATGCCACGAACCTGAGGAACTGACTGGTGGCTTTCGTCGACGATGATCAGCGCGTCAGGTGGAAGATAGTCGAGCAGTGTCGGCGGCGGCTCGCCCGGCTGGCGGCCCGTCAGATGCCGGGCGTAGTTCTCGATGCCGTGGCAGTAACCAATCTCCTTGATCATCTCAAGATCGAACATCGTCCGCTGATGCAGCCGATGCGCCTCGAGTACTTTGCCCTCCGATTCGAGCTTCGCCCGATACCAATTGAGCTCCGCCTTGATGCTCTCGACCGCGGCCTTCGTGCGGTCGCGCGACGTGACGAAGTGCGTCTTCGGATAAATGGCAACTTTGTCGTGGCGCCTGATGGTTTTGCCAGTGAGCGGATCGAACGAAACGAGCTCGTCGACTTCGTCACCAAACAATTCGATGCGGACCGCCGTGTCTTCGTATGACGGCAGGACCTCGACAATGTCGCCGCGGACGCGAAACACCCCGCGCGTGAATTCGTGGTCGTTGCGCTCGTACTGGATTTCGACGAGTTTTCGCAGGATCTGGTCGCGATCGATTCGCTGCCCGCGCTCGAGTGGCAGCATCATCCCGTAGTAGGCTTCCGGCGAACCCAGACCGTAGATGCACGACACGCTGGCGACGATGATGACGTCGCGCCGCTCGAACAGCGACCGCGTCGCTGACAGGCGCATGCGGTCGATCTCGTCGTTGATGATGGCTTCCTTCTCGATATACGAATCGGTCGTGGGAACGTATGCTTCCGGCTGGTAGTAGTCGTAATAGCTGACGAAGTACTCGACCGCATTCTCGGGGAAGAAGCGGCGGAACTCCTGATACAACTGCGCGGCCAGCGTCTTGTTGTGCGCCATCACGAGCGTCGGCCGGTTCACCCGGGCGACGCACTGCGCCATGGTGAAGGTCTTTCCCGACCCGGTGACGCCGAGCAGAACCTGAGACGGATCCCCGCGATTCAGGCCTTCGACAAGCTCGTCGATCGCGCGCGCCTGGTCGCCGCGCAACTCGAAGTCCGTCACCAGCTTGAACTGATCGTACTTAGAGGCCATGGTGATCTGAAAATCGTACCACATCCGGGATCCGGGATCGGTTGTCCGGGATCCGTGATCCGAAAGACGGGTGCAAACGATGCAGGGGTGGTCAGTAGTGGCTAGAGATGGAAAACACAACCGGATCCCGGTTCCCCGACACCGGATCCCGACAGGTTATTTCTTGAATGGAGCGAAGTAACCGTCCCGAGTTCGCAATTTGGCGCCTTTGAGGTCCGTGCGCTTGAGGCGAATCTCGACGTTGCGCCAGGTTCCATCGAATCGATCGTCAGTGGAGGTATACCCGATGCTGTATCGACAGGCGATCTCCCGCTCGATCTTCTCATACATCTTGTCAACTTCCTTCAGGCTCGTCGGAAAGAGCGCCAGCCCGCCGGTCGTCGCGGCAAATCGCGTCAGCTCCATCCGCTGATTCATGCGGCCCGAACTCATTTGGTGCTCGAGATAGCCGACAACGTAAACGGTGACGTCCGATGCACGCAGCAGGTCGTACACTTCATTAATCGTCAGCGTGCTTCGCGTGTCCCCTCCGTCCGTATACATGATCAGGACTTTTTGGCCGGTCATCTCGGCCGTTCCGCTGAGGTACACGCCGAGCGCATCGTACAGCGCGGTCATTCCGTCAGCCTTGCGTCCGCGAATGCGCTCGATCAAGCGTTCGTATTGACTTCCGGGGTAGCGCACCATCCTGACTTCGGTATCAAAGTCGACGAGCGTGATGTCTTCCGCCTGCTCCATCGCGTTGAGAAATCTGATGGCGGCGGTGCGGACATCTTTGAGGTCCTCTTCCATGCTGCCGCTGGTATCCAGCAGGAATCCAAGGTGGAGGGGCGGAGCCGCCAGCGGGTCACCGGCGGTGAAGAACTTGATGGTCTGCGGCTTCCCCGCTTCCTTGATTTCGAAATCGTCGGCGGTCAGACCGGTAATCGGACTGCCCTGCTTGTCGGTGACCACGACAGCGAAATGAACGAGATCGACGGCGGTGCGAAATGTCTGCTGAGCGGCGGCGACGGTGATCGTCGCGATGGCAAGACCGAGAATCAAAACCGCGCGAGACATGCGAAACCTCGGGGGCAATGTATCGGAGAGATTAGAACACTTTGTATCCGCTGACACGAAGAACTTGCGTGCCGAGGGTCCCATTCGTGTTGACCCCGCGGAAGCCGTAACCCCATTCGACCGCGAGGAGCGTGCCAAAAAACATCGGCGCCTCGAGCGCGCCGCCAACGCCCGTGTAGTTTCGCAAGCCGCGGCCGAAACCGGGATCGTGCACAGCCGCCGTGTCGAAGAACCCGTCCATCCTGATCAGCCGGCTGATTCCGTACGCAACCGCTGTTCTGACGGCGACGCCACGGTCGTACCTGATCAGCGCTGATGGGTAGCCTCGCAACCGATTGTCGAACGTGCCAAAAGAATAGCGGCTGAATCGATCCAGATCCTCCCCGTCCATCCAGGCAGCCTCGACGTGCGCGACTGCTTTCGGATTGATCACGTGGGCACGCGCCAACGAGATCCCGTAACGCTGGAAATCAGCCTGCGATGGATCGTAATCGCCCGATCCCACGCGTCCCCAGGATCTCCAACCTGATCGACGCGCCGGATTCCACCAGACTGACGTGTTCCATCCTGCCCGTTGAACGTCGAGAGAAAACCGAGCACCGTGGACGACCTGATCGGCCGGCACGACAAAGCTCGCGCCGGTCAACTCGCTCGCGGCGAGGTGAGTGTAATCCAGTTCGTAGCCGATGCGGAACGACACGCGTGAGGTCAGCGGCCGCAACGCCCAGACGGCCATGTGAGCGGGCCGCTGGCGAATGTTCTGCTCGTAGCGTTCGCGACCCTGCTCGAACGATCGATCGTTGTACGAAGAAGCAATGCCAAACGCCTGACCACCGAGCTGCCACCGGCTCTTCGCGACGGAGGGAACAGAAAACGCAAGCTGCCCGTAGGTTCCACCGAAAAAAACATTTACCTGGCTACCGGTGCCGAGGAAATTGAAGTCCACGTAGCTGAATCCCGCGAACGGCAATGGCGTCGAGATGTTCGGATCGACAATGACGCCGCCGGCGATTGTTCGCACGCGATCGGCTCGCCCGGCAATCGAAGGACTGCCAGTTTCCGAGAGATCGTTTTTTTTCAAATACCGGTAACCATCCGGCGTGTCGCGCAACATCACGCTGGCAGAGCGGTAGGCATGCTGCCGGCGAGCCGGGAAGTCCGCCGCGTTGACGTCGTTGGACTCGATCGCCAACACACGATGAATCGGTGTCCGATGCGCCGCCCCTTCGTACATCTGTCGGACATCGGAATGCGCCAGCAGCCACACGCCCGAACGAACCTCGCGAAAATCATCGACCTGCTCGGAGGCGACGATCGGTCCTCGCAGAGCGGTTTGCGTCGCGCTCACTTTGAGCATGCCGAACGAATCGGCAGTAATCCATGCCCTGCCGCGGAAGAGCGTCGCCGACTTGTCGGCTCTCGAGGGATCAGGTTCGAACGCGACGACGTAGCACGGCCTCGAGTCGACGGTGTCGCGGCCGTCGAGCCGGTAGCGGTAGATGTCCGTCAACGCAATCGCGAGCGGCGGCGAGGCGACTCGCTCCGGCTCGATGATCGGCAGGCGCGGGACGGAAGCGCCACGAAACTCAACGCCATTGATGCGAACGTCGCGCTGTTCGATTTCTGTGACACCATCCGACGTGTAGAACGCGACGCCGGAACTGACGGTGATCGGCGCCGGAAATCCTGGGGCTTCGAACGAAAGTGTCAACGTGCCGCTGGCGATAACCGACTGCACCGCTACAGCCTGCCGTGCGACAACCGCCTGATGCCGCGCGATGATCTCTTCGACGCTCAATGATCGCGACCCGACGACCTGCACGTCCTGCGCGAATCGATCCGGCGTCTGCGGCTGCTGCACATCAGTTGGGGGTGGCGCACTCATGATGCGGACCAGTTCCGTCGCAAGTGAAGCCGCAGTTGCCGGCTCTGCGGGCAGACTCCATATCAGATGACTGGCCCCCGGGATCGCCGTTGCCGCGAGCGCCTGGGTCACGGTGGGGATGCGCGATGACAGGCGCCACACTTCGACGCCTGCCGATTCGAAAGGACCCGAGTCGCTCAAGACCACGAAATCGACGTACGAGGCAAGGTCGCGCGACCAGAGCGACCGCCATTCCGCCGCGTCGGCCGACATTCCAAGATAGATGGTTGGGGCGATAGCCGCGCGTACTGCCGTCAGGCTCGTTTTCAATGCAAACGCAAAGGCCTCCTCTGACTGGCCCACAGGACGGATTGGCTCGGTCACGACGAGTCTCCGCATGTGCCCGCTGACGTTCGGCGACAACGATGTCGGCATGCTCGACATCAGGAGGGCGGGTTGACCGCCTCTGCGCTCAATCTCTATCAGCGCGGGAACGGCGATGTCTTCCTTGCCAGCCGTCACGCGAACGAACACTTCCATCCCTTGAAGCTCGGCAGGCAACGACCCCGAGGCGCCGGGATCAATCGCGATCGAGAGACACTGCGCGCACACACCAGACTGCGGTTCTGAGGCCGCCCGCGCCGAACCGGGCAAAACTGTGAGCACCGCCGCCAGTGAAGCAGCCGCGGAAGCAGCGGCGTATAATGGTCGTTTCGTCATGTTCCGGAAGCGCCTCTGACATGCGCGTCTTCGCAATCTGCCAGGACGAGCTCGTCATTCGTTCGCTCGACACGGTTCTGCTGCCAAGCTTCGAGGTCGATTTCCTTGTCGAAAGCCGGCCGCTCGCACGGCGTCTCCACGACGCCGGGATTGCAGTGAGCGCCGGCGACCCCCGGCGCATCGATACCTACCTCAAAGCCGACATCTCCCCCAGCACCTGTTTCATCGT
>JBKPSH010000106.1:0-31061 GCA_046734955.1 Acidobacteriota bacterium
CAATCCGACGCTCAAGTATCCGCGCGTCAAGTCGCATCAGCCGATCGGCACCGCCGACAAGTTCCCCTACGTGCTGATGACGTCGACGGTCGCCGAGCACTGGTGCGCTGGATCGACGACGCGGAACATTCCGTGGCTCAATGAGCTCGTGCCCGAGCCGATGCTGGAGCTGCCCGCCACGCTCGCCACAAAACTCGGGATTCAATCGGGCGACTGGGTGAAAGTGTCGTCGGCGCGCGGCGAGCTCGAGGTCAAAGCGCTCGTCACGCCGCGCATGAAAGCGCTCAAGATTGGCGGCCAGGACGTCACCGTGGTGTGGATGCCGTACAACTGGGGGTTCCAGGGGTTGTCGACCGGCGCAAGCGTGAATCACCTCACCATCGATGCCGGTGACCCCGGAGCTGGAACGCAGGAAACCAAGGCGTGCCTCGTCAACGTTGTCAAGAGCGACCGCCCCGCCAGGCGAAGATCTGAATCACCAAGGGGACGAACATGAGCGAGCCTGTCGCGACCGGTCCGATCAGGACCACGCTGATCGATATCGCCAACTGCATCGGCTGCCGCGCGTGCCAGGTGGCCTGTAAACAGTGGAACGAAAAGGACGGCGAGGAGACCTTTCTCGAGTCGGACCTGGGCTTCCAGAATCCGGCGACCCTCAGCGCGAAAACCTACACGCTGATTGCGTTCCACGAGGCAGAGAACCCCGCGTCGCCGGGCGGCGTCGAATCGGCGTTCGTGATGCAGCGGTGTCTCCACTGCTTGGAGCCGGCCTGCGTGTCCGCCTGCCCGACCACCGCACTCCAGCGGCAGCCAGACGGTCCGGTGTCGTATGAGGCCGACGAGTGCATCGGCTGCCGCTACTGCATGCTCGCGTGTCCCTGGGACGTGCCGACCGCAGAGTGGAACACACGCGCCCCGAAGATCTCCAAGTGCACGCATTGTGCTGACCGTGTCACTCAGCCGTTGCCGATCGCGTTCAACGGCCAGGCATTGTCGGCCGACGAGGGCAAGCGGTTCGCCGACAGCATCGCGGTGCCCGCCTGTGTCAAGGCCTGCCCCGCCGACGCCCTGCGCTATGGGACCCGGGATGAGATGCTGGCGCTTGCGCACAAGCGTATCGCCGACCGGCCCGACAAGTACGTCAACCACGTCTACGGAGAGAAGGAGCTGGGTGGGACGAGCGTGCTGTACCTGTCGAGAGTGCCGTTCGAGAAACTCGGCTTCCCGACGTATGGGGAGAAGCCCTTTCCGGCCTTCACCAAGACGGCGCTCGGCGCGGTTCCTCCCGCCGTGATCGGCGTCGGCGCCATGCTCGGTGCCTTGTACGCATTTTTCCGGAAGCGGGCGCAGAAAGTCGCTGACGAGGCGGCCGCATCAAGACATGCGCAGGATCACGGCCACGTGGAATTCGAGCCGCTGAAGGCTGCGATCAGCACACCGTTCAACTGGCTCCTCCTGCTGCTGATGGCGTTCGGCGCCATTACCTTCGTCGCGCGCTTTGCGCTCGGCCTCGGCGCCAGCACGAACCTGTCCGATACCTACCCGTGGGGTTTGTGGATTCTGTTCGACCTGGTCTGGATTGCCGTCGCCGCGGGCGCGTTCGCGATGGCCGGTGTGATCTATGTCTTCCAGCGGAAGGACCTCTACGGTCTGGGCCGCACCGCCGTGTTGATGGGCCTCCTGAGTTACTCCTTCGTCATGGTGACCCTCCTCGCTGACCTCGGCCTGCCCTGGAACTCCTACCAGCTCGCGCTGCAGGCGCCGGAGCATTCGGCCATGTTCGAGGTGTCGTGGTGCGTCGGCCTCTACGTCACGATCCTCCTGCTCGAATTTCTGCCGGTGCCGTTCGCGCGCTTTGGCTACGCGCGTGCCGCGGACGTCTTGCGGCGATGGAACGGCGCCTACGTGGCGGCAGCGGTGACGCTGTTCGTCTACCTGCTGTCGCGCAACGTCCTCTACGCGCTCGCGACGGCGGTGGTCTTCGGCACGCTCGCCTGGATCTTCCGTGCGCGCGATCATCACGCCGAGCCGATCATGCTCGCGATTGCTGCGGTGACGCTGTCGACCATGCACCAGAGCTCGCTCGGCTCGTTGTACTTGCTGATGCCGAACATGCTCGCGCCGCAGTGGTGGTCGCCGGTGTTGCCGATCTCGTTCTTCCTGTCTTCGATCGCGGCCGGCACCGCGCTCGTGATCCTGATCGACATGTGGATCGCCAAGGCGTGGCGCCGTCCGCTCGAGCTCGCGCGGCTCGCGTCGGTCGGACAGATCGCGTTCTGGTCGCTGCTCGTCTATCTCGTGTTCCGCCTCGGCGACATGGCGGTCCGCGGGCAGCTCACCGGCGCGTTCTCGGGCCGTCTCGGCCTGGCGTTCGCTGCCGAAATTCTCCTTGGCGGCATCGTCCCGATCATCCTCCTGGCGACCAGGGCGCTCCGCCGGCGCGCCGACGTGCTGTTCGTCGCATCGCTCCTCGCCGTCCTGGGCGTCGCCTACAACCGGATGAACGTCGTGCTCTTCGCCATGACCTTCCGCGGCAGAATGCCCTGGGATGTGGCGGAAAGCTACATGCCGTCGATCGTCGAGTGGGGCATTTCAATCGGGCTGATTGCCGCGACCATCTTCCTGTTCGGTCTCGCCGCCCGTTTGATGCCGGTTCTCACTCGGGCGCGACCAAGCGAGGCGCACTGAGGCGATGACGCCGGAGTCCTGGCTGGAGGCCCACGCCTACCTTCGCCCGATCGCCGAGCTTTCAGCAGAAGTTGCCCGTGCGGTCGACGCAATTGGGGTCTCCAAGGCGTCTGTTCCCGATTGGGATGACTACCGCGCCGATTTTCTCGCCGGGGTGACGCTGCTGCACAGCGCTGACGCCGCAGTTGATCTGGAACCGGGCGGCCGAACAGCAGCCGCATTGATCGAGAGACTGGCCTTGGCCCGGTCTTCGGGATGGCTCGCGGCGGAGACGCGCGCTCTCCACGCGGAGTTGCAGCGCGAGCCTCACGCGGCGCGCCGCATTGTCAATCTTCTGATGGCGGACGAGACCGCTGCGCCGCCATTCCACGGGCTGGTGCGCTATCTGGGTTGGACCGCTCTGAGACGGTTCATTGGTCCAGTTGTGCTCGCCTTCAACAGCTGGCGGGACGAGGAGAAGTGGCAGCGCAGGTATTGTCCGACCTGCGGATCGTTGCCGGCAATGGCGCAGCTTGTCGGCGAAGAACACGGGCGCCAGCGTCTCCTGTCGTGCGGCTGCTGCGGCACGCGTTGGCAGTTCAAGCGCACCTGCTGCCCGTTTTGTGAAAGCGACTCTCAGCGTCTCGAAAGCATGATCGTCGAGGGAGAATCCGGTTTGCGCATCGACCACTGCGCGTCCTGTGGCGGTTACATCAAGACCTACGACGGACACGGCAGCGAGAACGTGCTGCTGTCGGACTGGTCGTCGCTGCATCTCGACGTGCTCGCTTCCGACCGCGGACTGAAGCGGCGCGCCACGTCACTGTACGAGTTCGAGCCCGCCCGTCATCAGTAGTGGGAGAGCATCGGATGCACGGCATTCGAATTGTCTTGGGATTCGGGTTGTTCCTCGTTGCCGCAGTACCCGGGGCGGCGCAGACGCCCGCGGGGCCTCCGGCCGAGCAGAAACCGCTCAATCCAACTCAGGAGATCGCCAAGGAACAGGCTGAAGGGCCGGCGCTCGAGGCCGGTCCAGCGAAAATCAGGATTGGTGGCTATGTCGGTGTCCACGGCATTTATCGCTCGACCAACAGCGGCGGCGGCGTCGGCACCAGCTTCGCGTCGATTCCATACGCCGACACCGTGCAGGGCAATGTCAGTGAAGCGCGCCTCAGCGCGCAGGCCTCCCGCTTGTCGATACGCGTCGACGCCGACTATCCGGAGGGTCCGCGGTTTCGCCGGTTGTCGGGATATTTTGAAATGGACTTCGCAGGGTCGACGCCCGGTAACATCGCCGTGACGACGTCGGGCGCGGGGTTCCGTTTACGACTCGCGCTCGCCGAGGTCCAATATGGCCAGACCTTCTTCCTCGCGGCCGGGCAGGCGTTCTCGCTGATGACGGCGCCGAAAGATCAGCTGTCGATCTGGCCGGGGGACATCGAACTGACACAGGCTGTCGACCTGAACTACGTAGCCGGCATGGTCTGGAATCGATCACCCCAGGTGCGTCTGACGTGGCGCCGGTCGAGGCGCTTCAACTGGGCGGCGTCGGTTGAAAACCCCGAGCAGCAACTGGGGAGCGGAGTGGTCACGCTGCCGCAGTGCTGCGGCGCCGACATCGATGCGCAATACAACACCGGCGCGGATGAACTGCGGGCGCCGAACCTGATGCCCGATTTCTCCACGCGCGTCACGTATTCCCCGCGGAAGGAACTCCATATCGATGCGGGCGGCGTGCTGCGCGTATTCCGCCATACGGTGGCGCCCTACGACGAAGACTTCAAGGCTACCGGCGGCGGCGCGAACGTCAACATCCGCGTCAATGCCACCCCGAGCACCAGGATCTTTGGCGAGGGCGCGTTTGGATCGGGCATGGGCCGGTATATCGGCGGGCTGGTTCCTGATGCCGCGTTCAGAAGTGATGGCTCGATCAGCTTGATCGACACCACCTCCTGGGTCGGCGCGGTGGAGCAAACGCTGACGCCGCGGGTGTCGGTGGCTGGCTATTACAGCGGCGTCAGCGCCAGGGACAACTACTTCACCGATCGGGACGGCCGCTTCATAGGCTTCGGCTTCCCCGGCTCATCGACCAACAACAACCGCACGATTCGAGAGTTCACGCTGACCGGCGCGTATCAGATCGTGAGGACACCCGATCGAGGTTCAGCGCAATTCAACACACAGGTGTCGTGGCTGACCAGAGAGCCATGGTCGACGCCGGCGAGCGGATTGTCATCGGCGCGATCGTTCATGTTTTTCGCGCAGGTTCGCTACAACCTGCCGTAGAAGTGGTTTCAAAGCCGCTGTCCGCTGAAAATTCTGAATGCTGATTTCTGAATGCTGATTGCCCGAACGCGTCGCGTTCGAGGTCTTTTTTCACTCAGCAATCAGAATTCAGCATTCAGCACTTTCAGCATAGTTACTGCAGCCACGCGACGAGCCGATCATCGAGGTAGGAAAAAAACGGATTACACGTCAGGCGCATGAGCGTGTCCGACGGCACCGCAAACACTGCCCGCTCGCCGCGAGGGCTCAGCAGCCCGATTCGGATGATCGAGGTCGGAGTCGTCATCTCCTCGCGTCCATAGATCGGATCCGACAAAGGAAAAGGAATGGCGACGTGCGAGAGCGAGAACACGTCGCGTGGCCACGCCAACCCCAGTGGGCGCGTTTCGATGTTCGTGGCGCCGGGAACGATTGATCGTTCCGTGACGTCAAGCGACGCGGGGTCGCGGTTGGTGATCAAGGTGCGTTTGTATTTTCGTGGCGATGCATCGGTCAGACGCGACAGCAGCGTCGCGTCCGCCTGCTGAATGAACGGCGCGAGACCTGACGCCCGGTTGATGTCGAAGAGCACGAGCTCGGAGCGCTCGTCGGCGATGACGTCGTACAGCGCATGGACAACGGCAGGCGTGCTCACTGTCGCATCCACGAGCGAGTGAAAGGTCAGCACCGGCGGCACTCGAGACCCGAGACCGGCGCGGGCAGCCCGCTCGATCTGTCTCTGGAGCGTTGTCGTCAGCCGCCAGGTTTGCAATCCGGCGTTGGCCGGGAATGAGTTGTACTTGAACGGATTGTACTCAGGGTAGACATCGAGCCAGCGTGCTTTTTCGAATGCTGGGATCGGTCCAAGCATGCTGATCACGCGCGTCAGCCAGGCGAAGGGCTGCACGCCGAGCATCGGCGAGAGCAGCACAATGCGAGAAGCGGCTGGATCGCCGGAGCCTTCGAGCGTGTCGAACACGTACTTGAGGACGAGCGCACCGCCATTCGAGTAACCGACGAGCACCAATGGTTTGCTGTCGCCGATCGTTGTACGAACCTGCCGCGCTCCGAGTCTGACTGCCGCGAGCCAATCCTCCCACGTCACGTCGGTCAGGCCTGCCGGCACAGTGCCGTGTCCTGGCACACGCAACGCGACCACGTAGTAGCCCCGCGAGCGGAGATCCTCGCCAATCGTCCGCATGCTGTAAGGACTGTCGGTGAGTCCGTGCACGAGCAGTGCGCCCCCCACGGGTTCGGATGCTGGCGAGAGGACCTGTGTTCGATTCCAGTCAGTGCCCAGTCGTGAAGGGTGGGACATGCCGTCCGGGTTGTATCGATTCGCCGGCACTCGCGCGGTGGCGTCGAGTCGCTGCTCGATTTGATCGTGGATGACGCGGAAGGCGGCATTCTCGATCGCGATGTAGTCGTTCAGCGTCGAGCGAGCCGTCACGTCGCCGGCGCGAAGGTCGCGTGGAACGATCCGATGCCAGGGTTGGAGATCGGGAAGACGCCGGCGCGCACTGACAGCGCCCCCAATCACGATGGTCGCGAAGATCAGCAGGGCCGACCACGTCAGCCAGATGATCCAGCGGCGCGCAGTCTGTCGAACGTGCGGTGAGCCGGTGGTGACCGTCATGTCTCCAGTCTAGGCCGAACCCGCGCGTCTGGATCAGTGCCGTCCGAAAGAATTGCGAGCCGCCGACCTATGGAGTTAGTGAGGACTCTGTATGAGGAAATTCTGTGTCGTGCTTTTCGTATTCATTTTCTGTTTCATCACGCGAAGCGCCGGAGCGCAGCAAACGACTGGCACGATCTCGGGTCGCGTCGTTGACGCGCAGGGCCTGCCGGTTCCGGGGGCCACGATCACCATCAGTGGATCGCAGGGAACAAAAACCGCGATCAGCGAGGGTGACGGCAGGTTCACCATTCCATTTCTAACGCCCGGGCGGTACGCCGTTCGCGCGGCGCTGCAAGGATTCATTCCTATCGATCAGTCGAATGTGCAGGTACAGCTCGGACAGACGACGGAGATCCCATTGACGCTCCAGGTTGGCGGCGTCGAGGAAGCGATCCAGGTCGTGTCCGCTTCGGCCGCTGTCGATACGACCACTGCCGCAATTGGCGCCAGTCTCGACAGTGAAATGCTGTCGCGTCTGCCGGTCGGCCGCCGTTTCAGCGACACCTTGTATCTCGCGCCGGGAGTCAGCACGGGTGGCAGTGTCGGTGTGGCGAATCCGTCGGTTGAAGGATCGAGCGGCCTGGAGAATCAGTACGTCATCGATGGGGTGAACATCACGAACGGGGGGTACGGAGCGCTCGGCTCCTACTCGATCGTTTTTGGTTCGCTGGGCAACGGCACACCGTACGACTTCATGCAGGAAGTGCAGGTGAAGACAGCCGGCTACGAAGCCGAGTTCGGGCAGGCAACCGGCGGTGTGATCAACGTCGTCACGAAGAGCGGTTCGAACGCTTTCAAGGGAAGCGCTTTTGGATATGCGCGGCCACACACTCTCGAATCTGACTACAAGGCGGTGCAGAGCGTCGAAGGCACCGTCAACACGATCGCCTCGCGACTGAGCGATGTTGGCGCGACGATGGGCGGACCGGTCCTGCCCAATCGGGTGTTCTTCTTTGGCGCGATCGACCCGCAGTGGGAGCGAGCCACCTTCGCGGCGCCGGAAGGATTTCCGCTGCAGAGTCTCGGCGGCGTCGACCGCGATCGCCGCGTTACCAACTATGCCGCGAAAGGTACGTGGCAGCTGACGTCATCGCATCGTGTCGACGCGTCGGTCTTCGGCGATCCAGCGACCGGCGACCTCGGTCCACAGCGGGCCGGTTCGCTGCTCAGTCAAACGACGTCGGCGTACAGCTCGCTGGAGTACGGTGGCCACAACCAGATCGTTCACTACGACGGTGTGCTCAGCCGCCGCTTCCTTGTCGATGCCTCGGTTGGTCACGCGCTCAATCGCATTCTCGAGACGCCGGCGGTGAACGAGTGGCAGATCCGCGACACTCGAGTCACGCCGCGCGTGATCTCGGGTGGACTTGGTTTCTATGAAGCGGGGAACCGCAGCGACAACTGGCAGGCCCAGGCGAAGGCGACGACGATCCTGTCACGCTATGGCGAGCACCAGGTGCGCTACGGCTTGGATTATGAGCACCTCGATTTCAGCCAGCTGCTCCAGTACACCGGCCCGACATTCACCGCCCCGAATGGACAACAGAGCGCTACCGGCGCCGTCGTCGACATTTTTCCCGATCCGGTGTTTGGCGAGATCTACCACGTGAGCCGCGCAAGTCTCACCAACGAGCGGCCGACCAACCAGCATTACCTGGCGGTCTTCGTCGAAGATGCCTGGAGAATCGGCAACTCGCTGACCATTCGTCCCGGCCTCCGCTACGAGCAGGAGAAAATGTCTGGAACGATCGTCCAGGACTTCACACTGAAAAACAACTGGGCCCCGCGCGTCGGCGTCATCTGGGATCCAACGAGCAACGGCAAAGCCAAGGTGTTCGGGAGCTACGGCCGCTACTACGCACGCGTGCCCAACGATCTTGCCTCTCGCGCCTTGTCCTCCGATGCGTCGATCACTGCAGATTACTTCGATGCGAATCTCACCCGCCCCGTAGCGGACGGAACTGTTACCACCAACGCGGCCACCGGCGCGCAGACGACCACGCACTTTACGCTGCTCGGGGCCGGCGGTGATGACATCGATCCCAATGCCAAACTGAGTTACTACAACGAATGGGTGATCGGCGCGCAGTATCCGGTATGGCGTGGCATCGATCTCGGTGTGCGTTACGTGCATCGGGACATTGGCAGAGTGCTCGAGGATGTTCAGCCGTATCCGATCGTGGCAACTTCACTCGGATTACCGGGCGCTGCGACAGCGAATTACCTGCTGACCAATCCCGGTCCGGACACGCCGGTCGTTCAGGACATTCCCGGCGCGACGATAAAGTTCGAATCACCCGTGCACGACTACGACGCGATTGAGTTCACTGCAAGCCGGCGGCTCTCGAACCGGTGGTCGCTGACCTCGTCGTATCGGTGGTCGCGACTGCATGGCAACTTCGAAGGATTCTTCCGCAACGACAACGGGCAGTCGGATCCGGGCATCTCGTCGCTCTACGACTATCCAACCAGCGACCCGACATATGCCACGATCGGCGCCGAGCAGTTTGGCTATTCGGGCGATATCCGATTCCTTGGCTCCGCGGGCAATGGACCTCTTCCGCTCGATCGCGTCCACGACGTCAAGATCTATGGGACGTATGCGTTCGATATGGGTCTTAACCTGTCGGTTGGATTCGAAGCGGAATCCGGCGCACCGCTGACGGCATTCGCCGCGCACCCCGTGTACGACTCGGGCGGCGAAATTCCTTTGACCGCTCGTGGCGTGGGTTTTCAAACCTCGGATGGCTTCCGCACGAGGACGCCATGGACGAAGCCGGTCAACGCCGGAGCGTCGTACAACGTGAAGCTTGGCAGCCGGAATCTCCTGCTGATCGCAGATGTCTTCAACATCTTCAATACGCAGACGGTGCTCGATTACAACAGTTTCGCCGAGTTGTCGAGCGGCGTTCCGAACGCAGACTTCGGTTTGGCGGGAGCGTCAGGTGTGTTTGCCGGCCAGCAGTTCACTGCGCCACGGCAGTTGAGGGTGGGGGCTCGATTCGAGTTCTGACGCGTAACAGAACAGGCTTCACTGGCGGGAACTGACGCGACTAGAAATAAACAGGAGAAAAGAGAAAGGAGAATTTTTTGTTTCTCCCTTCTCCGTTCTCCTGTTTTTTCTTAAGACATGATCGCAGCGTGACAGTGAATGACGTTCACTTTACAGTCAGAATCTCGATATCCCCGTCCCGCCGCAGGACTTCGATTCCCACGTCGTGTGCGTGCCGCGTCACCAGCAGATCGACCTTCGCGTCGAGGACGGAAAGATTGCTGAGGCGAATCCAATCGATTCCCTCCGGCAGCATGGCGCGCCGGAACCACACGTGGCGGCTGGCGGCGTCGATCTCGAGTCCGAGGCAGGCGCTGAGGAGCATGTAGGCGGCGGCCGAGGCCCAGGCCTGAGGCGCACAGGCGACGGGGTACAGCGTCGGCGATTCACCGCCGCGCCGATGGAAGCCGCAGATCAGTTCCGGCAGGCGATGGCTGTCGACCGCGCGACTGAGATCGAGCATCGCGTTCATGACGCGCGCGGCGCGATCGGTGAATCCGTACCGGGCCAGGCCTGCCGCGGCAATTGCGTTATCGTGCGGCCAGATCGATCCGTTGTGATACGACATCGGATTGTATCGGGCCTCGCCGGCGGCGACGGTGCGGATGCCCCAACCGGCAAACATGACATCGCCCATTAACACATTCACAAGTTTGCGGGCCCGCCGCGCCGTGGCGATGCCGCTGAACAGGCAGTGTCCCGGGTTGGACGAACGGACGCGGCAGGGCTGCTTCCTGCCGTCCAGCGCCAAGGCAAACATCCCGATGTCCTCGCACCAGAAGGCTTCGTCGAAACGCGATCGGAGCCGCAGCGCGCGCGCCCGCCAGGCGCGGTTCTCGTCCAGACGGCCGCGAGCCCTGGCGAGTTTTGCCGCGCCGCGCCACGCCTGATACGCGTATCCCTGAATCTCACACACGGCAATCGGTGGATCCGCGAGCGAACCGTCTGCGTGAAAGACAGAGTCGTAGGAGTCCTTCCATCCCTGTTGGACCAGCCCGGTCTGACTGCGACGCTGGTATTCGATGAATCCATCGCCGTCGGGATCGCCGGATTTGTCCATCCATTCGAGCGCCGCGAGGATATGCGGCCAGAGCGAATCAACGAACTCGCGATCGGCGGTTCGTTCGAAGTACGCCGCGGCCAGCATCACGAACAGGGGTGTGGCGTCGGCGCTGCCGTAGTACTTGCCGAATGGGATCTCGCCGAGCGCCGCCATCTCACCCTGACGCGTCTCGTGCAGGATCTTGCCGGGCTCGGCGTCCTGCGCTTCGTTGTAGGTCGTGGCCTGCGTCGATGCCAGAAACTCGAGCACGCCGCGCGCAATGTCCGGCGCCGCCCAGAGCGTTTCCATCGCGGTGATGATCCCGTCCCGGCCAAATGGTGTGCTGAACCACGGGATGCCCGCGTACGGGTACGAGCCCGCCGCCGTGTCGGTGAGCATCATGTGGAGGTCGGCCGCCGATCGGCCGAACCATCGATTGAGACTGTCATTCGAACTCACGATCCGGCACTCACAGCTCTCGTGCTTGCTGACCGCCTGCTTCGAACGCTCGAGCACATCGCCGAATCGAACGTCGCTCACACGCTCGCCAACTTCACAATCGATCCCGATTTCCATCTCCGTGACTTGCTGAGGATCGAGCGTGATCGAGAAGACCACCGCGCCATTGTCAGAGTGCGCTGGATTGCGATTCCAGTGGACGATGGTCCGCCGCTCGGTGTGATCGAGTCCCTCGTATCGCAGCACCGCGTGGTCGGGCGTTGCGCTGTCCCCAACGCGTTGCCCGCGCCGCTCGCGCCGCGTCCCGCGCACTTCGAAGACGTCGTAGAAGTCGCTGTCGAAATGAACTGCCAGCGGGGTTTGAATCGGATGGCGCGAGTGATTCGTCACGCGTATGCGTTCGAGACAATGCCCGTTCCACAGGATGCGCGCCCTGAAGATGTGAACCGATCCGCGGGGTATCAAGACATGACCGTCGCGAAGCACGTCCGGGTTCGTGAGGTCGACCGCGAGAATCGTGTTGTCGTCGCTGATCGTAGAACTCAGAAGGAGCGGCCGGCGCCGGCCGAGCAGCAACTCAAATCGTGACAGGAACCGCGTGCCCGCATGATAGAGACCCAGATCTCCGCTCTCGGCGGAGACGACGTCGCCGTGCAGGTCGAATACGCCGAACGTATCGCCATGTTTGAGCACACGCCGCGGCGAGCCGCTACGATCGGTGTCGGCGACAATCGCAAAATTTTCTTCTAAGCGGACGAGTTCGGCCATCCCGCTGCCTAGGCCACGAGCCCCGATCGCTCTGTCACGAGCCGACGGTAGATGTCCACGTATTGAGAAGCCATTCGACGCGCCGTGAACCGCTGTTCGAATGTCTTGCGGCATCGGTGACGATCGATGCGGTGAATCTGCCTGACCGCTTTCGCGCCGTCTTCGATGGTCGTGACGATATAACCGGTCACACCATCATCGATGATCTCGCGAACCGACCCTCCCGGAAATGCGATGACCGGCAGGCCGCATGCCATCGCTTCAATCATCACCAGCCCGAACGGCTCCGGCCAGTCGATTGGAAAGAGCAACGCCTTGGCGCCGCCAAGGAATGTGCTCTTCTCGCTATCAGGGATTTCGCCGATGAATTCGACGAGAGGGTTGTCCAGCAGCGGGCGAATGTCGCGATCGAAATAGTCGCGGTCCGCGCCGTCGACCTTGGCCGCGATGCGGAGTCGTTCACCGCTCGCCGTCGCGATGGCGATCGCGCGATCGACACCCTTCTCGGGAGAGATGCGACCGAGGAACGCGAGATAGCTGCCTGGCGCCGGATGAAATGTGTAGAGTTTGGCGGGTAGGCCATGGTGAATCGTCGCCACCCATCCGGCCTCGCGCAGCGGGACCCGCTGAGCGTCGGAGATCGAGACGACCGGCATGTCGGTAAATTCCTTGTACAGTGGCCGCAGCTCCTCGATGTCCAGCCGGCCATGGAGCGTCGTCACGTGGGCGACATCGGGCAGTCGCCGCATGACCGGGAAGTGCAATTGCGAAATGTGAAAATGGATGATGTCGAACTCGCTGGTTCGTGCAACGATCTTTTCAAGCATCAACAGATGGGGCGCGCTCTCATCCTTGCACGTCCCCTGAAGCCGCAATGCCTCCGGCCACATCGGTGCCAGCCGGGCCGACGTCGATGAATCGGCACTGGCGAACAACGTCACGTCATGGCCGAGCTCTACGAGCTGGTCAGTGAGAAACGAGACGACACGTTCCGTGCCTCCGTATAACTTCGGAGGAACGCTCTCGCTTAACGGTGCGACCTGCGCGATTCGCATTGAGACAACGCTCCGGTAACTACGCAACGAGTGCAAGCTGGACACCACGTGACCTGACTGAACAGTACACGGACGTTTTCAACGAACGTTTGCAATATTTTTCGCCCCTCGTGGGTGAACACTGCGTACTTGGTTCATCTCGAGCCGCGGCTGAGGTGTTGCCGACGGCTACACAAATGTCCAGCGGGTGTCACGTTGCGCCGACGTGCGTCGACGCCGGCGCGCGGCTGAACGCGCCTGTTTTGAAAGCGCCCGTTTCGATGCGGCACGCCTGGGTTCGTGCTTCAGTGCTCGTGATGTCGCCCGCGATCTCCGCGCGGACGGCAGCCTTCGGGTTTGCTTCTGGCCGGCCCGATAAGCGCGTTCTGCACTCTTGCGAGTGCGAGCAGAGGTTTCTCGGCGCCTTGAGTTTGACTCCGGCGCGCCGCGCCTTGGACAGACCGATGGCGATGGCCTGTTTTGTTGATCGGGCACCGTGCTTTCCACGCCGCACGTGTTCGATTTCCTCGTGCACGAACTCGCCCGCTTGCGTCGTCGGCGCCTTACCCTCCCGCTTCGCTTTCCGCGCACGTTCGAGTGTCTTCTTCTCCAGCATGGTCCTCGCTTTATCTCTGATCTTTTGGTGCAAATCGCGAACCGAAGAGGGTCAGCTTCATTTGTGCTGAGGCACATCGGCACGATGTGTGCTCTCGAATGAACACAGCAACGATGAACCACAAGTGCGATCATCGCGATCGATCGTGAGGGATGATGGCGAACCAAGTGAAACAAATTGAAGACGTGCGTGGCTCTGGCATTTATCCCGGAACCGGTCCGTTGCCGCCCGGGGAAGCAATCGTCCGCACACCTGCAGAGTTCGGCCATCCTGAGCAACGTCACAGCTCGCGGGCGGTGCTGCCGGTGGTGGAAGACAGGGCGTTGACTGCCGGTCGTGCGATCTTCGGCGGCTACTTCCTGTACAACGGCATCAACCATTTCGTGAATCGCGACACGATGGTGGCGTACGCAAGAAGCAAGGGGGTACCTGCCCCGAACGCGGCGGTGGCGGTCTCAGGCGTTCTCGCTGCCGCGGGTGGAATCAGTCTCCTGACCGGACTCTGGCCGAAGATCGGAGCCGGGATGATTTCGACGTTCCTGCTCGGCGTCTCGCCAGCGATGCATGCATTCTGGCGAGAGCAAGAGCCAGAGCGGCGGATGAATGAGATGGTCAATTTCACCAAGAACATGGCGCTCATTGGTGCGAGTCTTTTCGCTGCCGCGCATCCCGAGCCGTGGCCCTTGTCGCTGGCTCGGCCTGGCGGGCAAATGGTCGCCAGCGTTCGTTGATCCTTCCGGCCAGTCTCGCTCTCAGGCTGGCCGGGTTCTCGAGTCGAAGTAATATCGATGGTCGCGTGACGATCGCTGACCGACGACTCCGCAATCAGCACATTACAACGCGCGGCCTTCGTCGTCCTGCCGACGTGGTGACGTGGTTCGGCGCGGTGCAGGCGCAGGAGTACGAACCGGCAAAGTGGGCGCTTGGACTTCGGATGTCGGATCGAGCGGCGAATGCCGACGTGCAGCGCGCATTTGACGAGGGACGAATCCTTCGCACGCATGTCATGCGGCCGACCTGGCATTTCGTGACCCCCGCCGACATTCGATGGCTCCTCGAGCTCACTGCGCCGCGCATCCACCGTATCCTTTCTTATTACAACCGTGCGCTTGGCCTGGACGCACGAACGCTCACGCGCGGTACTGCGGTGATCGAGCGTGCGCTCCTCGGCGGCTCTCACCTGACCCGAACGGAACTCAGCGATTGCCTGCAGCGCGGTCGAGTACCGGTGAGCGCCGAGCGCCTGGCGCGCGTGGTCATGCACGCCGAACTTGAAGGCGTCATTTGTAGCGGCCGCCGGCGCGAGCGGCGATTCACCTACGCACTTCTTGCCGAACGCGCACCGAAGGCCTGCCGCATGCCGCGCGACGAAGCACTCGCGACACTCGGGGAGCGCTTCTTCCGGAGCCATGGGCCGGCGACGATCCGGGATTTCGCGTGGTGGTCAGGACTGACAACGGCCGACGGAAAGCGCGCGACCGAAATGATCGGCGCCACGCGAGAAGTGATCGACGGCCTCAGTTATTGGACGATCGGGTCGTCGCCGCACGCGACCGCTCGCAAGCAGCAGCAGGTGCATCTGCTGCCGATTTACGACGAGTATCTCGTGGCGTATCGCGATCGCAAGGCGGTACCGCACGGACCCTCGAAGATCGCGTCATCGTCGAGCGATTCGGTGACGTTCCAGCATGCCTTTGTGATCGCCGGCCAGGTGGCGGGCACGTGGCGCTTGACACGATCGGCGAAAGGAATCCTGATTCGCGCGACGCCGCTGCGACGGTTGAATTCAGCCGAGCGCAGCGCGCTCATCGCAGCAGTTCGACGATTCGAGCAGTTCCTCGGACTGCCTGTCACGTTCTCGATCGGAGATCGTTGAGCTGCAGTCATCCTATCCCGGTGCTTTCCGGAACACCGCGCGAATGGCCGACTGGTTCTGTTGCGCGTCGGCAGCAAAGTCGCCGTGTTTTGAGAGGTCGATCTCTTTCACGAGCTGATCGACGCTCTTCCCCGCCTTCTTTCCCGCTGACACCTGCTTCCACAAGTCGTCGATGAACGCGCTCTGCGCCTGGAGCGTGGCGACCATGCCGAGACTTCCATGTCCGGGCACAACCGTTTTCACATTCCATCCCGCCATCTCGTTCAGTACCTGCACCCAGTGCTGGTGATCGGCATCACGATCCCCGACATTGTTGCCGGAGCGCCAATTCACGCACAGGTCGCCCGTGAATAGAATCCCTTCCTTGGGAAGGAATGCGACCGCATCACCGATAGTGTGTGCCGGCCCGACTCTCCGCAGCTCGAGGCGCCGCTGCCCATCGTCGATCGCCATGAAGTCACCGAACATCATGGATGGTTGCTGCAGCCGGTACGGCGCGAGGCTGTACTCCCCCGTCCGCTTCGACATCTGCTCCCATTCCGTCTTTCCCTTGGTGCCGAGCTCACTCGCGCAATCCTGCGAGCAGACCACGGTGACCCCGTCGTCGAAGAGGACGCTGTTGCCCTGCGTGTGATCCCAATGGTAGTGGGTGTCGAACACGTAGCGAATGGGCTTGCTTGTCGTCTTGCGAATCTCGGGGAGCGCGGCCTTGATTCCCCACGGCGTGTTCGCCTCGATGACGACGATGAAATCGCGGAACTCGACCCAGCTTGTATTGGCGGGCTGCTGGGTATCCCTGTCGCCCTGACGAGAGTACACGCCGGGTGCCAGCTGGCGCACTGTGCCGGATTGGCTCTCTACCGTGCGCACATAGGCCACCCCGAGCAGCACCACGATCGTTATGAACAGCGCCCAGCGTTTCATCCCTCAACCTCCTGACGCGGGAATCTTCCATCGGGGATCAAACCGGGGTCAAACCGAGTCTGACGCTAATCTGACCCCCGGTCGCGGTACACATCCTCGCGAACTCTTAATTCTTTAATTGACAGGGCCGCAGTTGTCCGGTAGAGTGCCGGTAGAACTCTTAATTAATTAAGTTGTATGGCCAGACCCACCTCTCCTACCCTCACCGACGGTGAAGCGCGGCTGATGAAAGTGATCTGGCAGCTGCGCCAGGCAACCGTCGCCGACGTTGTCGCAGCAATCGTCGGGGAGCGCGTCAGCTACAGCACCGTGCAGACGATGTTGCGGATCCTCGAGAAGAAAGGGTATGTTGCGCACCGCAAGTCAGGGCGCGCATTCATCTATCGGCCTGTCGTCGATCAGAAGCAGGCGCGACGCAAGGCGCTGCGCCATCTTCTGGCGCGATTATTCGACAACTCGCCGAGCCTCCTGATTCTCAACGTACTCGAGGACAAGCAGATCGATCCGCGGGAGATCGAGCGGTTGCGCAAGCTGCTCGAAGCGCAGGAGGACTAGCCGTGCATGTGCTTGCGAACTGGCTGTTGCAGGGAATCGCGCTGGTCGCGGTGACGACCCTGCTCCTGCGCCTCGTGCCACGTCTCAGTGCGACGACTCGATATCGCGTCTGGTGGGTGGCCATGGCAACACTGCTGGCACTCCCGGTACTGAACTGGCTTGCCGCTCACCCGATCGCACAGCCTGTGACGGCCGTCGCCGCCGCCTCCGCGTACGAAGTTGAGATGCCGGCGCTGTCGTGGTGGCCGATCGCTGTCGCGCTTGGTGCGTACGCTTTGTGGACGTCCTGGTCTCTCGTGCGCGTCGGCCGCGCCTTGCTGCACCTGCGCGCCGCCAAGCGTCGCTGCCGCGACGTGCCACTCGCCCATCAGAACCGCCTGCCGCGTTGGTGCGCGCTGCGCGATCAAGGCCGGCGCGCGCGATTAGTCGTATCCGGCGACGTTCGGACGGCGTCCGTCCTCGGCTTGACCTCGCCGGCGATCGCCCTCGCACCGGCGCTGCTGCGTGTTCTCAATAACGACGAACTCGATTGCATCCTCGTGCATGAATGGGCGCATGTCCAGCGGCGCGACGATTTCGCGCGCCTGCTGCAGGTGCTGCTTCGCGCGACCACCGGTCTGCATCCAGCCATCTGGTGGATCGACCGTCAGCTTCACATCAACAGAGAAACCGCGTGCGACGACTGGACGATCAACCTGACGAGATCGCCGAAACGCTACGCAGCCTGCCTGACCAAGTTGGCCGCGCACAACCTCGCCCTGAGCGACGCGGTGCTCCTGCCAGCGGTGCTCTCGCCAGGCGATCTTACCAGGCGTGTGACGCAGCTACTCGATCGGCGGCGGAGCACGTCGACGAAGCAGCCGGTCACGTTCACAGCCTTGTCGCTCACTCTGCTGATTGCGCTCGGGATCTTCGTTGCCGGCATTCAGCTCGTTCGCCCGCGCGGAGCTGACGCGCGCATCGCTTCGGGCTCGATCGCGGTCGCTCCGGTCCCACAATCGTTAACCTCCGTTCCACGTCCACTCGAGCCAACCGCGGCAGCAAGCGTTCGGCGGCCGGTTCCTCGTCGCCCGCGTGCGCAGTCTGAACCTGCGACGGCAGGAATCACCGAGAGACCTGCAGCGAGCAACCCGCCTGAGTCAGCAGCGCGACCGCCCGACGTGCCGCAACGCGATCCGATCGCTGTTCGAACCACGAGCCAGTTGCCAGACGCCGCGCCGTCCGGGATCACCGCAACCCTTGGTGAGCCGCTTGCGGCGCCGATCGGTCCTGCCGCACCCGGTGAGGACGCTACCACACCATGGGGCGCAGCCGCGGACGCGGGCGTCAGCGTCGGCAAAGGATCGCGACAAGCGGGTGTCGCAACAGCGGGCTTCTTCTCGCGCCTTGGCAAATCCATTGCGCGTCGTTTCTAGCCGGACTCGGGTGCAAATGCGCATACATCTCGTCAATCCATCGGACATTTCGTTCGGCACGGCCGTCATCACGCCGCGGTGGTTGTATGTGCTGGCAGCGGCCACGCCCGCACGTTACGGCGCGCCGTCGATCGTTGACGAAACGCTCGAGCGATTCGATCCGGACAGCGTCTCGCGTGGAGACGTCGTCGGAATCAGTATCCACACCGGTAACGCGCGGCGGGGATACGAGCTGGGGCTGCTTGCACGAGAGCGGGGAGCTACCGTCGTGTATGGTGGCATCCACGCCACGCTCTTTCCCGACGAAGCACGCGAACACGGTGGCGCGCACGTCGTCGTCAAGGGCGATGGCGACCTGGTGTGGTCGGACGTTCTCGCCGATTGCGCCGCGGATGCCGTTCAGCCGCTGTATGACGGCGGCCGCGTGCGGGGCGAGGCGTTCGTGACGGCGCGCTGGGATCTGTTGCCGGCCGATCGATACATGTGGGGCTCGGTCCAAACCGTGCGCGGGTGCCCGAAGCATTGTTCGTTCTGCTCGGTGTGGCGGACCGATGGTCAGAAGCCACGGCAGCGGAATAGTGACGACGTGGTTTCCGAAATCGTCGCGCTGCGACGTCGAGGATTTCGATTCATTCTCCTGTCCGACGACAACTTTTATCCGGTCACACTCGCCGATCTCGCGATGGCGGCGCGGCGCGAAGATCCACGAACGCTCGCCAGCCTTCGGGCACTGCGCGAGGAGCGCTTCGAGTTGATGGCGCGCCTCGAACAGCTGCCGGACGATCTTGTGTTCTACACGCAGATCACGATGGAGGCGGCCGAGGATCCGGATTTCCTCCGCGCGATGCGCCGTGCGCGGATCCGCGGTGCGCTTGTTGGGATCGAGTCGGTGACGCCCGAAGGCCTCAAAGCGGTCCACAAGGATTTCAACCAGGCGGGTGAGGCGCTGGTCACACGCTTGCTGGCCTTCCGCGAGAATGGCGTGCACATTCTCGGATCGTTCATTTTTGGTTTGCCGACCGATCGCGACGACACGTTCCGCGCCACGGCCGAGCTCGCGCAGCGTGCTGGAGTGTCGTTCGCGCAGTTTGTGATGCTCCAGCCGTTTCCCGGCACGCTCGATTTCGCCAAGTGGGAGCGCGAGGGTGCAGCGGCAACGCGGGTCGGTGACACGCCTCTCTCGCGATACTGGCTGATTCCATCGGCAAACCGTCCCAAGATCTATCTGCCGCATCCAACGATGTCTGCCGACGAGATTCGCGCCGGCACCCAAGCGACGTGGGACGAGTTCTACCGCCTGCAGTACATCTGGCAACGCTCGAAATACAGCGTGAAATCACTGCGCGCGCGGATTGCGTTCGTGCTGATTTCGAAGCTCTATCGGCAGATGTACGCGAACACAGGCATCGCGACCGATAGCGCCCGCGTCGCGCGGTCGGCGCGGCGCGCGCGCATCCTCGCACGCCTCGCGCGGCGCCTGTTTGTCACAACACCGATGCCGGAGTTGCAGGTTCCCACAGCCGTGTCGCGCTTCGTCGTCGAGTAAACATCCCAATTCATGGATCCGCGGCGGGTGGTCATGATCGGAGTCCGATTGAATCTCGGACGCTAACACTACGGAAACATCTTCAGCGCGCGCGGAAGGTCGCCGTCGTCGACCGCGACAACTGCGGCGGTGGTCTTCGTGCGCGATGAGGCCGTTGCATACGCGTAGCGGATGCTGATCTTGGCGCGGGCGAGTTTCTCCACCGCCTTGGCCAGCGCACCGGGCCGATTTTTCAGCTCGACAAACAGCACTTCTTCCGACGAAAACACATAGCCGGCCTTCGTGAGCGCTCGTGACGCCAGGTCACCGTTGGGCACGAGCAGCCGGACCGTTCCCATCTCGCGCCCCGTCTCAGGCGCGGAGAGCGCGAGAAGGTTGACGCCTCCTTGTGCGAGGTCACGGCACAATCGCGCCAGCGTGCCGATCTCGTTGTCCAACGGCAGATTGAGTTGAGTCGCCTTCATCTTTACTCCGAGGGGCTTCGCCACTCAGACTCTCTTACCACCGTCGCTCGCGGGGGGCCCCCAGGGGCCCCGCTCCGCTCCGGTGGCTCGCTCGCGTTGCTCGCTCGCTTCTTCCTTCGCGACGCCTTATCGTGCGATGTACTACAGGCGGCTGAGTTACGCAAATCGCACGCATAATGATTGTGACTGGTCACAAGCGGGAGAGGTGCTGCTTAGGAGGACAACTGCGATTCATGATCATGGCGGCCGTGCTCACGCTGGCGGCAGCGTGCACCACGCCGGCGGAGTCGCCGGCGCTGTCTGAGGCCCGCGATCGCTGGGCCAATGCCGCCGCGGCAAATTGGCAGTCGAAGCACGAGCGGGACTACCGCCGGGACTGGGTCAGCATCGCCGGTCTCTACGATCTCAAGGAGGGCGTCAACACCGCCGGCAGCGCGCCCACCAACGACATCGTCCTTCCGCGGTCAGTGCCTGCGAAGCTCGGACGCTTCGTGGTGAACAGGGAGCAGGTGCGTTTCGAGCCAGCGCAAGGGGCGCAGGTCACGCTTGACGACGCCCTCGTCACTTCGCCTGTCGATCTTCTCGACGACCGTTCCGCGAATGAAGACGAACTCGTGATCGGAGACGTTCGCCTGGTCGTCCACGTGAGCGGCGAACGTCGAGCGTTGCGTGTTCGCGATCCGAACGGGCCGCTCGCCCGTGGCTTTCGCGGCTTCTCCTGGTTTCCGATCGACGCCAAGTTCCGTGTCACCGGCCGTCTCATTCGCGATCAGCAACCGCGCCTCCTCAAAGTCGTCAATACGTATGGCGACATCGATGAGTACATTTCGGAAGGGGTCGTCGAATTCACGCTTGACGGTCAGGCACTGCGATTGCGGCCGTTCACGACCAGGCCCAAGCGGTTCTATTTTGTTTTTCGCGACGCATCGAGCGGCCATGAAACTTACGGAACCGCGCGCTTCCTCTATTCCGACCTCCGGGACGATGGGACGACCGTGCTCGATTTCAACGAGGCCTACAACCCGCCGTGCGCGTTCAATCCACACACGACCTGTCCGATACCGCTCGGTGAAAATCGATTAACGGTCAAGATCCTGGCGGGCGAGAAAACGTACTAGAAGTGGTTTCAAAACCATTGCGACACGGCGAACGAGCGCGCGAGTGAGCCCACGCGACCGGCGCGGGGCTTGCGGGCCCCCGCGAGCGAGCATGTGGGGGAGTGGTTAGGGACGAAAGGCCGCCATCAGTACGTTTGTCACATCTATTTCACACTCTTGAACAACCTTGAGCACACGCCAACCGTATGAACTTAAGAAAGGAGTTCATATGAGGATGTACAACCGACTCGTCACAGCCTTCGCCACGGCAGCAGCATTAGCGACGGTCGCGCCGGCATTGGCGCAGGGCGACGTTCATCTCATGGCGAGCGTGCCGTTCCGATTCACCGTCGGCAACAACGCGAACCTTCCTGGCGACACGTATCGCCTATCGCGAATGGATAGTCATCCGGAGATGCTGTTCGTTCGCGGCGAACGAACGGGTACCTTCGTGCGGATCAATGAGGCAAGCCTGCCGCGCAAAGGCGAAGCGCCATCGCTGGTGTTCCACCGATATGGCGACGAGTACTTCCTGCGAGAGGTCCGCTGGGAAGGATCAGCGCGTCTTGACCTGCCGGAGACGAAAGCGGAGCGCATTGCGGCCGAGGCGCGTCGCAATCGATCCGCGTCGCTCATCATGGAAACCGTGATCATCACCGCCGAGCGACAGTAATGGGTTCGCCGTCTGAATTTCGTCGTTCACGCCGGCTTCGCTGAGGAGGCGGCGAACCCGTATATCCTTGTTTCGTGAAAGGTACGCTCGCCGCGCTGGCCGCCGCTCTCGTCGTCGGATGCTCTTCGCCATCCGGTCGCGATGGTGAGGCGGCCCGCGGCCCGGTCGCGGATACTCAACTCGCCGCGTTTATCGAGAAGATTCGCGCGGTCGACAACCACACGCACGTAAACAGCGTGACGCCGGGTGACTCGGACTACGACGCTTTGCCGCTGGATCCAGTCGCGCCGTTCGAGGTGCCGGTGCGCCTCCGCACCGAAAGTCCAATCTGGCCGCTCGCGCTCAAGGCGCTGTACGGCTATCCACACGACGATCTGAGCGAGGCCCACGTTGTAGAGTTGCGCGCGTCGGTGAAGCGCACGATGGAGACGCAGCGCGAGAAATTCCCGGCATGGGCGCTGGATCGGATCGGCGTCGAAGTCATGCTCGCCAATCGCATCGCGATGGGTCCCGGGCTCGCGCCGCCGAGATTCCGCTGGGTCTCGTATGCAGATGCGTTGATCTTCCCGCTCTCGAACAACGCGGAAGCGAAGGCGACGCCCGACCGCGAGAAATTGTTTCCGCTCGAGGACAAACTGCTGAAGCGGTATCTATCCGACCTCCATCTGGCAGGAATCCCGTCGACACTCGAGGCCTACCTCGAAACTGCCGTGATCCCGACACTCGAGGCGCAAAGCCGCGCGGGATGTGTCGCCGTGAAGTTCGAGGCGGCCTATCTTCGGAGTCTCCATTTCGCCGAAGCGACGCGAGAGGACGCAGCCAAAGTCTATGCGCGCTACGCTGCGGGCGGTGAGCCTTCGCACGAAGATTACAAGACACTACAGGACTTCCTGTTTCGCTTCATTGCCCGCGAGGCAGGGCGTTTGGGCATGGCCGTACACATTCATTCGTTAGAAGGGGCCGGCAACTACTTTATGACGAGCGGCGCCGATCCCTTGCTGCTCGAGCCGGCCTTCAACGATCGTGCGCTGGCTAAAACGAAATTCGTGATCATCCACGGGGGCGGCGTCTTCGCGTCGCATGCAGGCGCGATGCTCTGGAAGCCGAATGTGTTCGTCGACACGTCACTCATGTCGCTTGCGTATCCAGCTGAGCGTCTTGCCGCCGTGTTGCGCGACTGGCTCACACAATTTCCGGAGAAAGTGCTCTTCGGATCGGATGCCTCAGCGTTCGGTCCCGACCTGGGCTGGGAGGTGGCGGCGCAAGCGGGTACGGTCAACGTGCGTCAGGCGCTGGCACTCGCGCTGACACGGATGATCGATGCGGGCGAAGTGTCGCGGTCACGCGCTGAAGAGATCGCGACGATGGTGATGCGAACGAACGCCTCGAGGCTCTACAACCTGGGCTTGAGTCAGTGATCACACGTGCCGCCCGTAATAGACGTGACTGACCAGTTCGCCATCAATCAGCGCGGCGTCGGGTAGACGGCC
The DNA here is from genome assembly GCA_046734955.1 of Acidobacteriota bacterium. Taxonomy (GTDB): domain Bacteria; phylum Acidobacteriota; class Vicinamibacteria; order Vicinamibacterales; family 2-12-FULL-66-21; genus JALZOC01. The sequence goes on from JBKPSH010000106.1 coordinate 23,622, forward strand.
CCACAACTCGAAGCCGCACTTCTTCAGCAACCCGATGCTGGCGGTGTTCTTCTCGAGGAGAATGCCGAACAGGACATGCTTCCCCAAGTGCGGCGCCCGATCGACCGCGTGTTCGACGAGTGCGGTGCCGACACCGCGCCCACGGGCTCCAGCGCTGACGTAGTACGAGATTTCCGCGGTCCTTCGGAGCGCGGCGCGCCCCGGTCGATACGCACTCAGTGAGCACCACCCGGCCAGTGCGCCGTCACGCTCCGCGACGTAAATAGGCAAGCGAGCGGGATCGTGCTCGTGGAACCATGCAGACCGTTGCTGCACCGTGACCGGCTCCAGATCCGCGGTCGCAAACCGTTGTTCGACAGCCTCGTTGTATATCGCGACGATTGACGACAGGTCGTCGATGGTTGCGGTTCGAATCATCACCCGCGACAGCCTTACATGCGCGTATTGAGCCACTCCCACGCTTCGGTTTGCATCGCGCGATTGAACTGGTGCGGTGCATCGTACATCCGACAGCGTTGATGCTCAGCAACTCCGGCCTTGCGGAAGCACGCTTCGATCTTCCGATGCGCTTTGTCCACGCCATCCGGCGGGAACAACGTGTCTCGCGATCCATTTATGACGAACACGGATCGAGGGGCAATCAGCGCCGCGAGATCAGGAAGATCGAGATATCGATACAGGCCAGGGATATGAAATGTGAACCCAATCGTGTTCATCACATGACGCCGGATGTTCGCCGCGTATGACGTCATCCAGCCGACATCGACGGCAGCCTTAATGCGCGGGTCGAGGGCGGCGAGGACGAAGCTGCGATATCCCCCTACTGAAAGGCCGACGCAGCCGAGCCGTCGTCGATCGACCTCCGGTCGACTGGCCAGGTAATCGACCGTCCGGAGATCGTCCCACAACACCACGCCTGGCCAGGTGATCCCGGCGGTCATCAGCGAGCGCGCAACGAGTTGCTCACTCTGGCTCGATCGGCGGTTGAACGCCTGAACTTCTTCTCCCGTCATGTTCTCCGGCGCGCGATACGACGGGGGATCGTCGTCGAGCAGCATGCGGCGTTCGCCCCAATAGAACATGTCAATGGTGATGACGACATACCCGCGGCGAACCAGTTCGTTCGCGATGCTCGCCCCTTCGTAGAGCCCCTTCTTGACCTCCGACAACCCTGCGTGTTCGTTCTCGAGGGCGACAACCTTTTCTTTGCCCCACACGTACGCGCCGCCGTGGCAATGCAGGACGACAAATCCTGGCGCCGGAAGAGGAGCGTTCTCAGGAATCAGTACGTACGCAGGCACGCGTAAATCCGGCGTCGTCTGAAACGTGAGGTACTCCTCTGTATAGTCACCGCGGTCGGTACGGCGAATGATGCGAGGCGCCGGCGAGACGGCCGGCGGTGAATAACAGAGGCAGTCGAGCACGCGTTGGCGCGCGACTTTCTGCCACGCCGGCAGGTCGTGAAAACGGGACTGCAGAAACGAGAGCTCCAACGGCGAGCTGTCCGCTTGCTTTTGGACGAACGGATACAGATTTCCGATGTGGGAACTGTCCGGCGCTGCGCCTCCGGATTGGAGAACCGCGGCCAACTGAGTCGGACTGAACGACGCCTGCGAAAGGAGGCTGGTCCCACCGAGTGACTGACAAAACCTGCGACGACTCATCCTCGACATGGAATCACCCTGGCGACCATCCTAGCGCGTTCCGATCCGTTGTGGGCTTCCTACCTATGGCAGTAGGGCTGTTTTTGACTGCGCGACCTGCATGTTCGGTGACCCGAGCCAATCCACACATCGCCAACGAGCACGTCGGGACAGTAACCCTCGCGCTCAGCGTCGCAGGCGGAGCCGCGCTGCGAGGCCATCGGGTGGGTTGAATCCTTCGAGGATCCAGAGGCTGTTTCGGATGACGCCGGTGCCGTAGGTCAAGCTCTTGCCATCGGGCGCGACACTGAGACGGATCGATGGTGAAAACGGACTGCGAGGCTCGAACGTATTCGCCGATCCGATCGCGCGTTCCACACCGCTCGCAATGTCAATCGAGAAGAGCAACTGCTTTCCGTTCTCCGCACGTAATCCGTACAGGAGCTTGCCGTCTTTCGAGAAGGCGTAATAGGCCTGCCCGCGTTGAGGAAGCGACCGTTCGGTCTTTCCATCGGAAGAGATCAACGAGTTGGCGAACTGAATCCATTCCCCGGATGGCGACCAGGTGGGCACATCCCCGGTTTCGGCAACCCCCGCTTTGAGGAGCACAGGTACGCCTTCGCCGGTCGTTTGCACCTTCATCACCTCTTGCTTGTCGCCTCGCACGCCGTAGTACACGAACCATGCACCATCGGGCGACCACGTCCCGGCGAAATCACCGACCCGATCGTCGTCACGGGCTGCTCGAATCGGCGCGCCACCGGCGACGGCGGAGATCCACAGGCGCGCCAGTCCACCGCGCTCGATGCGGGTGTAGATCACGCGATCGCCACGCGGCGACAATGCAGGTGCCATGAATCCGAGCGTCGTGTCGGGAGGAAAGGCGCGCGTGGACACGATCGGTCGATCCGCGACGCCGTGCTGCCGGAGCCAGATTTCCTCAGGACCGTTTCGATTGGTGACATAGACCAGCGCGTTTTCTGCAGCAGCCCACGCCGGCATCTCTTCGTTTCGTTCGGTCGCAATCAACGAGGTCGCCGCGCCGTTTGAGAGGTCGACCGAGACGATGTCGTAGTTGCCACTCGTCTCACGAAAGACCAGGCTGTTGCCGTCGGGTGCGACCGTCGGCCCTGAAGTATTTCGAGTGCCGCTTGTCAGCGCGTGGCGCTCGCCCGACTGCGTGTCCACCGTCCAGAGCTGTTCAGCCCCGTAGGGTGCGTCCTGCAGCGACATGACAACACGGCGATTGTCGGGCATCCACGCTGCCGTGGGTGTTCCAGAGAAAGTACGCAGCGGCGGTTCGATCCGGTGCACACCTGCGCTGCCTTCCTCCGGAAACTTGAGCAACCATCCCTCCTCGCCGCTGCCGCGATTGAGGATGAGCACCATTTGCTTTCCGTCCGGCGAGAATCGCAGAACTGGAGTGTTGTAGATCGTCTTGGTGGCGTACGGCGCGACCGCATATCGGCCCGGTGTGCCGGCGGGCAAAGCGATTGTCGAGACACCATATGTACCGTCGTCAGACTGCGCCAGAAATGCCACAAGCTTGTTATCTCCGGACAGCGTGATCGCCAACGGTCCGGCGGATGCAACGGATTTGGGTAGCGAGGCGACGAGTTGTGGTTCGCCGCCAACGATCGCAACCGACCATGCGGACGGCGAGTCTCCCATCGTGACGAAGAACACACGTTTGCTGTCCGGACTCCACCCAATCGGATATGCTGACATCTTTTGATGGGTGAGCTGCATGGCGGCGGGGGCGTCAAGGTAGCGCACATAGACGTCATACGGTGCCAGAACTATTTGGCGCGAGCCGTACGCGACCGCCTTCCCATCAGGCGAGAACACGGGCGAGCTCTGGCCTCCGGGATCGAACGCGAACGGTGTGAAACGGTAGGTGGACGGATCCGGTAGCGGACGACCAACCCAGACGAGAGCGAACGCCACCGGCACGGCAAGGCCGAGCAGGAATGCAGCCGGCAGGGCCCATCCGCCGCCCCGTTTCGCAACCGACGGCGCAGCCATCGGCTGGACGATTTCCGTCGACAGTTCCGACAGGTGATCGCGAACGCTCCGCAGCTCGTGATACAGGTCGCGTGTGGACTCGTATCGGTGTTCCGGATTTTTGGCGAGACAGCGATCGATGACCCAGCGCAGCGGCGCAGGAACGCGCGCGTCGAGGGGCGGCGGCTCGTTGCTGACAATTGCCGCAAGGGTCTGCACCGATTCGGGCTCCTCGAATGCCTTCTTGCCGGCAGCCATCTCGTAGAGCATGAGACCCAACGAGAACTGATCCGAACGATGATCAACGGGCTTGCCGCAGGCCTGTTCCGGGCTCATGTAGTTGACGGTGCCGACGATCATTCCGGGGACTGTGTGATTGGTCGCAATGGTTTCGTCGACACCTGACGCGACTCCCGTCTGTTTCGCCAGTCCGAAGTCGAGAATCTTGATCCGGCCGTCGCTCGTCACCATGACGTTGGCCGGCTTCAAATCGCGATGCACGATGCCCGCCGCGTGCGCCGCTGCCAGGCCGTCGGCGATCTGGACCGCTACGTCGAGCAGAGCGCGCACCGGCAGTGCGCCGCGCTCGATGACCGTTGCGAGCGTTGTACCATTGACCAGTTCGGACGCGATATAGGACACGTCATTGCCACCGCCGACGTCGTAGATTGCGAGAATGTTGGGGTGATTCAACGCCGCCGCTGCGTGTGCTTCTTGTTCAAACCGCGAGCAGCGGTCCATATCACTGGCGACGTTTGCCGGCAGAATTTTTAGCGCCACCTCGCGACGCAGCCGTGAGTCGCGAGCGCGATACACTTCGCCCATTCCACCAGCGCCGAGCGGCGCGACAACTTCATATGGGCCGACCCGTGAGCCTGCCTGCAGAGACATTGGTGTGCCGCGGATTATATCGGAGAGTGGGAACCGCCTTCACGCCACGGTTCGAAGACCAAAGAAATCGGCGGCTTCTGCAACCGCTGGATCATCGATCGTTAACGGTCGAACCGACCCGAGGCGCAATCGCGGTGCCGCGCGGTCGAACACCGTCACGTTCATCCAGAGTGACTCGTACGTCGACCACCACTTGAGGCCGGCGACAGCCGGATGTCGGGCGTGGAGCCGGCGTGCCTGCGGCTGGGTTGTCGATCGCTGGCGCGTTGCAACGCGCGATGGTCGCAGTCGCTCGCTTCTGAGGACCAGCGGGTCGTCCAGGTCGATGAGGCGTGCGCGATCGTCGAGCTCGAGGTGCGCCAGCGCGAGTGGCAGACCGCGCCGTCGAAGCAGCGAGGGCAGAAGCCGCTGACCGCGAAAGCGCGCGAGCTGCTCGACGAGCGTCGACAGAGCGTGGTCGGAGAGATAGAGGCAGCCGTAGAGATCGGGGTTGTCGTGTCGCCCTTCCCCTTGGTAGACGCGAGGAAACCACAGCGCGCCGTCCGGATCACTCTCGCGAGCACGCTCGTCCCACGCGAAGCATCGGTAAAGAATCACGGGGCGTGATCGACGCTATGCGAACGAGTCGGAACGTTCCGCCCGGATGGCGCGCATCAGTTCTTCGGCACGTCCCATGCGAATGAGATCGACCGGGCGCCGATCGCCGAGGGAAGGGTTCACGCCGAACAGCCACGACAACGCGGCATCGCGATCGTAGAGCCGTAGCAGATTCGACCAGACAAGCTCGAGGAGGTCGACCTTTTCCGCGTTGAGCGGATCGATTCCGGCGCCGCGGAGCCACCGCATCACCTGCGAACGATCGACGCCAAGCAGATTGGCGAGCTGCGCCGCCGAGCGGAAGTCGGCTCGAAGCGCCTCGACCTTTTTTGCGACGGCAACCGGCATAATCCATTCTAGCGCAACATATTTTGTTGCGCAACAAATACTGTTGCGTGACACCGTCCCCAGAATCCCTCGCCGGGCGTGGCCCAACCACGTCCACGCGACGCGGGGCCCCCGAGCGACGTACCGGTTGGGTGAACGAGGGTTGAAACACGAGGTTCACGATATGGAACGGCAGCGAGCGTGGGACGCCGTCGGCCGCGGATTATCGCCCGGAAAGCTCGCACGATAAGATCCACCACATGTCCAATGCCGCTGTTCGCCTGCGAGCGCTGCTCGATCGTCCTGGCATTCTGCTGATGCCAGGTTGTCAGGATGCGATTTCGGCGCGCCTCATCGAGGAAGCCGGGTTCGAGATCGGGTTCATGAGCGGCTTTGCCGTCTCTGCCGACAGGCTCGGGATGCCTGACACCGGCCTCATCTCCTATGCAGAGCTGGCGGATCAGGGACAGAACATCTGCCGGGCCGTGTCCATTCCGATGATCGGTGACGGCGATACCGGCTTCGGTAGCGCGCAGAACATCAAACGGACCGTCCACGGGTACCGCGCCGCCGGGTTTGCCTCGATCATGCTCGAGGATCAGGTCGCGCCAAAGCGATGCGGCCATACCGAAGGGAAGGCAGTGGTCGGTCGAGACGAAGCGCTGATGCGGGTGCGCGCCGCGGTGGACGCGCGCGATGCCGGCGACGACATACTGATCATGGCGCGGACCGATGCGCGTGCCTGTGTTTCGCTGGACGAGGCGATCCTTCGCTGCCGGTTGTTCCGCGAGATTGGCGCCGACATCACGTTCCTGGAGGCACCGCTCGACGAGAACGAGATGCGACGCTACTGCAGCGAAGTTGACGGTCCGAAAATGGCGAACCTGATCGAGGGAGGCAAGACGCCGATCCTTGGCCTCTCGCAGCTTGAAGCGATCGGCTACAAGATCGCCGTGTTTCCACTGACGCTCTTGAACGTCTCGATCCATGCGATGCGTGCCGCGCTGCGCAGTCTGAAGGCGGGTGAACGGCCGTCTCCCGTCATGGATTTCGAGCAGTTGAAGCAGGCGGTAGGGTTCCCCGCGTACTACGCCGAAGAGGCACGGTACAAGGTCTGATCAAAGATTGATCGGTGCGGAGGCCGAACGTATGACGACACAAACCGATCGAAGGCAACGTCCGTTCGTGATGGACGAAGGCGTTGCCATCCTCGCCCGCACTCCCGGCACACTTGACGCGATGCTGCGCGGCCTCCCCGACGGATGGATCACGGCGAACGAGGGTGATGCCACGTGGAGTCCATTCGATGTCGTCGGCCACTTGATCCACGGCGAGCGAACCGACTGGATGCCGCGCGTGAAAATCATTCTCGAACAGGGCGAGTCCCGCGCGTTCGACACGTTCGATCGCTTCGCCCAGTTCGCCGCGTCGGAAGGACGAACACTGGAGAGCTTGCTCGACGAATTCGCGACGCTGCGCCGAGACAACTTGCGCGAGTTGGAAAACTTACACCTCACGGCTGCCGATCTCGATCGCCGCGGCCGACACTCGGCATTTGGGGTGGTGACGTTGCGTCAGCTACTCGCCACGTGGGTGGCGCACGACCTCGATCATGTGGTCCAGATCTCACGCGTGCTGGCCCGTCAGTACTCCGGCGAGGTCGGTCCCTGGACGGCTTACCTCCGCATCATCAGCGGGCGGCAGGGATAACGGAATCACTCATCACTGATCACTGATCGCGAATCGCTGATCGCGTATCACTGATCGCGAATCGGCAATCACTCATCGTTGAATCCTCGAATCACTTTGACTCGGATTCGAGTGATTCACGGACGGTAATCGCTGATATGGAATGACCCCTTGTCAAGCCACGATCGTTCGCTGGTGGCTTGACCGTTGGCGAGCAGGCGTCAGCTTGCTCGCATAGGCGCCTCCGACCACGTGGTGGACGCGGTGTCCAGGGGCACCGAAGGTGCCG
>JBKPSH010000107.1:0-14091 GCA_046734955.1 Acidobacteriota bacterium
GTCGATCTTCCATGACGTGCGCCTGGAGCGCACCTACGTCCATCACGCCGACGGCTTTGACCTGCTGGCGTCAGAGACGCCACGCCGACTCACGATCCCGCTGGATCAGTGGCTCCCAGCTCGCTATCTCGTGTCGTTCACATGGCCGGTCCCGGCGCAGCGGATCGAGCGTCGCGACGACGGGATTACGTACTACAACAAGTCCCGAGCGGTCGACATGCCCTTCATCGCCACGGTGTCCAGCGACAAGGCATGGGTGATCGCGAGCTTCGCGCGCACCGCAGGCAACGTGTGGAGTAATCCTGAGCTGACGTGTCAGCACGTCGATCCGCAAACGTCGCTCTCACCGGGACAGCACGCGACAATCGAGCTGAAGCTCCTAGTCATCCGCGGCTCGCTCGACGATGCGCTGGAGCGGGCGGTCCGGCAACGTGAGTCCTTGAAATAGGTAGAACGAGCCACATCAAATCTGCATCGAATTTGATGATCCCATGACGCCACCATCTGATCGAACCGCCGCAGGAACTGTCCAGGACATTGTCCCTGTCCCAACACGCACGTCAATTCTGTCGCAGCGCCTCGGTCGGTTGAACATGCAGCGCTCGGCGCGCCGGTCCGGCGCACGCCAGCACGCCCACCGCCGCCATGATGACGGACGTGATCACCGACGAGACGACGAGATCCGTGGTCAGGCTTTCGGTGCGCCACGCGAGGAGCAGGATGATGCTGTTACCTGCGATGATGCCGCCGCCGAGCTGACGGCTGGCACGGGCGAAAACGGTGCGCAGCACGCGGCGGCGGTTGGCGCCGAGCGCGATACGGATGCCGATCTCGCGGGTGCGCCGCTGCACGGCGACGGCCATGAGCGCGTACAGGCCGGCAGCGGAAAAGACCACCGCCACGAGCAGAACGCTGCCGAAGATGACGGCGCCGCCGACCATCCGCCTTTGCTCCTGCGCGACAATGTCGTCGAGGGTGACGATGTCCCGGAGATGCAGACCCGCATCGACCTGCCGTGCAAGGGCGGCTACGCGCGGCGCAAGCGGCCCTGCGTCCCCCGCAACGCGCACCGCGACCACGACAGGATCGAGCTCCGCCGCAGAGGCTGCGCGATAGATGTACGCCGCCCCACTCCAGTCGGCGGGGAACGTCCATAGATCGGTGACCACGCCGACGATCTCCTGCCAGGGCCCCGGCTCGCGGTCGCCGCCCCGCGGGACCGTGCGGACGCGCGCGCCCACGGGATTCCTGCCCACTGCGCGCATGAACGCCTCGTTGACCACGACGGGCCGATTCGACGCCCCAAGGTCAGCGGCGTGCAAGCCGCGGCCGGCCACGATCCGGGCGCCGAACGTCTCGGGATAGCCGGCACCCACAGCAGACATCGCGAATCCGCCCTCAAAATTGCCGTGCAGGCGAGCCGGAGGTGCACCGTCCTGCTCCATCTCCACCGCTACCAAGTCCGGGGACGCCGTCGGCAGGCGATCGCCGAGCGTCACGTGAGTCACACCGGACTCCTCACGCAGGCGCCGCGCGAGCTCTTCGTATGCCAGCGCGCGACGCGCGGCGATCTGCTTTTCATCAGGCACACCGTGCTCGCCGGCGAGCGCTTCGTTATCCATGCTGAGACGGAAGGTCAGGTAACGCTCTGTCTGAAACGTCGCCCAGCTCGACTCCGTGTCGAGGGTGTTCGTGAAGATTCCGACCGCGGCAGGCACGAACACCAGTGTGCACGCCACCTGCGCGCCGATGATGAACGACCAGATCCCGCCGAACTTCATCGTCCCACCGGTGCTGGTGATCCCCTGCAGTCCCCGCTGGATAGACGCGCCGGTGGCCTTCAGGGCGGGCAGCAGCCCGATCAGCACCGCGGCGACGATCGCGAGCAACAGCGCGTATGCAATGGTGGCAGGCTCAAGCTTCAGATCCACCCAGAACGGCAGGCTCTCGCCTGTGATCAGAGTCGCCCGGTCGAAGGCATACCGAATAGTCGACTGAGCCACAACGAGCCCGAGCACCGCAGCGGCCACCGCCAGCACAAGCGCTTCGGTGACGATCTGCGCGATCACGCGGGCACGGCTCGCCCCCAGCGCGTGGCGGACGACGATCTCCGATTCGCGCATCGCCGTGCGCGCGAAGATCAGCGTCGCGACATTCGCCGACACCGCCCCCAGCAGCAGGAGGACGATGGCGTGGACCGCCAGATCTTCCAGCCGCAGCGGATCACCCGGCGTGCGTCCGGCGAATGCGCGAACGCGCGTCCGCAGCTGCGCGTGGGTGGTCGGCTGGTCGACTGCAACGCGTGCCGAGACGACGTCGAGCTCCGCCGCGGCATCCTTCCAGCTCGCTCCGTCGGCGAGGCGGCCGAACACTTCCACGGGCGGGCCTTCGCGCGGCGGCGCGTCCTGAATGGGCAATGGCACCCATAGCTGCTGATTGCGCGGGAAGCCGAAGCGCGGTGGCATCACACCCACCACGGTCCGAGCCGTGCGGCCCACCGTCACGACGCGGCCGATGATCGCCGGGTCTTGCAGGAACTGTCTCTGCCAGACGTCGTAACCCACGACCACGACCGGCTCCGCCGTCTGCAGTTCGTCCGTCGGCTGCAGCGGCCTGCCGAGCAGCGGCGGCACGCGGGTGAGCGGAAACGCAGACGCCGTGATCTCCGCCACGCGCAGCGATTCGACCCGGCCTTCGCCCGTGAGCACGTTGCGCTCGCTCAGGCGCGCGGCGCCCAGTTCCGCCACCGTCTTCAGAGACCGCCGCCAGATCGCGAAATCGTGGAGCACCCTCTGCTCCACACGTGACGCTGCCGCGTCCTGTGTCTCCAGACGCACGACCCGGCTGCCTTCATCGAACGGCAGCCGTTTGTACAGCAACTCGTCCGCGACTTCGATGCCGACCGCCCCAATCGCGATGGCACCCGCCAGCGAGAGGCCGCCGATGATCGTGAGCGCGGGATATTTCAGCAGCAGACGCGCGCCCAGCTTCCAGTCGAGCCACGAGACCGCGGTCAGCATGCGGCGGCCCGTACGCATGAACATAGACGCGATTAAATCACGAATTAACTTTGCAATACAAAGTATTTTGTTATTGAGAAAGTGGTAACGACGGCGAGCCTTTCGGCCACGCGCCTCGAAGTCCGTCCAACCCCGAACCCCGGACCAAGTATCGAGACTAGCCGCCGAAGCCGCGTTCGTATCTCTTGTACGTCACGCTGGTGACGTTCGGGACTCCGCCATTGCGCGCTGATGTTTCGACGGCGAGATTGCCGCCTTCTATCGAGAACGTGCGCTTCTCTTCACCGGCAGCCGTCGTGGTGGTCATGACGATGTTGTTGCCAGCCCACATCGCCTTGGAGAGCTGCTCGGTCGGCGCGCCGCCTCGGTCGGCGATCGTGTTCTTGCTCACCGAGCCATCGAGCTTGTAGGTGAGCTTCACCGGCGCTGGCGCCGGGCCGCCGCGCCTGTATTCAACCGTCATTGACGTGGCGTCCTGCGTGATGATCAGGTCCACTCCCGGTTCTCCCTGCCCCATCGGAACATCCCTCTTCCACTCGCCAGCGAAGCTGGGCTTGGTCTGCGCGACCAAACCGACTGCCATCAGGACGACCGCCGCCACGCTCAGAATTGCAACACGTCGCATAGCTTGGCACTCCTTCATGAAATGTTCCGCCTCTCTCGGTGCCGCTCGTTCGCTATTGCGTAACGAACTCCACCGTAGCCGCGAGCGAAGGTGGACCGCATTAACGGCTATTCGGCGCGCAGCGCGGTGCACGGGTCGATCCTTGTCGCGCGGCGCGCAGGCAGCCAGGCCGCCATCAGACCCACCGTTATCAGCAGCAGCGTGACGATGGTGAACGCGATCGGATCGGTCGGCGTCACCCCGAAGAGAAACGTCTGCAGCACCCGAGTCACGCCGACGGCGCCGGCGAGGCCCACGACTATGCCGGCGGCGACGATGCCGAGCGCGCGAGCGAGCACGAGGCGAAACACGTCGCGGCGGTCGGCGCCAAGTGCCATGCGCACGCCAATCTCGCGGCGGCGCTGCGTGACCGCGTACGCCATCAATCCGTACAGGCCGCACGTTGCAATCAGCGTCGCGGTCACCGCGAACAGTACCAGCAGCAACGTTCGAAAGCGGGGTTGCGCCACCGACGCCGCGAGCGCTTCGTCCATCGTTACCGTGCTCTGAATCGGCAGATCGGGCGCGGCGCGGCGGATTTCCGCGCGGATGCCTTCGGCCGTGCCGGCGGGAGTGGCCGTGCGGGCGACGAACGACACGAACCGCACGAACCCGCTGCGTTCCTGCTGGAACGGCGCGTAGATCATGGGCTTCACTTCCTGATCGAGTCCTCTCTGACGGATGTCCGCGACCACCCCCACCACCGTCAGCCACTCGCCGCGATCGTCGAGGCGCACGCGGCGGCCGAGCGCCTCGGTCGGGCCACCCGGAAAACACTCGCGCACGATGCGCTCGCTGACGATTGCCACTTTCGGCGCGTTCGCCGTGTCTTGTGCGGCGAACTCGCGGCCCGCCAGCAGCGGAATCCCCATGGTCTTGAAATAACCGGTGTCGATCTTCGGCGTGCCGGCAAAGAGTTTCGGCTTCGGCTGACCCTCGACGTCGAAGTCGGTCTGGATGAACATCATGCCGAAGGGCACCGAGTTGATCACGCTGGCGGAGGTCACGCCCGGCAGGTATCGAACGCGATCGAGCACGTCGCGCGCGAAGGCATGGATGCGTTCGGGCTCGCTGTAGAGGCGTTCCGGCAGCGTCACCTTGACGATCTGCAGGACGCCGTCGCGCCCGCTCGATTCGAAGCCGGGCGACACCGACGTGAGACGCACGAAGCTGTGAATCAGCAGTCCCGCGCCGATCAGAAGGATCAGCGTCAGCGCGATCTGCGCCGCGACCAGCAGCGTCCGCAGCCGCTCGCCCTGACGGTCGCCGGTCGTGCGCGCTTCGCCGGCGTGCAGCGCCAGGCCTTCGCCGAACGCGGCGCCACTGACGCGCAGCGCCGGCATGAGGCCGATCAGCAGCGTCGAGACGAGCGATAAGCCGAGGCAGAACGCCATCACGCGGCCGTCGATCACGACCCCGCCGGGGCGTGGCAGCGTCGATTGCGGCACGAGCGGCAGCGTGACGCCGATCGCGAGCTGCGCGAGCAGCACGCCGAGCGCCGCACCCAGCAGCGACAACACGACCGCTTCCGTCAGCAGCTGTCGCACGATCCGGCGGCGTCCCGCGCCGAGCGCCATGCGTACCGAGAGTTCGCCGCGGCGCGCGCTGAGGCGGGCCATCTGCAGGTTCGCCACGTTGACGCAGGCGATCAGCAGCACGAACGATACCGCCCCGAGCAGGATCAGTAGCAGCGTGCGCACCGACTCCGTGCCGTACTCCTGCAAGCGGACAGCGCGCACGCGCGTGCGGACATTCGGCGCCAATGTGCCCTCGGGCGCAAGTGCGCCGGTCGCCGCGATCGACGGATCGTTCACCAGCGCTGTCAATTCCGCGACCGTGCGTTCCTGCGTCACGCCCGGCTTCATGCGGCCCAGCAGCCAGAGAAATGCGCCCCTGCCGGTGTCGCGGGGCCAGCGATTGGGCAGAAAAATGTCCGCTTCCGGCAGCGCGCCAAGCCTGGGGACCACCGGCCTGAAGCTGAAGTCCGGCGGCAGCACGCCGACGACGGTGCGGGGGAGGCCGTCGATGATGATGGACTGTCCAACGATCGCCGGATCAGCCTTGAGCGACGTGCGCCACAGCCGATCGCTGACGATCGCTGTGCGGTCGTCGTCCGACGCGGCGGCGCCGGTGAGGAACGCGCGGCCGTGCGGGAGAGTGACGCCGAGGGTGGCGAAGAAATTCGGACTCACGTCGAGCGCGCGCACTTGCAGCGGCTCGTCGCGTCCGGTGAGCTGTGCGTCGATCGAGGTGTAGGCCGTGAGCTGTTCCAGCGTGGTGACGCGGGGGCGCAGCCCATCGTACGACACGGGCGACCAGGTCGAGAACGTCTTGACGCCCGTCTCCGTCTGCTGTGCTGACGAGATGATGACGAGGCGATCGGGATTGGGATACGGCAGCGGACGCCAGAGCACGCCGTAGGCGACGGAGAAAATTGCGGTGTTGAGGCCGATGCCGAGCGCGAGCGTCGCGAGGGCGGTGAAGGTAAACGCCGGATCGCGCCAGATCAATCGCAGCGCATGACGCACGTCCTGTGCGAACGTTTCGACAGTCGTGAAGGTCCACGGTTCGCGCGACTGTTCGCGCAGCCGCAGCGAGTTGCCAACTCGCCGCCGCGCGGCCGCCCGCGCATCGTCGGCGCTCATCCCATCCGAGTCGGCGAGGACGTGCGCCTTCATCTCCTCGTGAAAGCGCAGCTCGTCTTCCAGATCCCGATCGAACTGATTCCGGTGGAAGAAGAACAGCAAACGTCGGATTACAGAACCCACGGGCGCCCTCTTGAGAATCGTGACACTACGTCGTCTTCATCACGCGCATGATCGCGCCGAACATCTGCGAGAATCGCGATTCCTCGACGCCGAGCTGCTTCTTCCCTGCCGTTGTGAGCCTGTAGAAGCGCGCTCGCCGGTTGTTCGCCGAAATTTTCCACTCGGCCAAAACCCATCCCTTGACGAGCATTCGCTGCAGTGCCGGATACAACGATCCCTCTTCGATCGTCAGCACGTCCCGCGATAGCATCTGGATGTGCTGCGCGATGCCGTAGCCGTGCATCGACTCGATCGATAGCGTCTTCAGAATCAACATCTCGAGCGTGCCCGGAAGCAGCTCGTTCTTGCTTTTCGTCTTCACGTCCTTCATAGCCTACCTTTGCATAGACCAACTATGTGAGACGAAAGTGTGACCTTTGGAGGGCAGGCCGTCACCTATCGACGCTTGGCGCTATCCGAACTTTGAAAAGACTACGCGGCGTCGGCGGTCTGACGACGGCGCCGACCGGACAACCCGGCGCTGGGCTCGCGGGCATTTTTACGTCGCCACTGGGAGGCGCCGAGGAAACTGCGCATGGACTCTGGGTGCGTCAACTAACGGTGGAGAATCCGATCCGGCGGTGGAGCCGACCTTCAACAGTCTTTTCAGAGATCCAATCATATGTGCAACGTCGGAAGTGCTCCGATGTTACACGTCTTCAGATGACGTAAGGGGCCGTCGAGGCTATGATTCCGGCCTGAGGAGACCGTGATGAACCGACGCGACTTTCTTACGACCGCCGCACTGACCCCGATCCTTGCGGGTGCCTTCGAACGCGCACGCGCCCAAACACCCGGCGGGCGCCTGCTCTACGTCGGCACGTATACGAACAACGCGGCTGGGAGCAAGGGCATCTACGCGTGGCGGTTCGACGCAACGATGGGCTCGGTCACGTCGCTGGGTCTCGCTGCGGAAACCGATAGCCCCAGCTGGGTCGTTGTCCATCCCAACAAACGATTTCTCTATGCCGCGAATGAATTGCCGCCACCGGAGGCCGGTGGTCCGACCGGCGCGGTGACCGCGTTCTCGATCGATGCAGCTACGGGCAAGCTGACGCAGATCTCGCGCGTCAAGACGAACGGCCTTGCGCCCGCGCACATGCTCGTCGACTCCACGGGGAAGTGGGCCATCGTCGGCAACTATGGAAACGGCGCCGGCAGTGAAGGCACGTCAATCGCCGTCTTCGCGATTGGCGCTGATGGCAAACTCGCGGACACGCCAGGGGCGTTCGTACCGCACGCGCCGAAGCCGAAGCGGCTCGATCCGGCGGCGCCACCGCCGAAGAACGGCAATCCGCCGACCTCGCACCCGCATTGCGTGCTGCTGTCGCCGGATCGCAAGTTCCTGTTCGTTGCCGAGAAAGGGTTCGACGAGATCGTGATCTACCGCTTCGACGCGGCGACGGGCGCGTTGACGCCGAATACTCCGCCCGCCGTCGAGGCGACGAAGTTTGGCGCCGCACCTCGTCATCTCGCGTTTGGAAAAAACGGAAAGTTCCTCTACGTCTGCTATGAGGCCGGGCGGGCTGTTTCGACGTTTGCGTACGATGCGGCAAAGGGCACGCTCAGCCCGCTCGACACTCTGTCGACGCTGCCGCCCGACGCGCCGCAAACCGGTTCGTGCGCTGAGATCGAAGTTCACCCTGACGGCAACTACCTGTACGTGTCGAATCGCGGCCACAACAGCCTCGCTCTCTTCACGATCGATCAGGTGAAAGGCACACTCACTTTCAAGGACACGTTCGCGGTCGGCGGCACACCGCGAAACTTCAAGATCGATCCGAGCGGTAACTACGTATTCGCTGAAGGGCAGAACAACGGCGTGACGGTCGTCTTCAAGATCGATCGTTCGACGGGCGTGCTCACGAAAACCGCCGTCACGCTCGATACGCCGGCGCCGGTCTGTATCGCATTCGTGTAAGTGTCGCGCACCGGGCGATCATCGGCCCATCTGCAGGTTGGGCCAGCGGCCGCATAAACACCATCATTTCAGCGCGGGTGTAGAATTTTTGCTCCGCTGACATTCGAAGGGCGCGTGGCCGTCAAGCTCCTCGACATCGTCAACTTCGTTCACGACCGACAATTAAGCGTGACACCCCTCGATGCTGCGCTGCTCTCGGACGCGCGAACGATTGCCGCTTACGCCATCTTCATCGGCAGCTACTGCGTGTTCGCGCTTGGCAAGTTCCCATGGATGAAGATCGATCGCCCCGGCGCGGCGATTATCGGCGGCGTCCTCATGGTCGCCTTCCGGATCGTCGGAGCGCAGCAGGCACTGCAGTCAATCGACTTCGCGACCGTGGTGCTGTTGTTTTCGATGATGGTCGTCGTCGCCAACCTGCGGCTCGGGCTGTTCTTCGAGCGCGTTGCCGAATGGATCGTTCAGCACGTTCATCCGCATCACCTGCTCCCAACCGTCATCTTCACCTCTGGGCTCCTGTCGGCGTTTCTGGTGAACGATATCGTGTGCCTGACGATGACACCGTTCGTGCTGCACATGGCACGGCGGCTCCAGCTCCCGCCTGTTCCTTACCTGATCGCGGTCGCCACCGCGTCGAACATCGGAAGCGTCGCGACGATAACCGGCAACCCGCAGAACATGTTGATTGGTTCGCTATCGCAGATCTCGTATGTGGATTTTATGAAACACCTCGGACCGATCGCCGTCATCGGTCTGCTTCTGAACTGGGCTGTGATCTATTGGCTGCGCGTGCGACGCACCGGCGATCGCGTCGCGGTTGAGCAGGCACTGTCAGCGCCAGAATTCCAGCACGAGCCGATGCGAAAAAAGCCGGTCGCAGTGCTCGTCATCGTGCTGGGCGGGTTTCTCGCCGGAGTGCCTCCGGCGATGATTGCCGCCATCGGCGCCGCGCTGCTGCTGATCACTCGGACCGTCGATCCGAAACGTGTGTACGCTGAAATCGATTGGGGACTGCTGGTCTTCTTCGTTGGACTCTTCGTCATTGTCGCCGGCGCGGATCGCGCCGGGCTGACGGCAAGTCTGCTCGAACCAATCAACCACTGGGACCTTCATCGGTTTCGCGTGTTCGTTCCGGTCACCGCGATCCTCTCCAATGTCGTCAGCAATGTTCCTGCGGTGATGCTGCTTCGCACGATCGTGGGCAGCTTTCCCGATACTCACGCGGGATGGCTGGCCCTCGCGATGGCCTCGACCCTCGCCGGCAATTTGACGATCACCGGTTCGGTCGCAAACATCATCGTCGTCGAACGCGCATCGGCCGAGGGAGTCGAGATCGGGTTTAACGATTACTTCCGAATCGGATTGCCCGTGACGATAGCAACGCTCGCCCTCGGTTCTGCGTGGTTGTGGGTGTTTGGCTAGCACTGTTTTCACACTGTAGGCGCGCCACGGGCGCGCCCGCCGGAGCGGACTGGGGCGTCTGGGGGGCGCGGGGACGAAGCCCCCGGGATCAATATAAGATGCTCGCGGGAGGTCTGGATGCGGAACGCGATTCGATTCGTCATCGCTCTCGTGCTGGCGCTCTGCGCCCTGAACACCATCTCGGCGCAAATCACCAACAATCCAATTCCCGCCGCGATTACGAAACGCGGCTTAGAAGTCGAGATCAAAGATGTCGTGCGCCTTCCGGATACACGAGGGATACGCCCGGCCGATCAGGATGTGACGCCGGCGGGATGGGCGCGGATCCAGTTTGTGCGCGATCTCCCTGATGGCCGCCGGTTCGTCAACGATGAGCGCGGCTTTCTTTATCTCATCGACGCCAACAATCGTCCGCAGGTGTATGCCAATCTTGGCGAGTTGTTTCCGCACGCCGTCTATAGCCGCCTGGAGAGTGGGTTCATCGGGTTCGCCTTTCATCCTGAGTTCACAAAGAACGGTTTGTTCTACACCGTCCATGCCGAGCGCGGTCCGGGCAATCCGAAGACGCCCGACTTCACACCGCCAGGGTTCATGGCGAAGGATGTGACCTACCACAACATCATCACCGAATGGCACGCCACTAATCCGGCGGCGAACACGTTCGCTGGAACACGACGGGAACTTCTTCGTGAAGCTCATGTCGTGGCTAACCTCGGACACCCGATGGGAACGGCTGAATTCAATCCCACGGCAAAGCCCGGCGATCCCGACTACGGACTCCTCTACACCAGCGGCAGCGATCATGGATTCAGCAACGGCGGAGGACCGAACTCGAACACGGCAAGCCAGACACAACGCCTCGACTCCATCATGACCGCGATCCTCCGGTTCGATCCGCGCAGTCCGAAGGTGACGGGCGGAACGAAGGGGCTCGGCGACTACACGATTCCAATGGTCAACAAGTTTGCCGCCGACGGCGACCCGAACACGCTCGGCGAAATCTATGCGTACGGCTTCCGTAACGCGCACCGTATCTCATGGGACACGGATGGGACGATGTTCGCCTCGGACATCGGGATGAACCAGATCGAGGAAATCAATATCGTTCGCAATGGCGAGAACTATGGGTGGATGAAACGAGAGGGCTACTGGGAAAACGGCCGGTGGCGCGGCGGCCAACTCAATGAACTGTTTCCTCTTCCTCCGGAGGTGCTAGACGGCCATGAGAAGGATGGGCTCACGTATCCGGTTGCGATGTACGATCACGATGAGGGTCACGCAATCACGGACGGTTTCGCGTACCACGGCCGGATCACCGCGCTGCGAGGCAAGTTCATTTTCGGCGACATCCAGAACGGTCGCGTTTTCGCAGCGGATGTGGCGGAGTTGAAGAAAGCTGACGACGGGATTCCGCGGACTGTGGCGGCCATCGAAGAAATCCAACTCTATATGCGGGATGCGAGCGGTAACCGCATTGGAGTATCGATGCGGGAACTCGTCGAACGAACGATGGGCACGAGCCTGCCTCGTGTCGATCTGCATATCAGCCGATCTCGCGACGGCGAGCTGTTGCTCACCTCGAGACAGGATGGCATGATCCGGATGTTGGTTCCGGATTCAACGGCGACCGCGGCGTCGGCGCCACGACACTGGTAGCAGCGGCTAGCGCACAGGGGTCGCCCGACCGTTTCTGATAGCCCGATCGATCAGTGCACGCATCTCTTCGGTCGCGTTTCTTGCCGCGTCGCTCGCCGATCGACCGACGTCTCCGAGGTGAGCAAAATCGAGATCGCGTACGTGGTTGTCCAGATCCTTCATGCGTTGGTCGAGATCCTGGTTGAGGTGATGGTCGAACCCGCGCATGCCGTGCTCAATCTGCTGGTCGAGATGGTCGCTGGATCTCTCGAGTGCGCGCATATGCTCCTCGAGGGCGGGCGGATCGATCGAGTGGAGGTGTTGATCGAGTGTGGCCTCATCGATCGGCGACATGGTCAATCCCCCCTGCCTCAAACCGCGAAGCGCCTCTTCCGCCATCATCAGCCCAGTCTCGGCGGCCTCCGTCGCCTGCTCGGTGATGAGGTGCGCCTGATCAACGATCGCAATGTCCGCGACGCTCTGCGCCAGCACCGCGCTCTGCTCCACCAGGTCGTCGAGCTTGAGTGACTCGAGGGAGTGCGTCAATCCGTGAACGGCGTCAGCATCGAAATGCGGGTGGTGGTGGTACACGCTGGTCCAAATCGCGCGCGCCTCGCGCAGCACGTCGGGATCGCGAATGACGTACTCCTTGCCGTCAATGCGGAACCACAGGAGCTCTTCGCCATTTCGCCGCTGCCGCTCCGCCCGTTCAACATCGCCGGACTCCTCAGCGTTCGTCGTCCGCGACCCGTCCGCCGACAATAGTACGAAGCGCACGGCAGCACTCTCGTGGCGGCGGCGTTCCGACTTCACCGCCTGTTGATCCTTCTGTACCTGCGCGGCTGCCGAGTCACGGCGTTCGTCGACGCTCGCCGACCGCGCGCCTGACGCCATGTTTTGCGCCGGCGAAGGGCGTGCAACCAGTCGCAACGGCGCGAGAGCGGCGACGGCCAGTCCGACGGTGACCGCCGCCAGCAGGCGCGAACGTTTTGATCCGACCGACATGTCCTGAAGCATGGAAATTCTCCGCTTGAGATTGTGAAACGATGATGCGGCACCAGCAGCGGTCAGGCCGCGGCGAGATGGCGAGATACCAAGCACCAGGAGCAACCTCCCATAATCCTGGGGTGCCGCGTCGAGCGTGCGCATCACTGACCTGTCGCACGCTGCCTCGCGGGCAAGGGCGTATTCACGCGAGGCCACGTGCGCGAGTGGATGGAAGAAGAACATGCGTTCGGCAAGGGCCGGAACGCAGCCGAGCCACAAGTCCGCACGCTTGACGTGCGCGAGCTCGTGACAGATCGCCATGCGCCGCTGTTCGTCGCTGAGCGCATCGAAGCGATCGGCAGGCAGCAGCACCACCGGCCGTAGAAGTCCGGTCACGAGTGGAATTTCGACAGACGCGGAGACGCGAATATCTGGCGCGCGCCGCAATCCGACACGCGTCGCGAGCTCCGCAGCTTCTGCTGCAACGAACGATGGTGCCGGCTTGGATTCGCGCAGCATCCTTTCCGTTACCCGCCAGCGGCGCAGCGCTGCAATTGCGAAGGCGGTGAGTCCCAACAGCCAGCCGATTGCCGCAACAGACGACCAGTCGCGTACTCCATTCGCAGCCCGTGTCGCCAGGCCAAGACCAGAAGCAGCGACAGGGGTCTCCCGTCGTAACGTCTTCGCCGGTGCGTTTTCATCTGAGACCACCCGAGTGATCACGCGCTCGACAGTCGCGACAACGGCGGTTGGCTGGGTTGGAAGGGCGGGGATTTCAATCGGTGCCGTCCAGACAAATGCGATGATGAATTTCGCCGCGGCGCACCACCAGAGCGCAGTGCGGGCTGCCGGAGACACCCGAAGCAGCCGGGCAAGCGTCCAGACCACCCCGACGAGCACCGCACCTTCGATCGATGCACGGGTAAGTGTCGCGATCATCGTGTCACCGATCCTTTCTCCGATCCGCGCTCAGCCGGGCAACCAGTTCCTCGAGCTCTTTGATCTCGGCACTGGACAGCCGATGCGCTTCAACGAGATAGGCGAGAAACGGCGTGACCGATCCGTCGAGATTGCGCTCGACGAATCGTTCAACCGCGTTCTTGAGCAACTCGGCGGAGGATGCGCGGGTGCGGTATCGATACACGCCGTCGGCGAGGCGGCGAGCGAGGTGCCCTTTCCCTCTCAGGCGCTCCATCATCGTGAGCACCGTCGAGCGCGCGAGGCCCCGCGGGGTGCCGAAATGCTCGACTGCTTCCGCAACCGTCGAGCTGCCCCGGTCGGCGATGTGACGGAGGAGGGCCAGTTCCTGTTCGCCTATCGATGTTTCAGGCATCGCGTGACTACAGTTGTCGTCACCGGCCAATCTAGCACTGACGACAGCTGTAGTCAACCAGGCTGTCACGTCACCTGTGCCGACGCCCTTTCTTTCCACGCTCCTTTAGTAGATGAGGATTCGATGATTCGACGATGAGTGATTCACGATCAGTGATCAGTGATTAGACAATATGGAATGACCGGCCCGCTATCGTAATGTCGTAGTGCTGTCGCACTCGACAAGGTGGTCTGTGCCACCGAAATCGCGGGTTAACGCCTCGCGGCGCCAGAGCCGCATCGATAGGAGCCGGTCATGAAACA
>JBKPSH010000108.1:0-9871 GCA_046734955.1 Acidobacteriota bacterium
CTGCGGCCCGCGTTCTTTCTCCCAACGGCCCTTGATCTCGAATGTTTCGGGGTCGAGCACGAAGATGCCGCCGGGGCCGTCACCGTCCGCATTGCCCAGGGCGCTGATGTAAATGCCGTCCGGCCCGCAGTGCGTCGTGTGTGGGCGGCTATAGCCGGTGTTCCGAATCATTTCCTCGGCTTCGATCAGCTTGATGAGGCGTGGCTGTCGCGGATCTGGAACAGTGTCGAAGATGTGGATGCGCGACGATCGCAGACCTGGTACGACGAGATAGCGACGCTGCATGTGCGGATGGGGCGCGGTCGGGCACAGGCACGAACTGCACGCATTCCAACCGAAGTGGTGCAACTCGTCGCCGGTCTGAGGCATGTCCACGTGGGCGATCTGCGCGCCATAGGCTGGGGATGCGGGATCGACGTCCAGCACGGCGAGCGCGTCGCTCTTGGTCGGATCAGGATTGAGCAGCGCCACGTAGGCAAGGGTCTCCGTCGGCGCCTGCATCGCCATCGTCGGCGACGGGTAGAAGGTCTGGTCGGGAAGCAGGTTCGGCATTGTCTGGCTCCTTCTCGCGGTTTCGATCCGCGCACTCGAGAGGGTAGAATCGAACGCTCGGCCGCGTCCTTTGAGAACGCTGGCGTGTTTCTGAAGTTTTCGTGAGGTATCCCGGGTGGAGGCTGACACCGCAGTCCATCGCCAATATCAGTTCGGGCCGTTTCATCTGGACGCGCGCGAGCGGCGTCTGTCACGCGGCGGCGAGATGATCCCGCTGCGGCTTAAAGTCTTCGACACGCTTCTCGTGCTGGTCGAGAATGCCGGGCGCCTCGTCACCAAGCAGGAACTGCTGGACGCGATTTGGCCGGAAACGACGGTCGAGGAAAACAACCTCAACCATAACGTCTCAGTGCTGCGGAAAGCGCTCGGCGAACGAGCCACGGGGCAGCAGTACATCGAGACCGTGCCGCGCGTCGGCTATCGATTCGTCGCGCCGGTCGACACCATCGCCGCCACACCCGCCCGGCCCTCGACAGCGTCAGCCTCGGCGGCCGCGAAGACGCGCCAGGAAATCCGGTACTGCACCACGAGCGACGGCGTTCGGCTCGCCTACGCGATGACCGGCAGCGGGCCCCCCCTCGTAAAGGCATCAAACTGGCTCACGCATCTCGACTTTGAATGGGGCAGCCCGATCTGGCGCCACTGGTACTCCGAACTGTCACGACATCACCGGCTCGTTCGCTACGACGAACGTGGCAACGGCATGTCGCAGCGTGACGTCGACGATGTGAGTTTCGACACCTGGGTCCGCGATCTCGAAACGGTTGTCGACGCGGCGGGACTCGATCGGTTTCCCCTCCTCGGCATTTCTCGAGGCGGTTCGATCGCGATCGCCTATGCCGCAAAGCATCCTGAACGAGTGACGCACCTGGTGCTCTACGGGGCGTTTGCGGCGGGTTGGAGCCACCGCGGCACGCTGCAGGATCTCGAGGCGCGGCGCGCGCTTACGAGCCTGTTACGGCTTGGATGGGGACTCAACAACCCCGCGTTCTGCAGAACGTTTACCTGCCGTTTCATTCCCGAGGCCACACCGGAGCACGAGAAGTGGTTCGACGAACTTCAGCGCGTCTCCACGTCACCGGAAAACGCGGCGCGCCTGATGGAACGCGACGACGAGCTCGATGTTCGACGATTGTTGCCGCAGGTAAAGTGCCCGACGCTCGTCATTCACTGTGATCGGGATGAGGCCGTGCCCGCGGAGGCGGGTCGGCAGTTGGCGGCCGGGATCCCGGGTGCGCGATACGTATCGCTGCCAAGCTCGAACCATCTGATGCTCGAGGAGGAGCCTGCCTGGTCGATGTTCCTGGAGGAACTCGGGTTGTTTCTGACTTGGTAAGCAACACGTCAACCATCGTGAACGTGTCATCGCCTTGTCGAACACGCGGACCGATTTGAGCGTCGTCGGGTCGAGCGGATACTTGAGCCGGATGTAGTCCTACGGCAGGGGGAGCAGGCGCGCGGTCGCAACCGCCGGCTCGGGCCGGGCTTCCACTGCGGTACGGCCAGACAGGCGGTTGCGGCGAGCGGCCGAATGATGTGTTGTGGTCAGCTGACCGGGTTGAAGCACTCGTAGTAGCCAATGTGCGGCAGGGACGTGTAGGCCGCACCCGTGGCCGGGCAAGTCTCGCCCTGGTACAGGTCAGTGCGGATCATCCGCGAGAAACCCAGGTACTCAGTCGTCCCTGTGTCAAACACATGCACCAGGTAGCTCGGTGGCCGGTCCTCGGGTGCGCCGAACACGGGCAGGCCTCGGCCGGGAGGGCTGCACGCCGTGGTACCGACCGGTGTGATCCGGCAGCTCCACCCGCGTTCGATCAGCTCGGCGGGCGTGAGGCCAAACGCCTGCGCCGTCACGGCTCCGGCGGCCACTCCGGACCCGGGCTCGCCCGCTGCCGCCACCGCACTGGGCCCGACTAGGGCGCTTGCCTCCCTCACACCCTCCCGCCCGCATCCGGCGCCGATGAGCGCACCCGCGCTCAGCACGCCCGCCATGCCGATCCGCCCCACCACTGCGAAACTCGTTCGATTCATGTCGCTCCTCCTGACTTCATCTAGTCAGGCGGAAACTGCAATGGAAAAGTGAAAGCGGATGCGGCCGTTCAATGACCTTCACGTCGAGCCGGCGAAATCCGCTCGTAGAAAGTGCAGCGGCATTACACTGCCCCGCGTGAAACGGACCGGCGACGTCACCGGGCTGCTGCAGGCGTGGATGCAGGGTGATCCCGACGCGCTTGCCGAACTGGCGTCACTGGTGCAGTACGAGCTGAGGCAGATGGCAAGGCGGATGCTGGCCGGCGAGCGGGCCGCGTACGCCTGGCAGCCGACCGATCTGATCAACGAGTCGTACCTGCGGCTGCTCGGCTGGCGCGACGTCGATTGGAAGAACCGCGCGCAGTTCTTCGCCACTGCCGGGAAGATGATGCGGCGCGTGCTCGTCGATGCAGCGCGCGCGCGCCGGGCGACGAAGCGCGGCGGAGGTGAAGCGCCCCTCCCGATCGAGGATCTCGATGTGGCTGCGCCCGGTGCCAGCGTGGATGTCATCGCGCTCGAGAGCGCGCTCGCTGAGCTCGCCGCACTCGACCCGCGACCGGCGCAAGTCGTTGAAATGCGTTTCTACGGTGGATTCAGCGTCGAAGAGACCGCTGAGGCGCTCGGCGTCACCACGCGCACCGTGATCAACGACTGGAATACCGCGCGAGCCTGGCTCTACGAGCGCCTCTCGACGCAGCGACGGCAATGAAGCGATGAGCACCGATAAATGGAACCGGTTGTCGGAGTGGCACAACGCCTGGCTGAACGCCGATTCCGCCGAGCGGCCGCGGCTTCGTGACGAGCTCACAGCCACGTCGCCAGATCTGGTCGCCGAGGCGGATGCGCTTGTCGCGGCGAGCTTGTCAATGACGGGATTCCTCGAAACGCCCGCCTTCGTGCTGACCGCCGCCGAACTGGCTTCTGACGAGGCGGCCATGAAGCCCGGTACGCGCGTCGGTCCGTACCGGATCGACGCGCTGATCGCTCGCGGCGGTGTGGGCGTCGTTTATCGGGCGACCGACACACGGCTGGCTCGTCAGGTCGCGCTGAAGACGCTCGCGCCGCTCGGCGTAGCAGACGACCGGCGCGTCGAACGTTTTCTTCGTGAAGCGCGAATCACGGCATCGCTCGATCACCCGAACATCGTCAAGGTATTCGACGTTGGCACGCACGACGGCCAGCCGTTCATGGTCGTCGAACTGCTCGAGGGTGAAACGCTGCGGAACAGACTCGACCGGGACCCAGTTGCTGAATCGGACGTTCGTCGGATAGGCATCGAGATCGCCCGCGGACTCGTAGCTGCACATGCCGCCGGACTCGTTCATCGCGATCTCAAGCCGGAGAACGTCTTCCTCACCCGCGCGGGCCTGACCAAGATCCTCGACTTCGGCATCGCGAAACTGGCCCCAGAAGCCGTACGGCGCGACAGCAGCGCGTCGACGCTCACCGGAATCCTTCTGGGGACCGCCGGCTACCTGGCGCCCGAGCAGATTCAGGGCCGTGAGGCCGACGGCCGTGCCGACCTCTTTGCTCTGGGCTCGATTCTGTTCGAGATGCTCACCGGCCAACGTGCGTTCGCACGCGAGAACACCGTCGACACATTGCATGCAATCGTCCACGACGCCGCGCCAGATCTGCTGCGCGACCGTGCCGATGTCTCAGCGTCGATAGAAAGGATCGTGTCGCGCCTTCTTCGAAAGGCGCCAGAAGACCGGTTCCAGACAGCGGCCGACCTGGTCTGGGCGCTCGAGCAGCCTTCCACGCACACTGAAGGCGTACGCGCACGACTCGGACCGACGACAGCCGGATCCGCACATCGTGTGACCGCGCGGACGTGGATCGTTGCCCTCGCCGCGTCGGTACTGACCCTGACATGGTGGGCATGGTCGATGGGGCGCCGGTCCGCTGTCGCACCGAACCACGAAGTGGCACGCTTCAACTGGGCACTGCCCCCGGACGCCGGTTTGTCGTCGGCGCCGGTCGTCTCCCCCGACGGACATCGCATCGTGTGGTCAGGTATCTCGGAGGCGGGTTCCGCACAGTTGTACGTGCGTGACCTGTCGTCGGTCCAATCTGACGCGCTGCCGGGTACGACCTCGGCGGATCAGCCGTTCTGGTCGCCGGATGGCCACTGGATCGGGTTTTTTGCCCGAGGCAAATTGCGGAAAATCGCGGTGGCCGGCGGTCCGGTTACAGACATCGCCGATGCGCCGGATGCCAAAGGTGGTAGCTGGAGTCCGGCGGGCGTTATCGTGTTCCAACCGAACTATCGCGATTCTCCCCTGCTGCGAGTGTCAGATCAGGGAGGGCGCGTGGAACCAGTCACAACGCTCGATATCAAACAAGCTGATGTGAGTCATCGGTGGCCGTCGTTTCTGCCCGACGGCAGACATTTCCTGTACCTCGGATTGTCCGTGGACGACGGTCGCCGCGGCGTGTACGTAGGCAGTCTCGACGAACTGGCAGCGCAATCTGCACGGCCGGTTTTTCTCAGTGACTCCGGCGCGATTTACGCACCCGGCGCGAGTCGGTCTGAGGGACTTCTTTTGTCGGCGAAGGATGGTCGCATTGAAGTGCGCCCGTTCGACGTGGTCCGCCTGGTGGTCACCGGCGAGGCACGCGCTCTCGACACGAACGCGACGCCCGCGACGCCTCACGATCCAGCGCTGATGAGCGCGTCGGCGACGGTATTGGCCTACGCCTCCGGCGTCATCCCATGGGGCAATCGGATTGCCCGCATCGACCGCGACGGTTCCAACCTGCGGGTGGACCCCGACAATCAGCTCACCGGCGCTCCACGGGTCTCACCCGACGGGAAACGTCTGGCGCGGCATCGAGTAGATCCCGTGCGATCGAACCCGGATATTTGGGTCGACGATCTCGAACGCGGCTCCACGCTGCGACTGACCACGTCAGCCGACCTAGATGTGATGCCCGTCTGGTCGCCTGACGGAACCCGGGTCGCGTATCGCGCCGGCACGCTCGACAAGCCAACCATCGGCATTGCGGCATCGGACGGCAGCGGTGTCAGAGAGACGATGGCGTGTCCCAAGTCACCGTGCGAGCCCAGTGACTGGTCACCGGACGGACGGTTCCTCGTGCTCACGGTGGGCCGTACAGACGTCTGGGCCATGCCGGTTGCATCCGACGGTCAGGCGCAACCGCTCCTCGCCGAACCCTTTACAGAACGCGACGCGCGGATCTCGCCAGATGGTCGCTGGCTCGCGTATGTGTCCGACGAGACGGGGCGGGCGGAAGTGTCCGTTCGCAGCCTGAGCGGTCCGCCACGGCGATCCGTGGTCTCGAGCGGCGGCGGGGATCAGCCGGTGTGGCGGCACGACGGCACGGAGCTCTTCTTCGCAGGACTGGAGGGCCAGCTGTTCGCAGTCTCCGTCCGCCCGGGCGCGAACGCTGGGCTTTCCTTCGGCACCGCGACGAAGCTCAACGTTCCTCCATTTGGTGAACGCCACCAGAACACGATTTACGACGTCTCGCTCGACGGGCGGGTCGTCTACTTCCAGCACCAGAGCGATCTGAAGCCGCCCCGCGAGTTCAGCGTCATATTGGGATGGAGAGCGCTGATCAAATAGGGGCGTCTCTATGTTCGTGCTCAGCCCCTCGGCACGATCCGAAACGGGCTTCCGGCCTTTTGTTCGATGTCAACAAGTCAGTCCTGGTGGCGGTTGCGCTGCTCTCTTGCCTGGCAGCGCAAGAGGTTCCCGGTCAAGAGATCGTGGTCACTCTTTTTGGTACCGGATCGCCCATTCCGGAAGTCGATCGATTCGGTCCCTACATCATGATTCAGGCGGGCAGCCAGACGCTGCTGTTCGATGTTGGACGCGGCGCGCACCAACGCCTCGCACAGACTGGCGTGCCGGATGCGGTCTTCCTGACCCACCTGCACTCGGATCATGTCGTTGGGATCCCAGACTTGTGGCTGACGGGCTGGGTGCAGTCCACGGCGGAACAGACCATGGGAGGTGTTCGGTCCCAGTGGCACGATCGCAATGATGAATGCCCTCAAGCTGGCGTTCAGCATAGATATCAACGCGCGAGTCGAAGAAACGGCCGGCCTTGTGCCGGCGGCTGGTGCCGAGATCAATACGCGCGAGATCGAGCCGGGCCTCGTGTATGAACGTGATGGTCTGCGGGTGAGCGCCATCCCAGTGGACCATCGCGCAATCGCACCCGCACACGGCTACAGGATCGACTACTCAGGCCGGTCGGTCGTCCTGTCAGGAGACACGTCGGATGTCCATTCGATCCCTCGTCTTCGGAGGCGCGGATGCTACTCCCCGGTCATTTCTTCCGCCGCCGGTCGCCACCTGGCGCCGCGCCTGACATGAACGACGCGCACCACATTCGTCACATCGTCAACGATCGCGCAACGACCCACAGGTAAAGCTCCTCGAGATCGGCCTCCGCGTTCCTGGCGATTTCAACGCGGTATGCCATGCTTGCGGCGGAGCCGAGCAAACACCTGCCGCACGGGCTTCGTGCGACCGGCCTTGCACATCCGCCAATCCCCGCTGAATCCCCTCGATCGTCTCCACGCGATCGAGAAGAGCCTGATAGGCCTCCGCATCCTGCACGACCAGCTCCGCCTTGCCGTTGATCGTCAGCACCAGGGGATGCCCGGTCTCCCGGAGGCGCTCGAGCAGTTCGAGCGTGTTGCGCTTGAAGTCACTGAGCGAGCGGATGTCGTTGGCTAGATCGAGCATTGCTGTGCCTCATCAAATCTGCATCGAATTTGATGATCCCACAATAGCTGCGCGATCAACCGCCGCAGGGAATGGCCCTGAAATTGTCCGCACGCGAGTTCGTGCGCGGTCTCGGCTATCCGCCAGCGCATGTTGCGTCCGGGTTCCGAAACGAACACGGCTACGGCGAATACTTTGCGGCAAGCGTTTCACACGGCGATACGCGCTTCGGACGGTGGAGGTCGACGTCGGCGGGAATGCCACGCCTGCCGTCTACGAGGTGAACGGAAAACAGTTCGTCGTCATCGCAGCTGGCGGCGGCAAGTGGGATGCGCCATCGGGTGGAACTTACGTTGCGTTTGCGCTGCCATGATCACCCGTGCCCATCGGCATGATCGCATCCTGGAAGTGCTGTGAAGAACATGTTGCCGGTCCAGCCTAGCTCCCGCATTCCCGACTCAGACGAATAGTACGCGCCGACGATCCATCCCTTCAGATTCTCGAAGTGGTCGCGGATAGTAACGTGTGCTGGACGTGCCCCTGCGCGCGCATCGCTCGGTGCTCCCGATTTCTGAATCGACGCGAACGTGAGAAGCTCGTACTGCTGCGCCTCGGTGAGGCTCGCCCACGGCGCCTGGGCGCGCGTCTGCGCGAGCTGCTCGAATGAGCCCAGCGCTTGCAGGAACGCCCGCTGTTGATCGAGCCGCGTCACAGAGAGCAGCTGATCGATGAACTGCGCCGAGTTGGCCTTCGTCGATCCCGGCACGATCTGCTCGGCGAGTTTGTCCAGTGTGTCGAGCAGATGTGGATCGAGAAACTCCGGAACGTAATCCGCAGCGACTGCTTTCGTATCGGCGAGCGCGACCGCATCTTGATCCCGCAGATGATGCTGAATCGGATGAGCAGAAGCGACCAGCGGGAAGACCAGGACGCCGCCAGCACCCATCGCGAGATGCTGGATGACGTGGCGCCGTCCGGGATCAGGTAGATCGTCGCGCATCGAGCGCGCAGTCTAGCACGCGGCGCGACGCGTTGACGGGGATCATCGCGTTTGTTACGGTAGCGCCCTCGCAGTTTGCCCGCTGCCGTCTTCACCCGCTGAGCTCGCTATGAGCGCGACAGACGCGGCGAGCACGTTCACCTGAGGGCGCGTGCACTCTCAAATCACGACCGCGTACGACGTAATCGTTATCGGTTCCGGAGCGTCTGGCGGCTGGGCCGCGAAGCGGCTCGCTGAGTCGGGACTGAAAGTCGCCGTCGTCGACGCCGGGCGTCGTCACACACTGGCCGATTTTCGCGAGCACAGGCCGGATTTCGAACTCAAGTACCGCAATCGCGCGCCGGAGATCGTTCGCAGAACGCGCCCGCGTCAGAGCGAGTGCTACGCGTGCAGCGAGCACAATTATGATTGGTTTGCCAACGATCTCGAAGAGCCGTATACGACCCCGGCGGGCAAGCCATTCAGCTGGCAAGGGCGGATGCGCATTATGGGCGGACGCACCAACGTGTGGGCCCGCCAGAGCTACCGCTTCAGCGATTTAGATTTCAAGGCGGCGTCTGCTGATGGTCACGGCATGAACTGGCCGCTTGGCTACCGAGACCTCGCGCCTTACTACGACATCGTCGAGGACTACGTCGGGATCAGCGGCCTTGCCGAAGGTGTGTACGAATTGCCCGATGGCCGATTCCTTCCGCCGATGCCGTTCACGTGTCCAGAAATGCGTCTGCGCACTCGCGTGAAACAAAAGCTCGGACGCACGGTGACAATCGGCCGCACCGCAAACATCACACGGCCGTTGAACGGGCGCGCCGCCTGCCACTACTGCGGACCGTGCGAGCGCGGCTGTGTCACGCGCTCGTACTTCAACTCGGCGTTCACGACGATGACCGACGCGCTGGGGACTGGTAACTGCACGCACATACCGGACGCAATGGTCTACAAGATCTTGATGGACCGCGAAGCGCCGCGCGCGCGCGGCGTCCTCTACATCGATCGCCAGACGCGCCAACCAAGGGAAGTCTACGGCCGGGTCGTCGTACTTTGCGCGCAGGCGCTCGAGTCGGTGCGCGTCCTCTTCAACTCCGCGTCCGCGCGATTTCCGAACGGGCTCGCGAATTCGAGCGGTGTCCTCGGCCACTACCTGCAGGATCACGTCTGGAATGGCGGCGGCGCGACCGGCGAGTTCCCGGACATGCCGGCAAAGCCGTCGCTGGGGTCGCCGCGGCGGCCCAACGGCATCTATGTCATTCGCTTTCGAAACACTTGGAAAGGACCGAAATCGAAGGCGTTCCTTCGCGGATACGGATTCCAGGGAGGATGGGGCGGTGGCACCGCGGATTTCAACTGGAGCGCGCCTGGCTTCGGCGAGCCGTTCAAGAAAGCGCTGCTCGACCCGGTCGTCGCGCTGAACCTCGGAGGGTTCGGCGAATGCCTGCCGCGCCGCGACAACTATGTCGAACTCGATCGCGACGTCGTCGACGTGTTCGGCATTCCGGTGCTGCGGATTCACATGACGTGGAGCGAGAACGAGCGGGCGATGATTGCCGACATGGCAACGTCAGCAGCCGAGATGCTTGAAGCGGCTGGA